>NZ_CP043178.1:3000000-3600000 GCF_014217545.1 Pseudarthrobacter sp. NBSH8
CTGGGTCTTGTCTATCCATTCCATTCCGCAGGTTGTGCGGTGCAGGAGGCGTACCTGCACCGCACAACGTGCCTCCCGTCCATAATGAGGCCCGAACCAGCGACAGAGGACGTATTGCGAATGCAGAACAACGAACGCGGTGCGGCCGCCGTCGAGTTCGCGATCCTGCTACCCCTTCTCTTGCTGCTGGTGCTGGGAACCATCGAATTCGGGCGCGCCTACAACGCCCAGATCACCCTCACCAACGCCGCGCGCGACGGTGTCAGGGTTATGGCCATCGCCAACGACCCCGCCGGCGCCAAGACTGCGGCCAAGAACGCCGCGGCTTCCGTCAGCACGGCGATACCCACGTCAGACGTCACGCTCAGCACCTCCACGTGCAGCACCGGCAACCAGGTGACGCTCACCATCAAATACACCCTCTCCACCATCACTGGCATAGCCGGCCCGTTCCCCATGACCGGAAAAGGAGTCATGCTGTGCGGCGGCTGACCGGAGGCACCCAAACCAGGGAACGCGGCGCCGTTACGGTCATCGTGGCGCTCCTGATGGTGGTTCTCCTTGGCTCCGTGGCGATCGCCGTTGACGTCGGAGTGATCTACTCCGAGCGCGCCCAACTGCAGAACGGGGCGGACGCCGCGGCCATAGCCACTGCCCAAAAGTGCGCCCGGGACGCGAGCAGCGAGTTGTGCTCGACGACGTCCACGCTCGCCGGCAGCCTCGCGAACCAGAACGCACTGGACGGTCTGAGCAAGGTCTACTCCATTGACCTGGACAAGACCGCGAGAAAAGTGGCCGTCCAAACGTCTGCCAAAGAGAAGGGCGGAACAGACAACTCGGTGTCCCTCTTCTTCGCGGACATCCTGGGGTTCCCGACCAAGGAAGTTGGAGCCAAGGCGTCGGCCGTGTGGGGCAGCCCCAAAGCGGGACGGACGGCTTTTCCTTTGGCCTTCTCCATTTGCCAGGTCAAGGACAGAGTGGGCGGGGCACTCCAGCTCCTCCAGGAACACGGCAAAAACAGCAACCCCGGCTGCAATTACGGGCCTTCCGGTGCGGCCGTTCCCGGCGGCTTCGGTTGGCTGGCCCCTGACGCCGGAAAGTGCGGGGGCAGCATTGATCTTGCCCTCAGCCAGGGCGGTAGCGATACCGGCAACAACGCGCCCACCAACTGCGCGACGGAGCTCAACCGCTGGGCCAGCGAAATCACCGCCGGACGGGAGATCATCGTCCTGCTTCCCATCTTCAACAAAGTCACGGGCACCGGCGCAGGTGCCGTCTACGGCCTGATATCTTTCGCTGCCTTCAAAGTAACCGGCTGGAAGTTCAGCGGAAACGCTGCCCTTCCCTACGAATTCCGCAGCGGCATCTCAGCAACCACCGGCGTGACCAAAGCCACCGAGTGCAAAGGCGATTGCCGCGGGATCATCGGCAGCTTCGTCAAATACGTCTCCCTCGCCGACGGCTACTCGCTGGGTCCCGTGGACGAATACGGGGCCACCATCGTCCGCATGACCCTCTAGTTCCCTCGCGCCCATTCCCAATCCAGGAGTACATAGTGAAATCTCGCATGCTGGCAGGAACGGCTGCGATTGCTTTGGCGATTGTGGGCGCCCTTCTCATCATCTTCTACGCGCAGGGCGCCGACCAGCGAGCGGTGGCGGCAATGAATCCAGTCACCGTCTTGGTAGTCAAGAAGGCCATACCGGCAGGCACTCCTGTGGACCAGATGGCGGCATCGTTGACCATTGAGAAGGTGCCGGGTACCGGCGTGGCCGGGAGCGCGCTCAGTACCCTTGAGAACTCCGCTGGCACGGTCAGCGCTGTGGACCTCATCCCCGGAGAGCAGCTCCTCGCCGAACGCCTCGTCGCCCCTGAAACGGTCAAGGCCGAGGGCACTGTGGAAATACCGGCCGGCTTCCAGGAGGTCTCCTTCGAAGTGGAGCCTAAGAGGGTGGTGGGCGGACGGATCGACGTCGGCGACCACGTCGGCTTCTTCCTCTCATTCGACAACGGAGCGTTCAAAGCCAAACCCGAAGACGCGACCACCCAGCTCACCCTCCGCAAGGTCCTCGTCACCGCCGTCCAGCGCGCACCGCAGACCACACCCGCCGAAAAGCCGGCCGACGGTCACCCCAGCCCCCAGGACACCACCCTTCCGGAGGGCTCGCTGATGCTGACCGTCGCGGTCAACGACGTCGACGCCGGCAAGATCGTGTTCGCCTCCGAGTTCGGTCGCCTCTGGCTGACCAAAGAACCCCTCGATGCCCAGGACAACGGCCCCCGCATCGAGCGCAAGGAAGTGGTGTACAAGTGAGCCGCTTCGTGCTCCTCTCCCCGAACTCCGACTTTGACCACAAGCTCCGCCAGGCTGTAGCGCACGGACTCCGTGGCTCGGTCCAGACCATCGCCTCCGACATCCTTCCCGCCGGACCGCAGGAGCTGTTCGCCCTCCTCAACCAGGAACAGCCGGAAGTCCTCATCATCGGCCCGGACGTCTCCCCCGACGAGGCGCTGCGTTTCGCCAAGGTCTTCGATGTCCAATTGCCCGGCCTCAGCATTGTGCTTGTCAGCGACGCCGATCCCGCCGTCCTCCTGCACGCCATCCGGGCGGGGATCAGGGACATCCTGAGCCCCCACGCCGATGCCGCCGAAATCCGCGTCCTCCTGGAACGCGCCTGCCAGTCCTTCGCCACCCGGAACCGGTCCTTCGACGCACCACCACCCGAAAACGGCGGTAAGGGACTGGTCGTCGGCGTATTTTCCCCCAAAGGCGGCGTCGGCAAGACCACCCTTGCCACCAACATCGCCATCGGGCTGGGCCAGATCGCCCCCATGAGCGTGGTCATCGTGGATCTGGACCTCCAGTTCGGCGACGTCGCATCCGGCCTGTACCTCAATCCCGAGCACACCGTCACCGACGCCGTCAGCCCTGCCGCGGCCCAGGACTCCCTGGTCCTCAAAGCATTCCTGACCGTCCACCCCGCTGGCATTTATGCCCTGTGCGCGCCGCCGACCCCAGTGGATGCGGACCACATCACGCCCGAACAGGTCACCCACCTTCTGGAGCAACTGGCACGCGAATTCCAGTACGTGGTATTGGACACCGCGCCCGGCCTGCCCGAGATCGGGATCGCAGCGCTGGAGCAGTGCACCGATGTGGTGTGGGTCAGCGCCATGGACATCCCCAGCCTCCGTGGCCTCAGGTCCGGCCTGGAAGTCCTCCGCCAGCTGGAGATCATGCCCGAGTCACGTCACGTAGTCCTGAACATGGCCGATGCCAAGTCGGGCCTGACAGTCCAGGACGTGGAGTCCACCATCGGTGCACCCGTGGATATCAGCATTCCCCGTTCCCGCGCCGTGGCACTGTCCACCAACCGGGGCATCCCTGTTCTCCAGGAATCGAAAAAGGACCCGGCCGTCAAGAGCCTTAAACAGCTGGTTGAACGCTTTAACCCCGTCTGGCGGACCCAGGCCCAACGCAAGCTCCACCGAAGGGTGGTCATCTAGTGAAACTCTCCGAACGGATCCAAACCGTCCAGGACAGGAACCAGTCGCTCCATCCGGCGGTCGCCCTGCGCCCTGCCGTTGCCGGTACGACGGCGGCGCGTACCAAGGCGCCCCGGCCCACGGCGCGTGAGGCGCACCTTGAGGAGTCCGCAGGAGCCCAACCTCCCGCCGTCGTACTTTCGCATGCCGGTTCACCGGACCTGGCTCCCCCGGCACCCAAGGCGCAACCGGTGGATGTATTTGCCGCCATGAAGCTCCGTGCCGCGAGCGCCCTCTTTGAACGGATGGGCGCACGGTTCAACGACGCGTCGGTGACCGAGCAGGAGCTTCGCAGCACCGCGAAGGAAGAGCTCACCCTGATCATTGACGCGGAACAGGTTCCCCTGTCCGCGGAGGAGCGGATCCGGCTGGTCCGCGACGTCGCCGACGACGTACTGGGGTACGGGCCGCTGCAGCGGCTGCTGGACGATCCGGCCGTCACGGAAATCATGGTCAACCGGATGGACCAGATCTACGTGGAGCGCAAGGGCAAGCTCACCCTCACCGAATCCCGGTTCAGCTCGGAAGAGCACCTGCGCAAGGTGATTGAGCGCATTGTTTCCAAGGTTGGACGACGGATCGATGAGTCTTCGCCGCTGGTGGACGCCCGGCTGGAAGATGGTTCCCGCGTCAACGCCGTGATCCCTCCCCTGTCCGTGGGCGGGTCATCCCTGACCATCCGAAAGTTCAGCAAGGTACCCCTAACGGTCCGCAACCTCATTGACTTCGGCACCCTCACCCCGGAGATGGCAGAACTGCTGGACGCCTGCGTCAAGGCCAAGCTGAACATCATCGTCTCCGGCGGCACCGGCACCGGAAAGACCACGCTGCTCAACGTCCTGTCCTCCTTCCTTCCAGCAGACGAACGGATCGTCACCATTGAGGATGCGGTGGAGCTGCAGATCCAACAGCAGCACGTGGTCCGGCTGGAAAGCCGCCCACCGAACACGGAAGGGAAGGGCGAGGTGACCATCCGCGAATTGCTGCGCAACTCCCTGCGTATGAGGCCTGACCGCATCGTGGTAGGCGAGGTCCGCGGCGGCGAATCACTGGACATGCTGCAGGCCATGAACACCGGCCACGACGGCTCTCTTTCCACGGTTCACTCCAACTCTCCGCGCGACGCTGTGGCCCGCCTGGAGACCCTGGTCCTGATGGCCGGCATGGACCTTCCACTGCGGGCCATCCGGGAACAGATTGCATCGGCTGTGAACCTGATCGTCCAGATCTCTCGGCTGCGCGACGGGTCCCGCCGCATCACCCACGTCACGGAGGTCCAAGGCATGGAAGGGGACATTGTGACCCTGCAGGATGCTTTCGTTTTTGACTACTCCGCCGGGATGGACTCCCACGGGCGTTTCCTTGGCAAACCGGTGGCCACCGGCATCCGGCCGCGGTTCATCGACAGGTTCGAAGACCTCGGCATCCACGTCTCACCGGCGGTGTTTGCCGGCTCCCTCTCCCCGGTGATGAAATGACGGCTCTCTACCTCGGGGCCGCCGTCCTGCTGGCGGCAGTGAGCCTCCTCGGCATCGCGGTGCTGACCCCCGGCACGCCCGAGGTGCCGATGGACCGCCGTCGTCCGTTCGAATCAAACCCGCCCACCACGCTGACGCGCTTTGCAGCATCCGCAGTCACCTCCTTCGAACGGATGCTGGGAGGCCGGAACGTCCAGCTCTTTTCGCGTGCCCAGCTGGAAAACGCCGGCCTCAGGCTGAGCCAGTCCGAATTCTTCATCCTGGTGGCGGCCGGAGCGTGTGTGGGATTCCTGGTGGGTGTTGTCACCGTCGGGCCGCTGATGGGGTTGTTGCTCGCAATCTTCTCTCCCTTCGTGGGGCATCTCGTCCTTGGATACCTGGTGGGGAAGCGGCGGGCGAAGTTTGATACCCAGCTCGGCGATACGCTTCAGCTCCTCTCGGGAGGCCTGCGCGCCGGCCACAGCATCCTTCGCGCCATCGACGCCGCCGCGGCGGAATCCCAAAAGCCCACCTCGGAAGAGATGCGGCGGGTGATCACTGAGACCAGCCTGGGCCGCGATCTCCTGTCAGCCCTCAATGACACCGCCCTCCGGATGAAGAACGAGGACTTCGTCTGGGTTTCCCAGGCCATCCAGATCAACCGCGAAGTTGGCGGCAACCTGGCGGAGGTGCTGGACCAGGTGAACGAGACCATCCGCGAACGCAGCGAGATCAAGGGGCACATCAAGGCCCTTGCCGCGGAAGGAAAGTTCTCCGCCTACATCCTCATTGCCATGCCATTCGGAATTGTGGCCATGCTGCTTTCGGTCAGCCCAAACTACATGAACCCAATGTTCAGCCACCCCCTGGGCTGGGCCATGATCGGCGGCTCGTTTGTCCTCATGACCATTGGCGCCCTATGGATGCGCAAGATCATCGACCTGAAGTTCTGAGGACATGATGAACCCGCTGATTCTCGTCTCCGTGGTCTTGGTCTGTATTCCCGTCGCCGGACTGGCCTGGTCCCTTCTGACCGCGGATCAGAAAGGCCGGGTGGCAACGGCCGAGCTCCTGGGCCGTGGCGCCTCCCTCTCAGGACTGGTGGCTCCGCCCAGGGCCAGTATGCTCGAAGCCATCGGGCGACGGCTGACTCCGCCTGCGTACGTGGCGTTCTTGGACAAACTGCTTTCGCTCGCCGGCCGGCCGGCCTCCATGCCCCTGGGAAAAGTCCTTGGTTCCAAGCTGGCCATCGGCCTGACGGGTGCGTCGCTCGGTATCTACCTGACCGCCGTCGGAAATACGCCCATGATGAAGCTCGCGGGCATTTTCCTCCTCTTCCTGGGCTATTTCATTCCGGACCTGATGCTGTACAGCAAAGGCCTGGAGCGTCAGAAGGCCATGCAGCTGGAACTGGCCAACACCCTTGACCAGATGCTGATTTCCGTAGAGGCGGGTCTCGGCTTCGAGGGGGCGATGGCCCGGGCCGGCGAAAACGGCAACGGACCTTTGGCGGACGAACTGGTCCGCACTCTGCAGGACATGCAGGTGGGCCGCAGCCGCCGCGAGTCCTACCAGGCGCTTGCGGAGCGCACCAGCATCCCGGAGCTGCGAAGCTTTGTCCAAGCGGTGGTACAGGCGGACACCTACGGCATCGCCATCAGCCGCGTCCTGCGGATCCAGGCCAAAGTCATGCGGGTAAAACGCCGCCAGCGTGCCGAGGAAAAGGCCATGAAACTGCCCGTGATGATCCTGTTTCCACTGCTGTTCTTCATCTTTCCCGTGCTCTTCATCGCCATTCTGGGTCCCGCGGTTATCAACACGGTTGTCACTTTCAGCGGGCAATGACTGTTTTAAAGCGCAAAGTCAGGGATGACTCAAGGTTTCCACAGGATCTACTTAAGACAGGCTCTCACGTTTCTACAGGAAGTAGCCTTGAAGCATGGATAGTCCACCACTCCCCTTCAGCAGCGGGGACGTCCCTGCCCAGCCGTCGGCTGCGGGGGCTGCAGCGGGCGTGGGATCGGGCCCGCCGGCTACAGGAGAAAATACCCTGCGCTGGGTCGACCCGGACATCCTGGCGGAGTTGGAAGAAGAACTCGACGGCCCCGAACTTGCCCTTGGATTCGCCCGAGACTACGCGTCTTTGTGGGACCAACGCTTCAGCCGGCTTGCGGCAGCGGTCCACACCGAAGACCGCCCCGCTGCGTTGGACGCCGTTATCAGCCTGCGGATCGCTTCAGCCATGGTGGGCGGGACCCGGTTGTCCGTATTGGCCCAAGCCCTGGAGGAAGCCATCCGCCGCAGGGACTTCGTCCAAGGCCAAGGTCTCCTGGCAATCGTGGCTGAGCACGGCGGGCATACAGTCTCAGAGCTCCAGGCAAGCTACATCCTCAAAAACGACTAGTGATCGGTTCCCGGCCAGCCCTGTAGGTCGGTCCTCTTCGGTGCGAGCCGGTAGCCCACCCCCCGCACGGTCTGCAGCCAGCGCGGTGCCAGCGGATCTTCCCGCAGCTTGCGGCGAAGGTTCCCCACGTGGACTTCCACAGCCCGCTCGTCTGCCTCACTGATGTAGGCATCCGCCTCATAAAGGTCACCCCGGACCGCCCGCACCAGATCGGATCTCGTACACACCGCCCCCTCGCCGCGGAGCAAAATGTGCAGGAGATCGAACTCGCTGCGCGTGAGCCCGAGATTGACCTCACCAATCGCCACCGTGCGGGTGCGGTAATTCAAAATGAGCCCATTGTGCTGGATAACCCCCTGGTGGGTGAAGGTTGCCGGCGCGGCCGGAGGGGAAGCCCACGAAGCAGCCTGCGGCGGACTGGTGACCTCATGCCGCGGCCGCCGCATCATAGCCGCCACCCTGGCCCGGAGTTCACGCGGCCGGAAGGGCTTGGCGATGTAGTCATCGGCTCCCGCGTTCAGGGCCGAGAGCAGATCGGGTTCCTCTGTCCGGCCGGTCAGCATGACTACATAAGCATCACTGAAATTGCGGATCCGGCGCAGAACCTCAAAACCGTCAATGTCCGGAAGGCCGATGTCCAGCGTGACCACCTGGGCTTTGTTGTGCCGTACCGCCTCGACGCCTTCCCGGCCCTCGGCAGCGGTATGCACCTCAAAGCCAGCCTGACTCAGGATTCCCTCCAGGAGATTCCGTACATCAGCGTCGTCTTCAATTACTACTGCTACGCCAAGATATTCCATGTCTATCCCTGTTGCCAGGTGGAAGAGGTCCCCATCAGCCCAGCGCCAATCCCTCGTCCACTCCAACTCTTTACACGCTACAAGTATGAACGGCGGATGACACGCCTTTCCGCATTTAGTTTTGAAAAGTCAATTACGATGACAACACAGCACACTAAGATTCGTAGGGCTGATTAGCTCAGTGTTCAGATATTCTGCTGCATCAATTTCATTGGTGACGGAGTGGGGGCCGTCAGGAAAGTTGGAGACCCCGCATGGCTCGACGTCCCTCGCCCAAGGGAGTTGCCCTCTACTTCAGAAACCTCGGCCCCCGCACCCAGGTTGCCTTGTGCCAGCTTCCGCTGTCCCTGATTGTCACGGTCATTGGCGTGATGACACCCGTCGGCTGGCCATCGCTGCTGGGCAGCCCCCTCTACATGGCCGGGATCGCCCTTCCCATCATTCTTTTCGGGGCGTGTTTCCTGACGCCATGGGAGCGGATGCCAGACAGCTCCTATCTGCTGATTCCGGTCCTTGACCTGCTTGCGATCGGGCTCCTCCGGAACAGTGCCACAACCCTGCTCCCAGGACTCGTGGTTTTGGTCGTCTTCCCGGTCATTTGGTTGGCCGCCTCGGGGTTGCTGGTCCGTTCCAGCCTCTTACTGTGCGCAGTAGGGCCATTCTTCATCATGTTGCCGTCCGCCGCCGGAAAATTCCCGGTCATGACGGCAACGGACCTTACTCCACTCGTCCTTTTCCCGCTGGTGATGCTTGCTGTTTCACTCGCAATCCGCTTCGCCAGCGTCAATATTCGCGCCCAGCAGCGCGAGCTGCAAACCTTGAGCGAGGAACTACGGGAGCTGCTGGCCGCGAGCCAGGAACGCGAGAAACTGCTGATGACCATCCTGGACGCTACCGATGTCGGCATTGTCGCCGTCGATTCGAACGGTGACCAACTGCTGGCCAATGACATGACGCGGCGATGGCAGCAGAACGCCGCAGCCGCCGGCGTCCTGCGTGCTGACCACAGCGAAGAGCTGGTCTTCGCCCAGGACAAGATCACTCCCCTGCCGCCGGACAAACGTCCCCTCCGGCGCGCCATCGAAGGCGAATCTTTCGCCGACTATCTCGTGTGGATCGGTAAGGGCCCCCAACAGCGAGCGGTGTCTACCGCCGCCAGGCCGTTAATGGACGACGGCGGCCGCCTCACCGGAGCGGTGGTTGTCTTCAGCGACGTGACGGGGATGGTTGAAGCCATGGCCGCGAACGAGGAACTGGTCTCCAACGTCTCCCACGAATTCCGGTCCCCGCTCAATTCCATCCTGGGCAACATCGACCTGGTACTCGAGGCCGGCGACGGGCTTCCCGCCATTACACTCCAGCGGCTGGACGTGGTGCAGCGCAACTCCGAACGGCTGCTTGCCCTGGTCTCTGACCTGACGCTCGAGGCGTCCGCCGCCCTGAATGTCCACCCGAAACGCACCGACATTTCCGGACTCGTGGAGACCAGCATCGGCTCAGCCCAGGCATACGCGGAACGGGCAGCCGTAGCGCTGATGGCCGACGTTCCCTCGCCGCTCTGGGCCCACGCCGACCCGCTGCGGATCGGCCAGGCACTGGACAATGTGGTGTCCAACGCCATCAAGTACTCCCCCAACGGCGGCACTGTGACTATCAGCGCGGCCAGCACCGGAGACTGGGTCAAGCTTGTTGTCCAGGACACCGGTATGGGCATGGCGCCAGAGGATGCGGCCAAGGTCTTCAGCCGGTTCTTCCGCACCGAGTCTGCCCGGGACGCAGCCATCCCCGGAGCCGGGCTGGGCCTTGCCATCACCAAGACCATCTTGGAACGCCACGGCGGGGCCATCGCCTGCGCCAGTGCCCTGGGCGGGGGCAGCACGTTCACCATGACCCTGCCCGTCGAATCCAACCCCGGTGGTTGAGCCCGTCGAAACCCAAGCCCGGTGGTTGAGCCTGTCGAAACCCAAGCCCGACGAAACCCCCAGCACCGGTTTTCCACATAAAGCATCCTCCCACTCGTAGGGCCGCCGACTGCGCTGCAGAATCGTCTCATGCCATTCGCGTATATGCTCCGCTGCTCAGACGGCTCCTACTACGTGGGCAGCACGGTGAATATCGAAATGCGTCTCGCGCAACATCAATCGGGTGAAGGGGCCGCCTACACGCGCCGCCGACGGCCGGTGGAGCTCGTTTGGATTGAAGAGTTCAGCCGTGTTGACCAGGCGTTTGCGCGGGAGAAGCAGGTTCAAGGCTGGAGCCGCGCGAAGCGGGAAGCGCTTATGTCAGGGCGGTACGGCGACTTGCCGGGGCTTTCGGCCGCTCCTGGCAGGCCAACGATTCCGTAGGGTTTCGCCAGGCTCAACCACCGGACCGCCACTCGGTTTCGACAGGCTCAACCACCGAGCTCTGTTTCGACAGGCTCGGTTTCGACAGGCTCAACCACCGGAGCTCAATGCTTGCGGACTGCCCTCGTCAGTTCGGCGCGGGCCGGCATCTCGTCGTCGGACGGGTAGGCAACTTCTTCCAGGACGAGCGGGTGCGGGGCGGCCAGGACGGACTTCGCGTCCCGTTTTTTGGCCAGCAACCGCTCATGCATCCAGCCCGGCTCCTCGATTCCCTCGCCCACGAACAGGGCCGAGCCAACCAGTGAGCGAACCATGTTGTGGCAGAACGCGTCGGCCTGGACGGTGGCCACGATGACTCCGTCCTCACCGCGGTGGAACTCGAAGCGCTGCAGCTCGCGGATGGTGGTGGCGCCGTCCCGCGGCTTGCAGTATGACAGGAAGTTCTGCAGCCCAAGCAGCGGCGCGGCGCCGGCGTTCAACAGGTCCACGTCCAAGGGGCTTTGGTGCCAAAGCGTGAAGTACCGTTCGAGCGGATCCCACAGGGCGGGACCGTCAGCGATGCGGTAGCTGTACCGCCGCCACAGCGCGGAGAACCTGGCATCGAACCCCACGGGCGCCAAGGACACGAGGTGAACCTCGATAGCCCCCGTCAAGTTCCCCAGCCCGCGGCTGAGGGCGCCACGAATCCGCCTTAGGAACGCGACAGCGGGATCCAGTTCGTGCCCGCGCGGCAGTTTCAGCCACTCGGCCTCGGTCAGGTCCAGGTGGACCACCTGGCCGCGGGCGTGCACGCCGGCGTCGGTACGTCCCGCCACGGTGACCCGGATGGGCCGGCGGATCAACAACGCCAGCGCCTCTTCCAGGATCCCTTGGACGGTGCGCAATCCCGGCTGCACTGCCCACCCATTGAAGGGGCCGCCGTCGTACGATAAATCAAAGCGGACACGCAAAAACCCGCCGCCCCCCAAAACGGGGGCAGCGGGTTTTTGGTCGTTCATAGACATAAGTCTATGCGACGGAATTGGCGAATTACTTCGCTTCGTTCTCGTCCTTGTTCTTAGCGGCGGGAGCCTTAGCAGCCTTCTTAGCGGCCGGAGTTTCTTCGGTGGCGGCTTCCTCAGCGGCCGGAGCCTCTTCGGTTGCAGCTTCCGTCTCAACTTCAGCAGCTTCGGTCTCGGTTTCGGCAGGCTCAACAACCGGAGCTTCTTCAGCAACCGGAGCTGCCTTTGCGGCAGCCTGGGTAGCCTCGGCCACAACAGCCTGCTTGGCGGAAACCGGCTCGAGAACCAGTTCGATGACAGCCATGGGAGCGTTGTCGCCCTTACGGTTACCGATCTTGGTGATGCGGGTGTAGCCGCCGTTGCGGTTCTCCACTGCCTGTGCAATGTCGGTGAACAGCTCGTGGACGATGCCCTTGTTGCTGATCAGGCCGAGTACACGGCGGCGGGAAGCCAGGTCGCCACGCTTGGCAAAAGTCACCAGACGCTCGGCGTAGGGCTTCAGTCGCTTGGCCTTGGTCACCGTGGTGGTGATCCGCTTGTGCTCGAACAGTGCGGCGGACAGGTTCGCGAGCATAAGACGCTCGTGAGCCGCTCCGCCTCCGAGGCGCGGACCCTTAGCGGGGGTAGGCATAATAGTTTCTCCTCATATGGAAGCCAGTGGGCTGCGCACACCGTGGTGCATCCAGCCAGCCGGCCAAGATCTGTTATTTAGAGTTCGTCGTCGCCGAAAGCGGCGTCGTCCTCTTCAATTGCTGCGGCGCGTGCTGCGAGGTCAAAACCGGGAGGCGAGTCCTTGAGGGACAGGCCCAGTTCAACCAGCTTTGCCTTGACCTCGTCAATGGACTTCGCACCGAAGTTACGGATGTCCATGAGGTCAGCCTCAGAGCGTGCAACAAGTTCACCCACGGTGTGGATGCCCTCACGCTTGAGGCAGTTGTAGGAACGGACGGTGAGGTCCAGATCCTCGATCGGCAGTGCCATGTCTGCTGCCAGGGCAGCATCCGTCGGCGACGGGCCAATCTCGATACCTTCAGCTGCGGTGTTCAGCTCGCGGGCCAGACCAAAGAGTTCCACCAGGGTGGTACCTGCGGAAGCAACAGCATCGCGCGGGGCGATGGCCTGTTTGGTCTCGACGTCGACAATGAGCTTGTCGAAGTCGGTGCGCTGCTCAACACGGGTTGCTTCCACGCGGAAAGTAACCTTCAGGACCGGCGAGTAGATCGAGTCGACCGGGATACGGCCGATCTCGGAGTCGCCGGACTTGTTCTGAGCTGCCGAAACGTAGCCGCGGCCGCGCTCGATGGTCAGTTCGAGTTCGAACTTGCCCTTCGAGTTCAGCGTGGCAATGTGCAGATCCGGGTTGTGGAATTCGACGCCGGCCGGCGGAGCGATGTCCGCGGCGGTGACGACTCCGGGGCCCTGCTTGCGCAGGTAAGCCACAACCGGCTCGTCGTGCTCGGAGGAAACCGAGAGGCTCTTGATGTTCAGGATGATCTCAGTGACATCTTCCTTGACACCCGGAACCGTGGTGAACTCGTGCAGCACGCCATCGATCCGGATGCTGGTTACAGCGGCACCGGGGATGGAGGAGAGCAGGGTACGGCGGAGGGAGTTTCCGAGGGTGTAGCCGAAGCCCGGTTCCAGCGGTTCAATAATGAAACGCGAGCGGTTATCGGAGACGACCTCTTCGGAGAGGGTGGGGCGCTGTGCAATGAGCACTTAGGTTTCCTTTCGGCGAGCATCCGCTATATGACGCAACACAGGTGGTGGAAATTCGGTCTGAAGACTTAACGCGGCTGGGCTTGCCCGGACCATTGACGGTCCGGGCAAGCTCAAGCAGCTGGAAAAGCCTTAGACGCGGCGGCGCTTCGGCGGACGGCAGCCGTTGTGCGCTGCGGGGGTGACGTCCTGGATGGAGCCAACCTCCAGGCCAGCGGCCTGCAGCGAGCGGATTGCGGTCTCGCGGCCTGAACCCGGTCCCTTGACGAAAACGTCAACCTTGCGCATGCCGTGCTCCTGCGCACGCTTGGCAGCAGCTTCGGCAGCCATCTGGGCTGCGAACGGGGTGGACTTGCGTGAGCCCTTGAAGCCAACCTCACCTGAGGAAGCCCAAGAGATAACAGCGCCGTTCGGGTCCGTGATGGACACGATGGTGTTGTTAAAAGTGCTCTTGATGTGCGCCTGGCCCAGCGCGATATTCTTTTTGTCCTTCTTACGCGGCTTGCGAACCGCGCCACGAGTCTTCGGGGGCATTTTTTCTCCTACAGAAAGTTATTGGGGGAAGACGAGTCAATCCCGAGGGATTTAACGGGCCTTCTTCTTGCCTGCAACGGTGCGCTTCGGACCCTTACGGGTACGTGCGTTCGTCTTCGTACGCTGTCCGCGCACTGGCAGGCCCTTGCGGTGGCGAATACCTTCGTAGCTGCCGATTTCAACCTTGCGGCGGATATCAGCTGCTACTTCGCGGCGAAGGTCACCCTCAACCTTGTAGTTGCCTTCAATGTAGTCACGAAGTTCTACCAGCTGGGTATCGGTGAGGTCCTTAACGCGGACGTCAGCGCTGATGCCAGTGGCAGCCAGGGTTTCGTGTGCACGGGTCTTGCCCACGCCGTAGATGTAAGTAAGCGCAATTTCCAACCGCTTTTCGCGGGGAATGTCTACGCCAGCGAGACGAGCCATAGTGGCAGTGCTCCTTGAATAAACCGGAGGTCGTAGGCAGTACACCCGCACGTTCTGTGCGGCCCCAGCCTCCGACCGGGGGTTAGCTGTCCGGGCTCATACGTCCCAGTTCAGCTTGTGCTGCCTTTTATTTACTTGCGTGGGTTAGCAACCCAGGATTTCCCTTGGAGGGGAAATTAGCCCTGGCGCTGCTTGTGGCGCGGGTTCTCGCAGATCACCATGACCCGGCCATTACGGCGGATCACTTTGCACTTTTCGCAGATCTGCTTGACGCTCGGCTTGACCTTCATGGCGTTCCTTTGCGTGTGGCAGTTGGTCAACTGGTGCAGCCTTCAGCTCACGCTGAGGCCGCCCAGAATTTACTTGTAGCGGTAGACGATACGACCCCGAGTGAGGTCATAAGGGCTCAGTTCCACCACTACCCGGTCCTCAGGGAGAATCCTGATGTAGTGCTGGCGCATCTTGCCTGAGATGTGCGCGAGTACGATGTGCTTGTTGGTCAGCTCAACGCGAAACATCGCGTTAGGCAGCGCCTCAGTCACAACGCCTTCGATCTCAATGACCCCGTCCTTCTTGGCCATACCCTCCGCTAACTGTTGTTGCCGCAGCCCTGCCGGATTGCACCGGACATGACCACGAACGTTTTTGTTGGATCGGTTGTTGCCTCCGGCCCCAAACAGGGCACAGCTGGGCAGACAACCAACAAGCAACATTACTACATCTGTACTCAGTTACCAAAAAATACCGAGTTACACAATCCCGTCCAGGATCGCCAAGCGTACGACGTCGGCTGCCGCGCTCTGCAGGGTAATGAGGCTCACCTGCCGGGCAGTTTCAGTACTGCGGTCCAGCGCCACGTCTCCAGTGGCGAGGCAGAACACAGTATCCCCGTCGGCCAGCGTATGCGAAGGGTTCAGCGCCCGAGCCAAGCCGGCATGCGCGGCAGAAGCAGTCCGCTTGCATTCGGCGGGGTCCAGGATGGCGTTTGTCGCCACAACTACAAGCGTTGTGTTCAACGCAGGCGGGCCGGCATCCGCTGACGGGGAATCGGGAACCCGGAAGCGCGCGTCTAAGGTGGGCCCACGCGAGCCGGGTTCCCTGGCCGAGCTTGCGAGGTTAGGGAGCTCGTGGGGCGGCACGACCGAGCGCGCGGAGGGTTCGGGATTTCCCGGAAGTGCCTCCACGGGAAACCCCAGTGCGTTCACCACGGCCAGCGCCCCCACAACCACGCCGTTCTCGAGCATGACCGATGCCGTACCCAGTCCGCCCTTGAACTGTCCCCGGCCAATGAGAGCTCCGGTGCCGGCGCCCACACTGCCGCGCCCGACGTCGTGCCCGTCCTTTTCCGCAGCGGCCGCAACAGTCGCTGCGTAGCCCATCTCCGCCGTCGGGCGCGCAGAGAAGTCGCCGCCCCTGCCCAGGTCGAAGATGGCGGCGGCGGGGACGATCGGCACCACTCCCCCGGGGACGGCGAAGCCCCGGCCGTTCTCTTCGCACCAGCTCTGTGCACCGTGTGCGGATGCGAGCCCGTAGGCACTGCCGCCGGTGAGGACCACAGCGTCCACGGTGGACACCAGCGTGGTGGGGTCGAGCGCGTCGGTCTCATGAGTGCCGGGACCACCGCCGCGGACATCCACGGAACCCACTGTCCCCGGCGGCGGCAGGACCACGCTTACGCCTGTCAGCCAGCCGTCGCCGGTCTTCTGCTGGTGTCCTACCCGAATCCCCGGCACATCAGTTATGGCTCCCATGGGCTCCATTGTGCTCCATCGCGGACCGGCGCTCCGGCGCGTCAAACAAACACTGTGCAATACTGCTGGAAACACGGCGTTAATGGGCGATGAAGCCTCCAACAACAATCCTCTGGCGAGGGCTTATGCGGGATTCTGCTCACCGACCGTGTGGTGAAGTATGGCTAGATCCCCTGCCCGCCGGGCCCGCCTAGTACGGGCCCCGATCTGTTGGAGACCCTCATGACTCGTCAACTCGCCTCCACACTTTCCACAGAGCCGCCTGGCCCTCCTGGCCCGCCAACGCGGCGACGCCCGAAGCACTGGTCCGGCCGGGCCCGGCGGGACTTCTTCGTGTTCCTGGCGTTGGCACTCCCAAACCTCGTACTCATCGCAGTGTTTACCTACCGCCCGCTTATCAGCAATATCTACTACTCGACCCTTGACTGGACCCTGGGTTCGGCGTCGGCAACGGTGGTGGGACTCGACAACTACGTCACCTTCTTCAGCAGCAACGACGCTACCAAAGTGCTCGGCACCACGGCAGTGTTCACACTGGTGACAGTGGGCGGCTCCATGATCCTTGGCCTGCTCATCGCCTTGGCGCTGAACTCCAAGGTCCGCGGCACAACGTTCGCGAGGTCGGCGGTTTTCGCCCCGTACGTGCTGTCCGGCGTGGGGGTGGGCCTGGTCTGGCTGTTCATTTTCGATCCCGGCTACGGTGTGCTGGCCTGGATCCTCCGCGGCCTGGGACAGCAGAGCCCGCAGTGGATCAATGACCCGCAGCTTTCCCTGGTGATGGTCATCCTCGTCTACATCTGGAAAAACCTCGGATACTGCGCCGTGGTCTACCTTGCCGGCCTGCAGTCACTGCCCCAGGACGTTATGGAAGCCGCCTCGCTCGATGGGGCGAACGGATTCAGGCGCTTCGTCAGTATGTCGATCCCGCTGCTGTCACCCACCACCTTTTTCCTGCTCATCACCAGCATGCTGAGCTCCCTTCAGGCCTTCGACCTGATCCGGATAATGACGCCGCTCGGGACTGGCACCAGCACCCTGATCTACGAGGCCTACCTGCAGGCATTCGGGGCCTTCAACAGGGCCGGATACTCCGCCTCAATTTCCGTGATCCTGTTTGCCATCCTGCTGGTGGTCACTCTGCTCCAACTCCGCTTCGTGGAACGAAAGGTGCATTACTCATGAGTTCCCTGTCGCCGGTCAACCCCGACCCGAGCGCTCCCCCGCTCGTCCACCCTGAAGCCTTTGTGCCCCGCGAGCGTCCGTTCTCGGCTCGGAACCTGCTCCAGACAATCGCCGGCGGATACATTCCGCTGTTTGTTGCCACGATGGTGGTTTTCCTGCCCCTGCTGTGGATGATCCTGAGTTCCCTCAAACAGCCTGGTGAAATCATCACCACGGACCTGCAGATTCTTCCGGACAGCGTCAACCTGGAGAACTACAACATCGCAATGACCACCGTGCCGTTCGCCCAGTTCTTCATCAACAGCACGATCGTGACCGTGGTTGGCGCCACCGTCAAGGTGCTGCTGGCCATCCTGACCGCTTATGCGCTGGTGTTCGTCCGCTTCCCCTTCAAAAACGCCATCTTCATACTGATTCTCGTGGCCCTGATGGTACCGCCGCAGGTATCCATCCTGCCCAACTACATTCTGATCGCCGGCATGGGCGGCAAAAATACTCTCTGGGGCATCATCCTCCCAGGACTGGGAACCGCATTCGGAACGTTCCTCCTTCGGCAACACTTCCTGACGCTGCCAGCATCGATCCTGGAATCCGCCGAGATTGACGGCGCAGGTCATTGGCGCCGCCTGTGGCAGATCGTGGTCCCGGTCTCGGTTCCTTCCATTGCCACAGTGGCGCTGGTGACGGTTGTCAGTGAATGGAACGAATACATCTGGCCGCTCATCATCACGGACCGCCCGGAAACCATGACCCTGCCGGTCGGCCTGACGCTGCTGCAGAACTCCGAAAGCAACGCCTCCGGCTGGGGCATCCTCATGGCCGGCGCTGTGCTGGTCATCGTACCCATCCTGGTGATCTTCGCAGCACTGCAGCGCTACATCGTTGCCGGCCTCACCCAAGGCAGCGTTACCGGCTGACCCGCGTCCGCCGTCGTTCTTCCACCAGAAGCAGCAAATCCCTTTAAGGCAACAACCGAAAGGAACCATCATGACCACGAATCTTGACCGACGGCACTTCCTGGGCCTCGCCGGCGTCACCGCCAGTGCGGCAGCGCTTTCCGCCTGCGGGGGCCCTGACACGGGCGGCACCACGGCAGCAAGCGAAGCGGCGGACATTGATTTCAGCGGCGTCAAGCCGGCCGCGAAGATCGATTTCTGGTCCAACCACCCGGGCAAGTCCCAGGACGTCGAGAAATCCATCATCGAAAAATTCCACGCGAAGTACCCGGACATCAAAGTAAACCTGGTCACGGCCGGAGCGAACTACGAGGAAATCGCGCAGAAGTTCCAGACCTCGCAGGCCGCCAAATCGGGGCTGCCCGCTGTTGTGGTCCTGTCCGATGTCTGGTGGTTCCGCTACTTCACTAACGGCAGCATCATTCCGGTCGACGGACTGATCAAGGAGCTGGACATCAAAGTCGACGATTTCCGACAATCCCTCGTGGACGATTACAAGTACGACGACAGGCAGTGGGCGCTTCCCTACGGGCGCTCTACGCCGTTGTTCTACTACAACAAGGACCACTTTGCTGCCGCAGGCCTGCCGGACCGGGCGCCCGCAACGTGGCAGGAATTTGGCGAGTGGGCCCCGAAGTTGAAAGCGGCCTCCGGTGCACAGTATGCCTACATCTATCCCGCCCTGGCCGGCTACGCAGGCTGGACCCTGCAGAACAACCTTTGGGGCTGGGGCGGCGGCTGGTCAACGGACTGGGAGATCACCTGTGATTCGGCCGAATCGGTGGAAGCTTTGCAGTGGGCCCAGGACTCCATCTATAAGCACGCCTGGGCGGGGGTCTCGTCCAAGGAAGCCGCCGACGATTTCTCGGCCGGTCTGACCTCCTCCACCATCTCCTCGACCGGTTCCCTGCTCGGGGTGCTGAAGTCTGCCACCTTCAACGTTGGCGTAGGTTTCCTTCCTGGCGGCCCCAAAGCGAAAAGCGGAGTTTGCCCCACGGGCGGCGCCGGCCTGGGCATCCCGAGCGGTATCAGCAAGGAGGAACAGCTCGCCGCGGGAACGTTCCTGAAGTTCATGACCGAGCCTGAAAACACGGCGGCATTTTCCGCCGCCACCGGTTACATGCCGACCCGCACCTCCGCCGACATGACGGCGGTGCTGGCCAGAACTCCCCAGATCAAGACCGCCATGGACCAACTTGCCGTAACCAAGGTGCAGGACCGCGCCCGCGTGTTTCTCCCGGGCGCCGACCAGGAGATGGCCAAAGCTGCCGCCAAGATCCTTACCCAGGAAGGCGACGTAAAGGCCACCATGACCGAGCTGAGGGCCACACTCGAGGGAATCTACACCAAGGATGTTAAGCCGAAGCTCAAGGCGTGACGATGCACTAAGTGCCCTGCGATACGCAAAATCCCTGCCGCTACCGGTATTCAGATAGCGACAGGGATTTTGCGCGTCGACGGCAAAGCTGCGTCGAAGGACCTACGGGATCGGAATAGGCACGACGCCGAGCGGCACCAGGTGCTCCGCTCCGCCGTCGGGTGCTGAGAGTACCCAGATCCCCTTCTCGTGAACGGCAACCGAGTGCTCCCATTGGCACGAGCGCTTGCCGTCGGTGGTCACCACAGTCCAATCGTCCTCCAGCACGGCGGTGTCGATGCTGCCGCGGACCAGCATGGGCTCGATGGCGAGGCACAGTCCGGGCTTGATCTTGGGACCGCGGTGACTGGTGCGGTAGTTCAGGACATCCGGGGCCATGTGCATTTCGGAGCCGATGCCGTGGCCCACATAGTCCTCCAGGATGCCCAGCGGCTTGCCCGGCACGGACGAGACGTAGTCGTCGATGGCCGCGCCGATATCGCCCACGTGGCTGCCCGTGGCCAGTGCGGCGATGCCGCGCCACATCGCGGCCTGCGTCACATCGGAGAGCCGCTGGTCCTCGGGGTCAACCTTGCCCACAATGACGGTCCGTGCAGAGTCGGAGTGCCAGCCGTCAACAATCGCGCCGCCGTCGATCGAGATGATGTCGCCGTCGTTGAGGATCTTGCCGCCGGGGATGCCGTGCACCACTTCCTCGTTCACGGAGGTGCAGATGGTGGCGGGGAAGCCGTGGTAGCCGAGGAAGTTCGACTTGGCGCCGGCCTCGTTCAGCACTGCGGCGAAGACGTCGTCCAGCTGCTTGGTTGTGACCCCGGGAGCTGCGGCTGCCACCGCTGCGTCCAGCGCACGGTTCAGCACCAGCCCGGCGTCGTGCATGATGCGCATCTGGGCGTTGGTCTTGTATTCGATACGGGGCTGGCCGAAGGCCATGGTGTGTCCTCTCAATGGCTGAGGCTCCTCCCGGATGCCGGGAGGAGCCTCGGAAAAGCATGTTGCGGGACTTAGGCGGCCTGGGCTGCCTTGATGGCCTGCATCACGCGGTCGGTGACCTCGTCGATGCCGCCGATGCCGTCAACCTGGGTCAGGATGCCGCGTTCGGCATACTTGGCCACAACGGCTTCGGTCTGCTCGTGGTACAGGTCCAGGCGATGGCGGATGACGGCTTCGTTGTCGTCGCTCCGGCCGGTTTCCTTGGCACGGCCCAGCAGGCGGGCGACGAGTTCTTCGTCGTCGGCTGTGAGCTGCAGGACGACGTCGAGCTTTTCTTCGCTGTTCGCGAGAATACCGTCCAGGTAGTCCACCTGCGCCGTGGTGCGCGGGTAGCCGTCCAGGAGGAAGCCGTTTTCTACGTCCGGCTCGCTGAGGCGGTCGCGGACCATCTTGTTGGTGACGCTGTCCGGAACGAAGTCCCCTGCGTCCATGTACTTCTTGGCTTCGATGCCAAGAGGAGTTTCGCCCTTCACGTTGGCGCGGAAGATATCACCGGTGGAAATCGCCACGACGCCGAGGCGCTCGGAAATGCGTTCCGCTTGCGTTCCTTTTCCGGAACCGGGGGGTCCAATAATCAACATTTTCGTCATCGCAAAAGCCCTTCGTAGTGACGTTGCTGTAGCTGCGCATCTATTTGCTTGACGGTTTCAAGGCCAACGCCCACCATGATCAGGATCGAGGTGCCACCGAACGGGAAGTTCTGGTTCGCGTTGATCAGTACCAGTGCCACCAGCGGAATCAGTGCCACGAAGCCCAGGTACAGGGCACCGGGCAGCGTGATCCGGGAGAGCACGTACTGCAGGTAATCCGCGGTCGGTTTTCCGGCACGGATACCCGGGATGAAACCGCCGTACTTCTTCATGTTGTCCGAGACCTCTTCAGGGTTGAAGGTGATCGCGACGTAGAAGTAGGTGAAGAACACGATCATGGCGAAGTACAGCGCCATATAGATCGGGTGGTCGCCTCGGGTCAGGTTGTTGTTAATCCACTCAACCCACGGCGCGAGAGCCTCGCCCGCTTTGGGCTGGTTGAACTGTGAGATCAGTCCCGGCAGGTAGAGCATGGACGATGCGAAGATCACGGGGATCACGCCTGCCATGTTCACCTTGATGGGGATGTAGGTGCTGGTGCCGCCGACGGTCCGGCGTCCGATCATCCGCTTGGCGTACTGCACCGGGACACGGCGCTGGGACTGCTCCACAAACACCACCAGGGCAACCGTCACCAGGCCGATCACCAGGACCATAAAGAACGTACCCGGGCCCTGTGAGCTCCAGATGGCGCCCAGAGACGTGGGGAATGTTGCCGAGATGGAGGTGAAGATGAGCAGCGACATGCCGTTGCCCACACCCTTTTCGGTGACGAGTTCGCCCATCCACATGATGAGCCCGGTGCCGGCGGTCAGCGTGATGATCAGCAGGATGGTGGTGATGATGCTGTCGTCAGGAATGATCGGCAGGGCACAGCCCGGTAGCAACTGGCCTGAACGTGCCAGCGATACCAGCGTCGTGGCGTTCAGCAGGCCCAGGGCGATGGTGAGGTACCGCGTGTACTGGGTGAGTTTGGACTGCCCGGAGGCGCCCTCCTCGTACAGCTCCTGGAACCGGGGAATGACCACCCGGAGCAGCTGCACGATGATGCTGGCCGTGATGTACGGCATGATACCCAGCGCGAAGATGGACACCTGAAGCAAGGCACCGCCGCTGAACAGGTTGACGAGCTGATAAAGCCCGCCAGCGCTCTGACCGTTCTGCAAGCATTGCTGGACATTCTGGTAGTTCACACCAGGCGAGGGGATGAACGCACCCAAGCGGAAGATTGTGATGATTGCCAGCGTGAACAACAACTTGCGTCGCAGGTCAGGCGTGCGAAAGGCCCGGCCAATTGCGCTAAGCAAGCGTCCTCCTGTGTTGTTTATAAGCGTGGTGTGATGGGGGACAATAATCCCAACAACCGAGTCTAACGGGTGGATCGGCCATGCGAATAATCCGCGAACCCGCGATTGCGGCGAACGGGCGTAAATAGTCGGCAGGCGGATGCGAAAAAACTCCCGGTGTGCAGGGCCCTGGGGGCCTTGCACACCGGGAGTTCACAACGGGCGTTCGCCCACCGTCTACTAGAGAGCGGTGGTGCTTCCGCCTGCTGCTGCAATCTTTTCTGCGGCGCTGGCCGAGAATGCGTGGACGGTGACGTCAACCTTGACGGTGATGTCGCCGGTGCCAAGCACCTTGACGGGCTGGTTCTTGCGAACAGCACCCTTTTCGACCAGGTTCTCCACGGTGACTGTGCCACCTTCCGGGAACAGCTCGTTGAGCTTGTCCAGGTTTACAACCTGGAACTCAACCCGGAACGGGTTCTTGAAGCCGCGCAGCTTCGGCAGGCGCATGTGCAGCGGCAACTGGCCGCCGGCAAAGCCAGCCTTGATCTGGTAGCGGGCCTTCGTACCCTTGGTACCGCGACCAGCGGTCTTACCCTTGGAACCTTCACCACGACCAACTCGGGTCTTGGCGGTCTTGGCACCCGGGGCGGGACGCAGGTGGTGAACCTTCAGTGTGTTCTGCTTCTCAGCAGTCTCTGCGGCGATCTTTTTCTCTGCCATTTACTTCGCCTCCTCTACCTTTACCAGGTGCGGAACCGTGTTGAGCATTCCAACCGTCACGGCGTCGGCGGTGCGGACAACGGTGTGTCCGATCCGCTTCAGGCCGAGGGACCGAAGGGTGTCGCGCTGGTTCTGCTTGCCGCCAATGGCGGACTTGATCTGAGTGATCTCCAACTGAAGGTCGGAGGGAATCAGGTTCTTAGCCATGGCTTAGACACCCGCCTTCTGGTTCAGGATTGCCTTCACCATTGCCGGCGGAGCAACCTCGTCCAGCGGCAGGCCGCGGCGTGCTGCCACTGCTGCCGGCTCTTCGAGCTGCTTCAGCGCAGCAACAGTCGCGTGAACGATGTTGATGGCGTTGGAGGAACCCAGCGACTTGGAGAGGATGTCGTGGATGCCCACGCACTCCAAGATGGCGCGAACCGGACCACCGGCAATAACACCGGTACCGGCAGAAGCCGGACGCAGCATTACGACGCCGGCAGCGGCCTCACCCTGAACGCGGTGCGGGATGGTGTTCCCAATGCGGGGAACACGGAAGAAGGACTTCTTGGCCTCTTCAACGCCCTTCGCGATTGCGGCGGGAACTTCCTTAGCCTTGCCGTAGCCCACGCCGACCATACCGTTACCGTCACCAACGACGACCAGAGCGGTGAAGCTGAAGCGACGACCACCCTTGACCACCTTGGAAACGCGGTTGATGGTGACAACGCGTTCAATGAACTGGCTCTTCTCGGCTTCGCGGCCGCCGTCGCGGCCACCACGGCCACCACGGCCGCCGTCGCGACCGCCCTGAGCACGGTCGCCACGCTCGCCGCCACGACGAGCGCCACCACGGCGGTCATCGGCAGCAGCTGCGGGCGCAGTGGCCGGAGCAGCTACGGCTTCAGTAGCCTTCTGATCTGCAGACACAGTGTCCTTTTCCTTGTTTGCTTCCGTCACAGTGACAGCCCACCTTCACGTGCACCGTCAGCGACGGCGGCGATCCGGCCGTGGTACTTGTTACCACCGCGGTCGAAGACAACAGCTTCGATGCCGGCAGCCTTGGCACGAGCGGCAACGAGCTCGCCAACGCGCTTGGCCTTGGCGGTCTTGTCGCCTTCGAATGCACGAAGGTCGGCTTCCAGTGTGGAGGCGCTTGCTACGGTCAGGCCCTTGGTGTCATCGACAACCTGGACGAATACGTGGCGTGCGGAACGGTTGACGACCAGACGAGGACGTACAGCCGTGCCGGAGATGCGCTTGCGGATACGAAGCTGGCGGCGGCTGCGCGAAGCAGACTTGCTCTTGTTCGTACGCTTCTTGTTAATTGAGATGGCCATGGTTACTTACCAGCCTTTCCGACCTTGCGGCGGATGACTTCGCCTGCGTAGCGGATGCCCTTGCCCTTGTAGGGGTCCGGCTTCCGCAGCTTGCGAATGTTGGCAGCAACCTCGCCGACCTGCTGCTTGTTGATACCTGAAACAGAGAGCTTGGTCGGGGTCTCAACTGCAAAGGTGATGCCGTCCGGTGCGGTGACATTTACCGGGTGGCTGTAGCCGAGAGCGAACTCAAGGTCAGATCCCTTGGCCTGAACGCGGTAACCAGTACCAACGATTTCAAGCTTCTTCTCGTAGCCCTTGGTAACGCCCTCGATCATGTTGGAAATCAGGGTGCGGGTCAGGCCGTGGAGTGAACGGGAGGCGCGCTCGTCGTTCGGGCGGGCGACAGTCAGGGTCTCTGCTTCCAGGGAAACCTCGATCGGGCTGGCCACAGTGTGGTTCAGCTCGCCTTTGGCACCCTTGACGCTGACGACAGAGCCGTCAACCTTGACCTCAACGCCGGCAGGAACGGTGATGGGGAGACGTCCAATACGTGACATTATTCTCTTCCTTTCCCGTTACCAGACGTAGGCGAGGACTTCGCCGCCCACGCCCTTCTTGCCGGCTTGCTTATCAGTCAAGAGGCCGGAAGAGGTGGACAGGATTGCGACACCCAGGCCACCGAGCACGTGCGGGAGGTTGGTGGACTTTGCGTAAACACGCAGGCCCGGCTTGGAAATACGGCGAACGCCAGCGATTGAACGCTCGCGGTTCGGTCCGAACTTAAGGTCCAGGGTCAGCTTCTTGCCAACCTCTGCGTCTTCTTCTTTCCAGGAGGCGATGTAACCTTCAGCCTTCAGGATGTCGGCAACGCGTGCCTTGAGCTTGCTGTACGGCATGGACACGGAATCGTGGTACGCCGAGTTTGCATTGCGCAGACGCGTAAGCATGTCTGCGACCGGATCAGTCATTGTCATTTGGGCTCTTGCCCTTCCTCATAACGGTTTCCTCGCTGCCGCATAAAGCTTCAGCGAAGGACCTGTTACGTAGTTAGATTAGTCTTCGGCCTTGAACGGGAAACCGAGTGCCTTAAGCAGCGCGCGGCCTTCGTCGTTGGTCTTGGCGGTGGTTACAACCGTGATGTCCATGCCGCGTACGCGGTCGATGGAATCCTGGTCGATTTCGTGGAACATAACCTGCTCGGTCAGACCGAAGGTGTAGTTGCCGTTGCCGTCGAACTGCTTGCCACTGAGGCCGCGGAAGTCGCGGATACGGGGCAGAGCCAGCGTGACCAGACGATCCAGGAATTCCCACATGCGGTCTCCACGCAGGGTTGCGTGTGCGCCGATGGGCATGCCTTCGCGCAGCTTGAACTGTGCGATCGACTTGCGGGCCTTGGTTACCTGCGGCTTCTGGCCGGTGATCAGGGTCAGATCGCGGACAGCGCCGTCGATCAGCTTGGAGTCCTTAGCGGCATCTCCAACACCCATGTTCACAACGACCTTCACCAGGCGGGGAACCTGGTTCACGTTGCTGTACTTGAATTCCTCAACGAGCGTGCTCTTGATGGAATCGGCGTACTTGGTCTTCAGACGAGGAACGATCTTCGCTGCCGGAGTCTCGAGAGTCTCAGTCATTAGATGTCCTTCCCGGAGCTCTTGGCCACGCGGACACGCACTTCACGCTTCACGCCATCGCGCTCAACGGTCTCGGTGCGGAAACCGACGCGGGTGGGCTTCTTGGTGGACGGGTCAACCAGAGCCACGTTGGAGATGTGGATCGAAGCTTCTACGACCTCGATGCCACCGGTCTTGGTGCCGCGCTGCGACTGACCGGCCTTGGTGTGCTTGGTTACGCGGTTAATGCCCTCAACCAACAAGCGGTTGGTCTCGGGGAATACGCGCAGAACCTTGCCCTGCTTACCTTTGTCGCCGCCGCGCTCAGCCTTGGCGCCAGTGATGACCTGAACGAGGTCACCCTTTTTGATCTTAGCCATGGACTAGAGCACCTCCGGAGCCAGAGAAACGATCTTCATGAACTTCTTGTCACGAAGTTCACGACCAACCGGTCCGAAGATACGGGTACCGCGGGGGTCACCGTCAGCCTTCAGGATCACAGCTGCGTTCTCGTCAAACTTGATGTAGGAACCATCCGCACGGCGGCGTTCCTTCTTGGTACGGACGATGACTGCCTTAACAACATCGCCCTTCTTTACGTTGCCGCCCGGAATTGCATCCTTGACGGTAGCGACGATGACGTCGCCAATGCCTGCGTAGCGACGGCCAGATCCACCGAGAACGCGAATGGTAAGGATTTCCTTAGCACCCGTGTTGTCGGCGACCTTGAGTCGCGACTCCTGCTGAATCACTATTTACTCCTTGCGTCGCGCCGGTTCTCAGACCGAAAATCTTCCTACGGAATGAGCCTTGCGGAACGGTTGATCGGGGTGTCTCTTGACCTGCCTGGATTTTGCCAGACCAGGCCTAAACTCCCGTGCCAAAAACATTTGCTTCCCAGGCGGATCCGGACAGGTCCGAGGCGCTAGGGGGCACTATGCCGTGGCACGATTGTTTACGAGGTTGATAACGGCGCACAGAGGGCGCCATACAAACTCAATATCCTAGCACAGTTGGGGCCATCTCCCATATCACACGGTGGCATACAGAGCACAACCACTGCCTTCTAGAGCCGGCAACGCACGACGGCGTCACGCACGGCACGCTTTCGGCCCACCGGGTGTGCAACTCCCCCGGAAACCCGGCCTCCCGCCGTCGAACGCTCTCTCATTTGACGCAGGTTTTTGGGCGACCCTCTCTCACTTAATGTGGGTTCTTCACCAACGCTCTCTCACTCTCCTCAGGAAAGTGAGAGAGCGTTGGTGCCTTTCCTGCATTAAGTGAGAGAGCGTCCTGGGAACGCGGACGACGGCGTCACGCAGGGCACGCTTTCGGCCCACCACCGGTGCCACTCCCCCGGAAACCCGGACTCCCGCCGTCGGACGTCCCCCAAGAACCTGCTCCGCGTGACACCGCCAGCCGGCCCACCCGCAACAAAACGCAGGAAACCCCCGCTCCCAAGAGGGAGCGGGGGTTTCCGGTGCAGTACCTGCAGGCAGGCTGCGGGTGTTACTTAGCCTTTTCGAGGATCTCGACCAGACGCCACCGCTTGGTAGCGGACAGCGGGCGGGTCTCGGCGAGGAGAACGAGGTCGCCGATGCCGGCGCTGTTCTCTTCGTCGTGAGCCTTGATCTTCGTGTTGCGGCGGATGACTTTGCCGTACAAAGCGTGCTTTACGCGGTCTTCAACCTGGACAACGATGGTCTTTTCCATCTTGTCCGAGACTACGTAGCCACGCTTCGTCTTACGGTCACCGCGTTCGCCAGCCGTAGCTGCTGCGGAAACAGTTTCCGTCACGTTCTCGTCCTTTTCACTCACTTGGCATCCTCCTCGGCCTCAACCGTTTCAGCCGTTTCGGCCTTCTTGGCTGCAGCCTTCTTGGACTTCTTCTCTTCCTTGGCTTCCACAACCGGTGCGGCAACCTCGGCACGAATGCCCAGCTCGCGCTCACGGAGAACGGTGTAGATGCGTGCGATGTCCTTCTTTACCGCGCGCAGACGACCGTGGTTCTCCAGCTGACCGGTGGCGGACTGGAAACGCAGGTTGAACAGCTCTTCCTTAGCCTTCCGGAGTTCTTCAACGAGGCGCTCGTTGTCGAACGTGTCCAGCTGTGCGGATGCAAGTTCCTTGGATCCTACTGCCATTTCTATTCACCACCTTCGCGACGCAAAATGCGTGCCTTCAACGGGAGCTTGTGGATTGCCAGGCGCAGGGCCTCGCGAGCTACCGATTCCTCGACGCCGGAGATCTCAAAGAGAACCCGGCCCGGCTTGACGTTTGAGACCCACCATTCCGGCGAACCCTTACCGGAACCCATGCGGGTTTCGGCAGGCTTCTTGGTGATCGGACGGTCAGGATAGATGTTGATCCAGACCTTGCCGCCACGCTTGATGTGGCGGGTCATCGCGATACGGGCAGACTCGATCTGACGGTTGGTGACGTATGCCGGGCTCAGAGCCTGGATACCCCATTCACCGAAGGAGACCTTGGTGCCGCCCGTAGCAGCGCCGGAACGACCCGGGTGGTGCTGCTTACGGTGCTTGACTCGACGTGGGATAAGCATTTAAGCCTGTCCTCCTTCTACTGCAGCAGGTGCAGCCTCAACTGCCGGAGCCTCGGCAGCCGGAACTGCCTCCGCTGCCGGACGGTCGGTACGACGACGGCGGTCACCACGGTCAGCGCCGCCGGCGCCACCCGGGCGGCCCGGACGGTCGCTGGGGCCGCGGCCACGGGACGGAGCAGCAGCTGCCTGCTGAGCCAGTTCCTTGGCGGTGACGTCGCCCTTGTAGATCCAGACCTTCACGCCGATGCGGCCGAAGGTGGTCTTGGCCTCGTAGAAGCCGTAGTCGATGTTCGCACGGAGGGTGTGCAGGGGCACACGGCCTTCGCGGTAGAACTCCGAGCGGGACATTTCTGCGCCACCCAGTCGACCGGAGCAAGCGATACGGATGCCCTTGGCACCTGCACGCTGAGCGGACTGCATTGCCTTCTTCATCGCACGGCGGAAAGCCACGCGGGAAGTCAGCTGCTCAGCAACGCCCTGGGCAACAAGCTGTGCTTCCATCTCGGGGTTCTTGACCTCGAGGATGTTCAGCTGGACCTGCTTGCCCGTCAGCTTCTCAAGCTCGCCGCGGATGCGGTCTGCTTCAGCGCCGCGGCGGCCGATAACGATGCCGGGACGTGCCGTGTGGATATCCACGCGGACACGGTCACGGGTGCGCTCGATCTCAACCTTGGCGATACCGGCGCGCTCCATGCCAACTGACATGAGCTGACGGATACGGATGTCTTCGCGAACGAAGTCCTTGTACCGCTGTCCGGGCTTGGTGCTGTCAGCGAACCAGTGCGATACGTGATCGGTGGTGATGCCGAGTCGGAACCCGTGCGGGTTAACTTTCTGTCCCACTTAGCGAGCCTCCTCTTTCTCAGGTGTAGCGACTACCACAGTGATGTGGCTGGTGCGCTTCTTGATCTGAAATGCACGACCCTGAGCACGCGGCTGGAACCGCTTCATGGTCGGGCCTTCATCAACGAACATTTCGCTGATGATGAGGTCGCTTTCGTCAAACGCAACACCGTCGCGGTCCGCGAGGGACCGGGCGTTTGCGATTGCCGACTGTACTACCTTGAATACCGGCTCCGAAGCTGCCTGGGGGGCAAACTTCAGAATTGCCAGAGCCTCATTCGCTTGCTTACCACGAACAAGGTTGACGACGCGCCGGGCCTTCATAGGCGTTACGCGGATGTGACGCGCAATTGCCTTGGCTTCCATTGCTTTCCTTCTCTCGTCTTTGACGTAAGTGCAGGCGCCTAGCGGCGCTTGCCCTTACGGTCGTCCTTGACATGGCCGCGGAATGTCCGCGTGGGAGCGAATTCGCCGAGCTTGTGCCCGACCATCGACTCGGTGACAAACACCGGAATGTGCTTGCGTCCGTCGTGTACGGCGATCGTGTGCCCGAGCATGTCGGGGATGATCATCGAACGGCGGGACCAGGTCTTGATGACGTTCTTGGTGCCCTTATCGTTTTCCCTGGCTACCTTTACAAAGAGGTGCTGGTCAACGAAAGGACCTTTTTTCAGGCTGCGTGGCATGTGTCCAGGCTCCTATCGCTTGTTCTTGCCAGTACGACGGCGACGAACAATAAGCTTGTCGCTCTCTTTGTTGGGACGCCGGGTGCGGCCTTCCCGCTTACCGTTCGGGTTGACGGGGTGACGTCCACCGGACGTCTTACCCTCGCCACCACCGTGCGGGTGGTCAACCGGGTTCATCGCGACACCACGGACGGTCGGGCGAACGCCCTTCCACCGCATGCGGCCGGCCTTACCCCAGTTGATGTTCGACTGCTCGGCGTTGCCGACCTCGCCGACGGTTGCGCGGCAGCGCACGTCAACGTTGCGGATTTCGCCGGAAGGCAGACGCAGCTGGGCGAAGCGGCCTTCCTTGGCAACAAGCTGGATCGATGCGCCGGCGGAGCGGCCCATCTTGGCGCCGCCACCCGGACGCAGTTCAACTGCGTGGATTACGGTACCAACCGGGATGTTGAGCAGCGGCAGGTTGTTACCGGGCTTGATGTCAGCACCGGAACCTGCCTCAACAACATCACCCTGGGAAAGCTTGTTCGGAGCGATGATGTAGCGCTTGGTGCCATCAATGTAGTGCAGGAGGGCGATGCGAGCCGTACGGTTCGGATCGTACTCGATTTCGGCAACGCGGGCGTTGACGCCGTCTTTGTCGTGGCGACGGAAGTCGATCAGACGGTACTGGCGCTTGTGGCCACCACCCTTGTGACGGGTCGTGATCTTACCGGAGTTGTTACGGCCGCCCTTTTTGGGCAGCGGACGTACCAACGACTTTTCCGGCGTCGACCGCGTGATTTCGGTGAAGTCCGCTACGCTCGAGCCACGACGGCCCGGGGTAGTCGGCTTGTACTTACGGATTCCCATAATTTATTTCCTCGTTAAAGTGGTCTCCGCTACGAGAGCGGACCGCCGAAGATGTCGATGGTGCCTTCTTTGAGGCTCACAATTGCACGCTTGGTGTTCTTGCGGGTACCCCATCCGAATTTGGTGCGCTTGCGCTTACCGGCACGGTTGATGGTGTTGATCGATTCGACCTTGACGGAGAAAATCTTCTCCACGGCCAGCTTGATCTCGGTCTTGTTCGAGCGGGGGTCCACCAGGAAGGTGTACTTGCCCTCATCGATCAGGCCGTAGCTTTTTTCCGATACGACGGGTGCAAGCACGACGTCGCGCGGGTCTTTGATGGTGGCTGCACTCACTTGGCATCCTCCTCGTTCTTTGCTACTGCCCGGTCAGCAACGAATGCTTCGTAGGCAGCCTTGGTGAAGACAACGTCGTCAGAGACGAGTACGTCGTAGGTGTTCAGCTGGTCTGCGTACAGAACGTGAACACCGGCGAGGTTGCGCACGGAAAGTGCTGCAACATCGTTGGCGCGCTCGATGACAACCAGCAGGTTCTTGCGCTCGGAAACTTCGCGCAGCGTTGCCAGTGCGTTCTTGACGGACGGCTTGGTGCCCTCCACCAGTTCAGCAACAACGTGGATGCGTCCGTTGCGTGCCCGGTCAGAGAGTGCGCCGCGCAGTGCAGCAGCAATCATCTTCTTGGGGGTGCGCTGGCTGTAGTCACGCGGTGTGGGACCGTGGACTACGCCACCACCGGTCATGTGAGGAGCACGGATTGAACCCTGACGGGCGCGGCCGGTGCCCTTCTGCTTGAACGGCTTGCGACCTGCACCGGAAACTTCGGCGCGGGTCTTGGTTTTGTGGGTACCCTGGCGAGCAGCAGCGAGCTGGGCTACGACGACCTGGTGCAGCAGCGGCACGTTGGTCTGAACGTCGAAGATCTCTGCAGGCAGGTCAACCTTGACAGTGCTAGTCATTGAACTAGGCTCCCTTCACGGCGGTGCGTACGAGTACGACCTGGCCGCGGGCGCCGGGGACGGCACCCTTGATCAGGAGCAGCGACTTCTCGACGTCAACTGCGTGAACCGTGAGGTTCAGCGTGGTGTGACGAACGGCGCCCATGCGGCCGGCCATTTTCATGCCCTTGAAGACGCGGCTCGGGGTGGATGCGCCACCGATTGAACCGGGCTTACGGTGGTTCTTGTGAGCACCGTGTGAGGCGGGAGCACCGTGGAAGCCGTGACGCTTCATAACACCGGCGAAGCCCTTACCCTTGGTGGTGCCGATAACGTCGATCTTCTGGCCGGCTTCGAAGAGCTCAACAGAAAGCTCCTGGCCCAGCTCGTAAGTGTCAGCATCTGCAGTGCGCAGTTCGACGACGTGGCGGCGAGGCGTGACGCCTGCCTTTTCAAAGTGACCAGCCAGCGGCTTGGTGACCTTGCGGGGATCGATCTGGCCGTAGCCGATCTGAACAGCTACGTAGCCATCAGTGTCTGCGTTGCGCAGCTGGGTGATGACGTTCGAATCTGCCTGGACCACAGTGACGGGGATGAGCTTGTTGTTCTCGTCCCAGACCTGGGTCATGCCGAGCTTCGTGCCCAGCAGGCCCTTTACGTTACGGGTTGCGGTCATAGTCTCTCAGCACCTCCCTACAGCTTGATTTCGATGTTCACGTCGGCCGGCAGGTCGAGACGCATAAGCGAATCAACAGCCTTCGGCGTGGGATCGATGATGTCGATAAGACGCTTGTGCGTGCGCATTTCAAAGTGCTCGCGGCTGTCCTTGTACTTGTGCGGAGAGCGGATAACACAGTAAATGTTCTTCTCCGTCGGCAGCGGCACGGGGCCAACTACCGTTGCGCCTGCGCGCGTGACCGTCTCAACGATCTTCCGTGCTGAAACGTCAATGACCTCGTGGTCATATGACTTCAGCCGGATGCGGATTTTTTGTCCCGCCATGTCGCCTGACTCTCTTTCAGTTAGTGCTGCTCCCGGTGAGGGCTGCTCTGTTCACTTTCTTGTTGCATGTGGCTGCCGAAGCATTTGAAGTCTGAACTACCACCCGCCGCACAAGCTGAATCCGGATGAATCCGGGTTCCTCAACCTGCCGACGTAACCGACCCCCGCGGTCGGGCGTGTCGCGCTTAGCACGCATACAAATCCGCAGTTCCATGGGGAGTGGGTTATGTTTGGGCTTCCACTTGGACCCTGACACCCGGCATTATCCGGATCGGGACACGAAGAAGCGCTTGAACAACTCATCTAGTATGCCGGATATTATGCCCAGAAGCGAATCTGCAGGCTGACACCTCCCCTTACAACATATGGGCCAGCACACTGCTCATTGGGCCCTGCACCGCCTGCGGTCATTGCCTTCGGCAACATCCGAATGGATGATGGGGGAATGACCGTCGAAAATGACGTTTCCGTCCAGGACCTGGCCGGCCGTCTGCCCAGCTCATTCACCCTGGGAGTTGCCGCGGCGGCCTTCCAGATCGAAGGCTCCCTCTCCGCTGACGGGCGGGGTCCCTCCGGCTGGGACGCCTTCGCGGAGAAACCCGGCGCCATCATCGATGGACATTCCCCCGCCGTGGCCTGCGACCACTACAACCGCTCGCCCGAAGACGTGGCCCTGATGCGGGACCTCGGCGTGGATTCCTACCGCTTTTCCATCTCGTGGCCGCGGATCCAGCCGGACGGCCGCGGCGCGTTCAACGAACAGGGTCTGGACTTCTACGACCGCCTGATCGACCAACTGCTTGAGGCCGGCATCTCCCCCATGGCCACCCTCTACCACTGGGATACGCCCCTGCCCCTGGAGCACCGTGGCGGCTGGATGAACAGGGCAACCGCCGAACGCTTCGCTGAGTACGCCGGGGAAGCCGGCCGGCGTTTTGGTGATCGCGTGGACCAATGGGTCACCCTCAACGAACCCGCCTCTGTAGTGCTCAACGGCTATGCTCTGGGCGTTCATGCCCCCGGACAGGACCTGCTCTTTGACGCCTTTCCTGCCGTCCACAACCAGCTGCTGGCCCATGGCATGGCTGTCCAGGCGTTGCGTGCAGCAGGGGTCCGCGGCGGAATCGGCGTGACCAACCTCCACTCCCCTGTCCGGCCAGCCACGCCGAAAATCACGGACAAGTACATCGCGCTGGTGTTTGACCTGATGCTCAACCGGATATATGCCGATCCGGTCCTCCTGGGCCGCTACCCCCGCCCGCCGCTCATCGCCAAGCCCTGGTTCCGGTCCTTCGGAAGAATCCCCGACGCCGACCTCCGCACCATCCACCAACCCCTGGACTTTTACGGGGTGAACTATTACTACCCCACGAAGGTGGCAGCCGGACGGGGCCCGGCCGAAAGCCCCACGGGTCCCGCCGAGGCCATGGTGCGGGTGCCGTTCCACCAGGAGCCGTTTCCCGAATACGGCACCACGGGTTTCGGCTGGCCGGTAGCACCGGATCATCTGGGTATCCTGCTGCGCGAACTCAAGGACCGCTATAAGGGCGACCTGCCCCCGCTGTACATCACCGAAAGCGGCGCCAGCTTCCCGGAGCCCGACCATGTGAGCGGCCCCATCCAGGACCGGCAGCGGATCAATTACATCGCGGGCCACCTGCGGCAAGCGCTGGACGCGACGGCCCCGGGCGGAATCGCCCACGACGTGGACCTCCGCGGCTATTACGTCTGGACCCTGATGGACAACTTCGAATGGGCTGCGGGGTACTCACAGCGCTTCGGCCTGGTGCACGTGGATTTCGACACCCTGCAGCGCACTCCCAAGGAATCGTTCTACTGGTACCGGGCACTCAGCCAGGCCCGGAGATCCCTGGCCGGAGAAGGCCCTCCGGCGTGAAGATGCTCGGCTGAACTGCGGCTAACACCAGGCTGACCCCCGGCGAACCCGGACGAACGCCCCGGCTGACGCCGGCCGGCCCTGCTACTTGTCCTTGTTTGCCCGGTTGATGCGTTTGGCGCGGTCAATCTCGGTGCGGAAATGCTTTTTGGCCCAGAAAACTCCGGCGACCACGGCTGCCGCGATGATCAGAAATATCAGCCATCCCATTATGTACTCCTCTCGCTGTCAGCAACAGTATCAGGGCCGGCGTGACGGTATCTGTCCTCGCGGGCCGGCTGGTTCAGCTCAGGACCAGGAGTCATCTCCGGGCCTTCGTCCGGCGTTTGACCGGCCGTTCCGTGGTTCAACCGCCAGACGGCAAAGACGATCAGCCCGACGGCGATGAACGCCAGCAGCAGGAATGTGTACTGCCGCATGGCCCACAGAATGCAGGCCGCTACCCCGGCCGCGCCCCACCAGACAAACATCCGTTCCCCCAGGCCAAGTCCTGCCGCGAGCAGAAGGGCGAGAAGAACCAGAACCCACAGCTGCTGCCCACCGTTGCCGCCGGACACTATGCCCAGGCCGCTCAGGGAGAGCAACATAGACGCCGCGCCCACCATAAACCGGCCGGCAGATTGGTTGCCGGAGAAGTACCGCAACCCGCCGAGGACAGCGGCCAGGACCACGTACCACTGAACAACCCAGAATGGACTGGGAGACTCGGTCAATTGCCGGCCTGCGCTTCCACCCGTCGCGTCCAGTTCGAAGATGGCAGCACGCTGGACGGCGGCGGTCAGAAGCAACGAGCCCAGTTCCAGGGCGATCCGTCGCGCCCTTGCGGGTGCCTCCCGGTAGAAGATTCCGACGGCGGCGGCCAGTACGGCCGCGGCCGTCCAGGACGTTGCATCGAGCCGGATTCCGACGAAGACCGTCAGGACGAGGCCCAGGAAGGCCGTGCCGGCCAGCGACCAACGGCGCACCGGCTCAGCCTGCAACGGGCCGCTGCGCACGAGCCGCACCGCGTAGAGTGCGGCCGAAGCCACACCCGCGCCGGTCAGCCACGGCAGGAATCCGCCCCAGGCGCCCGGGATGTCCTGATATGCCTCCGCCGCCAAGGCGACGGACCCGCCGAGCGCGGCCAGGGCTGCCGGCGGATACAGGACCGGCAGCTCCTCGATGTGGGACGCGGTAAAACACACGGCTGACAGGACCAGTACGGCCGCTCCCGTCACCCAGTCCGCCGCCAAGGGCGAGATCAACAGTCCGGCACCGGCAAACGAACCGGCGGAAACCAGCCAGAGCCAGTGCTCGACATCCGCGGCGCCAGCCTTCTGCCGGCGAGCGTTCTCTAGGTGTCCGTTCTGTTCGTGCCCGTTCTGTAAGCGACCGTTCTGTTGTCGACCGTACTGCCGTCGTCGCAAGATGCCGGTTGCGGCTGCGAGCAGCGCAACACCCAGCAGGGCCACCGCAGTTCCTGTGTGGCTCAGGACCGGGAACACCAGGAACGTCCCCCCGAACGTGAACAGCGGGCCGAGGGCGAGTACTCCGAAGAGGGCCGCATACACAGCGAAGTAGGAGGCTCCCCTGGCACCGAAAAGTCTCCTGGCCACCACTGCCGAGACCAGCAACACCAGCAGTTCCAGCAACACCACCCAGCGGCCGCCGTCGTCATCCTGCCGCAGCAGCCCGACACCACCAGGCCTCGTCATGTACGCGAGCGGCAGCAACGCCTGCCCCGCCAGGGTGATCCAGACTGCGGCCTGCTGGAAGGGGATGTCCGCCAGCCGTGAGCGCATCAACCAGCGGACGGCGTGCTGGGCCGCGAGCACCAGCGCAAACGTCACCGAAACCACGGTGGGCGAGGCGGTGATGTCGTAGCTGAGGACCAGCGCGAGGCCCGCGGTCAGCCCGCGGGCCGCCACAAAGTACCATCCCTTCCTGGCGCGCTGCTGCTCGGCCACCACCATCAGCATGGCGTAGACCGCGAATGTACCCACAATGAGTTCCACCCGAAGCAGGTCGCCGTCGCTGAGGACCAGCAGCGATACAAAGGCAAACGGCGCCAGCCCGACGGCACCCGCCCCCCGACGGAGGAAGTACCCCGAAGCGGCGGCGCCGAGGGCCGCGACTCCTGAAGCGGAGGTCCCCTGCCAGTCGGCGGAACCTGCCTGCGCAAGGCTGGCGCTGCCTGCCAGCTGGAGAAGGATCAGGGCGCCGGCGTCCGCAAGGATCCCGCGGGGAGCACGACGGCGGATAGCGGCCACCAGCGGAAGACACAGCTGAAGTGCCAGTACGGCCACCAGGACCATTGCCGGGCGGACCACTTCGGCCGCGATGACCACCGGGCCTCCGTCCTGCTGTCGCTGGTGAAAGGCTGTCAGCGCAAGGACGGTGACTGCCGCCCGGGCGAACCACCAGTACGCCCAGCGGTGTTGGCGCAGGCGCTGACTCGTCGCCGTGACGACCAGATACGCCATCACCAGCAGCAGCGCCACGTTGCCGGCGCCTTGTGAAACCGCCTGGAACGCGACCGCCGCGGCCACCACAGACATACCCAACGGCAAGGCCTCCCACACCGTTGCAAACCATTCCGGTTCCAAAGCAGGCCGTGGAACCATCAGGGCTCCGATGATAAAAGCGGCAGTCAGCTGGACGATCACGCCGACGGCCGTCAAGCCGTGGTCCGGCGAGGCCTCAATGAACGGCAGCCCGACCAGAACCAGTGCGCCGCCGGCACCGAAGCCGCCCAAGGTTGCCTCCGGCGCCAACGTCCGTACGCCCGCGCGTTCCACGACCGCCGTCAGGAGTTGCTGGCACACGAGTGCCAGCAACAGCGCGAACACGGCCGCCTCGGCCCGCCCGGAGTGGTCATCCATCACCGCCGCGACGGTTACGGGGACCGCACAGGTGAGGGCCAACCGGGACCCCAGAACCAACCGGCCGCGGAAATCGCCTGCCACGAAGACACTACGGATCGCCCAGAAGCCTGCAGCTGCCAGCAGCATTCCAGCCAGCGGCCACGCACCCATCGAGGGAGAAACGATGCCGGCCAAGACCAGTGCGGCTACTGGCGCCCATTCGGCCCGGCCTGCCCATCTGGCGGCCAGGACGATGCCCGTGGCCAGCGACAACGCCACCGGCCCCCACAGCGGCACGGTTGCGCCGGCTTCGACTGAACCATAGCCCTCAATTGAACCGAAGAAGCCGGCAGCCATCCTCTGAATGCTGAACGTCGTCACGGCAGTAAGTTGGAGGGCGAACGTAGCCAGGGCATCAAACTGCCAGCGCGCTCCGGTGGCAGTGGGGCTGTTACTGGCGGCGGATGACTCAGCCTGCCGTGGCTCGGGGAACCACAGTGTCAGCTTTTCCGACAGAAGCGCCAGTCCCCCTGCCTGCGCGCCGAACAGTACGACGGCAACGAGGAGTGCATCGCTCCCCCGGCCGGTCAAATGCCAGATTTCGACGGCGGCAGCCAGGGTCAGGGCGGCTCGCGCCGCGTAGAAGTTGATCAGCCGGAACCGCCCCGGGATAGCGGCCATCAGGGCGAAGTAGATACCGCATATCCCCATGACCAGGGCGTACTCTGCCTTGTCCAGGAGCAAGGGTACGCCGGTGGCGACGACGGCAACGGCGGGAACCACCAACGGGTGCAGGACCATCAACGGCCTCACATACACCGGCGGCAGCCAGCACGGCCGGGCGAGGGCAACGCCCGTGAGCAGCACCGCCACGGCTATGAGCACAGCGAAGTACCAGACAAGCGCGCCACCCAGGATTGAAACGCCGGAGAACGCAGTGGAGGCCACAAACGTGAGGGAGAGGTACACCAGGACCCTGCTCTCGAGCCGGACGGCCGCCGCAACATAGGCAGCAGTCCCAATCAGCGACGTGATCAACCAGGCGGCCGGGCCCTGATGCAGCGCAAAGTTGTAGAGGGCAAGGCCGGTCACAGGAACGAGGGCGAGCCCGGTGCCGGTGAATGCCACGGCGGCTGGCTTCAACCGAGGGGCCCGGGCGTGCAGCACAAATCCCGCTCCATAGAACAGCGCAGTGACTGCGCACGCTCCGGCAAAGCGCAACATGGGCGGAAGGCCGGTACCGATGAAGAGTGCTGCTGCAGCCACCAGCAGCAGGCTGGCCACGTACAGCGTGATGTTGATGTTCTGCCGGTCCCGCTTTTCACGCCGGGCCTGGCGCTCCGCCGGTGACTCCGGGTAGGTCTGGAAGGCGGCTGTCGGGGGCTGCGTCGGATTCTGCTGCGACACCGGTGCGCTGTTCGACGGACGCGAATAGGGCGCCGAAAATGGCGGCGCCAAAGGGATCGTTCGCTCGGGTGGGGATGCCCGCAACCACTCCGGCGGCGAGTCTGCGCCGGTGGAACTTGGCGCTGGCGTGGCGCCCGGACCTGGCTGGCCTGACGACTGAAGCTTGGCCACGGCGTCGAGCCACCCCTGAAGATGACCGGCGCGGTAGCCCGCTTCATAAGCTTCGTCCCTCACGGCGATCCCCCATTCAAAGGGCAGGCCTGCCTGCACTGTTAATCCATTGATTGGATTAACCCTAACAAAGAACAGCCCCGCTGCACTAGCAGCGGGGCTGTTCCAAACTTTGCGTCAGGCCGTCAGACGGCCATCCGCTCAGTAATCAACAAGTAATTACTTGACGATCTTGGTAACGCGTCCTGAACCAACGGTGCGGCCGCCTTCGCGGATAGCGAAGCCGAGGCCCTCTTCCATGGCGATGGGCTGGATGAGCGCAACGGTCATCTCAGTGTTGTCGCCAGGCATAACCATTTCCGTGCCTTCCGGCAGGGTGATAACGCCGGTTACGTCCGTGGTGCGGAAGTAGAACTGCGGGCGGTAGTTCGAGTAGAACGGGTTGTGGCGTCCGCCTTCATCCTTGGAGAGGATGTAGACGTTGGCCTCGAAGTCGGTGTGCGGGGTAATGGAACCCGGCTTGACGACAACCTGGCCACGCTCTACGTCATCGCGCTTCAGACCGCGGAGCAGGAGGCCACAGTTCTCGCCGGCCCATGCTTCGTCGAGCTGCTTGTGGAACATCTCGATACCGGTAACCGTGGTCTTCTGGACCGGGCGGATGCCGACGATCTCGACCTCAGAGTTGATAGCAAGGGTTCCACGCTCGGCGCGGCCCGTCACAACGGTGCCACGGCCAGTGATCGTGAAGACATCTTCGATCGGCATCAGGAACGGCTTGTCACGGTCGCGTACGGGGTCCGGAACGGACTCGTCGACAGCTGCCATGAGGTCCTCAACGGACTTGACCCAGATGGGGTCGCCCTCGAGAGCCTTGAGACCGGAAACGCGAACAACCGGAGCTTCATCGCCATCGAAGCCCTGAGCCGAAAGCAGCTCACGAACTTCCATTTCAACGAGATCCAGCAGTTCTTCGTCATCAACCATGTCCGACTTGTTCAGCGCAACCAGCAGGTAGGGAACGCCAACCTGGCGGGCAAGCAGAACGTGCTCGCGGGTCTGAGCCATCGGGCCGTCGGTGGCGGCAACCACGAGGATTGCACCGTCCATCTGTGCAGCACCGGTGATCATGTTCTTGATGTAGTCAGCGTGACCCGGAGCGTCTACGTGTGCGTAGTGGCGCTTCTCGGTCTGGTACTCAACGTGGGAAATGTTGATCGTGATGCCACGCTGGCGCTCTTCCGGAGCAGAGTCAATCGACGCGAAGTCGCGCTGCTCGTTGAGAGTCGGGTACTTGTCGTACAGCACCTTGGAAATGGCGGCAGTCAGCGTCGTCTTACCGTGGTCAACGTGACCAATGGTGCCGATGTTGACGTGCGGCTTAGTCCGCTCGAACTTTGCCTTTGCCACAGGTTCCTCCTAGAACGTTTTCAAATGACTTACCCTTCAACCGCGCTTATCGCGGCAGAAACTCAGGCAAGTCTACTTGGGGGGCTTTGGATTGGTGAAATTGCAGATTCAGGAACTAATACTAGTCCCTCGAGCCTGTTCGTGCAGATGGCCGGGCCCGGCTTGACCGGACCCGGCCACCTGCACCAGGTGAGCTTCCGTGAACCGGAAACACACCCGAGTTTTTGCTGCGAAAGTCGGAAGACTACTCGCCGCGGTTCTTCTGGATGATCTCGTCGGCAAATGCCTTCGGAACCTCCGCGTAGCTGTGGAACGTCATGGAGTACACAGCGCGGCCCTGGGTCTTCGAACGCAGGTCACCGATGTAGCCGAACATGCCGGACAGCGGGACGTGCGCACGGATTACCTTGACACCCTGTGCATCTTCCATGGACTGCATCTGGCCACGGCGGGAGTTGAGGTCACCGATTACTTCACCCATGTATTCCTCAGGGGTGCGGACCTCTACATCCATCAGCGGTTCGAGCAGGATGGGGTTCGCCTTGCGTGCGGCTTCCTTGAAAGCCATACGGCCGGCGATCTTGAACGCCATTTCCGAAGAGTCAACATCGTGGTAAGCGCCGTCAATCAGCGTCGCCTTGATGCCAACAACCGGGTAACCGGCCAGGACGCCGTCGTTCAGTGCATCCTGGATACCGGCGTCAACCGACGGGATGTATTCGCGCGGAATACGGCCACCGGTGACCTTGTTCTCGAACTCGTAGAGCTCGCCCTCGGAAGTGTCCAGCGGCCCAATGGCAATCTGGATCTTCGCGAACTGACCCGAACCACCGGTCTGCTTCTTGTGCGTGTAGTCGTGACGCGCAACAACATTCTTGATGGTTTCGCGGTATGCGACCTGCGGCTTGCCGACGTTGGCCTCGACCTTGAATTCGCGGCGCATGCGGTCCACCAGGATATCCAGGTGGAGCTCGCCCATGCCGGCGATGATGGTCTGACCGGTGTCTTCGTTGAGGGAGACCTGGAAGGTCGGGTCCTCAGCGGAGAGCTTCTGGATAGCCAGTGAGAGTTTCTCCTGGTCACCCTTGGTGTTCGGTTCGATGGCAACCGAGATCACGGGCTCCGGGAAGCTCATGGACTCGAGGACGATCTGGTTGGCGGAGTCACACAGGGTGTCGCCCGTGGTGGTGTCCTTCAGCCCGATCGCTGCGTAGATGTGGCCGGCGGTAGCGCCCTCAACAGGCATTTCCTTGTTGGCGTGCATCTGGAACAGCTTGCCGATGCGCTCCTTCTTGCCCTTGGTGGAGTTGACCACCTGAGCACCTGCTTCGACGTGACCGGAGTACACGCGGATGAAGGTGAGCTGGCCGAAGAACGGGTGCGCGGCAATCTTGAACGCCAGAGCAGAGAACGGCTCCTCGGAGGAAGGTGCGCGCGTGAGTTCCTTCTCTTCGTCCCGAGGATCGTGGCCGATCATCGGCGGGACGTCGAGCGGGTTCGGCAGGTAGTCAACCACGGCGTCAAGCATCGGCTGAACGCCGCGGTTCTTGAACGCGGAGCCACAGAAAACCGGGTAGAGCTCAGAGTTGATCGTCATCTTGCGGATGCCGGCCTTGAGCTCCTCGACGGTGAGTTCTTCACCCTCAAGGTACTTCTCCATGAGCTCTTCGGTAGCGTCAGCCACCGTCTCAACGAGGGCTGCCCGGTATTCCTTGGCCTTCTCCAGCAGATCCGCAGGGATCTCCTGGACCTCGTATTTGGCACCCATGGTGACGTCACCCTTGGAGTCGCCCGGCCAGACCAGCGCGCGCATTTCCAGGATGTCGACAACGCCGACGAAGTCGTTCTCGGCACCGATCGGCAGCTGCATAACAAGCGGCTTGGCACCGAGGCGGCTGATGATGGTATCTACCGTGTAGTAGAAGTCAGCACCGAGCTTGTCCATCTTGTTGACGAAGCAGATGCGCGGAACGTTGTACTTGTCAGCCTGGCGCCAAACGGTCTCAGACTGAGGCTCGACACCTTCTTTACCATCGAACACGGCAACGGCGCCGTCGAGGACGCGCAGTGAGCGCTCAACCTCGACGGTGAAGTCAACGTGGCCGGGGGTGTCAATGATGTTGATCTGGTTGTTGTCCCAGAAGCAGGTCACGGCGGCAGACGTGATGGTGATGCCGCGTTCCTTTTCCTGTTCCATCCAGTCAGTCGTCGAAGCGCCGTCGTGCGTTTCGCCGATCTTGTGGTTCACACCTGTGTAGAACAGAATGCGCTCGGTGGTGGTGGTCTTGCCGGCATCGATGTGAGCCATGATGCCGATGTTGCGGACCTTACTAAGGTCTGTAAGCACGTCCTGTGCCACGGTGTCTCCCTTTCGGATGGACTACGCGTTCGCCGCCGGCTCAGTCGAGCCGGCGGCGTCCGGGAAGTATTACCAGCGGTAGTGTGCGAAGGCCTTGTTGGACTCGGCCATCTTGTGGGTGTCTTCGCGACGCTTCACAGCGGCACCGAGACCGTTGGAGGCATCCAGGATTTCGTTCTGGAGACGCTCGGTCATGGTCTTTTCACGGCGGGCCTTGGAGTAGCCAACCAGCCAACGCAAGGCGAGGGCGGTGGAGCGGCCCGGCTTGACCTCAACCGGAACCTGGTAGGTAGCGCCACCAACGCGGCGTGAGCGGACCTCGAGGGAAGGCTTGACGTTCTCCATGGCCTTCTTGAGGGCTGCTACGGGGTCGCCGCCGGACTTGGCGCGGGCGCCTTCGAGGGCACCGTAAACAATGCGCTCTGCGGTGGACTTCTTACCGTCAACCAGCACCTTGTTGATCAGCTGGGTGACCAGCGGGGAGCCGTAAACGGGATCTAGTACGAGCGGCCGCTTGGGGGCCGGACCCTTGCGAGGCATATTACTTCTTCTCCATCTTTGCGCCGTAGCGGCTGCGGGCCTGCTTACGGTTCTTCACACCCTGGGTATCGAGGGCGCCACGGACGATCTTGTAACGGACACCGGGGAGGTCCTTCACGCGACCGCCGCGAACGAGCACAATGGAGTGCTCCTGCAGGTTGTGGCCTACACCGGGGATGTAAGCGGTAACTTCAACGCCACCGTTGAGGCGCACGCGTGCAACCTTACGAAGAGCCGAGTTCGGCTTCTTGGGGGTGGTGGTGTAAACGCGGGTGCAAACACCGCGGCGCATCGGGCTGCCGTTAAGCGCGGGAGCCTTGGTCTTTTTGACCTTAGGCGTGCGGCCCTTGCGGACCAGCTGGTTAATCGTAGGCACTCTCGTGTTCTCCGTTGGTTGGATCTCTACCTTCACGCTCAGGCGCCAGCCTGAGCACAATGGTTTTGGCGTTGTTCCTTGCAGCTGCGGCTCTGGAAGCTTGCGCAGGCGTGCAAAAGCGTGGCATTCGTTGCGCACCTTACCCGCAACCCGGAAACAAGCTCCACCCAGCATCATGAGAACAAAACCAAAATGATGCTGCGGCGGCCTTCATCCACTGCCACACAGAACAATTACACAAAGTTTAGCACGGCTGGACCCGGGCCTTTAAACGGGTATAGAGGAAAGGCCCCGCCTCCACGGAGTGGAAGCGGGGCCTTTCAACGCAATCGACTAGCGGAAATCGTTGCCGAGATCGTAGTCATCCAGCGGGATGGCGTGGAACTCGGGAGCTCCGTCGCCGCCCAGGGAGTCGTACGAGAAGTCACTGAACGCGCTGGGGCCGGTGAACAGGTTGGCCTTGGCTTCTTCAGTGGGCTCCACGGTGACCTCGGTGTAGCGCGGGAGACCCGTGCCTGCCGGGATCAGCTTACCGATGATGACGTTCTCCTTGAGGCCGAGCAGCGGGTCGCTCTTGCCTTCCATGGCCGCCTGCGTCAGGACGCGGGTGGTCTCCTGGAAGGAAGCTGCCGACAGCCAGGACTCGGTGGCCAGGGACGCCTTGGTGATGCCCATGAGTTCAGGACGTCCGGAAGCCGGAGTCTTGCCCTCGGACACAACGCGGCGGTTGGCGTCCTCGAAGCGGCTGCGCTCGGCGAGCTCGCCGGGGAGCAGATCCGATTCGCCGGACTCGATGACCGTGACGCGGCGCAGCATCTGGCGGACGATAACCTCGACGTGCTTGTCGTGGATACCGATGCCCTGGCTGCGGTACACGCCCTGGACCTCGTCCACCAGGAACTTCTGCGCGGCACGGGGACCCATGATGCGCAGAACCTGCTTCGGATCCACCGGACCGTTGATGAGCTTCTGGCCTACTGTGACGTGCTCGCCATCCTCGATGAGGAGGCGTGAACGGCGCAGCACCGGGTAAGCGATCTCTTCAGAGCCGTCATCCGGGGTGATGACCAGGCGCATCTGACGCTCGGACTCTTCGATGGCGATTCGGCCGGCTGCTTCAGCAATCGGCGCGACACCCTTCGGAGTACGGGCTTCGAAGAGCTCCTGGATACGGGGCAGACCCTGGGTGATGTCGTCTCCACCGCTGGCGGACACAGCACCACCGGTGTGGAACGTACGCATGGTCAGCTGGGTACCGGGCTCACCGATGGACTGTGCGGCGATGATGCCGACAGCCTCGCCGATGTCCACGGTCTTGCCCGTGGCCAGTGAACGGCCGTAGCACAGGGCGCAGGTGCCGACGCTGGACTCACAGGTGAGTACGGAGCGGACCTTGACCTCGGTGATGCCGGCTGCGAACAGTTCAGCGATCACGACGTCGCCGCAGTCGGTGCCGCCGGCTGCAAGGACATTGCCCTTGGAGTCCACAACATCAACAGCGAGCGTGCGGGCGTAGGCGCTGTTCTCGACGTTCTCGTCCAGGACCAGCTCGCCGTTGGCGTCCGGCACGGCGATTGCCGTGACCAGGCCGCGTTCGGTGCCGCAGTCCTCTTCGCGGACGATGACGTCCTGCGACACGTCCACCAGACGACGGGTCAGGTAACCCGAGTTGGCGGTACGCAGCGCAGTGTCAGCCAGACCCTTACGGGCACCGTGCGTGGCGATGAAGTATTCCAGCACCGACAGGCCCTCGCGGTACGAGGACTTGATGGGACGCGGGATGATTTCACCCTTGGGGTTGGCCACCAGGCCACGGATACCCGCGATCTGACGGACCTGCATCCAGTTACCACGTGCACCGGAGGACACCATGCGGTTGATGGTGTTCATCGGCGACAGGTTGTCACGCATTACCTGGGCGATCTCGTTGGTTGCCTTGTTCCAGATCTCGATCAGTTCCTGGCGACGCTCGTCGTCGTCAATCAGGCCCTTGTCGTACTGGCCCTGGATCTTGGCAGCCATGGTTTCGTAGCCGGCGAGGATCCGCGGCTTGTCCTTGGGTACCTCGATGTCCGAGATGGCGACGGTAACGCCTGACCGGGTGGCCCAGTAGAAACCGGCGTCCTTCAGGTTGTCCAGCGTTGCCGCCGTGACCACCTTCGGGTAGCGCTCGGCGAGATCGTTGACGATCGTGGACAGTTCGCCCTTGTCCGCAACGTTCTCAACCCACGGGTAATCCGCCGGCAACGTCTGGTTGAAGATGACCTGTCCAAGGGAGGTCTGGACGATCACCGGCTGGCCGGCTTCCCAGCCTTCCGGAGCTTCCCAGCCCGCGTACGGAACGAAGCCTTCGAGACGGATCCTGACCTGCGAGTTCAAGTGCAGCTCGCGGAGGTCGTAGGCCATGATGGCTTCGGAAACCGAGGAGAAGACGCGGCCTTCGCCAGCTGAGCCGACACGCTTGGTGGTCAGGTGGTAGAGACCGATGATCATATCCTGCGAAGGCAGGGTGACCGGGCGGCCGTCGGACGGCTTTAGGATGTTGTTCGAGGACAGCATCAGGATGCGTGCCTCAGCCTGGGCCTCGGGGCTCAGCGGCAGGTGGACTGCCATCTGGTCGCCGTCGAAGTCAGCGTTGAAGGCGCCACAAACCAGCGGGTGGAGCTGGATTGCCTTGCCTTCAACAAGCTGCGGTTCGAACGCCTGGATGCCAAGGCGGTGCAGGGTGGGTGCACGGTTGAGCAGCACCGGGTGTTCGGTGATGATCTCTTCCAGCACGTCCCAGACCTGCGGACGGTAACGCTCGACCATGCGCTTGGCCGACTTGATGTTCTGTGCGTGGTTGAGGTCAACCAGTCGCTTCATCACGAACGGCTTGAAGAGCTCCAGTGCCATCTGCTTGGGCAGACCACACTGGTGCAGCTTCAGCTGCGGGCCGACGACGATGACCGAACGGCCGGAGTAGTCAACGCGCTTGCCGAGGAGGTTCTGGCGGAAACGACCCTGCTTGCCCTTGAGCATGTCGCTCAGGGACTTCAGCGGACGGTTGCCAGGACCCGTGACCGGACGGCCGCGACGGCCGTTGTCGAAGAGGCTGTCAACAGCTTCCTGAAGCATACGCTTCTCGTTGTTGACGATGATCTCCGGGGCACCGAGATCAAGCAGGCGCTTGAGGCGGTTGTTGCGGTTGATCACACGACGGTAGAGGTCGTTGAGGTCGGAGGTCGCGAAGCGGCCACCGTCCAGCTGGACCATCGGGCGCAGTTCCGGCGGGATCACCGGAACGGCGTCCAGCACCATGCCCAGCGGGCTGTTGTTGGTGGTCAGGAACGCGTTGACCACCTTCAGTCGCTTCAGGGCGCGGGTCTTGCGCTGGCCCTTGCCGTTGGCAATGATGTCGCGCAGCAGGTCAGACTCGGCCTGCATGTCGAAGTTCTCAAGACGCTTCTTGATAGCTTCGGCACCCATGGAGCCTTCGAAGTACATGCCGTAGCGGTCGCGCAGCTCGCGGTAGAGGCCTTCGTCGCCTTCGAGGTCTGCGACCTTGAGGTTCTTGAAACGGTCCCAGACCTGCTCGAGACGTTCGATCTCGGCGTCGGCACGCTTACGCACGTTAGCCATCTGACGGTCCGCGGAGTCGCGGGCCTTCTTCTTGTCGGCAGCCTTGGCACCTTCACCTTCGAGGCGCGCGATCTCGTTTTCGAGGTCACGGGCGATCGTGGCGATGTCGGAGTCGCGGTTGTCGATCAGCTGCTTCTTCTCGATGTCGTGCTCAACCTGCAGGTTGGGCAGTTCTTCGTGGCGGCTGTCGGCGTCGACGCTGGTGATCATGTAGGCAGCGAAGTAGATGACCTTTTCGAGGTCCTTCGGTGCCAGGTCAAGGAGGTAGCCCAGACGGGACGGAACACCCTTGAAATACCAGATGTGCGTGACCGGGGCGGCCAGCTCGATGTGGCCCATGCGCTCACGGCGGACCTTTGCACGGGTGACTTCAACGCCACACCGCTCGCAAATGATGCCCTTGAAGCGCACGCGCTTGTACTTACCGCAGTAGCATTCCCAGTCACGGGAAGGGCCGAAGATCTTCTCGCAGAAGAGGCCGTCCTTCTCGGGCTTGAGCGTGCGGTAGTTGATGGTTTCCGGCTTCTTAACCTCGCCGTAAGACCAGCCACGGATGTCATCCGCGGTGGCAAGGCCGATCTGCATGAGGCCGAAGGAGGATTCGCTGGACATATGGTCCCTGTTCTCTCTTGTTCTCTAAATTCTGAAGTCTTGGTTACGGGAAGAGGGAGGTGACTTACCGGGAAAGTCAGCACGGCGGGGCCGCTTGCTTTTCCCGGTAAGTCCCCTGCTAAACCTCTTCTACGGAACTGGGCTCTGCACGAGACAGATCGATGCCCAGTTCTTCCGCAGCCGTGAAGACTGCGTCATCAGAGTCACGCATTTCAATTGTGGTTCCGTCCGTGGAGAGTACTTCCACGTTCAGGCACAGCGACTGCATTTCCTTGATCAAGACCTTGAAGGACTCAGGAACGCCCGGCTCGGGGATGTTCTCGCCCTTGACGATTGCTTCGTAGACCTTGACACGACCGTGGATATCATCCGACTTGATGGTGAGGAGTTCCTGGAGTGTGTACGCGGCGCCATAAGCTTCCAGCGCCCACACTTCCATCTCACCGAAGCGCTGGCCACCGAACTGTGCCTTACCACCCAGCGGCTGCTGCGTGATCATGGAGTACGGGCCAGTGGAACGGGCGTGGATCTTGTCGTCCACCAGGTGGTGGAGCTTCAGGATGTACATGTAGCCGACCGAGATCGGATCCGGGAACGGCTCGCCGGAGCGGCCGTCGAAGAGGCGGGTCTTGCCTGAGGAGTTGATCAGGCGGTCGCCGTCGCGGGTGACGTTGGTGGAGTCCAGCAGACCCGTGATTTCCTCTTCACGGGCGCCATCGAACACAGGCGTCGCAACAGTGGTTGAGCCACTCTCGCGCGGCAGGTTCGGCAGCTGCTTCATCCACTCGGGCTCACCCTCGATCTTCCAACCGGTCTTGGCAACCCAGCCGAGGTGCGTTTCCAGCACCTGGCCGACGTTCATACGGCCCGGAACACCCAGCGGGTTCAGGACGATATCCACGGGGGTACCGTCTGCAAGGAAGGGCATGTCCTCGATCGGGAGGATCTTGGAGATAACACCCTTGTTGCCGTGACGGCCGGCGAGCTTGTCGCCGTCGGTGATCTTGCGCTTGGCGGCCACGTAGACGCGCACCAGCTGGTTCACGCCCGGGGGCAGTTCGTCGTCGTTGTCGCGGTCGAAGACGCGGACGCCGATCACGGTGCCGGACTCGCCGTGCGGAACCTTCAGGGAGGTGTCGCGCACTTCGCGGGACTTCTCACCGAAGATGGCACGCAGCAGGCGCTCTTCCGGGGTCAGCTCGGTTTCACCCTTCGGGGTGACCTTTCCGACCAGGATGTCGCCGGCTTCAACTTCGGCACCGATGTGGATGATGCCGCGCTCGTCCAACCCTGCCAGGACTTCCTCGGACACGTTGGGGATGTCACGGGTGATTTCCTCGGCACCAAGCTTGGTGTCGCGGGCATCGATCTCGTGCTCCTCGATGTGGATGGAGGAAAGAACGTCCTCGGCAACAATGCGCTGCGAGAGGATAATGGCGTCCTCGAAGTTGTGGCCTTCCCATGACATGAATGCCACGAGCAGGTTCTTACCGAGGGCGAGTTCGCCCTGGTCCGTTGCCGGACCGTCGGCGATGATGCCGCCGACCTCGAGGCGCTGGCCTTCGTTAACCAGGACACGGTTGTTGTAGCAGTTGCCCTGGTTGGAGCGTGCGAACTTGTTGATGCGGTAGTTGGTTTCCGTACCGTCGTCGTTGAGCATGATGACGAGCTCAGCGGAAACCTCGGTAACCACACCGGCCTTCTTCGCGATGGTGACATCACCGGCGTCGACGGCGGCGGCGCGCTCCATGCCGGTGCCCACGAACGGGGCTTCGGAACGGACCAGCGGCACGGCCTGGCGCTGCATGTTGGCACCCATGAGTGCGCGGTTAGCATCGTCATGCTCGAGGAACGGGATCAGTGCCGTAGCCACGGACACCATCTGGCGCGGGGAAACGTCCATGAACTCGACCTCGCCGGCGGGAACCAGCACAGGCTCGCCTCCACCACCACGGGCGCGGACCAGGACGGTCTCTTCGGCGAACTTCTTGTTCTCATCCAGCGGAGCGTTGGCCTGAGCGATCAGGACCTCTGCCTCGTCGTCGGCCGTGAGGTACTGGACCTCATCGGAGACAACGCCTTCAGCGACGAGACGGTAAGGAGTCTCGATGAAGCCGAACGGGTTGATGCGGCCGTAGGATGCCAGCGAACCGATCAGACCAATGTTCGGGCCTTCAGGGGTTTCGATGGGGCACATACGTCCGTAGTGGGACGGGTGAACGTCTCGAACTTCCATGCCTGCGCGGTCACGGGACAGACCACCCGGGCCAAGCGCGGACAGACGGCGCTTGTGGGTCAGACCCGACAGCGGGTTGTTCTGGTCCATGAACTGCGACAGCTGGGACGTTCCGAAGAACTCCTTGATGGCTGCAACAACAGGGCGGATGTTGATCAATGTCTGCGGCGTGATTGCCTCGACGTCCTGGGTGGTCATCCGCTCGCGGACAACGCGCTCCATACGGGACAGGCCGGTGCGGACCTGGTTCTCGATGAGCTCGCCGACGGCGCGGATACGACGGTTGCCGAAGTGATCGATATCATCGATATCGACGCGCAGCTCGTGGTCCTGGCCGTCACGCTTGCCCGTGAGGGTCTTCTCGCCGGCGTGCAGGGCAACCAGGAACTTGATCATGGCCACGATGTCTTCAACGTGCAGGACCGAAGCTTCCTTGTCGCCAAGGGAGCGGTCGATGCCAAGCTTGCGGTTGATCTTGTAACGGCCAACCTTGGCCAGATCGTAGCGCTTGGAGTTGAAGTACAGGTTGTCCAGGAGGGACTGGGCAGCCTCGACTGTGGGCGGCTCGCCCGGTCGCAGCTTCCGGTAGATGTCCAGCAACGCGTCTTCGCGGGTCTCGGTGGCGTCCTTCTCCAGCGTTGCGCGCATGGAGTCGTACTGGCCGAACTCTTCGAGGATCTGGCCTTCGGTCCAGCCCAGGGCCTTCAGCAGAACAGTGACGGACTGCTTGCGCTTACGGTCGAGGCGAACGCCGACCTGGTCGCGCTTGTCGATCTCGAGTTCAAACCATGCACCGCGGGACGGGATGATCTTGGCAGTGAAGATGTCCTTATCACTGGTCTTGTCGGCGGTGCGCTCAAAGTAGGCGCCCGGTGAACGGACCAGCTGGGAGACGACCACACGCTCGGTGCCGTTGACGACGAACGTGCCCTTCTCCGTCATGAGGGGGAAGTCGCCCATGAACACGGTCTGCTGCTTGATTTCGCCCGTGTTGTTGTTCATGAACTCGGCCTTGACGTACAGCGGTGCCGAGTACGTTGCGTCCCGGTCCTTGCACTCGGCCATGGTGTACTTCGGGTCAGCGAACTCCGGATCGGAGAAGCTCAGGGACATGGTGCCCTGGAAGTCCTCGATCGGGGAGATCTCTTCAAAGATGTCCGACAGCCCGGACGAGGTGGCGACGCTGAGATCGTTTTCTTCGACGGCCTTCGCTACGCGCGCCTGCCAGCGTTCGTTTCCGACCAGCCAGTCGAAGCTGTCCGTCTGCAGGGCAAGGAGATTCGGAACGTCCAGCGGTTCGTGAATCTTTGCGAATGACAGCCGGCGCGTGGCACCATCAGTGCTGTTTGATTCGATAGCGGTGGCAGTGTTATTTACATTAGAGGTGCTCGAGGCGACCAAGAGGGATCCTTCCACAGACCTTCAGGCGTTTTCAGATCTCCCCCGCTGTGCACCCTGCGGAATGACTCCGCAGTGCTACCATCCGGTTCCGCTATATGACCCGGGCCGGGGCTTTCCATACAATGACGTTGTTGACGGCACGTTGATGGTCAGCTGCCAGGCAAAGCCCACCGCTATATGAAGGCTGAAGGTAAACAGGGAAGACGCAAATATCTACGATACGGCAAAACCAATTACGTGTCTACCCCACAACCGGACTTATTGCAAGCACCTATTTTTTGCACCGGAAGAGGCGTCAGAGGTGCAGCGTAACGCCTGCTGCTGTGCATTCGCCGGCGTTGGCGAACACGGCGTCACGCACGGCGTCCTTTGATTCCTGCTCGGGCGCGGCTCCCTTTTTAACTGCCGATGAGTGGTCAAGGGCCAGGACGCTGAGCGAGGTAAACAGTCCCACCAGGTTCCCGGACACTGTTTCCTTGGCGTCCTGCGCGGCAAAGTAGATGTCCTCGTAGGCATTGGAATCGTCCCGGATGGTCCTGTACTCGGCGTAGAGCGAGTTGAACGTCTCGCAGGCTCCCTTAGCGCCCCCGGCCTGGGGGCCGGCCGACGGACTGGAAGAGCGCGACGGCGACGCGGTGGAGGGCGCGGAAGTGGACGCAGTGGGGGTTGCTGTTGATGAAGAGCTGGCAGGCGCAGGAGTGGCAACGCTGCAGGCGGTGAGCCCGGCGAGGCTGGCTATGGCTGCCGCGGCGACGATTTTCTTCAAGATGCTGCTCCCTGTTGTTGCTTTGCCCTGATTTTTTTGTTGCTCTGATGCATTCGTCTTCGCCGTCCACCCTACGCACCGCCGCGATCACGCGCACATCCGTCGGATGGGTAGTTCTCCCCTACGGGCCGCGGCCGGCACGACTGGAATCAGCGGTGCCCGTTCGGCGTTTGGATTAGTGGGTGACATGACTCACGGTAGCCTTGGAAGTACATCGATTCAGAGCGGAAGAGATCACAATGGGCAACTCCAACGACAATACTGACGTTGTTATCCTGGCTGGTGCGCGCACGCCGCAGGGCCGGCTCAACGGGCAACTGGCGAGCTTCACCGCCGTCGAACTCGGAGCGCACGCGATCAGGGCCGCGATTGCCGCGAGCGGCGTGCAGGCCGGCCAGGTGGATGCCGTCATCATGGGCCAGGTCCTGCAGGCCGGTGCCGGGCAGAACCCCGCCCGCCAGAGCGCCATTGGCGCAGGGATCGGCTGGAATGTTCCCACTCTCACCATCAACAAGGTGTGCCTGTCCGGGCTGACCGCCGTGATCGACGCCGCCCGGATGATCCGCAGCGGCGACGCCACCGTGGTGGTGGCCGGTGGCCAGGAATCCATGTCCCGCGCGCCCCACCTCCTGCCGGGTTCGCGCCAGGGCTGGACCTACGGCGCCATCCAGGCGCTGGATGTAGCGGCGCACGACGGACTCACGGATGCGTTCGATGGCCAGTCGATGGGGCTGTCCACCGAAACCAAGAACCTGACGCTGGGCATTGACCGGACCTCGCAGGACAACGTTGCCGCCCAATCGCACCAGCGCGCGGCGCTGGCGGCGAAGAACGGCGTCTTCGACGACGAGATCGCACCCATCAGCGTCAAACAGCGCAGAGGAGATCCCGTAGTTGTGGACACCGACGAAGGCGTTCGCCCGAACACATCCATCGAGTCCTTGTCCGGGCTGCGGGCAGCCTTCGTCAGCGACGGAACCATCACGGCCGGCAACTCCTCTCCCCTGTCCGACGGCGCCTCCGCCCTTGTGCTGGCATCGCGCCGGTTCGCGGAGGAGAACGGCCTGGAATACCTAGCTGTGGTGGGAAAGCCCGGCCAGGTTGCCGGTCCGGACAACTCCCTGCATTCGCAGCCATCCCACGCCATCAAGAACGCACTGCAGCGGGCAGAATGGAGCACCGCCGACCTGGACTTCATCGAAATTAACGAAGCATTCGGTTCGGTCGCAGTGCAGTCGCTGAAGGACCTGGACTACCCGCTGGAAAAGTGCAACATCCACGGCGGCGCCATTGCGCTCGGCCACCCGATCGGGGCGTCCGGTGCGCGGTTGGCGCTGCACGCGGCCCACGAACTCAAACGGCGTGGCAGCGGCAAGGCCGCGGTCTCCCTGTGCGGCGGCGGCGGTCAGGGTGAAGCCCTGCTGCTGTACCGCGACTGATGGCCAGCAGGGACTGATGGTGGGGCAGGCCGGCAACGGAAGTGCCGCCGTCGGACGTCAGCGCTTCCTTGCTGACGCCGCCGCGCGCGGCCTGCCCGTGCAGATTGTGGAGCGCCTCGCCGCGCGGAGCCTCGAGGAGGCTGCCGGGATCCTGGGCATCACGCCTGCGGAGATCGTGAAGTCCCTGGTGGTCAAACACAAGGACGGAACGTTCCTGTTCGCGCTGATTCCGGGTGACCGGCAAATCTCCTGGCCAAAACTGCGGACCCTGGTGGGCGTCAACAAACTCTCATTGCCGCCCGCGGACGTGGCCCTTGGTGCTACCGGCTACGAACGGGGCACCATCACTCCGCTCGGTAGCACCACCGCCTGGCCGGTGTACGCGGACGTCACCATTGCCGGCCGCCGCATCTCCATGGGTGCCGGTGAACACGGCTACAGCGCGTTTGTGGACGCCGACGCCCTCACCGCGGCACTGGGCGCCGTCGTCGCCGATATCTCCGAACCCAACTAGCAACGCGGGGTCACTTACGGCCCATCAGTGGGCACTTCATGGGCCGTAAGTGACTCCGCGTTGGGTTAAATGCAGGAAACCCCGCCCACCGAAGTGGACGGGGTTTCCGTGAAGGGGCGTGAGTTACTTGAGGGTAACGGTTGCGCCGGCAGCCTGGAGCTGCTCCACTGCCTTCTCGGCAGCTTCCTTCGTGACGCCTTCGAGAACAGCCTTCGGAGCGCTGTCAACAACGTCCTTAGCTTCCTTCAGACCCAGGGAAGTGATTGCGCGAACTTCCTTGATCACTGCGATCTTCTTTTCGCCAGCTGATTCGAGGATAACGTCGAATTCAGTCTGCTCTTCAGCTTCTTCAGCTGCGCCGCCACCGGCGGGGCCAGCAACAGCAACTGCAGCTGCAGTAACTTCGAAGGTCTCTTCGAAGAGCTTGACGAACTCGGAGAGCTCGATGATGGTCAGTTCCTTGAAAGCTTCAATGAGCTCTTCGTTGGTGAGCTTCGCCATGGTGTGGCGTCCTTCCTATAGGTGGTGCTTGGCGGCCTGGGCCATTGCCTTCACACCGGAGTCTGGTGGGTGAAGAAGAACTAGTTCTCTTCGGCAGCGGGTGCTTCGGCGGGAGCCTCAGCAGCTGCTTCGGGGGCTTCGTCTGCGGCCGGAGCTTCTTCCGCGGCGGGAGCCTCGGCTGCTGCCGGTGAACCGTTCGCTTCTTCGAGCTTGAGGCGCAGTGCGTCAATGGTGCGTGCAGCGGCGGCGGCAGGAGCCTTGAGGATGCCTGCAACCTTTGCGAGCTGCAGCTCGCGGGACTCGAGTGCTGCCAGGGCAGCGACTTCGCTCGCGTTCAGTGCCTTGCCCTCGAAGTAACCGGTCTTGATGACCAGCTGCTTGTTGGCCTTGGCAAAATCCGTCAGGCTCTTGGCAGCGGCAACTGCGTCACCCTTGATGAACGCGATTGCAGTGGGGCCGGAGAGCTGGTCGTTGAATGCTTCGACACCAGCTTCCTTGGCTGCAATTGCGGTCAGGGTGTTCTTGACGACCGAGAACTTGGTGTCCTGGCCGAGAGAAACACGCAGCTGCTTGAGCTGTGCAACGGTGAGCCCACGGTATTCGGTCAGGACAGCGGCGTTCGATTCCTTGAAATCGTTAGTGATCTCAGCTACTGCTGAAACCTTTGTAGGCGTTGCCATAACCCTCCTTCCGGGGATAGTGCCGGTATGCGACGGTCCCCGCTCAGATGAGCTAAAACTAAAAAACGCCCCGCGCAGATGCACGGGGCTTGGCTCGACACGGCTTTCACTGTGGAGCGTTGCTTCGTTCACCTGCGCCGGCCGCCCTATGTTCAGGGTCCTTCGTCCAGAAATACATTTGGCCTCCCGCACACAACTGCAGAGTTGAGCTGCGTTCAGGAGAATGGATTTCCAACAACCGACGGTCTTTGGTAGTTCAAGCTTACGGGACGGGCCGCCGGACCACCAAATCGGCCTCAGCTCTTACTGGTGCCCAGGTATGGGAGCTGTTTTTGCCAGATGCCGGTCACGCCGGCCGTGGTGAAGCCCAGCTGCTGGTTGACCGTCAACAGGTACCTGTTCTCCGGCGCGTTCCAGGTGTAGATCACCCGGGCGTCGGGGAACTGCTCGGTGAGCCGCTCCATGTTGGCCACCTTAATCAGCAGCCCCAGCTTGTTCCCGCGGTGCTCCTGCAGGACCAGGGTGTCGTCCTGGAACACCACATCGGGCCGGTGGGCCAGTACGCTGATAGTGGTCAGACCCACCAGTGCCCCGGTGGCCAGATGCTCAACGGCGGTGACCACCGTCCGCCTCCCCTGCGCGATGGTGACCTCTTCCGCCCCGCGGAGGATGCCGCCGTCGAACACCATGTCCTGCTCTACGGGGGTCTCCAGGGAAGGATCGACGTCGGCGCCCGCCTGGTTCTCGAGCACGGCCACGGCTTCCAGCCACTCATCCGGGCAGCGGTCAGTCCAGTGATGGAGCCGGTACCGCGCGTTGTTGGCTTCATCGGCCTCGGCCTGGAGATCGGCCACGAGTTTGGTGTCCAGAGGCAGTGCACAGGCGCTGAACTGTTCGATGTGCTGCAGCGTGTAGCCCGTCCGGCGCGCGAATTCGACTTCCCGGCTCTCCAGCGGCACAAAGCCCTGGCCTGAACCCGGCACCAGCTGGGCAGCCTCGAACTCGTGCAGGGACGCGCCGGGATGGTTGGTGTCAACAAGGATCAAGGTGCGGCCCTCGCTGCGCGCCAGGTGTTCGGCCGCGAGGAGCAGCTTGCGGCCCACCCCCTGGCGCTGGAATTCCGGCAGGATGTCCAGCGTGAACTCCGCCATGTCCAGGTTGTCAGTCAGCGGCAGGGCAATGTCCACCGTACCGATGATCTGGTCCCCGGCCTTGGCCACCAGGATGATCTGGCGCTCATAGGGATCGGCCAGCTCCAGGAGCTTCTCCAGCGGCGTGTAAGCGAGGTCATCACTGCCCCAGGTCTGCATCCGGACTTTGCGGCCCACCTCGACGGCAGCCAGAAAATCCGTTGCGTCAGGCGCGTCCAAGGTATCCGGGATCCACAGCTGCTCGATCCGTACGTCTTCTGCCATCAGGTGCGTCATCCCAGCCGTTTCTGCCATTCGCCCTCATAACCAGCAGGTTTGAATCCAAGCACATTATTTATCGCCAGCATATGCCGGTTTTCCACAGCGTTCCATGTCAGCACCGAACGCGCCGCGGGCCACCGATGCTGGGCCGCCCGCAGGTTCGCCGTCTTAATCAGCAATCCCAGCCTCTTGCCGCGGTGCTCGGACGAGACCAGCGTGTCCTGCTGGGCAATGCTCGCAGGAATGCCCGGCCGCCAGTTTAGGACCGTGTAGGCCACCAGCTTGCCGGTAGGCCTGTGCAGCGCCGCCGCGACCTGGCTCTGCACGCCGCCGCGGCTGCTCGACTGCTCCTCCTGCCGGACCCTGGCTGGGTCCCAGTCCTCAGCTTCCCAGTCCAGGCCGGCAATAGGGACATCCGTGCTCATCCGGTTCTTGAGGACTGCGTATTCAGCCACGAGTTCGTCAGGACAGCGATCAGACCAGCCCACCAGGGTGTAGCCGGTGGCCCGTGAAGACGCCTCCAACTCCAGTCCATCGAGTTGGTTCGCCGGGACTGGCACCGTAAGCCGACTGGCCCTCTCCACCTGCTCGAGTTCGTAACCAGCACGGGCCGCAAAGGCGACGGCAGGATCATCTGCGGGGAGCCCACCCGCTCCCGATTTGGCGGGGATGAGCCGGACCGCATTCTCCACCGTCCCGGCGGGCAGCTCGCAGTAGGCATCCAGGGAAGTGCGCCCAGCGTCGGCGGCCACAGCCTCGGCATGCGCCAACAGCCGGCGGCCCAATCCCAGCCGCCGGAAGCGTGCCGACACGTCCACCAGGATCCCTGCGGTGGACGTGTTTTCACGCAGGGGCAGGGTTACGGAGCAGGTTCCCACCGTCTGCTGGCCCAGCCGTGCGATGAAAAGCCGGCGATCTTCGTACTTATTGCCTCGCCAGTATTCCAGGCTCTCCATGGCTGTGGGGCAGCGGTCCAAGTCTCCCCATTTATCCAGCTCATGCTGCTCGCGCAAGGCTTGGCACTCATGGAAGTCCATTACGCCGACGGTGCCGACGGCACTGTGGTCCGTCCCGGCGTCGAGCGCTGAAGGAATGGCGACTGCGGTGATCATCAACTGCTGACCGGTCATGCCCCAAGCCTAACGATCTGCACGGTTTGGTGGGGTTAAACCAAAGGACCGCCCGGCGCAGTGCCGGACGGTCCTTCGGTGTGCCGGAATAGACCGGCGGAGGTACTGCTGAGGACTAGACCTCGGTCAGGACCTTCGTGACGTTGGGGTCGACGGCGATGCCGGGACCGAACGTGGTGGCCACGGTGGCCTTCTGGATGTAGCGGCCCTTGGAAGCGGACGGCTTCAAACGAAGCACCTCTTCCAGTGCAGCTGCGTAGTTCTCGGCCAGCTTGATGGCGTCGAACGAAACCTTGCCGATGATGAAGTGCAGGTTCGAGTGCTTGTCGACGCGGAAGTCGATCTTGCCACCCTTGATGTCGTTGACAGCCTTGGCGACGTCTGCGGTCACGGTGCCGGTCTTCGGGTTCGGCATCAGGTTACGGGGACCCAGGACCTTACCAAGACGGCCAACCTTGCCCATGAGGTCAGGGGTGGCAACGGCTGCATCGAAATCGGTCCAGCCGGCTGCGATCTTTTCGATCAGGTCATCGGAACCAACGAAGTCGGCGCCGGCAGCGATTGCTGCCTCAGCCTTGTCGCCCGTTGCGAAGACCAGGACGCGGGAGACCTTACCGGTGCCGTGGGGCAGGATAACGGTGCCGCGGACCATCTGGTCAGCCTTGCGAGGGTCAACGCCCAGGCGGAAGGCAACCTCAACGGTGGCGTCGAACTTGGACGGGTTGGTGTCCTTGGCGAGCGTTACTGCCTCGAACGGCGCGTAGAAGTTCTCCGCGTCGATCTTGGCGGCTGCTGCCTCATATGCTTTGCTGCGCTTTGCCATGCTGCTTATTTCTCCTTGTGCAGTTGTGGTCTGCGGACCGCGCTGGGCCCTGCCACAGCCGAGGATCCTGCATGGATCCTGCGACATTTCGGTTTGTGCCGGTTGTCCGGCAGTGGTGCCGGTTTCCCGACGGTGAAGGCTATTAGCCTTCTACGGTGATACCCATGGAGCGGGCGGTACCGGCGATGATCTTCGCTGCGCCTTCGAGGCTGGTGGCGTTGAGATCTTCCATCTTGGTGGTGGCGATCTCGTTGACCTGGGCCTGAGTCAGCTTGGCAACCTTGACGGTGTGCGGGGTGGGTGAACCCTTGGCAACGCCTGCAGCCTTTTTGATGAGCTCTGCAGCCGGCGGGGTCTTGGTGATGAACGTGAAGGAACGGTCCTCGTAGACCGTGATTTCCACGGGGATAACGTTTCCGCGCTGGGCTTCTGTTGCAGCGTTGTACGCCTTGCAGAATTCCATGATGTTGACACCGTGCTGGCCAAGCGCAGGACCGATCGGCGGGGCCGGGTTAGCGGCGCCTGCCTGGATCTGCAGCTTGATGAGGCCGGTGACCTTCTTCTTGGGAGCCAATGTAAGGTCCTTCTCTCAATATCTTCCTGGGACACAGGAGCGTGCCTCAGGTTATTGGCCGCCATGGCGAGGCGACCGGCCGTTCCGGGGCTGCTAAGCGGGCAGTCCGGAACGAATTCTGTGCGGGGTTATTAGATCTTGCTGACCTGGTTGAATGCCAGGGTGACCGGGGTTTCGCGTTCGAAAATCGACACGAGCACCACGAGGGTCTGGGATTCCACCTTGATCTCGGAGATCGTGGCGGGAAGGGTCTCGAACGGACCTTCCTTGACGATGACCGATTCGCCGACCTCGAAGTCGACGTCGATCTGCGCGGCAGCGTGCTTGACGGGTTTGCCCTTTTCGGCCTGCTCTTCTTCGAAGACCGGCGCGAGCATGGAGAAGACTTCGTCGAGGCGCAGCGGCACCGGATTGTGGGCGTTGCCCACGAAACCGGTTACACCGGGGGTGTGGCGGACGGCGCCCCAGGAGGCATCCGTCAGGTCCATGCGGACCAGGACGTAGCCGGGGATCCGGACCCGGTTGATGACCTTGCGCTGAGCGTTCTTGATCTCAACGACCTCTTCCATGGGCACCTGGATTTCGAAGATGTAATCTTCCATGTCCAGGGTCTGGATGCGGGTCTCAAGGTTGGCCTTGACGCGGTTTTCGTAGCCGGCGTAGGAGTGGATGACGTACCAGTCACCCTCCTGGCGGCGCAGCTTGGCTTTGAATTCGTCGGCGGGGTCAACTTCGGCTTTGGCGGCCGCGGCTGCCAGGGCGTCTGCATCAGCGTCGTCGCCCTCTGAGTCGCCCTCAGCGAGTTCGCTTTCAACGGCGTCACCCTCTGAATCGGCATCCTCTGAATCGTCGGAATCGTCGGCGGAATCGGCGTCGGCGGATTCGGGCGCAGCGGACTCAACCTCAGACTCTTCACCGGCTTCAACCGTGGGGGCCGCCGTGTTGTCCGTGGACTCTTCCAGCTCAGTCTCGGTTACCTCGAGCTCCTGCTCAGACACTTGGTCTCCTGCTTCCTCATTGCCTAACATGCCTATTTAAATGGCTCAATTCCGCACACCGCGTGGATTCTTCCGGTTTACCCGGACAAGGCCACGCGGCCTGCGGACGATATGCCTTAGCGGTCCCCGGGAGCTATCCCGCCGAAGACCCAGCTGACCACGGTTCCAAAACCGATGTCCAGCAGGCTGACGATCACCATCATGATGGCCACGAACACCAGCACCACGAACGTGTAATTGATCAGTTCCTTGCGGGTTGGTGCAACAACCTTCTTCAGCTCGCCGATGACCTGGCGCATGAAGAGTGCAATACGAGCGAAGAAGTTTGCCTTGGCGTCCTTCTTAGCTGGGCGGCCCTTGGAGCTGCTGGCAGCTGTTTCGGTCACCTGGTCCTCGCTCATCTTCGCAATGTTGGATTACCCGGTCCTGATCAGAACCATGGTTGCTGCGCTTGCTCCGGCATTCCGCCGGAACAGCTTGCGCAGGGCAGACAGGACTCGAACCTGCAACCTGCGGTTTTGGAGACCGCTGCGCTACCAATTGCGCCACTACCCTATGGATCGAAAACAGCATCCTGACAAAACTTCCGCAGTTCGCACTGGGGCGCACGTCATCATCCGTGTTTTCAACACCGGAGAACCAGTCTACGCAACAACTTCGTCTACGTCGAACCAGCCTCATTCCGGGCCGTCCAATCCGCCCTGGTGGGTGACTTGACCTGCAGTCACATCCACGCCGGCAGCCCGAACGATCCGCTGAACAGCATAGAGTAGATCACGTCGAATTCCACCATTCAGCCTCCGGGCTGCAAGCGAAGAACGGACCCTGCCATGTCTGCCGCCCGCGTTTCCAAGCGCATTTCCGCTATTGCCGAATCTGCAACCCTGGCCGTTGATGCCAAGGCCAAGGCGCTGAAGGCAGCTGGTCGGCCGGTTATTGGCTTCGGGGCAGGGGAACCGGACTTCCCCACCCCGGACTACATCGTCAAGGCGTCCATCGAGGCCGCCAGCCAGCCCAAATACCACCGCTACTCCCCCGCCGCCGGGCTGCCGGAGCTCAAAAAGGCCATCGCCGAGAAGACGCTCCGCGACTCCGGCTACGCTGTGGATCCGTCCCAGGTCCTGGTGACGAATGGCGGTAAGCAGGCCGTGTACAACACTTTCGCCACGCTGGTGGATCCGGGCGACGAAGTGATTGTCCCGACACCGTTCTGGACCACGTACCCGGAGGCCATCCGGCTCGCCGGCGGTGTCCCCATTGAGGTATTCGCCGGACCTGAGCAGGACTACCTGGTCACCGTTGAGCAACTTGAGGCCGCTGTGACGGACAAGAGCAAGATCCTGCTGTTTGTCTCGCCGTCCAACCCCACCGGCGCCGTGTACAGCCCGGAGCAGGTGGCTGAGATCGGCAAGTGGGCCGCCGCCAAGGGGCTCTGGGTGGTCACCGACGAGATCTACGAGCACTTGACCTACGACGGCGTCCCGTTCACCTCGATCGCCACGGCAGCCCCGGAACTCGGCGACAAAGTGGTCATCCTCAATGGCGTGGCCAAGACCTATGCGATGACCGGCTGGCGTGTGGGCTGGATGATCGGCCCGGCCGACGTCATCAAGGCGGCCACCAACCTGCAGTCGCACGCCACGTCCAACGTTTCGAACATCATGCAGATTGCAGCCCTCGCCGCCGTCTCCGGACCGCTGACCGCCGTCGACGAGATGAAGGTGGCGTTTGACCGCCGCCGCAAGGCGATCGTGGCCGGCCTGAATGCGATCGACGGTGTTGAATGCCCGACGCCGAAGGGTGCGTTCTACGTCTACGCGGACGTCCGTGCGCTGCTGGGGAAGGAATTCCCGACGGCGGCGGGCACCGCAACACCGTCCACCTCCGCCGAGCTCGCTGCTTTGATCCTGGATGAGGTTGAGGTGGCCGTGGTGCCCGGTGAGGCGTTCGGCCCCTCCGGCTACCTGCGGCTCTCCTACGCCCTGGGCGATGAGGACCTGGCCACCGGCGTCGCCCGGCTTCAGGACTTCCTGGGCCAGGCCAAGTAGGGACGCTCTCTCACTTCCTGCAAGAAAAACGCAATCGCTCTCTCACTTGGTGAGAGAGCGATTGGCGTTAAGCCACAGGAAGTGAGAGAGCGTTGGGGAAAAGGGCACATTATGTGAGAGAGCGTCCGGGGTGGGCTACAGGAGGCGGCGTTCGGCGGCCCACTTGGTCAGCTCGTGCCGGCTGGAGAGCTGGAGTTTGCGCAGCACTGCTGACACGTGGGTTTCCACGGTTTTGATGCTGATGAACAGCTCTTTGGCCACCTCCTTATAGCTGTAGCCGCGGGCGATCAGGCGCATCACTTCGAGCTCGCGGGCGGAGAGCCTGTCCAGCTCGTCGTCGGCAATGTCCGCCGGAGCGGTGCCGAAGGCGTCCAGCACGAAGCCGGCCAGCCGGGGCGAGAACACGGCGTCGCCGCCGGCCACACGGAACACGGCGTCGGTGATTTCGGCCCCGGAAATTGTCTTGGTGACGTACCCCCGGGCGCCGGCGCGGATGACCGATACCACGTCCTCGGCGGCGTCGGAGACGCTCAGGGCCAGGAACTTGGTAGTGCCCAGGAGCGCCACGGAACCCGCGATGACTTCCCGGCCACCACCGCCCAGGCCGCCAGGCAGGTGCACATCCAGGAGCACCACCTCCGGACGCTCCTGCGCGATTACAGCGATGGCCTGCTCAACAGTGGCCGCTTCCCCAACAACGTGGATGCTCTGATCGAGGTCGGCTTTGAGCCCCGAACGGAAAATGGCGTGGTCGTCCACGATCACCACCCGGACCGGCTGTGCGGGGCGGATGGTCCCGGTCCCCTGTACGTTGTTCATGATTTCCCTTCCGCGTTGTCCGTTTGGAGCGCCGGCATTCCCAGCCGCACCTCCGTACCGTCCGGCGTGCTGGTGATGGAGGCGGTCCCGCCGTGCCGTTTCATGCGCCCAACGATCGATTCACGGACGCCGAGCCGGTCTTCGGGTACATCCTGCAGCTCGAAGCCCGGACCCCTGTCCTTGATGAAGATTTCCGTGCGTCCATCGGAAACTTCCAGGTAGACAGAGACGGTCCCGCCGCCGTGACGGGACGCATTGAGCATCGCCTCACGGCTGGCCTGGAGCAGCGCCTCGTGGGATTCGGTCATGGCGGTGTCCCCGACGCTGACCACCTCCACGGCGTTGCCGAGGGAGTCTTCCACCTCGGCCGCCGCCGCCTTGATGCGGTCCGAAAGCTGGCCTGCCTCCTTACCGGGGTCTTGGAACAGCCAGCTCCTGAGTTCGCGTTCCTGGGCCCGGGCGAGCCGGAGGACGTCGTGTTCGTTTCCCGCCCGCCGCTGGATCAGGGCGAGGGTCTGGAGGACGGAGTCGTGCAGGTGGGCAGCAATCTCGGCGCGCTCCGTTTCGCGGATCCGGCCCGCACGCTCTGTTTCCAGGTCCCGCCAGAATTTGAGGGCCCACGGAAGGAGCACCAGAACCACACCGCCCAGCACCGCCACCGACGCGAGCAGGGCCAGCCAGGTCTGTTCCCAGGATCCGGAACCGGAGACCATTACCAGCACGCCGGCAACCACCAGCGCCAATCCGGCGGCGAGGCGCGCCCAGCCGCCTGCCTGATCGGCCTTGGTTTTGTCCACGAGCCCGGCACGGCGGGTTTCGTCGAGCTGCATCCAGGCGATGGCTGCACCGCCCAGCACGGCGGCGGCGGGAACGAGGGTCCCCAGGGGCACGTCGACGCCGAGCATCCGGGCAATCATGATGCCCGCCACCAAGAGGAGCCCGGCGCCCAGCAGCATTTCCTTGCCGTACCGCGTGCGGCGGACCCGGAACCACGGCGGCCGCACGGCGGCCGGGTAACCGGCGGGGTAGCCGGCACGGGGCCCGCCGCCGGAGACACCACTGGGAGCGAAACTGGGGGCGAAAGCACCGGCGTCGGGATTTCCCCACCATGGACCGGCAGCGGGCAGACCGGGCGAGGTCGGCACTGGCGGAGGCACGGCGCTGAATGCCGGGTCAAGGCTGACGGCCGGCGCAATTGGCGACGCCGGACGCCTGGCGTTGCGGCGGGCGCTTTCGTCGGCGGTGGGGACCATGATCCAGAGCCACGCATAGAAGGCCAACCCGGCGCCGCCGGCGAGGGTTGACAGTGCCATGCCGATCCGCACGCTTTTCACGGGCCAGCCCAGATGCGCCGCGAGGCCGGCGCAGACGCCCGCGATGACGCGGTCGCTGCTGCGGACAAGCGGTGGGCGGGTGAGGGCGGGGATCATGTGTCAATCCAAGCACGGATCAGGGTTCCCCGGACCCGATTCCGGCCTGAACCGGGGGTAACTCAGGGGCGAGTCAGGGTGTTCCCCAGTAGAGCGCCGCCGCGCCGGACGGCAGGATCGAAGTATGAACTCCCAGACCCCTGCACCCGATGATGGCCAGCCCACGGAACCGCTCCCCCCACGCGACCCGGACCAGCCAACCGAACCCCTGCTGCCGCCCCCGGCTTCCCCGCAGGACACCCCCCCGGCCGCCGGTCCCAACGACGGCCCGTACGCCGGACCTTATTCAGGTCCGTATTCCAACCCGTCTGCGGGCCAGTACGCCGGCCAGTACACCGGCCCGTATGCCGGCGCCAAAGCACCGGGCCGGCCGAATGACTTCTTCACCTGGGTCCGGAGCCACGGCATCCAGCGGGGCCGTGACCGGTGGATCGGCGGCGTCTCCAGCGGCATCGCTCACCGGATGGGCATTGATCCGCTGATTGTGCGCGGCATCTTCATTGTCCTCAGCCTCTTCGCCGGAATCGGCGTCCTGCTCTACGGCCTGGCCTGGGCATTCCTTCCCGAACCCGACGGGCGCATCCACGTCCAGGAAGCCGGGGCCGGCCGCTGGTCCAGCGGCATGACAGGCTCGCTGATCACCACCGTGGTGGGGCTCACCGGGCTCGGCGGCGGATTCTGGGGCTGGAGCCGCAACGGCTTCGGCGGATTCCTCTGGTCTGTCTTCTGGGTGGGCGGCGCCATCTACTTGATCTACTACCTGACCCAACGCAGCAAGGCCCGGAACGGAGCACCCATAAACGCCACACCGCAGCCGGCCGGCGGAAACTCCGGTTACTCGGCCGCCTATCCCACAACCCCCTACGCCTCGCCGTTTGCGGCGACGGATTCCACCTCCACCCGCAAAGCCGGCTCGTCCGGCAGCGCACCTTACCTGCCGGTCCCGCCGTCGAGCGCAGACCCGCAACACGGCGGCGGCAGCTACGGCGGCGGTGGCTCCTACGGCGGGGGCGGTAGCGACGGCGGTGCCTACGGCGGCTACCAGCCACCGCAGGGCCCGGCCCGGGCACCCAAAGTCCGCCCCTCCGGCCCCGGCGCCCCAGCCGTAGCCATTACAGCCGGAACAGCGCTCCTGGTGGGTGGCGGACTCAACGCCCTTAACGCCGGTAACGTCATCAACCTCGGCGACGCCACCAACGCGATCGTCTGGGCCAGCGGCGCTGCGGTCCTGGGCCTGGGCATCCTCATTGCGGGGCTGCGCGGCAGGACGTCAGGAATCCTCGGCTTCTTCGCCGTTGTGGCCCTGGTGATCGGCGGAATCTTCAACGTCGTGGGCAACGGCGATAGGGTCCGGTTCACCCAGGTCAACTGGGCACCCGTCAGCGTCGAACAGGCACGGAACGGCTTCGACATCACCGCAGGCCGCGGGACTGTTGACCTCACCGAGCTGAACGTCACCGCCCCGCTGGCCTCCGACGTCGTAGTTCCCCTGGACATCACCGCCAGCAACGTCAAGGTGGTCATTCCGGACAACGTCCCCGTGGACATCAGGGCGGACATGACCATGGGCAACCTCAGCGAACGCAACGACCACCGGAGCGGCATCTCCACCCGCGAGAGCAGCTACAACAGCGACAAGCCCGGCGCCAAGCTGATCGTGGAGATCAACGGTACCTTCAGCAACGTCACCATCCAGGAAGGGAACTGACATGAGCAACGTCAATCCGTCACCGGACCCATACACTCCGGAAAGCACGACGGCGGCCGGTCACCCCGGAGCCGACGCAACACCGTCAGCCACCCGCGTAGGAACCGTCGTCTGGGGCCTCATCGTGATGGCGCTGGCCGCCCTGATCATCATCGCCCAGTTGGGCGTGGTGACCCTGAACGGCACCTACGTCCTGATCGGCCTGATGATCGGCGCCGGCTCCGCGCTGGTGATCGGCGGGCTCCTCTCGGCCCGGAAACGTGACAACGAACCCACAACAGGGAAGTCTTGAACCATGGACAAATTCTTTAGCATCGTCAGGGGCTTCGGCCTGAAACGTGGACCCCAATGCTGGATAGGCGGCGTGTGCGGCGGCATCGCAGCGAAGCTCAACGTGGATGTGGCCTTCGTGCGGATCGCTTTCCTGGTCTTCTGCCTCCTCCCCGGCCCCGCCGTGGTCCTGTACATCACGGCCTGGCTGGTCCTTCCCGACCAGCGGGACTCCATCCCGCTGCAGAACTTCCTGGACCGCCGCTCCATCAGCTGACACCCAAGGCCAAGAACCGCCAGGCCCCCGCTCCCCGGGATCGTTCCGGGCGCGGGGGCCTTTCTGCTGCCGTGGTCGTTGCCATGGAACGCGGGCTTTTGTAACCGGTTTGTGTCGTAACGCACACCGCCGACTACAATCTAGGTGAGCTCAGCGTGGCGCTCTGCCTGTATACCTTCACACCAGGATTTGAGCCGAGACATGAAAATTGGAATTCTTACCAGCGGCGGCGACTGCCCCGGACTGAACGCTGTCATCCGCGGAGCCGTCCTCAAAGGCATCGCCATCCATGGCCACGAATTCGTGGGGTTCCTGGACGGCTGGCGGGGCGTCGTCGAAGGCGACGTCATCGACATCCCCCGCACCATGGTCCGCGGCATCGCCAAGCAGGGTGGCACCATCCTGGGCACCTCCCGCACCAACCCGTTTGAAAACGGCGGCGGGCCGGAGGTCATCAAGGCCCACATGGACCGCCTCGGCATCGACGCCATCATCGCGATCGGCGGAGAAGGGACTCTGGCTGCTGCGAAGCGCCTTACGGATGCCGGCCTCAAGATTGTGGGCGTCCCCAAGACCGTGGACAACGACCTCGACGCCACGGATTACACGTTCGGTTTCGACACGGCCGTGCAGATCGCCACGGAGGCCATCGACCGGCTCCGAACTACGGGCGAGTCCCACCACCGCTGCATGATCGCCGAGGTTATGGGCCGCCATGTGGGCTGGATCGCCCTGCACGCCGGCATGGCCGCCGGCGCGCACGCCATCCTGATCCCCGAGCAGAAGGTCAGCATCGAGCAGATCACCGAGTGGGTCCAGGAAGCCCACGACCGTGGCCGCGCACCGCTGATTGTGGTGGCCGAGGGCTTTGTGCCGGACCACATGGAATCCCCGCACTCCGAGCGAGGCCTGGACACGTTCGGCCGGCCACGGCTGGGCGGCATCGCGGACCAGCTCGCCCCCGAGATTGAAGCCCGCACCGGCATCGAGACCCGCGCCACCATCCTGGGGCACATCCAGCGTGGCGGCGTCCCGTCCGCGTTTGACCGTGTGCTCGCCACCCGCCTGGGCATGGCCGCGATCGACTCCGTCGTGGAAGGCTACTGGGGCACTATGGTGGCGCTCAAGGGAACGGACATTGAGCACGTGAGCTTCGACAAGGCCCTGGGCCAGCTGAAGACCGTTCCACAGAAGCGCTACGACGAGGCTGCCGTCCTCTTCGGCTAAGCCGTCGTCGCTGTGCTGGGTAGGCTGGGGATATGACTCTTGACCCCGGTTCCGCCGCCATCATCCAACTCGCTTGGGCCCGGCATTTGGGGCTCGACGACGGCGCTTTCGCTGCGTCGCTGAGTTCAGGCGAGCGGATGGTCAGGGCGGACAACGCTGCAGAGACAGTGGAGTTCGTAAGGCTGTTCGGCAGCTCGGCACTTGTGGGACCGCAATGGGTCATTGATGCCGCCGCCGGAATTCCGGACGGGGAGATGGCACAACATGTGACCCTGCTGACCCTGACACGGTCCCACGGAGGCCACGGACTGGGCTCTGCGGCGTTGTTCTTCGCCGACGACTTGCCCCTGCGCCAGCCCTCCGAAGAACTCACCGTGTCCCACGGAAATCCGGAGGCGATCGAGCTCGAAGGCCTGTGCCCGCCGGACGACGTCAACGAAGTGCACCTGTCAGAACTTGAGAACCGGTACACGATTCTCCACGAGGTGGACGGGCGGCGCCTTCCGGTGGCGTGCGGCGCCTACGGGGAATGGGAAGGCCTTCTCGCCCAGATGGGAGTCCTGGTGGACCCAGAGTGGCGCCGCCGCGGGCTGGGATCCGTGGCCGCATCCATCGCTGCCCACGAGGCCCTCGCGGCGGGCCTCACCGTCCAGTGGCGCGCCGAAGTCAGCAATACCGGGGCTGTGGCCCTGGCGCGCCAGCTTGGCCTGTCCGCCGGCGGCATTCAGACCAGCGTGCACCTGGGCTGAACTGCAATTCAGCCGGCCGCGGGGACTTCGGCTTCAGCACCATCCCCAGGCTTTCGGCCACAACACGGGCCTGAATCAGTGCAGCCATGGCCGCTGCCCCCAGCACTGAACCGATCTGCCGGCTGGTATTGAAAACACCCGAGCCGGCACCCGCCTGGCGCGACGCCAGATTTCGCGTGGTGGCATTGGCGATCGGCCCGAAGATGCAGCCCATGCCCAGGCCCTGCACCGCACTCGGCAGGAGGAACATCCAGACAGGGGTATCGGGCGTCATAAGCACCGAAGTCCAGGAGATGGCCAGGGTGAAAAGCAGCATCCCGGCCACCGCAAACCAGCGCGGATTGACGCGGTCAATCAGCTTGCCCACTATGGGCGACAACGCACCGGTGAGCACGGCCATCGGAATCAGCAACAGGGCAGACTGCGTGGGAGTCAGGCCCAGTGCGACCTGGTAAAAAATCATGGAAGCCAATGGGTAGGCCGTGATGGAGAATCCCACCACGGTTATGCCCGCGTTTCCCAGCGCGAAGTTCCGGTCCTGGAACAGGCCCAGCGGCAGCAAGGGTTCGCCCTCTCCGTTCAAGCCACCACTGCCAGCCGATGAAAATGGCCATCACAACTACGCCGGCGATGATCAGGCCCCACACGGTGAACGGGCCGCTGTCTAAGGTCCCCCACTTGTAGGTTTGGCCTTCCTGATAGGACACCAGGTACGCGCTGGTAACCCAGAAGACGGCCGTGATATCGGCGTCGAGCCTTTCCGATACTGGGGTTAGCCACGAACACGATGGTGGTGTCTATCAGGATCATAAAGAACCCCACCACCAGCGACCACAAAGCCAACCAAGGCCTGGCTACGGCTTCCATGCGGTTCCTTTGTTTACGTTGGCGGCCGGCCGTGACTCACTGCGGAAACGCTACCCCAGCAGATCGAGGATGTCCGTGCGTGCGAACATCTGCGCGGCGGCCCGGGCGGATGGGCTGCCGGCGTCGGGATCTGCACCGGCCTCCAGCAACACCCGGGACACGTCCGTGAACCCCTTGAATGCTGCCCCGGCCAAAGGGGTCTGGCCGCGGTCGTTGGCCGTATTGGTCTCACCGCCGTGCTCAAGGATCAGCTGCACAGTCTCCGTGTGGCCGTGGTACGCGGCCAGCATCAGCAGGGAATCGCCGGCAGCGTTGGTCATAGTACCCGGGGCGCCGGCGTCCAAATAGCCGCGCAGGAGCCCGGTGTCCCCATCCCGGGCAGCCTGGAAGAGCCGGTGCGCCAACGCCACGGCCTCGTCGTCGGGCGTTGAGGCGTCGGCTTTGGCGTCGCTGGGTGAAGCGGCGTCGGGTGCGGTGTTCTCGGTCATCAGCGGGTCCCTCTCAGGAATCCAGTCTGGCGCCCCACTACCTGGCCGGCGTCGGGAGCAACAATTATTTCCTGGGCAGCGATGTAAGGCTCCTCGCCGTCCAGCACGGTCAGCATTTCATCCGGTGCGACGGACCGCTTGATGACGGCCAACGCCACCGGACCCATTTCGTAGTGCTGGGCAACGGACGTCACTGTCCCGACCTTCCGCTCGCCGAGCATCACCTGGCTGCCGGGAGCTGGCATGGTGTGCTGCGACCCGTCCAGCTGCAGGAACACCAGGCGCCGCGGCGGATGGCCCAGGTTGTGCACGCGGGCGATGGTCTCCTGGCCCTTGTAGCAGCCCTTGGAGAGGTGCACGGCGGTGCGGAGCAGGTCCAGTTCGTGCGGAATGGTTTTGTCGTCGGTTTCCGCCCCCAGCCTGGGGCGCCACGCAGCAATGCGGAGGGCTTCGGCCGCCATAACACCGGCGAGTGGGCGGTCCGCCAAAGTATCCTCGAGTCCGGCGGCCGGCACCAGGTACTCGATCCAGGGCCGCTCCAGCCCGGGGTGTCCTTCTTCCGGGACCACGGCGTAGGAGTAGCCGCCGGTGCCGACGTGCGGCCACGGATCCCGCCACGCCAGCAGTCCGGACCACTCCTCCACAGTTTTGGTGGACCCGAGCACGGCCCAGTCGGCGGAGACGTCGGTGATCTCGACTCGCAGCATGAACTTCATTTTGTTCAGCCACTCAGCCAGCGGCGCAGCCTCGGCGGCCTCAACAATCAGCCAGGTGGTCCCGCCGTCGTCCACTACGCGGGCGTCAAACTCGATCCGGCCCTGGACACTCAGCAACAGCAGCTCGCTTGACTCCCCCGGCTGCAGGCCGGTGACCTGTTGGGACGAGAGGGTGTTCAGCCAGGTCAGCCGGTCCGGACCGCTGACGGTCACCACGCCGCGGTGGGAGAGGTCGACGACGGCGGTACCGGTTGCGAGGGCGCGCTGCTCACGCAGCGGCTCACCGTAGTGGGATGCAACGCCGGCGTCCGCGCCGGTGGCCTCGACGGCGCCGGGGCGCGACAGTAGGGGGCTGGGAGTAGTCATACTGGAGGAACGTCCTTAGGTGAGTAGGTATTCCGGTCTCGGGCAGCGGGACCCGCTACCCACCCGCTGCGGCGTCAGCGGTATTCGGGGTTCTCGAAGTCGAAGCGGGTTCCCGCTTTCCATTCTTCAGGAAGATTGCCGTACGCGGGAATCCCGCCGGCGTCCTTGAGCATCCGGGCGAAATGCAGCAGGTTCCAGGTCATAAAGGTGGTGTTGCGGTTGGTGAAGTCGGATTCGGGGCCGCCGGAGCCTTCATCCAGGTAGCTCGGGCCCGGACCCACCGGGCCGATCCAGCCGGCGTCGGCCTGCGGCGGGATGGTGAAGCCGACATGCTGCAGGCTGTACAGCACGTTCATGGAACAGTGCTTGATGCCATCCTCGTTGCCGGTGATCAGGCAGCCTCCCACCTTGGGGTAGAACGCCCACTGGCCCTTGCTGTTGAGCTGCCCGGAGTGGGCGTACAGCCGTTCGATGAGCTTCTTGGTCTGTGAGGAGTTGTCGCCGAGCCAGATGGGACCGGCAACCACCACAATGTCGGCTTCTTCAACAGCCGGGTACAGTTCCGGCCACTCATCCGACGGCCAGCCGTGCTCGGTCATGTCGGGGTAGACACCGCTGGCGATGTCGTGATCGACAGTCCTGATCACACGGGTGCTGACGCCCTGCTTCTCCATGATGAGGCGGCTGACGTTGATCAGGCCTTCGGTGTTGCTGGTCTCCGGCGACAGTTTGAGAGTCCCGTTGAAGAACACAGCCTTCAGGTCGCTGTAATCCGTGGAGTCCTTCGGTGTAGCCATGACGCTCCCTTGATTCACTCGTGGGTGAAGCCCAGGACGCCAAGTCTACTGAGAATCGGTGACGCGGCGGGGTGTCAGGAAACCTTTTTCAGGAAAGCCGAGGCGTGCGCCTCGAGACCCTTGCCGGGCTGTGATGTTCCGCCAGGGGCCACGTCCCAGCGCCAGAGCAAGTTGCCGTCCACGAGGCCGAAGATCCGGGTGGCCGCGCTGTAGTCCTTGGAGTGGCTGCCGCGCATCACCATGTCGGTGGTGAGCTGGATCTGCGGGCCTTTGATCTGCCCGTAGTAGAGCTCAGAGATCCCGCCGGGATGTGAGATGGACACCGAGATATCGAACCCGCCGTCTTTGTTGCGCAGCGCTTCGACTTCATCGGCGCTCTTGAGTGCGGGAACAATATCGGCCGGAATCAGGCCCGGTCCGCCGTCGGCATCAAGCTGTTTGCGCTCCAGCGCCCAAAAGCCGGTCTCAACAGTCAGCGGCCGCAGGCGTGTGCCGTCGTCGTCAGTTAACCAGCTCTCCGCGCGGTACTGCAGATACGGCAGGCCGTTATGCGTGAAGGACACATGCTGGACGAAGTGCTCCGAATCCTCGTCCCCGCTGCCGAGCCGGCCGCTGCCTTCCCACTCACCAATGAGCCAGGAAAGCGGAACAAGTTCCGGTGTCAGGTCTGTTGGAATTTCTATCGGCACGGCAATTACCTCAGGAAAATGCTAGCTCGTTGAACGGGTTTACTTCTGGCCTTTGAAGAGGCGGTAAACCACAAAGCCGGCGAACCAGGCCATGGACAGGCTGGCGATGCCGAGCAGGACGAGGAAGAAGATTTCAAATGCAAGTACGGACATGATGCCATCCTAACCGGTTAGTAGATGAGTAGTTTGTCTATGAAGTAAGCCAGGGAGCCCACGGCCGAAACCGGTGCAAGCCCCATGCTAACCGCAGCCAAAAGATTGAGCGGACCGCCGCGGAGTGTTACGAGGCGGCGGAAGCTGACCAGTACGGCGCCCACCACAACGCCGAAGATCGCCGCTGGCACAACTGCAATGTCGGAGAACACCAGGCCTGCCAGCGGCCCGGCAAGTCCTGCCATCACGATGCCGAGGGGTGCCACGATGCTGTCCGGCCATCGGATCAGGCCGGCCAGCAGTGCCACGGCGGCGCTGATGGCAGCCACCAGGAGCATCTCCCGCACGCCGTTGAAGCGCGCGCCGGCAATCCAGCCTGCACCCAGGCATGAGAGGAGCACACCGGCGCAGCAGCCAAGGGTGGATTCAAGCCGTTGGGCCTGGCCGGTGCCTCGGATGAGCTGCACTATGAACACGGCCATCATGCCCAGCGCCATGAATGCAGGCGTCCAGTCCAGGAAGCCCGGTGCGGGGACGAAACCGGCAGAGAGCGCAGATCCGACGCCGGGCAGCGCAATGACGGCTGCCAGGGTCTTCTTTGCGGGGATGCGGAGGAAGTGGGGCCAGCCGATGCCGACCGCCATTGCGATCACCACGGCGACGCCGATAAGTGCCTCGCGGGAGACGTACACGCCGGCGATGATTGCCACGAGACCCGCCACTCCGACAACACCGATGACCCACGAGCCCAGTGATTTTGCCGGGGCCTGCACCTCGGCGGTCACCGGGGACCCGGCCGGCCGGTTCGCGGCGGCTTCGACTCTGCACTCAATTCGTGGCATCCCATTCTGGCGGTGGACCCGGCGGCTCTGCCTACCGCGTCAGGGCGTTCTGCCCCACGGCTCAATCCTGCCTTATATGACCCGGATATGTCGCAAAACGAAAGTTTGCCGGGCCGGAATCCGAGCCGTCGCGCGGGCTGATGGGTATACTCAAAGTTCAGCTACGCTTCCTGCAACGGATGCCGGCCGGTTAGATCCTTAGTCGGCCAACTTCGCTGCAGTCAGATAGTACCGGCCGGTGAAAACCCGGTTCAGTCGCCCGAAGATGCGCGGACGCCCCTTGGAGGAACAATGTCGCACATCCTGCTATTGACGAACAGCACCGGTTCATCGGTAGACATCCTGCCTGCCCTGGAATTGCTGAATCACCGCGTGCACATCCTCGCCGCGGAACCCACAGCCCTGCTGGAGACAGATCCCTGCGACATCGTGCTCCTGGACGCCCGCAAGGACTTGGTTGGCGCCCGCTCCCTCACGCAGTTACTGAAGGCCACCGGCCTGAGCGCACCCTTGGTCCTGATCCTGACAGAGGGCGGCATGGCCGCCGTTTCCTCGGCCTGGGCCGTGGATGACATCGTGCTCGAATCAGCAGGTCCCGCCGAAGTGGAAGCCCGCATCAGGCTTTCCGTGGCGCGGGCTGTGCCGGACAAGGATGACGCCCCCACGGAGATCCGCGCGGCAGGTGTGGTCATCGATGAAGCGAGCTACACGGCGCGCGTCAACGGAGCGCCCCTGAACCTGACGTTCAAGGAATTCGAACTACTCAAATACCTCGCCCAGCACCCCGGCCGCGTCTTCACCCGCCAGCAGCTGCTCACCGAGGTATGGGGCTATGACTACTATGGCGGCACGCGCACCGTGGATGTCCACGTCCGTCGGCTGCGTGCCAAGCTTGGCGCCGACCACGAAAACCTGATCAGCACGGTCCGGAACGTCGGCTACCGCCTGACCCTGGTGCGGCAGCAGGAAGACGAACTGACAGAAGCCTGACACCGTTCAACAGCATCTTCAGGCACGAACAGCCCCGGACGAGTGGTCCGGGGCTGTTCGTGTATTTGTGAAGCTTTGTTGGTGGAGGACATACGGGTCGAACGTATCGAGGCCACCCCACTGGTGGATCCCCCTCGTTCCCGCCGTAACCGGCGGGTGAGATACGACTATACGTGCCTGCCCCGGGGCCATCAAATCGGAGCGCCTTCCCGCCGGGGCGTATAGCCTAGCCTCATGAGTCCAGCGCACCCGGAAAAATGGCCCGTCCTTGTTGTCCACGGCGGCGTGGAGGAACAACTGCTGAAGGACTGCGTGACGCTCCTGGCAGCTGCCGAGGAGTCTGACGGCAACCCCTCGCTGTCTGAACAAACGGTGGTGACGCTCCGCGCCGGGGACTCTGCGGAGCATTCCCTCCTGACCCTTGCGCTCTACGCGCCGGACGAAGATTCCGATCCTTCCTCCGGTCAGGACCTGGCAGGGTTTGCGGTTGTTGTGGCGGAAGCGGACGGCAGCGGCGTGCTGGAAATTGCCGTCCATCCGAGCTACCGCAACCAGGGCGTGGCGGACCGCCTTGTGGGCGCACTGAAGTCAGGGCGCGGCCTGGACGGCCTGAAGGCCTGGTCCCATGGCAACCACGAGGCGGCAGCGGACCTCGCCGCCCGCTACGGCTACGGTCCGGTCCGCGAACTCTGGAAGATGAGGCTGACTACCGCCACTGCGGAACTGCCCGACGTCGGCCTCCCGGACGGCGTCACGCTCCGCGCCTTTGTGCCGGGCAAGGACGAGGACGGTTGGCTGGCTGCGAACCGCGCCGCCTTTGCCCACCACCCCGAGCAGGGCTCTATGTCCCGCGCGGACCTGGATGCCCGGCTGGCCGAGGACTGGTTTGATCCCGCCGGCTTCCTGCTGGCGGTGGACGCCGCGGACCGGCTGTTGGGATTCCACTGGACCAAGGTGCATCCGCGCCACGGCGCCCATCCGGCGATCGGCGAGGTCTATGCGGTGGGCGTCACACCGGCCGCGCAGGGTATGGGCCTGGGCAAAGCGCTCACAGTGGCAGGCATCAGGCATCTGCAGGGCCTGGGGCTTCACGCCGTGATGCTTTATACGGATGCCGACAACACTGCGGCCGTTTCCCTCTACCGGGGCTTGGGCTTCACCCGCTGGGACATGGACGTGATGTACGGCCCGCTGACCGCCGTTTAGGGGAGCCCGGGTGAGTTAGCCCACTCGTGTGACTAACAGCTTCGGATAAGCCCAAATCCAGGGCTCGTGGATGCTGATTGATTGTAAGGTTGGTAGAGAACCGCGCCGGCCGAGGGCCAGCATCAAGCGCCAGGTAAGAGGAGAGACCATGAAACCGGAACCCGCCGGAACAGTCACGTCCGAAGGCGCTTCGGTGCCGGTGCGCGCGCGCTTCGGCTCGTCTGAAGTCCCTGCCTCGCGTGCAACGCAGGACCGGATCGACATCCCCGAATTTGCGCCAAACCCTGTGCCCGAAGGGGACATCCGGCCGGACCGGTTCCTGGACCGCGAGCTCAGCTGGCTGGCATTCAACTCCCGCGTCCTGGAACTCGCCGAAGATCCCGCGCTCCACCTCCTGGAACGTGTGGCTTTCCTGTCCATCTTCGCGTCCAACCTGGACGAGTTCTTTATGGTCCGCGTGGCAGGCCTGAAGCGGCGGATCGCCACCAACCTCGCTGTGCCCTCCCCTGCCGGACTTAGCCCTGTGGAGGTCCTGGAGAAGATCGGCGACGAAGCCCACCGTCTCCAGCAGCGCCATGCGCAGGTCTACGCCGAACAGATCCGCCCCGCCTTGGCCTACGAGCACATCCACCTGATGCACTGGGACGAACTGGACGACGCCGCCAAGCAGCAGCTCAGCGCCATGTTCGCCGAAAAGGTCTTCCCCATCCTGACGCCTCTGGCTGTGGACCCGGCGCACCCGTTCCCCTACATTTCGGGGCTGTCCCTGAACCTGGCCGTGGTGGTTCGCAACCCTGTGAGCGACAAGGAGCTCTTCGCCCGCCTCAAGGTTCCGGACCAGCTTCCCCGCCTGATCTCCATCGACGGTCCGCGGGCCGGAGCTGTCGCGGGACGCGTGGCGCGTTTTATTGCTCTTGAGGAAGTCATCGCCGTCCACTTGGACAAGCTCTTCGCCGGCATGGAAGTCCTGGAACACCACATTTTCCGCGTCACCCGCAATGAAGACCTTGAGGTGGAAGAGGACGACGCCGAGAACCTCCTGCAGGCGCTGGAGAAGGAACTGCTGCGCCGCCGGTTCGGCCCTCCCGTACGTCTTGAGGTCACCCACGACATCAACCCGAACATCCGGGCCCTGCTCATCCGTGAGCTCGGCGTGGAAGAGTCCGAGGTGTACTCGCTGCCGGCTCCGTTGGACCTCCGCGGGCTGTCCGTCATTGCCGGAATTGACCGTGCCGACCTTCATTACCCCAAGCACCTGCCGCACACGTCCCGGTTCCTGAACGAGTCCGAGACGTCCAAGGCCGCCAACGTTTTCTCGGCCATGCGCCGCCGCGACATCCTGCTCCACCACCCGTACGACTCCTTCTCCACCTCGGTGCAGGCGTTTCTGGAACAGGCGGCCGCGGACCCCAAGGTCCAGGCCATCAAGCAGACCCTGTACCGGACCTCGGGCGACTCCCCCATCGTTGACGCCCTGATCGACGCCGCCGAGGCCGGCAAGCAGGTGCTGGCCCTCGTGGAGATCAAGGCCAGGTTCGATGAGCAGGCCAACATCTCCTGGGCCCGCAAGCTGGAACAGGCGGGCGTCCACGTGGTCTACGGCATCGTGGGCCTGAAAACCCACTGCAAGCTGTCGCTGGTGGTTCGCCAGGAAGTGGACGGGCTGCGCCGCTACTGCCACATCGGCACCGGCAACTACCACCCCCGGACGGCCCGCTACTACGAGGACCTTGGCCTGCTGACCGCCAATGACCAGGTGGGCGAGGACCTTTCCAAGCTGTTCAACCAGCTCTCCGGCTACGCGCCGAAGTCCACGTTCAAGCGGCTCCTGGTTGCTCCCCGCTCCGTCCGCTCGGGGCTGATTGACCGCATCGAGACCGAGATCCGCAACGCCCGCGCCGGGCTGGCCGCCAGGGTGCAGATCAAGGTCAACTCCATGGTGGACGAAGCCATCATCGATTCCCTGTACCGCGCCTCCCAGGCCGGCGTGATGGTGGACGTCATTGTGCGCGGCATTTGCTCGCTGCGTCCCGGCGTTCCGGGCCTCAGCGACAACATCACCGTGCGCTCGGTGCTGGGCCGCTTCCTGGAACACTCCCGGGTTTTCGCCTTCGCCAACGGCGGCGATCCCGTGGTTTACATCGGCTCGGCCGACATGATGCACCGAAACCTGGACCGCAGGGTCGAGGCCCTGGTCCAGCTGTCCAATCCTGACGACATCCGCTACGTCCTTGACCTGCTGCGGCGCTACATGGACCCGGAAACAGCCAGCTGGCACCTGGATAACGAGGGCATGTGGAACCGGCACCACATTGCCGACGACGGCAGCCCCCTCGACGACATCCAGTCCTGGCTGCTGGCCTCGCGCACCCGCCAGCGCAGCCTGAGCCGGCGGTAGGGCTACGGCGTTGGCGAGCGACAACCTCGTAGCAGACCAGACAGACCATCCCGGCGAGGCAGTTGCCGTCGTCGCGGCCGGGGCGCTGCCCTGGCGGATCAACTCGGACGGTCTTGAAGTCCTGCTGATCCACCGTCCGCGGTATAACGACTGGTCCTGGCCCAAGGGCAAGATCGACCCCGGCGAGACCATTCCCGAATGCGCCGCACGTGAGGTGCAGGAGGAAATCGGGCTTGCCGCGCCCCTGGGCATCCCGCTCCCGCCCATCCACTACCACGTGACGTCCGGACTGAAGGTGGTCCACTACTGGGCGGTCCAGGTCAACGGTGCCCGGCTCGTTCCCGACGGCAAGGAGGTGGACCGCGTGGTGTGGTGCGCCCCCGAAACGGCCGCCGGGCTGCTGACCAACCCGTCCGACGTCGTTCCCCTGGAGTATCTGCAGGCTGCCCATACCCGCGGCGAGCTGAACACGTGGCCGCTGATTGTGGTGCGGCATGCGAAGGCCAAACCGCGCTCGTCCTGGTCCAAAGCCGAGGGTGAACGGCCGCTGGCCGCGACGGGAATCAGGCAGGCTCAGGCTGTCGGCCGGCTGCTGCAGGCCTGGAAGCCGCCGCGCGTGGTGACCAGTCCTTGGCAGCGCTGCGTGTCAACCGTGGCGCCGTACTTGAGGGCGACCGGGGCCAAGGTCAAACTGGTGGAGGCGCTGACAGAACATAAGCACTCCCGGACGCCCAAAAAAACCGCTGCCATCATCGAGTCGCTCCTGGAAAAGGCACAGCCCGTCGCCGTCTGCACGCACCGTCCTGCACTGCCCACAGTACTGGGCCAGCTGGGCAAGCACATGCCGGGCCGTCTGCGCACGCTCCTGCCGGACTCGGACCCTTATCTGTCCCCTGGCGAGATGGTGGTGTGCCACGTGGCCGTCGGCAACAAGCACCGCATCGTGGCCGTGGAGCAATTCAAGCCCTTCGACGACTAAGGCTTTCCGCACCAGGCCGGCCGGGGCATCGCTGCCGGGCTGGCCCCGGGGTTGGCCGCTTTGTTCTGCTGGTTGAGCCTGCTGGGTTGGTTGGGACTGACCGGGCCGGCCGTCATGTGGATCCCGGCGGTGGCCCTCATGGCATACATGACGTTCGTCAGCTTCCTGGCGATGTCGGCGGCGGCCGCGGGAGGAGCGCCCCGGTAGACTTTAGCCGTGAGCATCCCGACGCCTTATGAAGACCTCCTGCGTGACGTCCTGGCCCATGGCACGCACAAATCCGACCGCACGGGCACCGGAACCACCAGTGTTTTCGGCCGTCAATTGCGCTTTGACCTTGGCCGGAGCTTCCCGCTGGTCACCACCAAACGCGTGCATTTCAAGTCCGTGGCGGTGGAGCTGTTGTGGTTCCTGCGCGGCGAATCGAACCTAAAGTGGATGCAGGATCAGGGCGTGAGTATCTGGAACGAGTGGGCTGACGCGGAAGGCGAACTGGGTCCCGTGTACGGCGTCCAGTGGCGCAGCTGGCCTACCCCTGACGGCGGCCATATTGACCAGATCGCCGAGCTCGTGGAGAACCTCAAAACCAACCCGGATTCACGCCGGCACATCGTGTCCGCGTGGAACGTCTCCGAGCTCAAGGAGATGGCGCTGCCTCCGTGCCACGCGTTCTTCCAGTTCTATGTGGCTGACGGCAAACTGTCCTGCCAGCTCTACCAGCGCTCGGCGGACATGTTCCTGGGCGTGCCCTTCAACATCGCCTCCTACGCCCTGCTCACCTGCATGATTGCGCAGCAGGTGGGGCTGGAGCCCGGCGAGTTTGTATGGACCGGCGGCGACGTCCACATCTACGAGAACCACATGGACCAGGTCCTGAAGCAGCTGGACCGGGAACCGTATGACTACCCGCTGCTGTTGATCACCCGGAAGCCGGCGTCGATCTTCGATTACACGCTCGAGGACTTCGAGGTGGTGGGTTACCAGCACCACCCCACGATCAAGGCCCCAATCGCCGTATGAGTACCGGAAACGCAGCAGACCCCCAGTCCTTCGCGCAGGAGCTTGCCGGTTCCGTGACCGGCGTCGGCTTGGTGTGGGCGCAGACGTCCGGCGGCGTGATCGGCAAAAACGGCGACATGCCCTGGCACCTGCCCGAAGACCTGAAGCACTTCAACCGCCTCACCGTGGGGCACCCGGTGATCATGGGCCGCAAGACCTGGCTGTCCTTCCCGGACAAGTACCGGCCCCTGCCGGGCCGGACGAACATTGTGATCACGCGGCAGAAAAACTGGGGCGATTCGCCTGAGGCGGAGGGCGCCGTCGTGGTCCCTTCCCTGGATGATGCCCTCCTGGAGTCTCAGTTCGTCGACGGCGGCGAGACAGTGTGGATCCTGGGCGGCGGCGAAGTCTTCCGCCAGTCCACCCAACTCGCCAACGTCGCGGTGGTCACCACCATCGATGTGGAGGCCGACGGCGACACGTTCGCTCCCGAGCTCGATGAAACCTGGGAGGCGGCGGCGTCCGTCCCGCCGGACGGGTGGCTGACAGCTGCCAACGGAACACGCTACAGGTTTACCAAATGGATGAGGACGCAGGGCTGAGATGCTGAAAAAACCAGAAACACTGTTTGTCCTGGGCTACATGCTGCTGCCGCTGCTCGCGCTGCTGTCTGCGATCGTTGGCCTGACCATGATCCTGGGCGGCAACAAGATCGCCGGTGCCATCATCCTGGTGGTGGTCACGCAGGTCTTCGCCTTCGGCGCCTTCTACGCTTTACGGCTCCGCAAAGCTGCGATGCAGGCGGAAACCAACCGCGGCTGACCTCGGTTTCATGCCGCACGCCGTCGCACGCCGTCCCCACGGGGTATGACGTAACCGACTGCGCCTGGCCCGTTCCGGCGTCTAAACTGTACGAATGACTACAGCAGCTACCCCCTCCGTCGGCCTGGTCGGATGGCGCGGCATGGTCGGCTCCGTCCTGATGCAGCGTATGCAGGACGAGGGCGACTTCGCCAGCATCAACCCGGTGTTCTTCTCCACGTCAAACGCGGGAGGTGCCGCCCCGTCAATTGCCGGTGCTGCCGCCGGCGCGGCCGGCAAGCTTGAGGACGCGTTCGACGTCGACACGCTCGCTAAGCTGCCCATTATTGTCACCGCCCAGGGCGGGGACTACACCAAACGCGTGCACACCGAGCTGCGCAGCCGCGGCTGGGTCGGCCTCTGGATCGACGCCGCCTCGACGCTGCGCATGAACGACGACTCGATCATCGTGCTGGACCCGATCAACCGGGACGTCATCGACAAGGGCCTGGTCAACGGCACCAGGGACTTCATCGGCGGCAACTGTACTGTGTCCTGCATGCTTATGGGCCTCGGCGGGCTGTTCAAGAACGGCCTCGTCGAATGGGGCACCTCCATGACCTACCAGGCGGCCTCCGGCGGCGGCGCCCGGCACATGCGCGAGCTGCTCAGCCAGTTCGGCACGCTCAACGCCGAGGTCAGCTCCGAACTGGACGACCCGGCGTCCGCCATCCTGGAAATTGACCGCAAGGTACTGGCCCACCAGCGCACCGACATCGACGCCACCCAGTTCGGCGTGCCGCTGGCCGGTTCCCTGATCCCGTGGATCGATGCGGACCTGGGCAACGGCCAGTCGAAGGAAGAGTGGAAGGCCGGGGTTGAGACCAACAAGATCCTGGGCACGTCGGACGAAAACCGGATCATCATGGACGGCCTGTGCATCCGGATCGGCGCCATGCGGTCGCACTCGCAGGCTCTGACGCTCAAGCTCCGCGAGGACCTGTCCGTGGCCGAGATCGAGAAGCTCCTCTCGGAAGACAACGAGTGGGCCAAGGTCGTCCCGAACACCAAGGAAGACTCCATGGCAGGCCTGACCCCCGTGGCCGCGTCCGGCACACTGGACATCCCCGTGGGCCGCATCCGCAAGATGGAAATGGGCCCGGAATACATCAGCGCCTTTACCGTTGGTGACCAGCTGCTCTGGGGCGCCGCCGAGCCGCTACGCCGCATGCTCAACATCGCCACCGGGAACCTGTAGGTCCGCCTCACTTTAAGCAGCAACGCGGGGTCACTTAAGGCCCATTCCGCACCGTCGGATGGGCCTTAAGTGACCCCGCGTTGCTATCAGTGTCAGCTGTCCAGGAACGCGCGGTATAGTTTGGCCGCCTTGTCGAAAGCCGCCTGACCAGCGGGTCCCAGTGGCCGGGTCTCGTCAAAGAGTTCAGCCACGACGGCGGCGCTCCGGATCGAGCCGGCTCGCGCCCACGTGCCGATCACTTCTCCCCCTGCCACGACTGTCTTCTTGAATACTCCGTTGCCGCCCGGGACGATCTTGTTGGCGTGCTCCGGCGCCAAGACGAGGGTGCGGTCCTGGTAGCCCAGCACAAACTCGTCGAAGCCCGCCAGCAGGAGGACAGACCGCTGTCCGGGCACACCGTCGTCGAGCATTGACGCAGTCTCCGGTGACATCCAATAGCTGGCACCCCCGAATTCCAGCTCCACCAGCTGCCCGCTGACGAGCTCAAACGCGGCCCGCACGTTGGTCAGGGGAATCTGCGTCCACCACGCGAAGTCGCGGACGCTGGCAGGGCCGTGGCTGCGGAAGTAACGCAGCATGAACTCGGCGGTCGCTTCCTGCTGTTCAAGGTCCCGAGACACCGGGATCCAGTCATCGAAGGCCACCAGCAGCTGCTGGTTCCCGGCCAATGGTCCTTGGACCAACCATCCGTGCCGACACAACGTCCCCAGGATATGGATCCCGCGCTGACCGGTGGTGGGCTGCCCGGCTGCCGCAAACACGTCAAAGGCTTCGGTCCGGCTCACGGGACCGCCGGCCGCGATCCGCTCCAGGGCTACGTCGCGGCATTTCTCGATGTCCGCCCATGTGATGTCCAGTTCCCGGTGCCGGCCGGCAAGGATGCGGCTGAGACGCTCGGTGGTCAGGCCCAGCATCCAGCGCAGATCCTCGGGAGCCACGAAGTGCAGCGTGCCGCGCATCGGCCAGGACCGGACCACGCTGCCACTGTCCAGGGCTGCCCGGACGTCCGTCAACCCTGCACCCGGAACGCGGAGGCCGATGGCCCAGAGCGCGGCCTGCAGGTCCTGCGCCTGCGTGGCCGTCATCCAGCGGACCGCATCCTCAACCGAGCCACGTCCGGGGCCGATGAGTCCTTGAGAGGCAAGGCGCAACCTGCCCATCACCTTGGGGCTCACGCGGTTCAAGGCCATGTCCTCATCGTAGGACCTTGCCCGATAGGGTGTAACCATGACTTTGGGGAGTTTGTGGCACTTGTTCGCGCGCGGAACACAGATATCGCTGCTGGCAGGGAGCATTTCGGTCCTGGCCGGCCTGGCCATCGGCCAGGCCCCGGCCATTGGATTCCAGCCCGGGGGAGACGGCGGGGCACCCCTGGAACTCTTATTGCCTTCCCTGTTCCTGTCGCTGGGCGGAGGGTACGCCGTACACTTTCCCGGCATCCGGGTGGGCCGCGGCAAGGTCCGCATTTTGCGCGACTGGAAGATCAATCCCGTAAGCGGCCGGCTGCTCTGGATCCTCGCCCACGCCACCGCCACGATCGGTTTGGTGGCCTGTGTCCTCGCTGGCAGGCTGACGCTAGAGCGCCAGGCCAATGAGCAGCGGTTCCGGGTGAAGTTCAATGCCAAAGCGTTCGACGACGCCGGCGCGCACCTCGCGCGCGATGGCCAGCATGTCCGTGGCGCTGGCGGAGCCACGGTTGGTGATGGCCAGCGTGTGTTTCGTGGACAGTGACGCCCGCCCGCCGGAGGCGCTGACCCCCTCCAGGCCATAGCCCTTGCCGAACCCTGCCTGGTCGATCAGCCACGCGGCGGACAGCTTCACCAGCCCGTCCGCCCCGGCGGGGTACTGCGGCGCGGACTCCGGCAGCGTTGCCGCCACGTCCAGGGGGACTATCGGGTTGGTGAAGAACGAACCAGTGGAATAAGTGTCCCGGTCGGCGGGGTCGAGGACCATGCCCTTGGAGGCACGCAACCGCAGGACTTCCCGGCGGACATCGTTGGAGTAAGCCCGTTTGCCTGCCTCCACACCGAGTGAGCGGGCCAGTTCGGCGTAGCGGATGGGCGCGCTCATCCGGCCCAGCGGGAGCTGGAATTCCACGGTCAGCACCACGTAGCGGGGTGAGCCCTCGACAGTGGTCTGCTTCAGAATGGAATCGCGGTAGCCGAACTTCAACTCGGAGTTGGTGAAGGTCTGAACCGAGTTCCGGCTCCGGTCCCAGGTGCGTACCGCCGCGATGGTTTGGGAGACGTCAGATCCGTAGGCCCCGACGTTCTGCACCGGCGTGGCGCCCGTGGCGCCCGGGATACCGGACAGCGCTTCAACGCCGGACCAGGCATGCAGCACGGCGTGTTCCACCAGGGCATCCCAATTGTGGCCGGCCTGGACCACCACTGCCACGCCGCCGCAGGAATCCTCGGCGTTGACGGTGAACCCCTGCGAGGCGATCCTGACCACGGTGCCGGGGAAACCGTCGTCGGAAATCAGGAGGTTGGAGCCGCCGCCGATGATGAGGACCTGCTCCCCCGCAGCGTCCGCCGTGCGGACGGCGTCGATGATCTCCGCCTCGGTTGTGGCCTCAATGTACTTGCCGGCGGGTCCTCCGACGGCGGCGGTGGTCAGGGCAGAAAGCAGGGTGGAAGTCACCTATCCACCCTAACTTAGGGGAAACGCTATGAAAGTTTCCGGGCCACCGGCGAGAGCAGGAAGGTGGCCACCAGCATCACCATCACGGCCAGCAGCGAGTGCAGGATGCCCACGTGTTCGGCCAGCAGCCCCAACAGCGGCGGCCCGCACAGAAAGGCACCGTAGCCGATGGTGGAGACCACGGAGACGCGGGCCGCGGCCTTGGCGGGATCGTCGGCGGCGGCGGACATACCCACCGGGAACCCCAGTGAGGCGCCGAGTCCCCAGATGGCCAAGGCCACAAAGGCGATCCACGGAACGGGGGCGAACACAAACACGCCGAGCCCGAACACTGCCAGCGCGGCGCACCAGCGCATCACCGGGACGCGGCCGAAGCGGTCCAGGACCACCGTGCCGGCGAAGCGTCCGATGGTCATGAACGTCACGAAGAGCCCGTAGCCCGCGGCGCCGGCAGCGTCGGTCTGGCCGTGCCCGTCGGCGAGGGCCAAGGCCACCCAGTCCCCTGCCGCACCTTCGGCCAAGGCAAGCCCCAGGACCATGACTCCGAGCAGCAGGGTGCGCCGGTCGCGCCAGGCATCCGCGATCTTGCGTTTGTTGTCCAGCGGGGCCCCGGAACCGTCAGCCGGCGCGCCGGCGGTGACAATGGGGATCGGGCCGGTGAACGGATCCTCGAAGTTGTCCGGGACGTACTTCCGCTCCCCCGCGACCGGGGTGACATCTGAACGGAACCAGGCTGCCGCCGTCGTCACCGAGACGGCAACCACGACGCCGGCCGACACCAGGTGCCAAAACACCGGGACGGAGGCGGCTGCGGCCCACGCCCCAAGGCCTGCACCTGCCACGGTGCCGAGGCTGAACGCGCCGTGGAGCCGGGGCATGATGTGCCGGCCCACCGCGCGTTCCACCGAGGCACCCTCAACATTGGCGGCCGTACTCCAGCTGGCGGAGCCCAACCCGATGACGGCAAGACCCGCGGCCACCGCGACCGGGGTGGCCAGTACCGATGTTCCAAATCCGGCGATGGCCATGCCGCAGCCCACCATGATGGCGCCGGCACGAATGGTCCGTTTGGAACCCAGGCGGAGCACGATCAGCCCCGACGCGGACACCGAGACGAACGACCCCAGCGTCATGCACAGCAACAGCAAGCCCACAGTGCCGGGGGTCAGGTCCAGCCCGTCGCGGATCGCCGGAAGCCGGGATACCCAGGATGCGAAGGCCAGTCCGCTGCCGGCGTAGGCAACCACCACGGCATTGCGCCAAGCCGTGACCTCGGCCGAGGCAGTTGTGTTCAGGGTCAAAGGATCATGAAAGCCTGACGACGGCCTGGGCCTTCATCAGCACTTTCTGGCCCGCCGCAACCACGGTGAGGTCAACGCGGGCGGTGCCGGCCTCGGCGTCGAGCTTTCCAATGGCGCCGCTGACCTCGATGATGGCCCCGGCGTCCGGGGTTCCGGTGGTGTCGGTGACCAGGACCGGCCTGGTGAAGCGGGTCTGGAAGTCGACGACGGCGGCGGGGTCGCCTGCCCAGTCGGTCACCAGCTGCACGGCGGCACCCATGGTGAACATGCCGTGGGCGATGACGCCGGGCAGTTCCACGCCGGTGGCGAAGGCTTCGTTCCAGTGGATGGGGTTGAAGTCGCCGGAGGCGCCGGCGTACTTGACCAGGTCGGTGCGGGTGACCTCGATGGTGCGGCTGCCGATGTCCTGCCCGGCGCTGAGTTCGTGGAAGCTGGGGCTCATTGTTACTGTCCCTCTCCGCGGACCAGGATGGATGACGTGGTGGTGGCAACTGCCTCGCGCGGTCCGTTGCCGCCGTCGGTCAGGGCAAAAATTTCCTGGCGGGTGGTGATCATGGCCCCGCCGCCCATGGCCCGGACACCGTCAACGTGCAGTTCGGCAACCAGGCGGTCGCCGGCAAAGATGGGGCGGTGGTGGATGAAGCGCTGGTCCGCGTGGACCACGCGGGAGAAATCGATGCCGGCATCCGGATCCTCGATCAGCTGGGCATCGGCGCGCTGGGCGATGATGATGGCGAACGTGGGTGGTGCCACCAGGTCTTTGTGCCCCAGGGCCTTGGCGGCCTCGACGTCGAAATGGGCTGGGTGCGTGGCCTTGACCGCGCGGGCGAACTCGCGTATCTTCTCGCGGCCGACGTCGTAAACCTCTGCGGCAGGGTAGCTGCGGCCCTGCAGGTCCGGATTGATAGTCATGGCCTCAAGCCTATCGTTGCCCGGCGTCCGGGAGGGCCTTGCACCACCTTGATATGATGAATTAATCATTCCATCAAGTAGTTTTACCAGGAGCGCCGCCCATGTTGTCTCCCGCCCAGGCTCCGCTCTACGAGATCAAGGCCAACCTGTTCAAGGCCCTTGCCCACCCGGCACGGATTCGAATCCTGGAACTGTTAGCCGCCGCGCCGGAGAACACGGCTGCCGTGAGCTACCTGCTCGCTGAAACCGGGCTCGAGGCCTCCCACCTCTCCCAGCACCTGGCCACCCTGCGCAAGCACAAAGTGGTCACCTCAGTGCGGTCCGCCAACTCGGTGACGTACCGCCTGGCACATCCGATGATCGCCGAATTGCTGGCCATCGCCCGGATCTTCCTCCTCGACGGCCTGGCCGATTCCAACGCACAGCTCAGACTCGCACAGGGCCTGCCCAGCGAGCATCTGAAACGTTCAGATTCATGAGGGCCGCCTTGGCGCACCTCAGCCGGTTCCTGCCGTCCCGCCGCGACTATGACGGGCTGCGCTCGTCATGGAAAACGGATCTGCTGGCCGGCACCACGGTGGGGATTGTGGCCCTGCCGCTGGCCCTGGCGTTCGGAGTAAGTTCGGGCGTCGGCGCTGAAGCCGGACTCATCACCGCCGTTGTGGCCGGGCTGGTGGCGGCCGTGATGGGCGGCTCCCCTGTCCAGGTATCGGGCCCCACAGGCGCCATGGTGGTGGTGCTTGCCCCGGTAGTGGCAGTCCACGGCACTGGCAGCGTGGCGCTGCTGTCCGTAATGGCGGGACTGCTGGTATGCATCCTTGGAATCAGCGGCCTGGGCCGGGCCGTGGCGTTTATCCCCTGGCCGGTGGTGGAAGGCTTCACGCTGGGAATAGCCGCCATCATTTTCCTCCAGCAGGTTCCGCTCGCCACCGGTACAGCCGGGATCCCGGGGCACAACACGCTTCTGGCCGCCTTCGAGAGCACCTCCCAGGCCACCTTGCCCGCGGTTCTTCAGACGCTCGGCGTCGTGGTGGGTGTGGCCGCCGTGATGCTCCTGCTTGCGAAGGTGAACAAGTCCCTGCCCGCGAGCCTAATCGCAGTACTGCTGGCCACTGTGGCGGCTGAGCTGCTGCGGCTGGACATTCCACGGATCGGCACCCTGCCACATTCCCTGTCCGCACCGTCGATGCCGTCCCTTGATCCGGCAGTGCTGGGCGGGCTGCTCATGCCTGCGGTGTCCATCGCAATACTGGCCGCCATCGAGTCCCTGCTTTCCGCACGCGTGGCAGCCGGCATGGTTGGCCCTGGCGGGAGGCCCTCCGGGGCGTACAGTCCGGACCGGGAACTCATGGGGCAAGGACTGGCCTCCGTTGCGGCGGGGTTCTTCGGCGGCATGCCGGCCACAGGCGCCATCGCCCGGACCGCGGTCAACGTACGCTCCGGAGCCAAGACCCGGCTCGCTGCGATTGTTCACGCGCTCGTGCTGCTGGCCATCATCTACTTGGCGGCCAGCCTGGTAGGAAAGATCCCGCTGGCGGTCCTGGCCGGGATCCTGATGGTCACGGCAACCCGCATGGTGTCACGGCACACGGTCACCGCCATCATGCGCTCCACCCGGGCCGACGCCTTTGTGTTCATCCTGACGGCGCTTATTACCGTGGCCTTCGACCTGATAGTGGCCATCGAGATCGGGCTTGTCGCCGCGGCCCTCTTTACGCTGCGGAAGTTCGCCACGCTCAGCAGCGTAAAGCGTGAAGAGATTCCAGGACCGCACGAGGAGGGGGACGAGCACATCGCGCTCTTCAGGCTGGACGGGGCCATGTTCTTCGGCGCCGCGGAACGCCTCCTGCAGGAAATCAGCCAGGTCCGGGACATCCAGGTGGCAATAATCCGCCTGTCACAGGTCCGGATGCTCGACGCCACCGGAGCCCACATGCTGGTGGAGGTCATCTCCGCGCTGGAACTGCGCGGCGTGACAGTCCTGCTGAAAGGTGTTCAGCCCCAACACCTCGAGCTCGTGACCAACGTCGGCGTAATCCGCTCACTGCGGCACCACAAGCACCTGTTCACGTCCCTGCCCGAGGCTGTGGAACACGCCCGCAGCCACGTACGCCGGAACGCTGCCGCTAACGCTTGAGGTTCTTCCGGATGGTCTGGCCGCGCACCACAATCCCGGCGACGTGCAGGAGGAGGCCGAGACCGATCAGCGGCAGGGAAGCTATGGCCAGGCCCTGGTTTCCGGAGGTGTTGCCGATCAGGTTCAGGATGATCCCGACGCCGATGAGGCCCATGGCGCCGAACACCAGGACTTTGTACGAGGTGGGCGCTGACTCCCAGAATTCTTTGAGCACCGTGACAGTCTACCGAGCACGTTCAGAACAACGGTTCCTGCACTGCCGGAACCTCCGCGACGAAGGTCCCCAGGGCGATGGTCCGGGCAGCCGGCCGGCCAACGTCCACCGCAAACTCTGGCCAGCAAGCGCGCGGACCGCGGCCGCGTGCCGCCGTCGTGCCCTAACGACTGCGGGGCGCCATCCCCAAAGACCCCGTGAACCAGATAGCGGGTATCGGTCACGGGGTCTCTCGTGTGCTTTGGGTAAAACGGGTAGCGCTACAGCGCCGGCTGAACGCCGAACGCCACGGCGAGTTTCATGATCTTTTCGGCGCGGCCCAGGCGGGGCAGGTCCGAGCCGTCGCGGATGACGCGGCCGTTGGCCTCGAAGTCGGACATAAAATCCGTGGCCCAGGCGACGTCGGACGGCGTGGGGCTGATGACCTCGTTGATGACATTCGTCTGATCGATGGCCAGGCACAGCTTGCCGGTCATGCCCATCATCACGGTGATGCCGGTCTGCTCGCGCAGGATGGGGTGGTTGGTGCCGACGGTGGGGCCGTCGATGGGGCCCGGAAGGTTGCCGACGCGGCTGGCAACCACCAGCTTCGCGCGCGGGTAAGCCATGGCCTCCGCGGTTGCCGCCATGCCGGTGTCGCGGCGGAAGTCACCTGAACCGAAGGCCAGGCGGAAGGCACCCTGGGCCTTGGCGATGTTGTTGGCTTCCTCGATGCCGAGAGCAGATTCCACGAGCGGGATGACGGGCGTCTTGCCGTCCATCCGGTGGAAGCTTTCGGTCACCTGGTCAGCTGATTCGGTCTTGGCGAGCATCACGCCCAGCAGTCCCGGCGTCCCGCGCAGCCCTGCAAGGTCATCGGCCCAGAACGGGCTGGTGGCATCGTTGATGCGGACCCAAGCCTGGCCGCCGCCGCTGAGCCAGTCAATCACGTGTCCGCGTGCCTCGTCCTTTTGCGACGGGTCCACGGCGTCCTCGATGTCCAGGATGATCGAATCAGCGCGCGAAACAGCCGACTGGTCAAACAGGTCGGTTTTCATCGCGTTGACCAGAAGCCACGAACGGGCGATTTCTGCTGGGATGTTGCGCTTAGGCCGTAAGGTCTCGGTGGCGGTGGGTGACGTCATACTACTACCGTATCTGCCCGGGCCCCGCCAGCGCTAAGCCATGGCACCGGACGTGCCGAACAATACAGATGCGACCGGGTTGCTCCCCACCCGGAGGACGAGCTGACCCACAGGGTTGGGCCGGCTCAATTGCCCGTGAGTTCCGCGTACAGCTTCCGGACGCGGGTGCTGATGTCGTCGCGCACCAGACGCATACGTTCCATGCCTTCGATGCCCCGGGTGGAAGGTTCGTCGGTTTCCCACGTTTCGAAGCGGGTGCCTTTGCGGGGTTCGAGTTTGGCTTCGGTGCCCAGCACGATAACGACGTCGACGGCCTCAAGCACCTCGTCAGTAACGGGCTTGGGGTGCTCCCCCGTAATGTCGATGCCGAGTTCGTTCAGGGAGTCCACAGCCTCGTTGTTCAGGCAGCTGCCCGGCTTGGTGCCTGCCGAGTGAACGGTGACGTCGTTCCCGGCGAGATCCCGCATGAGTCCGGCCGCCAGTTGGGACTTGCCACCGTTCTTGCTGCAAACAAACAGGATGCGGGGAGCGTTGGTGCCTTCGGTCATGAGTTGATGTCTTCTTTCTTTTCTGCGGAGCGGCCGTGCACCAGCCCGGTAAGGAATCCAATGCGGACCGGTTCGGGTGCGGCGCAGCAGCCGCTCTCAGCCGAGCCGCCAAGATGCGCTGCCGAGGCCGCGGGGACGTCGCAGCTGGTGCCGCCGTCGGTGGAGCACACCCCGGTTTCGGGGAGCTCCAGGTGAACAGTGTCCGCCGCGGCCTGGTCGCCGGCGAGAGCCGCGGCGACGGACCTGACCTGTTCGTAGCCCGTGGCCAGCAGGAACGTCGGGGCACGGCCATAGGACTTCATGCCGACAATGTAGAAGTTTTTCTCCGGGTGGGCGAGCAGCCTGGCACCGTGCGGCTGGACCGTGCCGCAGGAGTGGAATTCGGGGTCGATCAGCGGCCCCAGCCGGACGGGTGCTTCGACGGCGGGGTCAAGGTTGAGCCGGAGTTCGCGCAGGATGCCCAAGTCCGGGCGGAAGCCTGTGCAGGGGACAATGATGTCCGCGTTCAGGGTGCGCCCGTCGACGGCTTCTACGCTCACGTGGGTATCCAGGGTGTTCAGCGACGAGATCCCGACGCCCGTATGCAGTTCGATGGTTCCGGCCTCGACGAGCCGGCGGAGCCGGGATCCGAGTTGGTCGCGGGCGGGCAGGCCATCGGCGTCTCCACCGCCGTAAACCTTCTCGCCGGAGGCACCGCGCACGGCCCATAGGATGGTGGTTCCTGGCGCTTCCTTGGCGAGGTCGGCCAGATTGATCAGCGTGTTCGCGGCCGAATGTCCGGCACCGACCACAAGCACCCGGCGGCCCGCGAAGGAGGCGCTGTCCCGTCCTGTGACGTCCGGCAGCGGAGAGGAGATCCGGCCAGGGGCAGTGTCCTCGCCGATGGCGGGCAGGCCGGAGGTTCCCAGCGGGTTGCGCGTGGACCACGTGCCGGAGGCGTCGACGACGGCGGCCACGGTGTGGTCACGGACCTCGCCACCGTCGTGTTCGACCCGGACGATGAAGGGCGCGGCGTCGCGGCCCCGGACGTGGGTTTTGTCCATGCCCTGGCGTGTCACTGCGATGACCCGTGCGCACGTCTGGAGTCGGGAGGAGATCTCCGGCGTCGCGGCCAGCGGGGCAAGGTAGAGATCAATCAGCTCACCGCCATAAGGGAGTGCCGTCAGGCGGGGGGTCTCCCAGCCGGTGGGTTCCAGCAAACGCACTGCTGCGGCGTCGAGGTTGAACCGCCACGGCGAGAACAGCCGGATGTGGCGCCACTGTTCGATGGCGGATCCCGCCGTCGGGCCGGCTTCGAAGATCAGCGGCTCGAGGCCGCGTTCGAGCAGGTGTGCCGCCGTGGCCAGCCCAACGGGGCCGCCGCCAATGATTGCGACAGGAAGGTTCTTCACCGGATCCACGCCCTCTGGTTTTGTCGTTTCCATCAGCTGTTCGCCGGGATCAGGGACTCGATGAGTCCTTCGATGCGGTTCTTGATTTCGTCGCGGATGGGGCGGACCGATTCGACACCCTGGCCGGCCGGATCCTCCAGGACCCAGTCTTCGTAGCGCTTGCCCGGGAAGTACGGGCATTCGTCGCCGCAGCCCATGGTGATCACGACGTCGGACTCCTTGACGGCCTCTGTGGTGAGGACCTTGGGGATCTCGGCAGACATGTCGATGCCAAGCTCCGCCATGGCCTCGACGGCGGCCGGGTTGACGTTGTCGGCGGGCTGGGAACCGGCGGAGCGGACCTCGATCCCGCCGTTGGAGAGTGTGGCGAGGAAGGCGGCGGCCATCTGGGACCGGCCGGCGTTGTGGACGCAGACGAACAGAACGGAGGGCTTTTTGACGGTTTCGGTGCTCACGTGGTTCTCCTGGGATCAAAACATTGATACTTGTCGATACAGTGAGTATCGGATTATATATTGACGCTTGTCAATATCTAGTAACGACTAGGCGGCGCGCAGTCGGGGCGCCAGGTCCCGGACGCGGTGGGAGATGTCGGTAAAGGCATCTTCAAAGGCCTCCCTGGTGTTCAGTCGCAGTGGATCCGGAATTGACCAATGGATACCGCGACGACCGGAGAGCTCCTCGTGGGCGTTGTCGCACACGGTCACAACGAAGTCGTCGTCGCGCCCCACATCCTCCAGCCGGCGCGGGGAAACGTGGGCAAGGGCCACGCCGTGGCGGCGGGCGACATCGATGGCCCCCGGGGAAATACTGCCCGCCGGATGCGTTCCGGCCGAGATGCAGGGAATTCCGCTGACCTGATTCCAGAGCGCGGCGGCCAGTTGCGACCGGGCACTGTTCCGCGTGCACAAAAAAAGCACGCGGCTGGCCCCGCGCCCGGCCCCCGGAGCGAGCCCTTCGAGTGCATCGGCGGCGAGCCGGAAGTAGCTGCGCCGCCTGTCCGCTTCTGAGCGGTGGCGGGTCGCCAGGCCCGCCCCCTCCAACGCGCGCAGGTGATGGGAGAGCAGATTTGACGGCATCCCGAGCTCGGCCTGCAGTTCCGTGGGGGAAAGGTCGCCCAGTGTCAGCAGGTCCACGATGCGCAGCCGTGCGGGATCCGCGAGGGCGGCATGCTTGGCAACCCGCGCCTGAAAGGCTTCAGCTGGCTCAGTATTCATTGGTTCAATTTTGACTGAGATAATATCTTGGGTCAAGCTAGTTGGCATGACTTCCAATCAGCCGCCGCTGTGGCGCCGCGCCGTCGCCGAACTGCTGGGCACCGGCCTGCTCGTCACCATCGTCGTCGGCTCCGGGATCGCGGCACAGCAGCTATCCCCCGGTGACGTGGGCCTACAGCTACTGCAAAACAGCACCGCCACATTCCTGGGATTGACTGTATTGATCCTCATCCTCGGCCCCGTCAGCGGCGCACACTTCAACCCCGCGGTCTCGCTCGTGGACTGGGTCCTGGGCCGGCGCCGCGGAACCGGGTTGACACTGCCGGAGCTCGGCACCTACGCGATTGCACAAACCGTGGGTGCCATCGGCGGCAGCGTGCTCGCGAACGCCATGTTTGAGGTGGGAACCTCCATCTCGATGAAGGACCGTGCCACCACCGGGCACCTGTTGGGTGAAGTCGTCGCCACCGCAGGACTCGTCCTGCTGATTTTCGCTCTGGCCGCTACCAACCGGGGCGCCCTTGCAGCTCCGGCGGTGGGTGCCTACATCGGCGCCGCCTACTGGTTCACGTCCTCGACGTCGTTCGCGAACCCGGCCGTGACGGTCGGCCGCATCTTCAGCGACACCTTCGCCGGCATCGCACCGGGCTCCGCCCCCGGCTTCGTGGTGGCGCAGCTGCTCGGGGCAGCCGTAGGTCTGGGGCTACTGCTCATCCTGTTCCCCTCCGCCGCGAACTATTCGGACGACGTCGTTCTGCCGCGCTCGTCAGAAAAGGCCAGCTCCTAGTACGGCCCGGCCGGCCGGGTCGGCATGGTGCCCCTCCCGGCAGCGGAGCCGCGACGGAACCGCGATGCTTATACATTGATGACGGTCAATATTCAGGCATAATGGGTACATGAACTTGATGCCCCTCCTCGACCAGGCCACGGATGACGCCTGCTGCACCCCGGCAGGGCCGACTACACTGGGGGCCGAGGAAGCGAAGCAGAAAGCCCTGGTCTTCAAGGCGCTGGCCGATCCGAACCGGCTGCGCCTGCTTTCCATCGTCAAGGCCGACGCTTCCGGTGAAACCTGCGTGTACGACCTGACGGCACCGCTGGACCTGGGCCAGCCCACGGTCTCCCACCACCTGAAAATCCTGGTGGAGGCAGGGCTGCTGCACCGCGAAAAACGCGGCACCTGGGCCTACTACTCCCTCGTCCCCGGCGCCCTCGACGTCGTCGCCGGCATCCTGGGCAACTTATGACCCCCACGATGATCCTGCGGAACACGGTGACCCTGCGGAACATGGAGCCGTCCGACTGGCCGTCAGTCCGGAGCGCTGGAATCTGGACGATCCAGGCCAGCGTGTTTCCCGAGAATGGACTCAGCCTCGACCTCCACCAGACCGCCGGTTTCGTTATCGTCGGACGCAGAAACCGCATTGCCCGCATGTCACATGGTCCCCTTAACGGCCAGTGGCGGGACACGATCTTGATCGAACGCCGCTCCCCCTCCATCTAGTCAGCGAAAAGCCGGCCGGTCCCGGAAAGTACGGACGGCTCATTCCCCAATGACTCCGCATACTCGCGCGCCAGCCATACTGCTGCCCGCGCCGACAGCCCTGCAATGATGAATCCGTGACTATCGCAAAAACAGTTCTGTTGTTCATCCTCGCCGCCGCGGCCGAAATTGGTGGGGCCTGGCTCGTTTGGCAGTCTGTCCGCGAGGGCAAGGACTGGTGGTGGGCGGGCCTGGGAGTGCTCGCCCTCGGAATCTACGGCTTCGCCGCGACCCTGCAGCCGGACGCCCACTTCGGCCGGATACTCGCCGCCTACGGAGGCGTGTTCGTGGCCGGATCACTGGCCTGGGGCATGATCTTCGATGGGTTCCGGCCTGACCGGTGGGATGTCACCGGCTCCGTGATCTGCCTGCTCGGGGTGGCCGTGATCATGTTCGCACCACGCACCGCTGTCTGAGAATCCGCATTGAGTACACATTTCGTGAATACATCCCTGGCTGTACTATCAGCTGATGGAAACCCTTGTACGTGCCCCGATTCTAGCCCGGTTCGGCTACGCGGTCTCTGACCCTACTCGGGCGCGGATTCTGCTTGCCTTGGCGGATGTGCCCGGATACCCGTCGGACCTGGCCGATTCACTGGGCGTCTCGCGGCAGAGCATGTCCAATCATCTGACATGCTTGCGGGGCTGCGGCCTGGTGGTGGCCGTCCCGGACGGCCGGCGGACCCGGTATGAGCTTGCTGATGCACGGCTGGGCCACGCGATCATGGATCTGTTGGGCGTAGTGCTGGCCGTGGACCCTGCCTGCTGCGCACCCGACGGGACGTGCCTGGTGTGACCACGGAAATTCAAAGTGGGCCGACGGCTGACCGCCGCATTGTCCTGAGCCGCCGCATCCGCCTGTTCGCGGCCGCGACGATCACCTACAACGTCGTTGAGGCCGTGGTCGCACTGTGGGCGGGCAACCTGGCCGGTTCCTCGGCCCTCGTCGGATTCGGGCTTGATTCGGTGATCGAGGTCGCTTCCGCGGTCGCCCTGTCCTGGCAGTTTTCCGCGCGGGACCCGGAACGGCGCGAGCACATCACCCTGCGGATCATCGCTATATCCTTCTTCGCCCTTGCACTGTTCGTCGCCGCGGACTCGGTCAGGGCCCTGTCCGGAGGTGACCAGGCACAGCATTCCACTCCCGGTATTCTGATCGCTGCCCTGTCCCTGGCCATCATGCCCGTCCTGTCCTGGCTCCAACGCCGAGCGGGCCGAGAACTCGGCTCCCGAACCGCGGTCGCAGATTCAAAACAGACCCTGCTTTGCACCTACCTGTCCGCCGTTCTCCTGGTGGGCCTGGTTCTCAACAGCGCACTGGGATGGTGGTGGGCAGACGCCGGTGCAGCACTGATCATCGCCGGGATCGCCACGTGCGAAGGCCTCAACGCCTGGAAAGGGGACGTCTGCTGCGCCGTCCCCGAGCCGGGCACCGGACCGGCCGATTTGGGCGACCCGGCATCCCGGAAGTCGGATATTGCGCAAAGCCATCCTCCCGGCTGCTGCGCCGTAGCCGAATCGGGCACCGGCAGCAAAGTGAGAATAGAACTCCTCCACATCGATGACTGCCCGAATGTGGCAAAAGCACTCGAGCAGGTGGAAGCCGCCCTGATCGCCTTGGGTCGCCAGGACGTCCGCGTCCATATGCGGCACATCAAGACTCCGGCAGATGCGGCCGGGACGAGCTTCGCCGGTTCTCCAACGATCACGGCAGACGGGGCTGACATCTTCTCCGCCGGGGCGCCGGCCAGCGATCCAGCCTGCAGGATCTGCATCACGCCAGACGGTCTTGCCGGCGTTCCGACCATCGATCAGGTGGTGGAAGCACTGACGAACCATGGCCTCTGACACTTACCATCAGTGTTCCTTCTTGCCGTGGCCAACTCATAAGGCTTCCCCCGTGATCGAGCCTGAGGAGATATCGTCGAAACTTTGGATCTCGACAGACTCGATCACCGGGGCTCAGGGAAGGTTGCGGCCCCGCGCCGCAATCCACAGCCCGTACCAGTCGGCCCGGGTCATGGCGTCCGCAACGCGGGCGGCGTCCGCGCAGGCCGCGATTCTCGGCGTATTTACGGTGCCGATCACGGGCGCAATTCCGGCCGGATGCTTCATCAGCCAGCCGAGAAGGACAGCCTCCACCGTGGTGCCGTACTGACCGGCAAGCTCCGCAACCATCGCGGCCGCGGCAGTCTCGGCCGCCGTCGGGTTTTCCGGAGCTGCCCCGGTGTACAGGCCCTGGGCCAGCGCACCGTAAGCCTGCACGGTGACGCCGTTGCTGCTGCAGTATTCCAGGGTCCCGTGCGGGAAGCTGTAATCCACCGACTCCGGATGGTTCACCAGCACCTGGCTCTCCAGCCAGGCCCGCTTCAGCAGGCTCATCTCCAACTGGTTGGCCACCACCGGCACCTCCAGCCGTTTTTGCAGCGCCTCGATCTGCGCGCCGGACATGTTGGACACCCCTAGCGCCCGTACCTTGCCGTCAGCCAAGAGTTGCCCGACGGCGGCTGCCACCTCCGCCAGGTCCGTCAGGGGATCCGGGCGGTGCAGCAAGAGGACATCCACGTAGTCCGTCTGCAGCCTTTTCAGGCTGCCGTCCACGCGCTCCAGGATGGCTTCCCGGCTGAGGTCATAGTGCGTGGCCAGCCCTCGTTCGCGGAGCCGGATGCCGCACTTCGTCTGCAGCCGGATCCGGTCACGCAGTCCAGGCGTTGCCGCCAGCACCTCGCCGAACACCGCCTCAGACTTGCCGCTGCGGTAGATGTCCGCGTGGTCGAACAGCGTAATGCCGGCGTCCAGCGCGGCCTCGACGGCGGCAGCGGCTTCGACCAGATGTTCCTCACCATGCGGTTCGTCGGTCCAGCTGCCGCCCAGGCCCATGCAACCGTAGATGAGTTCCTGCATCAGCGCAGCCAGGCGGTGCTGTTGGCGCCCAGCTTGCCGTCTTCCAGCGCAGAGCTGCTTACCAGCAGCGCTCCCGCCGGCAGTTCGACGGCGGTGTCCCCGAAGTTGGTAACGGACTGCCAGCCGCCGGGGCGGCGGAAATGCAGGACATCCGTGGAACCGGTCTCCACCCATTCCAGCTCCTCTCCGGCTTGGAGTTCCCGGCGCAGCTTCAGGGCCGTGCGGTACAGCTCCAGGGTGGAGTTTTCGGTCCCGTCCTGCGCCTCCACCGCGTACTTGCCGAACCAATCCGGCTGCGGCAGATGCGCGCCGCCCTGGCCGAAACCGAACGATGTCCCCTCGACCTTCCACGGCAGGGGCACGCGGCAGCCGTCACGGCCCACCTCAACGCCCCTGTTCCGGAAGAAGGCGGGGTCCTGGCGCTCGGCGTCCGGAATCTCCGCCACTTCCTGCAGGCCCAGTTCCTCGCCCTGGTACAGGTAGGCCGACCCGGGCACAGCGAGCATGAGCAGGGTTGCGGCGCGGGCACGGCGCTCGCCAAGGTCCACGTCGAGTTCGTCCTTGGGGCCACCGGCCAGCAGCCAGCCCTTGCCATCCTGGCCCTTGGCGTGCTTCTTGCCCTTGGATGCCTTGGGCAGGCCATAGCGCGTGGCATGCCGGACGACGTCGTGGTTGGAGAATACCCAGGTGGAGGACGCACCCGTCGCGGCAGCCTCAGCGAGGTTGCGGGTGATGATTTCGCGGAAATCCTCGGCATCGAAGTCGGCCTGGAGCAGGTCGAAGTTGAAGGCCTGGCCCAGGCCCTCAGGGCTGGCGTAGCGGGCGCGGCGCGTGGCATGCACCCATGCTTCCGCGACGGCGGTGCGTGGCGGGTTGTATTCGTTGAAGACCTCGCGCCATTCGAGGTAGATGTCGTGGACGTCGTCCCGGTCCCAGAAGGGGTGCGAACCGTCGTCGAACCCGTCCGTCCCCGAGTTGGCCTCGGTCAGCTCCAGCTTGGAGAGAAGCGGCTCGGTGAGGTCCTTGGTGAGGGCATGGGCAACGTCCACGCGGAATCCGTCCACGCCGCGGTCGGACCAGAAGCGCAGGGTCTTGAGGAAGTCATCGCGGACCTCGCGGCTGGCCCAGTTCAGGTCCGGCTGCTCCTTGGCGAAGATGTGCATGTACCACTGGCCGGGAGTTCCGTCGGGCTCGGTGATGCGTTCCCAGGCCGGTCCGCCAAAGACGGAGTCCCAGTCCGACGGCGGAAATTCGCCGTTCGGTCCTTTGCCGTCACGGAAGATGTAGCGCTCGCGCGCGGCGGAGCCCTTCGGCGAGGCGAGCGCCTCCTTGAACCAGTTGTGCCGGTTCGAGGAGTGGTTGGGGACGATGTCGGCGATCAGCTTAATGCCGGCGGCGTGCAGCGCTTTGGCCATCTCGTCGAAGTCCGCCAGCGTGCCCAGTTTGGGGTCCACGTCGCGGTAGTCGTCAACATCGTATCCACCATCGGCGAGGGCTGACGGGTAGAACGGGCTGAGCCATACGGCGTCGATGCCCAGTTCCCTCAGGTACGGGACCTTGGCCGTGATGCCCTTGATGTCACCCATGCCGTCCCCGTTTGAATCGGAGAAACTGCGGGGATAGATCTGGTAGACCGCGGCCTGGCGCCACCAGTTGGGATCGCTCATGCGGTCAGAGTCGGACAGGGTTGCCAGAGTGGCGATGGTGGGCAAAGGATGATCCTTTTCTCTTTGTTGGGTTGTTGTTGCTGGGTTGATTGATCTGGCTATTTAACGGCCCCGCGCATGACTCCGGACAGTACCCAACGTTGGGCCAGGATGTAAACCACCAGGGTGGGCGCCATGGCCATCAGGTAGGACGCGAACGCGAGGCTGTAGTCCGTGTTGAATTCGCCTTGGAACAGCATCTGGACCACGGGGAGGGTCTGCAGCGACGGGTCGGCGATCATCATCTGCGGCAGCAGGAAGTCGTTCCACGAGCCCAGGAAAGCGAAGATGCCCACCGTGGCGTTCATGGGGGCCAGCAGCGGGAAGATGATCTTGCGGAACACCTGCCATGTGGTGGCGCCGTCAATCCTGGCCGATTCCTCCAGCTCCACGGGTATGGAGCGGACGAAAGCGATGTACAACAGCGCGTTGAACGAGATTCCGCCGAGCACGTGCAGGAAGACGACGCCGGCCGGGTTGTCCAGGCCGAGCAATGCCGTCTGTTTGATCAGCGGCAGGATGATCACCGGGAACGGAATGAACATGGCGGAAAGAAGGTACACAAAGGAGCCGCGGAAGAACCGGTGGTTCCAGTTCCGGGCAATGGCATAAGCCACAAGCGAGCTGCAGGCCAGCGAGCCCAGGACGCTGAAGACGGTGACGAAAGCCGTGGACATAAACGCCCGGGGGAAGTTCGTGGCCACATATGCGGCTACGAAGTTCTCCCAGTTCAGCGGGTTCGGCCAGGCAAGCCCGGTCCCGGTGCCGATCTGGTCCGGCGACTTCAGCGCCATGGCCACAGTGAAGTACAGCGGCAGCAGGACGGTCAGCGAGGCCACCAGCATCAGGGCCGTAAGCCACCAGTTGACCTTGAAGCCTTCGCGGCTGTTCCTGCGGTATGTGGCTACGGGAAGAGTGGATGCGGTCATTACAGTGATACCCCCCGGCGCTGAATGAGGCGCAACTGGATGACGGAGATCAGCAAAGTGATCAGGAAGTAGATGACCGCGTTGGCCATCTGGTAGGAGTAGTCGCCGCCTGTGAAGCCGGAGAAGATGCGCATGGCCACTGACTGTGTCGCCATGCCGGGTCCGCCGCCGGTGAGGCCCACGATGATCTCGTACGTCCCCAGGAATCCTTTGAAGCCGAGGATCACATTGATCACCAGGTAGCCGACGATGAGGGGCAGCGTGAGGCTTCGGAACTGGCGGAAGCTGCCGGCTCCGTCCAGGTCCGCGGCTTCGTATACTTCCGCGGGAACGCTCTGCAGGCCCGCGAGGTAGATGATGGTGGCGCCGGGTGCAGCCTGCCACACAGTGACCAGCACAATGGCCAGCCAGGCGAGGTTTTCGTTGGCGAGGATGCTCGTGGCCAACGGTGTAACGCCGAACCGCTCGGCCAGTACCGGCAGGGTGTTCGAGAACAGGTAGTTGAACACGAAGGACACAACCAGCGCGGACAGCACCATGGGGATGAAGAACACCGTGCGGATTCCTGTGCGCCACTTGATCTTCGCGTTGAGGCCAAGAGCGATGGTTAGTGCCACAACGTTCACCACCACGGTGGCGGCCAGGGCAAAGACGAACGTAAAGATGTACGACTGCAGGACCGCCGGATCCTTGAAGATGTTGACGTAGTTGGACAGTCCGATGAACTTCCAGTCGCCGTAGCCTGCGTAGTTGGTGAGGCTGAAGAACACACCAACCAGCGCCGGGAGGGTGATGAAGAAGGCGAAGAGCGCGAGGACCGGCACCACCATCCAGTAGTAGGTGGGGTCGATCCGGCGATTGAAACGGACGCCGGGCGCGCGGGCGGGGCTGTTGTGCGGGGACGGGGTTGTCTCGGCCGCCAGGGCGGTTGCGGTCATGAGGGCTCCTGAGATCGGGGTGGGCATCAGACCGCTGTCCGCTCGGCGACGCGGCGCCATTCGTCGTCCACCGTGGTCAGGAACTGTTCACCGTTCTTGTTGAAGACGAAGGACTGGATGTAGTTGTTCATGGGGACGGACGGGGGAAAGTACGTTCCCGCGCCCTGGTAGTAGCGGCCTTCGCCCACGTGGGCGGCAACACCGCTGAGATGGGGATTGCTAACGGCTGGGGCGTCCAGCAGCGGAGAGAAGGCCGCGTTCTTCTCGTTGTACGTGTTGACCACAGACGGTTCCAGGAGGTAGACGAGGAACCTCTCCGCCGCGGCCCGTTTGCGCGTGTTCCGGGTGATGGAAAGTGCCATGTCCACGTTGACGCGAACCTTGGTCTGGTCCGGGTCGTTGGTGACCGGCAGCGGAAAAGTGCCGAGCTTGATGTCCTTGTTGGCCTGCACAAGCTGGGACAGCGCCCAGGGCCCCTGCAGGTACATGGCGGCCTGGCCCTTGCCGAATGCGGCATTTCCGTCGGAGTAGTTCTTGCTGGCCGCCCCGTTCTGCGAAAAGGAGGCAAGCTGCAGGATTTTCGGCAGCGAGGAGCGGTAATGATTGCTGAATGACTCGGGGGCGGACTGCGGGATGTTGGCACCCTTGGCCATCAGGTCCTTGAAGAACCTGCCGACGTCCAGCATTCCTCCGGTGACGTAGTCGAAGGCCCCCTGGCGGAGGGTCCAGGCGTCCTTGAACGTCCCGTAGATCGGTGTGATGCCCGCGGCCTTGAAGGTCTCACACGCGCCGATGAACGCGTCCCACGTGGTTGGAACAGCCACGCCGTGGGCGGCGAAGATATCGCGGTTGTAGATGACCCCGGCCGCGGCAATGGAAAACGGCAGGGCGCTGGTTTCGTGCCCGTTGTATTGTCCCCAGGAACTGATGAGGTCCTGGAACTTCGGATCAATGGTCTTGGCCACGGGAAGGCCGGACAGGTCGGCGAAGATCCCTTTCCGGACAAACTCGGCCGTTTCGGTGGCGAATCCCCGGGTGACGACGTCCGGCGGATCGTTGCGGACCAGGCCGGGGACGAAGTTACCCTCATTGAAGTCCTGGATGACCCGGATATCCGGGTTCAGTGCTTCGAAGTCCTTGATCACGTGGTTGAAGTAGTCCACCACCTCAGGCTTGTTCTGCATAAATCGCAGGGTGGTGACGCCAGCCTGCTGCCCTCCACCGGCGGCGCAGCCGGTGACGGGAAGCAAGGCTGCTGCGCCGGCCAGGCCGGCCGCCCGGAACAGCCAGCGCCTGCTGGGCAGCGCAGCGGCTACAGCGCCCTTCACAGGACGGGGGCCGACGTACGGCAGCCGCGGGGAGAGTGCGGTGGTGAGGGCGGGCAGTGCTTCGGGATGCGGTTCACGGTTGCTCCTTTGCAAAGGCTGAATGAAGGATTTTGGCGAAGGCCGGTGGTTTGACAGCGGTCAGACCCACCTGGCGAACGTTGTTTATTTTGAATCTAAATTTAGTTTCTCAAGTATTATGTGGTGCAGAACACAGGGGGTCAACACCATGTCCGAAATTTCCGTCGCAACGCCACAGTTGCTCAGGCGCGTGAGTGCCGGAGCCGTCCTGGATTTTATGCGCGCATCGGAGGCCGTAACAGTCACCGAAGTCATGGAATCCACCGGGCTGACACGGGCCACAGCCATATCAGTGTGCGAGGACCTCATGCACCGAGGCTGGATCCGTGAGCTGGAGAACCAGCGGGCCTTCGGCGGCTACCAGAAAGGCAGACCGGCACGACGGTTCGAGCTCAACGAACGCGCAGGCTACGTTTTGGGCATGGACATCGGTGTCTCCAAGGCCACCGTGGTGGTGTCCGACCTTCGCGGAAAGGCACTCGGCAGGTCCAGCCAGCCCTTCGCGGAAGCAGACATACCAGCCGAGGAACGAATCGACGTGATTGACCGCACCGCCATGATGGCTCTCCACAGCGTGGGGGCCTCCCCCGATTCCGTTCTGGCGGTCTGCGCCGGCATTGCGGCGCCGGTGGACCGCAACGGCGTAGTGCTCGTGACGCAGCACTTCTGGGGACTGTTCGACGTCGGCTTGAAGTCTGCACTACGGGACCGTCGGGGCTGGACGGTACTGCTGGAAAACGACGCCAACCTGGCCGCGCTGGGCGACCGCTGGCGGGGCGCCGCCGCCGGCGTGGACGACGTCGTGGTCATTCTCGCGAGTGAACGCCTCGGTTCGGGCGTGATCGACGGCGGACGGCTGCTGCACGGCCGCGGCGGCGGCGCCGGCGAGCTCGCCTTCCTCGACATGGTGGAGGGAGTGGGAGATACCTACGGTATCGCCGCACTGGCCAGGAGATGGGCTGCAGATGCGCTCGCGGGCAAGGCCAAGACGTCGCTCCGGGAATACGCCGCCAAAGGCGCCGAAGCAGAGCACGTCTTCGCAGCCGCGGCGGACGGCGATGCCGTGGCGCTCAAGATCCTTGAACGGCTGGCTGACAGGATGGCCAGGGTTATCGGGGCCATCGCCACCATGATAAACCCCGAACTCGTGGTCATTGGCGGGGCGGTAGCGAACTCCGCCGGGGTGCTGCTCAAGCCGATCGCCAGGCACCTTACGGAGTACACCGTCAACCCCCCGCGGGTGGCCGTCTCGCCGTTGGGGGATTCGGTCGTAACCGTGGGAGCCGTCCGGTGCGCCCTCGACTACGTGGAGAAGAACTCCCTGGACCTGGAGCTCGCGGTTCCGGCGTAACTTATTCCGGCATGATCATGGTCCGCAGGTCCAGCTGGCGCAACAAGGCCGCGGCCCCGAACGCGAAGATCGGCCACGCTTTCATTCCGGAGACTGCCGTCCAGGGGCTCGGCGTGCAGCCAACTGATCCATGTGCCTGCTTCCCCAACAGAGCGGCCTGTCCCGCCGCCCGGCGGGAGGCGCCGGCCGCCTATTTCAGCTTATCGGGGCCAGTAGCCTGAGCCGGTCCCTTCGGCTACGGCTGCGGCTCAAGCGCCGCCGCGATAGGCAGGGTGCCGTCGCGGAATTCGATGGTCTTCCCCGCCGTTTCGGGCAGGTCCAGCACGGCGGCTGCCACACTTGCCGTGTTGCTGCGGGAGGTTGCCCCGCTGCCTTCCCGGCCGGGGTCCACCTCGATAAGCCCCGTCCCCGGCTGGTCCGTCAGCGTCCCGGGGCCCAGGATGGTCCAGGCCAGTGTGGTGCCGCGCAGGTAGTCATCCGCTGCTGCTTTGGCGTCTGCGTAGGCAAAGAAGCTGTTCTCTGCCGGGACTCCATGGTCCGGTCCCGCGCCGAGGTAGGACACCATGATGTACCGCCCGACGCCGGCCTCCGCCGCCGCGTCCATGGACCGGATGGCTGCGTCACGGTCCACCGCATAAGTGCGGTCCGGACTTCCTCCCCCGGCCCCGGCGGACCAGACCACGGCGTCATGGTCCCTGAGTGCGTCGACGATTGCCGCCGTCGTCGAATTTTCAACATCCAGGACCGACGGCGTAGCTCCGGTTGCAGCGACGTCGGCCGCATGGTCCGGGTTGCGGATGATCGACGTGACGCTGTGACCTTCGGTTGTAAGAAGCGCGGACAGGTGGAGGGCCACTTTGCCGTGGCCGCCGATGATAACGATGCGGGTCATGCCCCCATTCTGCCCCTCGCGGCGGCGGGCCGGGCGCATTTGCCGGCGGTATGTGGGCAGCGGTCCCGGCCGCCGTCAGGAGAGCGTGCGGTAACGGAGGTAGACCACGCCGTTTCCAAAGGTGTGCTCTTCGAGGAGTTCCAGCCGCAGGCCCAGCCCGTCCGGCAGGAATCGCCGGCCTCCTCCCACTGCCACCGGATTAAGGAACAAGCGGCATTCCTCCACCAGTCCGGCCCGGAGCGCGGCGGCGGCCAGGGTGGGGCCGCCGATGCTGATGTTCCCGTCAGTGATGTTCTTCAGGTCCCGGACGGCCTCGGAAGCAAAAGTCCGCTCAATCCTGGTTTTGGCCGTGGATGCGGCGGTGAGGGTGGTGGAGTAGACAACCTTGTCTGCCCTCTGCCAGATCCGCGCATAGTCCCGGATATAGGCCGGTAGATCGGGAGTATCCATGGTTTCCCACACCGACATGACATTGTACATACGGCGGCCGTAGAGGTAGGTTCCTACGTCGCGTTCGAGATCGTTGACGAAGGTATGCACTTCCTCGTCCGGCTTACTCCAGCTGAAGTTGCCGTCCCGGTCCGCCATATAGCCGTCCAGGGACGCGATGCCTGAGTAGAAAAGTTGGCCCATACGGCCCATTGTGCCGACGCCGCCCGCCGTCGGATAGACACCGCCGGGAACGCGGTATCCGATCCTTGCGGAGAGGCCGGCTAGTGGATGCTTTAGCGCCGGGTAACCCAAGAAAGTAAGGTTGCTGAATGATTACTCCGGACAGCAGCCGCTCAGATGTGTTCCTCGGCGGCCGTTACCGCGTCCTGGAGCGGATAGGCTCCGGCGCGATGGCCACCGTGTATCGGGCCGCGGATGAATTCCTTGAGCGTGACGTGGCTGTCAAAATTATCAGGAAACCAGCCCGCAGCACCGGCGGCGCAGGCGCGGACGACGATGAGGTGAAGATCCTGGCCCGCATGCATCATCACGGCCTGGTCACCCTTTTGGACGCCGGTGTAGACCGCTCCGTCCCTGGCCGGCCCAGGGTCTACCTGGTGATGGAACTGATCGATGGACCGGATCTGAAGCAGCGGCTTGGCGGCGGCCCTCTTGGCGCGCGCCACACCGCACAAATAGGGCGTGACCTCGCGGACGCTTTGGCCTATATCCATCGCAATGATGTCATCCACCGGGACGTCAAACCAGGCAATATCATGATCTTTGACTACCATAATGACGCCGCGAGAATGCGGGCGAAATTGACCGATTTCGGAATCGCGCGCATTTCAGAAACACCCAAAGATGCCGACGGTGCGTTTTTGGGGACCGCGGCCTACCTCAGCCCGGAACAGGCACGCGCTGAACCCGTTACTCCGGCCAGCGATGTCTATTCCCTCGGCCTGGTCCTGCTGGAGTGCCTGACCGGAAAGGCAGCCTACCCCGGGGACCCACTGCAGAGCGCAGTCGCCCGGCTGTTTCAGGACCCTCCCATTCCTGCCGACATGGATCAGGACTGGAAGACACTGCTTGCCGCCATGACCGCGGCCGACCCGTTGGACCGACCCGCAGCCCGCGAAGTGTCCATGTCGCTCGCTGAGCGGGTCTCAGCGGGCCGGGGCAAACGCAAGGTGGACCCCTCCATCATTCCCGACGACGAAGCGGACCGCATGGCCGCGGTGCACCAATACCGGATCCTGGACACCCCGCCGGACGGCGCCTTCGACAGAATCACCGCACTGGCAGCCAGGCTTTTCAACGTCCCGATAGCAATCGTAAGTATCGTCGATCATGATCGCATCTGGTTCAAGTCCCACCACGGGACCACGGTCGCGCAAATCAACCGGGACCCGGGCCTCTGCGCGTCAGCCATCATGCAGGGCGAGGTCTGGGTCGTGGAGAACGCACCCGAAGATCCACGGACACTCTCCAATCCCCTTGTCGCCGGAGATTTCGGCCTCGGCTTCTACGCCGGCGCACCGCTGAGGACCCGCGAGGGCCACAACCTAGGAACCCTGTGCATACTCGACATCGCCCCCCGGACGATGACGCCGGCAGACACGGCCACCCTGCAGGACCTGGCAGCGTTGGTCATGAATGATCTGGAATTGCGGCTCGCAAGCCGAAAATCGGCTCAAACCGTGCTGTCGCCTTAACCCTGGGGTGTTGCGAACTATCAATAGTCGCCAAAAACCCCCGGAATCTCAAGGATTCCGGGGGTTTTTCTGTGTAGCGGTGGGGAGGCTCGATCTCCCGACCTCACGATTATGAGTCGTGCGCTCTAACCAACTGAGCTACACCGCCACGAATGAGAAAAACCTGCGCCAAGCCGGTCAAAAACCGCCTTGACACAGGCCCTCATCCAGAGCCCCCCACCGGAATCGATCCGGTGACCTCGTTCTTACCAAGAACGCGCTCTACCACTGAGCTAGGGGGGCAACGAGTAAATACTCTACCGGAAGATTTGGCCACCAACAAATCGGCTCCAGAACAGTGTCAAAGGGGCCAAAAATACCGGAAATACGGGCTTCCTGGGGCCTTCGGACGGACCATGCACCGGCCCGGGGACGGATCCCTAAGAGGATGTGACCAAGCGAACATAAGCGGCAAGGTTAAAGCAGAACGGGCCGGCAGACAGCCGGCCCGTTCTCAGTTCACTTTAGGAAGCAGTGGTTACCACTTGTTGCGGGGCTTGAAGCCGCCTTCGGTGCGCGGCTTGCGTGCCGCGTCCGTGCCCACGCTGCGCTCGTTGCGGTCGCTGAAGGAGCGGCCGCCACGGTCAGCGGAGCTACGCTCGCCGTCGGTCTTGCGGAATTCCTTCTTGAACCCGCCGTTGCCCTTGAAGTTGCCGCCACGGTCTCCGCCACGGTCGCCACCGCCGGAGTAGCCGCCGCGGTCGCCGCCGCCACGGTTGCCCTGGTAACCGCCGCGGTCGCCGCCACGGTTGCCCTGGTAACCGCCACGCTCGCCGTCGCCGGAGGGCTTGCGGCCGTTGTCCAGCTCGAGGTGGATCAGCTCGCCGCCGATCCGGGTGCGGGACAGCGCCTTCAGCTGGTCGGCGCTAAGGTCCGCCGGGAGCTCCACGAGGGAGTGGTCGGCGCGAATGTCGATGCCGCCGATGTTGGCCGAGGAGATGCCGCCTTCGTTGGCAATGGCGCCCACGATGGAGCCCGGCATAACGCGCTGGCGGCGTCCGACGGCGATCCGGTAGGTGGCATTGCCTTCGGTGAGCGTACGAGTCGGGCCACGTGAGCCGAAGCCGTCCTTGGAGCGCTCGCGCTTCTGGAAATCGGGAGCTGCAGCCAGTTCCTTGACGAGCAGAGGCTGACCGCCCTGGGCCATCACGGCCAGCGCAGCAGCGATCTCCGAGGCCGGCACGTTGTGCTCTTCCTCGTAGGAGGAGATGAGGTCGCGGAACGCGGCAACGTCCTCGGACTCGAGGGTCTCCGTGATGCGCTCGGCGAACTTGCCCAGGCGCAGCGTGTTGACGGTCTCGGCCGTGGGCAGGTGCATCTGCTCCACCGGCTGGCGGGTTGCCTTTTCAATGGAACGCAGCAGGTACTTCTCGCGCGGCGTCATGAACAGGATGGCGTCGCCGGAACGGCCTGCACGGCCGGTGCGGCCGATGCGGTGGACGTAGGACTCGGTGTCGTGCGGGATGTCGTAGTTGACCACGTGGCTGATGCGCTCAACGTCAAGGCCACGGGCGGCGACGTCGGTGGCCACGAGGATATCGATGCGGCCTTCCTTCAGCGCCTCGACAGTGCGTTCGCGCTGCTGCTGCGGGATGTCGCCGTTGATGGCGGCAGCCTGGAAGCCGCGGGCCTTCAGCTTGTCAGCCAGGTCCTCGGTAGCCATCTTGGTGCGCACGAAGGCGATAACGCCGTCGAACTCTTCAACCTCGAGGATGCGCGTCAGGGCGTCAAGCTTGTGCGGGCCCATAACCTGCAGGTACCGCTGGCGGGTGTTGGCGCCGGTGGTGGTCTTGGACTTGACCGAGATCTCGGCCGGGTTGTTCAGGTACTGCTTGGACATCCGGCGGATCTGGCTCGGCATGGTTGCCGAGAACAGTGCAACCTGGCGGTCCGACGGGGTCTGCTGGAAGATCTGTTCCACGTCTTCAGCGAAGCCCATGCGCAGCATTTCGTCAGCCTCGTCCAGCACCAGGTACTGGAGCTCGGACAGGTCCAGGGAGCCCTTGGAGATGTGGTCGATCACACGGCCCGGAGTACCGACAACAACCTGGGCACCGCGGCGCAGGCCGGCGAGCTGGGGGCCGTAAGCGGAGCCGCCGTAGACGGGGAGGACGGTGAAGTCATCGATGTGCTTGGCGTATGAGGTGAAGGCCTCGGCAACCTGAAGCGCGAGCTCACGGGTCGGAGCCAGGACCAGGGCCTGCGTCTTGCGTGACGGGCCGTTGAGGTCGTGGAGCTCAGCCAGGCGGGACAGCGCCGGTACTGCGAAAGCTGCAGTCTTACCGGTGCCGGTCTGGGCGAGGCCCACAACGTCGCGGCCTTCAAGCAGCAGCGGGATGGTTGCTGCCTGGATGGGGGAAGGCTTTTCGTAGCCGACATCCTGCAGGGCAGCGAGGACGCGGGCATCAATGCCAAGATCGGCGAACTTGACGCCCTCTTCTTCGGCTTCCTCAGCCTTGGCGGGTGCCTCTTCGGACCTAGCTTCCTCAGCCTTGGCTACGGGAGCTTCTTCAACCTTGGCGGGAGCGGCGGGAGCTTCGGTTTCAGTGACGGCGGGCTCTGCTGCGGGGGCAACGGCCTCGGTGAATTCGACGGCGACGGTTTCGACAGTTACTGCTTCAACGGTGGCGTCATTTTGATTTTCGGGCATAGGGAAATTTCCTCATCCATAGGGGGCCAGGCGGCACAACCCGAGGTGAGCGGAGCCGCAGTACGTGTGCCGTGGGTGCCGGGCATACATTGACCGGCCGGTCACTTAGAAGTCCGGCGCTTTCGCAATCCCGTGGCAGGACTTCCCGCTGCATCTCTTGGCTGCTATCTCAGCAGTCTGTACAGCGTTTTCTTTAGCCGGCTCTCCCTATGAAAATGCCCGCATCACAATAGCGGGCCCCAACACTTGCCAGTCCTGCCTCAAAAATTGGGCAGGAATAAGGGATTTCCGGAGTGGGGGATGTTTCAAGTGTAAGGTACAGATCCGCTTTGCGGCTAATTGAACGTACGACGGCGGCGGTGAGCTTGCGCACATGGCTCCCCTGCCAGCCACTCAGCTGGGCCGTTACCCCCGTGAACGCCGTATCAGGGCTTCGAATTTCTGGTTGAATTCGGGCTGCTGCAGGCGGATCTCGCGGTCGGCGTCGGCGTCCCGGAGGAGTTCCATGGACTCCAGGTCGGGCTCGCTGAACCATTTGCCCACCGTAATGCCGTGGTTGGGCACAAAGACGCGGTGGATGTGGTCCCCGGCCTGAATGCTGCCGGTGCGGATCACCCTGAGGTAGGCGCCCACGCGACCGGCCTCCGTGAAGCGTTTGACGAAGCGGGGTTCGTCAAGGCGCCGTTGGAACGTGGCGCAGGGCGTGCGCGGGGAGGTGACTTCCAGTTCCACGTCCAGTCCGATCTTCCAGCGCTCTCCGATGATGGCGCCGGTGGTTTCGATGCCGGCCACGCGAAGGTTTTCGCCGAAGATCCCGGGCGGGAGGTCCCGCTGGAGCTCGCTGGCCCAGTAACCTGCGTCCTCCTGGGAGTAGGCGTAGATGGCCTGGTCCTCCCCGCCGTGGTTGATCCGGTCCGCCTGGACATCGCCGTGCAGGCCGAGCCGATGGACACGGACCGGGCCCTCCACCGGGCGCTTGTCGATAGCCGTCACCCCCACGCTCCCCTCAGTGGCGAGGAGCTGGTGGACGCGGCAGATGGCCAGCACAGATGCGGTTTCCATGGCTCCAGTGTAGGTTCCCGGGCCCGCATTGGGACTGGGCGGCAGGGTGGGGACTTCTGCCCCGGTTTCCGCTCGCAGCCAGCCAGGGCAGCGGCTAGGCTGAACTCAGGATTGAGCTTCCGGCGCACAGCTGCGCCCACATTCAGCATGGACTACCAGGGGGTGACGTCATGGACCCGGAAAAGGGCCAAGGCAACGGTCCGGACAGAGACCAGCCCAAAGACCAGGGCGCCGGTCAAGGCAAGGATCACGGCGCGCCGAAGCCGCCGCCCTGGCAGGTTCCCAAGCCGGAACTGCGCCCTGAACTCCTGAACGAACCCATTCCCACGGTTGATCCCTTCGCCCGTGACCGCGAGCGCCAGACCCATGATGCGGCCGCCCACAAAAAGCGTTCCCAGCGGCGGACCGTAGTGGTGGGGTTGGGAGTCACGGCCCTCCTTGCCGGCACCATCACCGCTGTTGTGGCCAGCAACCAGGATGAGGCCGACTACGCCCAGGTCTGCTTCAACGACGAAACCGGCGAGCGCGTGGAAGATACGCAGTGCAACAGCTCCGCCGGCCGCAGTGGCGCACTCTACGCATGGTACTTCTACTCCCGCGGCGCCAGCGTTCCCGGGGTAGGCCAGAACCGGTCCTCGTACCCGAGCTACACCAGCACCATCCCCAGCGGCGCCAAGGCTTCCACCGGGTACAGCACCAAGGGCGGAACAGTCAGCAGGGGCGGGTTTGGCAGCAGCTCCAAAGGCGGAAGCACGGGGGGCTAGGCGTGAAGCGGTTGTTATCGGAGCCCAGGCCTGACTGGAAGCAGAAGATCGAAGAACAGGGCCTGGTCTTCTCCACCACCACCATGCCCGACGGTAAGAAGATCGAATACTGGAACGAGGCGGCCTACTACGAATTCACCATGGACGAAGTGGAGACGCTGGAGGTCACAGCCGAGGACATGCACAGGATGTGCCTGGAGGCGGCCAGGTTCCTGGCCACCGGCGCCCTGGGGAACATCGGCATCGGCCCGCAGGCGCTGGAGCTCGCGGCTGAGTCTTTGCAGGCCGCTGACATGGATGTCTACGGCCGCTTCGACTTTATCTATGACGGCCAGGGCGGACCGGCCAAGATGCTGGAGTACAACGCCGACACCCCCACGGGCCTGATCGAAGCCGCCGTGGCGCAATGGTTCTGGCTGCAGGACGTGTTCCCCGAAAAGGACCAGTGGAACGGCATCCACGAGGCCCTGATCCGGCAGTGGAAGAAGATGCAGTACCGCACCGGCATGAGCACGCTGCACATTGCCCATTCGGAGGCTGAGGAGTCCGGTGAGGACTGGATGACGGCCGGATACATGCGGGACGTGGCCAGCCAGGCGGGCTGGACCACCATCGGCATCAACATGTCCGATATCGGCTGGGATCCCAACCTGAACCGCTTTGTGGACCTGGACAACTTCATGATCAGCACCATGTTCAAGCTGTACCCGTGGGAGCTGATGATGAAGGAGCCGTTCGGGCACCGGCTGCTGCAGCGTGCGCACAATCCCCGCTGGGTGGAGCCTGCATGGAAGATGCTGCTCTCCAACAAGGCCTTGCTGGCCGCGCTGTGGCATCTGTATCCGGACCACCCCAACCTGTTGCCCGCCTACCTCAACGAACCCGGACCCCTGAGAGAATGGGTGGCCAAGCCGCTGCACGGGCGCGAAGGCGACAACATCAAGATCCACGCTCCGGGCATCAGCCTGGAGCAGCCCGGCGGGTACGGCCGTGAGGGCTGGTGCTACCAGCAGTTCCACGCGCTGCCCGACTTCGCCGGCAACCACCCCGTCCTTGGCCTCTGGGTGGTGGACGGCGAGTCCGTGGGCTGCGGGATCCGCGAATCGGAGGGCCCCATCACCGACTACTTCTGCCGTTTTGTGCCCAACACCATCGACGCCCCGGCGCCGCTTTCAGCGCAGGCCCTGTCCAGCACATCCAGCAAATCAAACAAGGCAGGAATCGCCCTATGAGCCCCCTAACCTTCCCGAGCCCGGTGACCGTATGAGTGCGAAGACGACGACGGCGGCCGGCGCTTCCGGCGGACCCTCCGGCGGTGCCGTCCCCGCCAAGGGCCTCCGGGCGGGGATCCTGGACCTCGGCGACTCGGTCATGCTGGGCCTTGCGTCCACGGCGCCCGTGTATTCGCTGGCCGCCACACTGGGCCTGATCGTGGCCGTCAACGGAAACTACACTCCCCTGATCCTGGTTCTCGGGTTCATCCCTGTCCTGTTCATCGCCTACGCGTTCCGGGAGCTGAACAGCGCCATGCCGGACTGCGGCACCACGTTCACCTGGTCCCGCCGGGCGTTCGGTCCCTGGGCGGGTTGGCTGGGCGGCTGGGGTGTTGCCCTGGCCGGCATCGTGGTCCTGGCCAACCTGGCGCAGGTGGCAGGCCAGTACGTGTGGCTGCTGATCGGCGACGGCTCACTGGCCGAAAACAAGGTGGTGGTCACGGCCACCGGTGTGCTGTTCATCGTGTTTATGACCCTGGTGAACTACCGGGGCATCCGGCTGGGTGAGCACGTCCAGCGGGTCCTGACGTACGTGCAGTACGTCTCGCTGGGCATCTTCGCACTGGCCATCATTGTGCGGATCGTGGGTGGGGTGCCTGGCGAAGCCACCACCAGCCAGGCCTTCGATTTCGAGTGGTTCAACCCGGCCGGCGCCTTCGCGGACCCGTTCGCCGTAGTGCACGGTACCCTCCTTGCCCTGTTCATCTATTGGGGCTGGGATACCTGCCTGGCCGTGAACGAGGAAACCGAAAACCCGACCACCACGCCGGGGCGCGGCGCCGTCATTTCAGCTTTTGTCCTGGTGGCCATCTACGTCTCGATAGCCCTCCTTGTGATGATGTACGCCACAGTGGGTACCGAGGGCATTGGCCTGGGCAACGAAGCGAACCAGGCCGACGTCTTCCTGGCCATGAAGGACGTGGTCCTGGGTCCGTGGGGCTGGCTGATTGTGGTGGCAGTGCTGGCCTCGGTCCTGTCCTCCACGCAGACCACCATCCTGCCAACGGCCCGCGGTACCCTGTCGATGGGTGTGCACGGCGCGCTGCCGCCGAAGTTCGGCGAAGTCCACACCCGCAACCAGACCCCCGGATTCTCCACCCAGATCATGGGCGCAGCAGCCGTGGTGTATTACGTGGCCATGAGCTTTCTCAGCGAAAACCTGCTCTCCGATTCCATCAGCGCCATCAGCCTGTTCATCGCGTTCTACTATGCACTCACCGGCTTCGCGTGCTTCTGGTATTTCCGCGGCACGTTCCGGGAATCAGCCCGCAACCTCTGGTTCCGGGGCATCCTTCCGCTGCTCGGTGCACTGATCCTCACCGCGGCGTTTTTCATTTCCGCCGTCCAGATGTGGGATCCGGCCTACGGTGACACCCGGATCTTCGGCGTCGGCGGGGCCTTTGTCAGCGGCGTGGTGCTCCTGGCCTTGGGAGTGGTCCTTGCCGTTGTCTGCCGGTTCCTGCCGTCAACGCGGGAGTATTTCACCGGGAAGCCGACGGCCGCGGCTGCCACACCCACGTCGGCCTAAGATACTCACATGAGCGACGCTGATGTCACTGCCGAAGTACCTGCCGCACCGGACCCGTCGGACATTCTGGCCCTTGACGCGCTGCTGAGCGCGGACGAGCGTGCACTCAGGCAGCGGATCCGCGACTTCACCGACCAGCGGATCAAACCAAACATCGCCCGCTGGTATGACGACGCCGTCTTTCCGCTGGAGCTGGCTCCCGAGCTCGGCGAGCTGGGCGTCCTGGGGATGCACCTGGAAGGGTATGGCTGCCCGGGCCGTTCCGCCGTCGAATACGGCCTGGCCGCGATGGAACTCGAGGCGGGCGATTCCGGGATCCGGACCTTCGTCTCGGTGCAGGGGTCCCTGGCCATGACAGCCATCCACAAATGGGGTTCGGAGGACCAGAAGCAGGAGTGGCTCCCCCGGATGGCTGCCGGCGAAGTGATCGGCTGCTTCGCACTGACCGAACCCACGGCGGGCTCCGACCCGTCCTCGATGACCACTTTTGCCCGCCGGGACGGTACCGGGGACAACGCCGGCTGGGTCCTGGACGGCGCCAAGCGCTGGATCGGGCTGGCGTCCGTGGCCGGGGTGATGGTGGTGTGGGCCAAAACCGACGACGGCGTCCGCGGCTTCCTGGTGCCGGCCGGCACGCCGGGCGTAACCACCACCCCCATCGCGCAGAAACTCTCCATGCGCGCTTCCATCCAGTGCGATGTGGCGTTCGACGGCGTCCGGCTGGGACCGGAGGCCATGCTGCCGGGCGCACTGGGCCTTCGCGGACCGTTCACGTGCCTGAACGAGGCACGCTACGGGATCGTCTGGGGTGCCATGGGCGCCGCGCGTGATTCCTACGAGGCTGCCCTGACGTATTCCCAGGACCGGCTGCAGTTCGGCAAGCCGCTGGCCGGGTACCAGCTGACGCAGGAGAAGCTGGTGAACATGCTGCTGGAGATCCAGAAGGGCACCATGCTGGCCTACTACCTGGGGCGCCTCAAAGACGAAAGAAGACTGCGGCCCGAGCAGATCTCGCTGGGCAAGCTGAACAATGTGCGCGAGGCCATCAAGATCGCCCGGGAAGCCCGCTCCATCCTCGGCGGCAACGGCATCACGCTGGACTATTCGCCGCTGCGGCATGCTGCCAACCTGGAGTCAGTCCGCACGTACGAAGGCACCGACGAGGTCCACATGCTCGTCCTTGGTCAATACATCACGGGCCTCGGCGCGTTCCGGTAACCCCGCCCGCCCCGCGTGGCTAGTCGGGCAGGATGACCAGCTCAAGGTAGCCACGCAGGCACTTTGCCATATCGACGCTGTCGGGCGACAGCAGCCACTGCGTCTGGATGCCGTCCCACAGGGCAATCAAGGAGGCCGCGGCGACTTCCGGTTCCACACCGGGGCACAGCCGCCCTTCATCTGCGAGCTGCGTGAACCGACGGGCGTAGCTCCCCCGCAGCCGGTCAAATCGTTCGGTGAAAAATTCGCGCCCCGGATGGCCGTCCGTCACGGATTCCGCGCACAGCACGGTGTACAGCTCAATGACGCCTGGGATTTCTTCGTTGAAGCGCGTCTGGCGGATCACGGCGTCAACGAGCCCTTCCCCGGGATCGGGCGGCGTTATGCCATCGCCGGTATTCGAGTCGCGCCAGTTGAGCACGGCAAGCAGCAGATCGCTTTTCGACGGGAAGTAATGCAGGAGGCTCGTCTGGCTCATTCCGAGGTGGTCTGCAACATCCTGCAAGGAGCCCCCGCGGTACCCGTGGGCCGCAAAGACGGCGTGCGCGGCAACAAGTATGGCTTGCCGGCGTTCCGCCGACTTCGCATATGGTCCCCGCCGGGACGGCCGCCCCGCCTCGTTTGTGGTCATGGCATGCCAGTGTACAGGCGGAAGTAACCGATCGAATCAAAACTCGAGTGGTCACTCGAATTTTGTGTTAGCCTGTCTCGTATCGACTCCCCATGTGCCGGCCATCACAGTCCCCGGCACGCGCTTCCGGCGCGGCGGGCGTACAGAAGGAGCAGTCAAGCAATGTCCCAGTCCACAGCGTCCGGCCGCGCCGCCGATGTTTCCTATATCACTGACCGCGGACCGGGTTCGGGCCGGCGGACGGCCGCCCGCTCCTGGCTGCACACCACTGCCCCCACCCAGTCGCTCAACGGCAATTGGCGCTTCCGGCTCCTGCCTGGTGCACCCGGAACCCCCGGGGGCCGCGGCGCCCTACCCGCAGGCGAGGCTCTCGACGGCGTCGCCGATGAGACCTTCGATGACTCGTCGTGGGACGAGATCGCTGTCCCGGCCCACTGGGTGCTGGAAGGCGACGGTAGCTACGGGCCTCCCATTTACACCAACGTCCAGTTCCCCTTTCCCACCGATGCACCCAACGTCCCCGACGAGAATCCCACCGGCGACTACCGGCGCACCTTCGAACTGCCGGCGGCATGGACCGAAGCCGAGCGGATTTTGCTGCGGTTCGACGGCGTCGAATCGCGGTACAAGGCATGGATCAACGGGATTCAGATCGGCGTCGGCGTCGGGAGCCGGCTGGCTCAGGAATTCGACGTAACCGATGCGGTGCGCCCGGGATCCAACGTGCTTGCCGTGCGGGTGCACCAGTGGTCGGCGTCGAGCTATGTCGAAGACCAGGACCAGTGGTGGCTGCCCGGCATCTTCCGCGACGTGTCGCTCCAGGCACGGCCGGCGGGCGGGATCGACGACGTCTGGCTGCGCACCTCGTTCAGCGGCTCCGGTCATTCCGGCGCCGGCACCATTGACCCTGAAATCATGGCAAAGGGCGATGCCTTTCCGGTGACGCTGTCCGTTCCGGAGCTGGGCATCAACGTCACGTGGAACTCTGCTGCGGACGTTGCCCCGGTGGCGATCCACGCCGTCGAACCGTGGTCTGCCGAGATCCCGCGGCTGTACGACGCGACGGTGAGCAGCGCTGCCGAAACGCTCTCCCTACGCCTCGGTTTCCGCACGGTGGAAATCGTGGGGGACCGCTTTCTCGTGAACGGCCGGCGTGTGGTGTTCCACGGCATGAACCGGCATGAGACCCACCCCGACCGGGGCCGCGTCTTCGACGAAGAGTTTGCCCGCGCCGATCTGGCCCTTATGAAGCAGTTCAACGTCAATGCCATCCGCACCAGCCACTATCCCCCGCATCCCAGGTTGCTGGACCTGGCTGATGAAATGGGCTTCTGGGTGGTTCTTGAGTGCGACCTCGAAACGCACGGATTCCATGCCCAGCAGTGGGCCGGAAATCCCAGCGACGATCCCGCCTGGCGCGAAGCCTTCGTGGACCGAATCGAGCGCACCATCGAGCGCGACAAGAACCACCCCTCCATCGTTATGTGGTCACTCGGCAACGAGGCAGGCACGGGCGCGAACCTCGCCGCAATGGCCGCGTGGGCCCACGCCCGCGACACCGGACGCCCCGTGCACTATGAGGGCGATTACAGCGGCACCTACACGGACGTCTATTCGCGGATGTACTCCTCCGTGCCCGAGACCGAGGCGATCGGACGGGACGACTCCGGCTCCCTGCTGCTCGGCTGTTCCGCCGCCGAATCGGCACGGCAACGGACCAAACCCTTCATCCTGTGCGAGTACGTTCACGCGATGGGCAACGGCCCCGGCGCCATCGACCAATATGAGGACCTCGTTGACCGCTACCCACGGCTGCACGGTGGCTTCGTCTGGGAATGGCGGGACCACGGCATCCGCACACGCACGGAAGACGGAACCGAGTTCTTCGCCTATGGCGGCGATTTCAACGAAGTCATCCATGACGGCAACTTCGTGATGGACGGAATGGTCCTCTCCGATTCGACACCGAGCCCGGGACTTTTCGAATACAAGCAGATCGTGGCGCCGATCCGATTGGGCTTCGGCACCGAGGTGCCCGTTGGGACAGCGTCCGACGGCGGTGCACGGCGGTTCTGCACGGTCGCCAACCTGCGGCACTCGGCGGACTCGTCCGACGTCGTGTTCCAGTGGCGGACGGAGGTTGACGGGGTCCGCAGCGACTCGGGCGATCTGGCAGTGGCTGGAACGGCGGGTAAGGCCGTTGCCGCCGGCGAATCAGTGACCCTCGCGCTACCGGAGTTCGCCGTCCCAGGCAACGGCGAGCACTGGCTCACCGTCGAAGCCGTTCTCCGCAAGGACACCGAGTGGGCTCCGGCCGGGCACGTGATTTCAGCGGCCCAGCTGGATCTCTCGGCGCCTGGGCCGTCAGTTCAGGCCCCGCGCCCCCTGGCTTCCGCCGACCGGGCTGGCGCCTCGGGGGCCGGAAGGTTAACCCTCGGGCCCGCCGTTTTCGAGGAGGGCCGCCTTTTGTCGCTTGGCGGCCTGACGGTAGCCGGTCCCCGCTTGGAGCTCTGGCGCGCACCAACGGACAACGACGGCGGAGCCGGCGGCGGCAGTTACGACCTCGGCGACCCGTGGCTGAACAACGGAAACGGGGTGCCGGCTCCGACGTCGGCCTCGGTGTGGCGGACAGCAGGTTTGGACCGCCTGACTGCCCGGGTAGAAAAGGTCGCGGCGAACGACGAATCCGTAGTGGTCCGGACGCGGTACGCGGCCGCGGACAGCGCCGACTCCGTAACGGTCGAAGAGCAGTGGCAGCTCGCGGATGGGGAGCTGTGGCTGCGCCTGGACATCGTTCCCAGTGCCGGCTGGAACATGATCTGGCCGCGCATCGGGGTCAGATTCGATTTGCCCGGCTCCGTGGACGGCGCCTCCTGGTTCGGCGCCGGACCGCGGGAATCGTATCCGGACAGCATGCACGCGGCACTGATCGGGCGGTATTCGGCAGCAATCGACGACCTCACGGTGCCGTACGCGAAGCCGCAGGAGAGCGGGCACCGCAGTGCCGTGCGTTCACTGGAGCTGAACAACGCGGGCGCGCCCTGGCTGAAGATCGAGACAGTGCCGGATGCCCGCGGGCGCCGACCCGGCTTCACCCTGGCCCGTCACACCGCACAGGAGGTCAGCGCCGCCGCCCATCCCCACGAGTTGCCCCGGAGTGAGCACAGCTACCTTTACCTGGACGCTGCCCAGCACGGTTTGGGTTCACGGGCCTGCGGCCCGGACGTCTGGCCGGACTTCGCGCTTCGTCCGGAGGCCCGCACGCTGACGCTGCGCATCGGGACGGCCGGGTAGCGGTCAAGCCGCCACGGCCACCGGCTCCTTCTGGCCTGCGTCCTTGCGGATGGTCGCGCTGATCACGGCGGCGATGGTGCACATGGCCGCCGCGCCGAACCAGGCGTAGGTGTACTGGCCGGTGGCGTCCCGGATGACGCCGGCGCCGAGGGCAGCAGCGGCCGCGCCCAGCTGGTGGGCCGCGAACACCCAGCCGAACACCACGCTGCCGTCTGCGCCGAATGTCTTCCGGCAGATTGCCGCGGTGGGCGGCACAGTCGCCACCCAGTCCAGGCCGTAGATCACCACAAAAACAATCATGCTCGGCTGGATGGTGGCGCTCAGGAGCAGCGGCAGCACCAGCAGGCCGAGCCCCCGGAACTGGTAATACACGGCCAGCAGGATCTTGGGGTTGTACCGGTCGGTCAGCCAGCCCGAGGCAATGGTGCCCACGATGTCAAAGATCCCGACGACGGCGAGCAGCCCGGCCGCAGTGGTTTCGGGCATGCCGTGGTCGTGGGCGGAGGGGATGAAGTGCGTGCCGATCAGCCCGTTCGTGGTGGCGCCGCAGATCGCGAATCCCGCCACCAACGCCCAGAACGTCCGCACCTTGCTTGCCCGCTTGAGCACCTGGAGGGCGCGCACCGCGGCGTTGCTGCTGCGCCCGCTGTCCACGGCGTCTGCTTCCGCAACCGGGGACGCAGCCGTTCCCTCCTCAGGTGCCGTTTCACCGTAAGGCAAGGCGCCGACGTCGGCCGGTGAGTTCTTGAGGAACTTCAGCACCAGCGGCACCACCGCCAGCGCGCCGGCGGCGATCAGCAGCGATGCCTGCCGCCAGCCCGGGTCCTGGGCCAGCATGGCGATGAACGGCAGGAAGACCAGCTGGCCGGCGGCGCTGCCGGCGGTGAGGATGCCGATCACCAGGCCCCGGCTCTTGGAGAACCAGGTGTTGGCGATGGTGGCGGCGAAGACGAGCGCCATGGACCCTGTGCCGAGTCCAATCAAAAGGCCCCAGGTCAGGAGGATCTGCCAGGACTGGTTGACCAGCACCGTGAGCGCGCTGCCCGCGCCGATCAGCACCAAGGCGGTGGCGGTGACGGCCCTGATTCCAAACCTTTCCATCAGGGCCGCGGCGAAGGGGGCGGTCAGGCCAAACAGCACCAGGTTGATGCTGACGGCTGCGGACAGGACGGTGGTGGACCAGCCGAACTCCTGCTGCAGCGGCACCATCAGGACGCCCGGGGCAGCACGGAATCCGGCGGCTCCCACGAGGGCCAGGAAGGCGACTGCCGCGACGATCCAGGCGGGGTGCAGGCGCCGACGCCGGGTTGTTTCCGTGGCGCTCACGCGGCGGTGGACAGTTGCACCGGCGCGTCCGTCCGGGTGAGGCTGTGCCAGCTGGTGTTCTCGGCCGTCAGCCGTTCCCCGCAGCCGGTGCAGGTGTCCGCGGAACTGGTCCGCTGGCCGCAGCCGGAATGGATCACGTACATGTGGGCCTGGTCCGAGGGGGCCGGCAGGTGCTTTTCCGCCCATAAAACCACGGCGTTCAGGACCGGGAGGGCGTCCTCACCCTTCGGGGTCAGGACGTACTCCTGGCGGGCGCGGCCCCCGTCGTCGTACGCCTTCTTCTCCAGCAGCCCCGACTCCACCAGACCAGCCAGGCGCCTGGTGAGCACCGAGTCCGCGACGGCGAGCCGGGACCTCATGGCGTCGAAGCGCCCGTTGCCGAAAAAGACCTCGCGGAGCACAAGCAGGCTCCAGGGGTCACCCAAAATGTCGAGACCTCGTGCCATGCTGCAGTTGCGCTGGGACCAGTCGGAGCGGAGTACCATAAAGGCACCCTAGCTAACTTTCTTGAAGAAAGCCAGGGTGCCCTTTGGCTTGTACCCGTAGTTGGAAAGGTGCTACTTGAGGAAGGTGAAGGCCCGCTCCAGGTCGGCGATGAGGTCTTCCACGTCCTCGATGCCGCACGAGAGACGGATCAGGTTGACCGGAACGGCCAGTTCCGTGCCCTTGACCGATGCGTGGGTCATCTCCGAGGGGTAGTTCATCAGTGATTCGATGCCGCCCAGGGACTCCGCCAGCGTGAACACCTGCGTGTTTTCCGCGACCGTGCGGGCCGCCGCCTCGCCGCCCTTGAACTGGACGGACACCATGCCGCCGAACTTCTTCATCTGCTTCTTCGCCAGCTCGTGGCCGGGGTGGGAGGGCAGGCCCGGATACAGGACGGCCTCCACCTCGGGGCGCTGCAGCAGCCATTCGGCCACGGCCTGGCCGTTGTCGCTGTGCCGGTCCATGCGCACGCCAAGCGTCTTCAGGCCACGGGTGGTGAGGAACGCGTCCATCGGGCCGGACACCGCACCCACGGCGAACTGCACAAAGCCGATCTTCTCCGCGAGCTCCGCGTCGTTGACCACAATGGCGCCGCCCACCACATCGGAGTGCCCGCCGATGTACTTGGTGGTGGAGTGGACCACAACGTCGGCACCCAGGGCGAGCGGGTTCTGAAGGTACGGCGACGCGAAGGTATTGTCCACCACGAGGAGGGCCCCGGCGTCGTGCGCTATCGAAGCAAGGGCCTCAATATCGGTGATCTTCATCAGCGGGTTGGAGGGGGTCTCCACCCAGACGAAGCGGGTCTTGTTCGCGGCCACGGCTTTGCGCACCGCGTCCAGGTCCGCCATGTCCACGGGGGTGTTGCCGATCCCCCAGTCCCCGAGCACGCGGTTGATAAGCCGGTACGTGCCGCCGTAGGCGTCGTTGCCGAGCACAATGTGGTCGCCGGGCCGGGTCAGCGCCCGGATCAGGGAGTCCTCCGCCGCGAGGCCGGAGCTGAAGGAGTAGGCGTGGGTTCCGCCTTCGAGGGCCGCGAGCTGCTCCTGCAGGGCGTCGCGGGTGGGGTTGGTGCCGCGGCCGTATTCGTAACCGTCGCGGAGCCCGCCGATGCCGTCCTGGGCGTAGGTGGAGCTGAAGTGCACCGGCGGGACCACGGCGCCGGTGCGGGGCTCGAAGGCCTGGCCGGCGTGGACGGCGCGCGTGTTGAAACCCTGGTTTTCAGAAACAGACATGGAGTTCCTTTAGCTAGTTGCTGAGGTAGGCGAGGAGGTCGTGGCGGGTGAGGATTCCCACAGGGGCACCGACGAACGTCACCATCACGGTGTCCACATCGGAGAGCAGCTCGCGGGCTGCGGAGATGGTTTCCAGTGAGCCGATGACCGGCAGGCGGGGCCCCATGTGCTCGGAGATCTTGTCCGTCAGCTTGGCTTCGCCGCGGAACAGCTTGGAGGTCAGGCTGCGCTCATCCACGGCGCCGAGGACCTCGCCCATGACCACCGGCGGTTCCTGCGAGAGGACCGGGATGTGGCTGACGCCGAACTCGTTCATGATGTTGATGACATCACGGACGGTCTCGTTGGGGTGGATGTGGACCAGGTCCGGCAGCTCGCCGTTCTTGGTCTTGATGACCTCACCCACGGAGGCTTCTTCGCCGCCGGAGAGGAAGCCGTAGGAACGCATCCACTGGTCGTTGAAGATCTTGGCCAGGTAACCGCGGCCGGAGTCCGGGAGGATGACCACCACCACGGCGCTTTCGGGGAGGTCGCGGGCGGTCTCCAGTGCTGCCACCACGGCCATGCCGGACGAGCCTCCCACCAGCAGCCCTTCCTCGCGGGCCAGCCGCCGGGTCATGGCGAAGGAATCGGCGTCGGTGACGGCGATGACGTCATCCGGAACGGATTTGTCGTAGTTGGCCGGCCACATGTCCTCGCCCACACCCTCGACGAAGTACGGGCGCCCGGTGCCGCCGGAGTAGACCGAACCTGCGGGGTCCGCCCCGATGATCCTGACCCGGCCGCCGTCGGCCTCCGGACGGTCCGCCGAGATCTCCTTGAGGAAACGGCCGGTGCCTGTGATGGTGCCGCCGGTGCCGGCGCCGATCACGCAGTGCGTCACCGTACCGTCCGTGTCCTGCCAGATCTCCGGCCCGGTGGACTCGTAGTGGCTGCCGGGGGCGGCCGGGTTGGAGAACTGGTCAGGCTTGTAGGCGCCCGGAATTTCCGTGACCAGGCGGTCCGAGACACTGTAGTAGCTCTGCGGGCTGTCCGGGGCCACGGACGTAGGTGTGACCACTACCTCGGCGCCGTACGCCTGAAGCACGGCGCGCTTGTCCTCGCCCACCTTGTCCGGCACCACGAAGATGCATTTGTAGCCCTTCTGCTGGGCAACGAGCGCCAGACCAACACCGGTGTTTCCCGACGTCGGCTCAACGATGGTCCCGCCAGGCAGGAGCTTGCCGGTCCGTTCGGCCTCTTCGATCATTTTCACCGCGATGCGGTCCTTGATGGAGCCGCCAGGATTGATGTATTCCAGCTTGACCAGGACAGTGGCCTTGAGGCCTTCCGTCACGTGGTTGAGCTTGATGAGCGGCGTGTTTCCGATGAGGTCCAGGACGGACTGCGCGTACTTCATAGGTACAAAGTTACCGCCTGCCGCTGCAGGTCCTGCCCGGGGCTCAGCTCCCCGCCGAGGAATCTGTCTGCCAGAGGCCCATGATGTTGCCTTCGGTGTCCTTGAAATAGGCGTAATAGCCCATGCCGGGAACGGCGTCCTTGGCCTGCGCCACGGAGCCGCCGGCGGATTCTACCTGCGCCAGAGCTCCGTCCACGTCCTCCACATCGATGGTGATGATGGGGGTTTTGAGGTTATCCGTGCGTGGGAACAGGGCACCGTTGATCGCTCCGGGCGTGCTCGGCATGCCTGTCTGTTCGTCCGACGGCGTAGTGATGGCGCTGGTGTAGTCCATCCCCTGCATGGGGATCAGGGTCCAGCCAAACGCGCTCTGGTAGAAGGTGTTGGCGCGTTCTTTGTCACCGGTGGGGATCTCGAAATGCACAACTCCAGCCACTGCATGCTCCTTTGGATGCGAGGGGGAAGGCGCGGACGCCCCGCGCCACATGTTGGAGTCTAGTCCTGGCACCTTCGGACTGTAAGAGCCTCCGGAAGCTGCGTTGTCAGCCCACCGTGGGACCATGAATACATGACCATCCTTGACGCTCCGGCCCGGCTTGCAGCCGCCGCGGATGCGTCCCTGTGCTGGCATCCGGACGGCCCGTACAGCCTGCACCAAACGCTGGGCACGCTCCTGCGTGGTACCGGAGATCCGTCGTTTTCGTTCGGGCCGGACGGGTTATGGACGGCGTTTACGACGCCGGACGGCCCGGTCACGCTGCGCCTCACCGCTGCGGCGGATGGGGCTGTTGATGCCCTGGCCTGGGGTCCCGGTTCCGCCGCCGGACTCGCCGGGGTGCCCCGGCTCCTGGGCGCCGAGGACGACTGGTCGGCGTTTGACGAGCCGGCTTTCCAGGCCACGCTCCCCCGGCTGGTCCGTGACGCCCGACGCCGGAACCTGGCTGTCCGGCTGCCCTCCACCGGACGGGTGGTTGATTGCCTCGTGCCCACCATCCTCGAGCAGAAGGTCACCGTCATTGAGGCCCGCCGCGGCTACCGGTACCTGATGTACCGGTTCGGCTCACGCGCTCCAGCAGCCGGAAGCGCCGCGCCCGACGGGCTCCGCGTCCAGCCCACCCCTGAGCAGTGGCTGCGCATCCCTTCCTGGGAATGGCACCAGGCAGGAGTGGGACCCCAGCGTTCGGCGACCGTCATGCGGGCCCTGCGATCCGCCGTCGCGCTTGAACGGCTGGCTGCCCTGCCGTCCGCGGAGGCGGCAGCAAAGCTGCAGGTGATTCCCGGTATCGGGGTGTGGACCGCGGCCGAAGTGGTGCAGCGCACGCACGGATGCCCGGACTCCATCGCGGTGGGCGACTTCCACCTCGCCGCCTATGTGGGCGCCGCCCTCACCGGCCGCCGGACGGACGACGCCGGCATGCTGGCCTTGCTTGAGCCGTGGACCGGGCACCGGCAGCGGGTGGTCAGGATGATCGGCCTGAGCGGCTTCCGCAAACCGACGTTCGGGCCGCGGATGACCATCCAGGACCACCGCCGGCACTGACCACCGAAAGCAACGCGGGGTCACTTAGCCCGGGGTTTTCATCAGTCTTGGGCTGACGGGTGTGTTTAAGAGACGAAAAGGTGCTCTGACAAGGGAAAATAGGGGTGTCTACGCCGTTATTTCCGTGTCTTGAAGGAGCACCTTTTCGATGCCCCAGTCTACCAAGGTCTTCCCATCCGTCCCGGTCACTTTCACCGGCCAGTCGCTGGTCTCCCATGCCGGTGCCAGGGTCCTGACTTCATTCATTGACGCCCTCGGGTTCCGGGATCTGTGCGAGGACCGGCTGGGCCAGTTCGTCCCCGCGATGGCCTCGCACCGGCCAGGGAGGCTGCTCGGGTCGCTGGCGGTGATGCTCGCCGCCGGCGGCGAGTACGCCTCCGACCTGGACATCCTGCGCTCCCAGCCCGGAGTGTTCGGGAAAGTGCCCTCGAACGCGACAGTCTCGCGGTTCTTCGAACGCACCGTGAAGAACCCGGACGTTTTCGATTACGGTTTTTCGACCCTGTCCAAGGAACTGCGGACCCGGGCATGGGAAGCCGCGGGTGACCGCAGCCCGGCGGTGACGGCGACGGCCGCGGACCCGCTGGTCATCGACCTCGACGCCACACTGGTGGCCTCGCACTCCGAGAAGGAACGAGCCACCGGCAACTACAAGGGCGGGTTTGGATTCGCCCCGTTCACCGCCAGCATCGATTACGGTTCCGGCCGAGGCACCGGGGAGGAACTCGCGGTGCTGTTGCGCCACGGCGGGGCAACAGCGAACAACGCCGAGGACCACATCCGCATCTTCGAGGCCGCCATCGCGGTCCTGCCCGACGCACTCTACGGTGAAGACGACGAACTGGACGGGGAGAAAATCCTGGTCCGCACCGACAGCGCCGGCGCGTCCCGGAAGTTCCTCTGGTACCTGCATTCGCGCGGCGTGCAGTTCTCCGTCTCGTACCCGGTTCCGGTCGGCAAGGCCCACATGATCGACTGGATCAACGACAAGAAATACTGGCAGCCGGCCCTGGACCAGGACGGCAACGAACGCGACGACGCCTGGGTCATCAACGCCACCCAGGTGATCCCGCTCGAGGACTACCCGCCCGGGACGAAGATCTTCCTGCGCGCCGAACCGCTGCACCCCGGTGCGACACCGACCCTGCTCGACATCGACGGTCACCGTGTAACAGCGTTCCTGACGAATGCCCCACGCTGGCACGGACCGTTCCTGGACGCCCGGCACCGGGCCCGCGGCCGCTGCGAGAACCGCATCAAGACGCTGAAGAACACCGGCCTGAGCAAGCTCCCCTTCTTCGATTTCGCCGCGAACCAGGCCTGGGCGAACCTCGCGGTCCTGGCCGCGAACCTGGTCTCCTGGCTCCAGCTCACCGCCCTGCCCGACGGCCACAAGGCACAGGGCTGGGACATCAAACGCTGGCGCTACCGGCTCTTCGCCACCGCCGGCAAGATCATCACCCGCGCCCGCCGGACCCACCTGCTGCTGCCCGACGCCGCACCGGAGAAACCCCTCATCGCCGCACTGCTCGAAGCGATCAGCCGGATCGCTGCAGCCGCTAACCGCCCCGCACACCTGCTGCGGACCTGACACCGCAGCCCCCGTCAACCAACGAGCCGGAAAGAGCACGCCAACGGGATCAGTGGAAGCCCGCGCCCCGCCCCGCGACCCCGGGGCCCTTCAGCCACGCCCTAAATCCGATCCAGCCCGCCGGGACGACAAAAACCCGGACCCGGCGCCCCGACCGCCGTCCGATGAAAAATCCGGGTTAGCGCCCATGCGGGACGCCAACATGGGCGCTAAGTGACCCCGCGTTGGACTAGAGGGAGCGGAGTTTGGCCTTCTTGATCCTGGCGATGAGGCTGGTGAATCCTTCGGCAAGGTCATCCGCGTTGGCCTTGAAATAGGACCAGCCGGCGTTGATGAAAAATTCGTCGCGGCGGTTATCCCGCGACTGCTGTTCCCTCGTTCGGTGATGCGCGCCGTCGTACTGCACTGCGATCCTGAAGCGCCGGTAGCCCACGTCGGCGGACGGCGACCACGGGTCATCCGGATCAAGGCGGAGCTGCAGTTCCGGCTCAGGAAGTCGGGCGTCCAGCATGGCCAGGCGTAGGAATGTCTCTGGAAACGAGTCCGCGCCGACTCTCATCTCGTCCAGGGCAAGCCGGGCCTTCTCCACACCCTTCATGTTTGGATGCTGCCGGATGAGCAATCGCAGTCCTTCCTTGAAGGCGTATGGTTCGGTCCTTCCTTCAAGACCGGGCCGAGGCATGCGGATCAGCTGGTCGCCCATGGCGATCACGTATGCCAGCGGTAAGTGATGGGCCAAATCAAGCCAGGTCCGGGGCGGGACGGAGACTGGGATTCCGTCGATTTCCATGACCTCGCCGGGCAGCGTATGCACGCGATGGCCGGCCACTCCGGCACGGCGGACCCGAGGAAGTCCGTGGGGTTTGCTGAGGTGGATCGTTTCCTCCTTACCCAGCCCCGGCGGCAAGCCGAGCCCAATCAGTATTGCGGCGCTCTCATGGGAAACCCAGGCTCCGGGCGTTGCCGCGGCAAGGACCCGGGACCGTTCGGCAAGGACAAACTCACGGCCGGCAGGCAGGTAGATCAGCCGTCCGCCGTCGAGCACGTCCCCGGCGCGAAGTCGCTTGGGCGCGACCCCCAGCATCCGGGACTCATAGATGGTGAACGGCTGGGTGTTGAGCGTCTGCGGCAAGGGCGTGATGCGGACCATGTGCACCATTCTGTCCGCACCGTTGAGAGGATACTGAGTTATCCACAGGCCCAGTTTCATCCACCCCAACGCGGGGTCACTTACGGCCCATCCGGGATGCCAACATGGGCCGTAAGTGACCCCGCGTTGCATTAGGGGTGGTCAGAGACCCAGCCGGGCCACGGCTTCCTCGCGCATCTCGACTTTGCGGATCTTCCCCGAAACGGTCATGGGGAAGCTTTCGCGGACGTCCACGTAGCGCGGGATCTTGTAGTGTGCCAGCTTCCCGTGGCAGAATTCGGCGACGGCTTCCACGTCCAGCGGTTCCGCTCCCGGAGCGAGGATGATGCAGGCCATCAGTTCCTCGCCGTATTTGGCATCTGGCACTCCGATCACCTGCACATCCTGGATGGACGGGTGGCTGTACAGGAATTCCTCGATTTCGCGCGGGTAGATGTTCTCGCCGCCGCGGATCACCATGTCCTTGATCCGGCCCTCGATGACCACGTAGCCGCCGTCGTCCATCCGCGCGAGGTCGCCGGTGTGCATCCAGCCGTCGGCATCGATGGCTTCCGCGGTCTTGTCCGGCTGGTCCCAGTACCCCTGCATCACGGCGTAACCCCGGGTGCACAGCTCTCCGATCCCGCCGCGCTCCAGCACCTCGCCGGTGCCCGGGTCCACGATCTGGCTTTCCAGCCTCGGCATGGTGCGGCCCACGGTCTCGGTGCGCTGTTGAGGGGTGTCACCGTTCCGGGTCATGGTGGACACCGGGGAGGTCTCGGTCATGCCGTAGCAAATGGCCACATCCACCATGTGCATCTCCGAGATCACCCGGTTCATCACGTCAATGGGGCACACCGATCCTGCCATCACGCCGGTCCGGAGCGTGGCCAGGTCGTAGGAGGCAAAGTCCGGCAGCGCCAGCTCCGCGATGAACATGGTGGGCACGCCGTACAGCGATGTCCCGCCGAAGTCCTGGACCGCTTCCAGCGCGGCCGCCGGCGTGAAGCCGCGGCCGGGGATGATGGTGGCCGCACCGTGGCTGAGGGCGGCAAGGTTGCCGATCACCATCCCGAAGCAGTGGTAGAACGGCACCGGGATCACCACCCGGTCGTGCTCGGTGTAGCCCAGCAGTTCACCGATGGAGTAGCCGTTGTTCAGGATGTTGTGGTGCGTCAGCGTTGCGCCTTTGGGGAAGCCCGTGGTCCCGGAGGTGTACTGCAGGTTGATGGGATCGTGCGGGCCCAGCTCCGCCATGCGGTCCTTCAAGCCGGAATGCCCGACGGCGTCTGCCCGCTTCAGCAGCTCGGCGTACGTCAGCTCCCCGTCGCTTTGGGGGTCCCCGGCGTCGAGCCCGTCCACGCCGTAGTCCGGCAGGAACACCAGTTCCCGCAGGTCCGGGCAGCCGGCGAGCGCCTGGCGCGCCATCCCCACGTAGTCGCTGTTCCGGTCCGTCGGTGCCGTAACCAGCATGCGCATGCCGTTCTGCTTCACCACAAACTCCAGCTCGTGGCTCCGGTAGGCCGGGTTCACATTGACCAGGATGGCGCCGGCCTTGGCCGTGGCGTACTGCAGCAGCGTCCACTCGGCGCAGTTCGGGCTCCAGATGCCCACCCGGTCCCCCTTGGCCACGCCCGAGGCAAGGAGTGCCCTCGCGAGGCGATCGACGTCGTCGTTCATTTTGGTGTAGCTCCAGCGGCGGGCGTCGGCGCCCGGCACCGGTGCGGCTTCGATCAGCGCGTCGTGGAAGGGGAACCGGGCCATCACCCGCTCGAAGTTCTGGCCGATGGTTTCCTCGAGGAGCAGGACGTCAGTGTCCCCGGCTGTGTAAGCGCGCATGCTGGCACGCTACCGCCTGGCCCCCGGCAATGAAAGCGCAAGAGAAGCGCAACAGCAGGGTGTCCGTGCGTAAACAGGGCGGGCCTGCATGCCGAGTCCCGGTATTGTGAAATCCATGAGTGAACCCATCGACCTGCAGGCAACGTTCATCCCCAACGACGGCGAGTTCTTCCGTGTGAAGCTCGCCCTGGAAATCGCCATCGACGAGGTGGTCAACGAAGCCGGCTGCATCCGCTACGAGCTGACCGAAGCCACCGAAGAGAAGCTGGTCCTGACGGAACAGTGGGAATCCGAGGAACTGCTTGCGAAGCACTCCAAGGGCACCGCCGTCCAGGACCTGAACGAATCCCTGAGCGCGCTGCTGGCCGAGCCCGTGCAGCTGGAACGCCTTTAACAAACAAACGCGGGGTCACTTCGCGCCCATCTAACCAAGATTTATGGGCGCGAAGTGACCCCGCGTTGCAGTTAAGGGCGCTTAGATATCCGGGATCTGTGTGCCGTCCTGGGGGCCGGACGTCCTTCCGGCGGTGGCCGGGTTGCTTTCCGCGGCTGCTGCGGCTTCCGCCTGCGAGCGCGCCACATGGGCGTGGACCTCGTCCATGTCCAGGGCCTTCACGGCGTCAACAACCTGCTCCAGCTGCTGGGCGTTCAGGGCACCCGGCTGGGAGAAGACCAGGACCTTTTCGCGGAACGCCATCAGCGTGGGGATGGACGTGATGCCGGCCTCGGCGGCGAGCTGCTGCTGGGCCTCAGTGTCCACCTTCGTGAACAGGACGTCGGAGTGCTTCTCCGAAGCAGCGCTGTACGTGGGCCCGAACTGCTTGCAGGGACCGCACCATTCAGCCCAGAAGTCCACCAGGACAATATCGTTGCCTTCGATGGTCGATGCGAACTGTTCACCTGTGATATCTACGGTAGCCATGCCTTCAACGGTACGCGAGGCGCGGGCCGATGTCCCGGCCGGGCGTCCCCTGTTCGCTCCCCGCGTCATCGGGAATACCCGGCGGGGGCCGTATACACCGGGCATTGCGAGGCTTACCCTTGGGGTCATCAGCCGCTGACTGCCGCATCCAGGAGGGTTCATGGCCCAGGCTATCTCCACCCAGTCCCTGACCAAGAAATTCGGCCGGCGCGAGGTGCTCCACGGGGTGGATTTTGCGGTCGAGTCAGGCTCCGTGTTCGGCGTGATCGGCCCCAACGGCGCCGGCAAGACCACCACCATGCGCTGCCTGCTTGACATCATCCGCCCCACCTCCGGGCAGGTCCGGGTCCTGGGCAAGGACCCCCGGGCGGGAGGTCCGGAGCTCCGCCGGCGGATCGGTTACCTTCCGGGCGAGCTGTTCCTCGAGGGCCGCGTCACGGGCCGGACACTCCTGGCCCACTACCAGGCCATCAGCGGTCCGGTGCCCCCGGGCAGGATCGATGGCCTGGCCGAACGGCTGGGGCTCGACCTGGACCGCCACACCCGCAAGCTGTCCAAGGGCAACAAGCAGAAGTTGGGCCTGGTCCAGGCGTTTATGCACGATCCCGAGCTCCTGGTCCTCGATGAGCCCACCAGCGGCCTGGATCCGCTGGTCCAGCAGGAATTCCATGCCATGGTCCGCGAGGCGCAGCACAACGGCCAGACCATCTTCCTCAGCTCCCACGTCCTCAGCGAGGTCCAGCAGACCGCAGATACGGTGGCCATCCTCCGGGACGGCCGGATCATCGCCGTCGAGTCCGTGAGCGGGCTTCGGGAAGGTGCGGTGCGCCGGGTCCGGTTCACCGCGAACGGAATAACAGCGCACGACGCCGGCGCGCTGCTGGCTGGGGTACCCGGCGTCGGGCACGTTGAGGTGCTGGCGACCGACGGCAGCATCACCCTTTCGGCGGCTGTGGAGGGGGCCATCCAGCCGCTGGTCAGGGCCCTGGGAACGCTGGAGCTGACGGATCTGGTGCTGGCGGAACCGGATCTTGAGGAGTCAGTGCTCAAGATGTATTCAAGTCCTGCAGACGCGAACCCCGCGGACACCGAACAGCCGGAGGCCGTGCGATGAGCACCACGCTGCCGCTGTTCCGCCGGGCCTTCTTGGATTCCTGGCGCTCCACCACGGCATGGGCCGCCGGCCTGGCAGGCGCCACGTTCCTCTACCTGCCGCTGTACCCGTCCATCGGCGGGAGTACAGAGATGCAGGGCATGATCGATTCCCTCCCGGCCGAGATGACCAAGGCGCTGAACTACGACCAGATCGCCACCGGTCCCGGGTACACGCAGGCCACGCTGTTCGGCCTGATTGGCTTCCTGCTGATGACCATCGCTTCTGTCGGTTGGGGTGCCGCCGCAGTGGGCGGCGACGAGGAGTCGGGGCAGCTGGAGCTGACCCTCGCGCACGGGGTGACCCGCGTCCAGGTGGTCCTGGAGCGAGCGCTGTCCCTGTTCCTGCGCTTGGTGCTGCTCGCGGCCCTGGTCTTTGTGCTGGTCAGGCTGCTTAACGATTCCGCCCAGCTGGCCATCAGGCCCGAGAACCTCTTCGGCGCAGCCGTGCTGTTTGCCGGGCTGGCACTGCTGAGCGGAACAGCCGCGCTATGCGCCGGCGCTATGTCCGGAAGACGGACGTTCGGACTGGCCGCGGGCGCCGCCGTCGGCGTCCTTGGATACACCTTCAACGCCGTCGGCCGGCAGAGCGAGGACGTTGAGTGGCTGCTGAATCTGAGCCCATACCACTGGGCTTACGGTAATTCACCGGTGGTCAACGGTGCGGACTGGGCTGCGGCCGGGTGGCTCTGGGGACTTTCAGCAGCTCTGGTGGCCGTAGCCGCGTTCGCTGTGAACAGGCGCGACGTCGGCACTTAGCCTTCCGGGTGACCGGCGGTCAGGGTTGGCGGCGGTCAGGCCTTGGTTCACAGGTAAGGAGGTCAGGCGCGGGCGTCCCAATGGTGCGGCGCCGGCGTCCGGCTGCCGGGCAGTGCGTTGGCCTCGCGCCATTCGTGGATCCATTCGGGCAGCACCATGTCCGCCGGGGGCTGCCCGAACTCGCGCAGGATCTCCTCCTGGCTCACGGGCCTGCCCTTGCTGACCAGGCGGGTGGCGATGTAGGCACGCGCGTAAATCTCGCCGTCGGATACCATGCGCTGCTCAAAGTAGATGGCCTTGGCATCCAGGCCGAGGATCTTTGTTTCGATGGTGTACCGCTGCCACAGCTGCAGCGACTTCCGGAAGGCGATGGTCTCCCCCGCCGCCACCGGGGTCCAGCTGCGCCGGCGCATCGTCTTCCACACGCCGCTGCGGACCATCAGGTCGAACCGGCCCAGGTCCATGAGGGAAAAGTACATGCCGTTGTTAACGTGCATGGCGATGTCGATGTCGGTGGGCAGGACGCGCAGCGGCAGGGACGATGTGTCCCAGATGGTCAGCGCAGAACGGCGGGCGGCGGTGAACAGCATCAGGAGCGTTCGCAAAAGCAGGTGCATGCCTATATGTTACCCGGCAGTAACTTACTGACAAGTTAAAAGAAGTAGGGCAGCCACGTAGGATGTGGCGCATGACGCAACAACGCTACCGGGACCTTGCCGAGTGGCCGCTGATGGGAACGGCCCTGGTTTTCCTGGCGGCCTATGCGTGGCAGGTGATTGGCCGGGTCGAGGGCAGCGGCGCGGAATGGCTTGAGACGGTGATGTGGTTGACATGGAGTATTTTCGTCCTGGATTACGCCGCGAACCTGTGGCTGGCCAGAGAGCGACGCCGCTGGTTCCTGTGGAACCTGCACGAACTCCTGATCGTGGCCCTTCCATTCTTACGGCCGCTGCGCCTGCTCCGGCTGGTCAGACTGCTTTCGGTCCTACACAGGACCATCGGCGAAACCCTGAGGGGCCGGGTGGTCACGTACGTGGCCGGTTCGGCGGCGCTCCTGGTATTCGTTGGCGCGCTGGCGGTGCTGGACATTGAACAGTCTGCCCCGGATGCCAAGATCCTGACCTTCGGAGACGCCCTGTGGTGGGCCATCACCACCATCACCACCGTGGGTTACGGCGATATGTACCCTGTGACGCCGATCGGCAGGATGGTTGCCGCGGCCCTCATGATGAGTGGCATCGCCGTGCTGGGTGTGGTCACGGCATCCATCGCTTCCTGGTTGGTCCAGCGCGTCGAGGAGTCCACTGAAGCTGCCGCGGAGTCCATAGAGGAACCCTTGCGGGCAGAACTGGCCGGCCTGGTCACGGAGATCGCTGCGCTGCGGCGCGAGGTGGCCGAGCTCAAGGACCGCCCAACGTTGTAGAAATGTCCAGCGGGCCGGGCAGCCGGACACCGGGTAGCCGCCGCCAGGACTGCGAGTAGGCGCCGCCTCCGGGCCACGTACCCGGCGCAAAAATTCAGGTATCGCCTACTGGTGCAGCGCCCGTCGCAGCTTCCTAGACTCGAAACTCGTAGGGCTGAACAAGTTGCCGGCGCATCCTCCGAGCTGGGGTGGATGATGCCGCTTCATAGCGGAGCATCCGTATCTTCTGGGTATGCGGGCGCTCCCATCATGCGCTTCCGTGCGCGGTTCCGTTCAAAGACCGGGACCGCGCAGCGCATCACACCTCGATCCGTCCCGCATATGTAGTTTGCGGCGGCCTTGCCGCCTCAGTTGCGGGTCCGACCTGCGACGGGCCACCCATGTATCAGTTGAGTCCAAAAATTCCCGAACCACCCCGCCGAAATTTTGAAACCGACGTCCCACGGGCCGATCTCCTCACCGGCCGCCAGCCGATGAGCAACAAGCTGTGGGCCGGCATGGCCGCAGCCGCCGTGATTTCCGCTTTCGGCGTCGGCGCCCTGGCCGGCCCCGCCCCCACGGCAGAATTGTCGGTGCCACCGGGGGCCATAACGACGGCGGCCTCTCCCGTAGTGCGGGTTGCCCGGCCTTTGGCCGCGGTGCCCCTGGATGCGCCGTACGTTGGGTCCGTTGAGTTTGATGGTGCGGCAGCCGGCACCGCGCAGCCGGAAGTCGCAGCTGCCGCGCCCGCGCCCCCGGCCGAGGCTCCCCCGCCGCCAGCCCCCGAACCTGCTCCGGCACCTGCGGGCGACACCAACCTCTACACAGTGGTTCCCGGCGACACGGTGGGTGGGATAGCGGCCCGGTATGGCGTCGACGCAAACGCGATGCTGGCCGCCAACGGGCTGGGCCTCTACAGCATCATCGTCCCGGGCCAGACGCTGAAGCTGACGGGACCCGCCGTCGGAGTTTCCGCTCCAGCCCCGGCTCCGGCCGCGGCCGCACCGGCTTCACCGGTCTACAACCCCGCGCCGGCGCCGGTCCAGGCCGCGCCTGCTGTCCGCACCATCTACGTCGCGGGCGCAGGCGGACAGGCCATGCTGGACGCCTGCATCGGGCCCATCCACTACACGCCAAACGACGGCTACTCGCTCTTCATCACGGAGCACGATTTCTGCGGCGGGTGGGCGCGTTTCTCCGGCATCGGCGTGGGCGAGACCATCAGCATCCCGGGCTACGGGACGTACACCGCGACAGCCAGGGGCCAGGTCCCCAACCCGGGAACCACCAACAACGTCATCGCTGTTTTCGGCGGGTTCCCCCGGGCCATCCTGCAGACCTGCATCCCCGGGACCAACCAGATGCTGCTGATCGCGCTGAACTAGGCTCGGGCCCGGCCGAGTTCGCGGTCCAGCGTTTCCGAAGCTTGTTCGCGGTTCCGAACCTTTAGGGCAAGGAGCCGCGAACAAGGCATGCGGTAATCGGCCTGACTAGGCAGGCATCGGATGGCGTTCCGAAATCTGCTCCACCAGTTCGCCCACGCGTTCCTCGGCGTAGTTGCGAGCGATATCACCCTGGCTGAGGATGCCGACCAATTTGTGGTCGACAATTACCGGGAGCCGACGGACCTGGTGCCGCTCCATGATGTCGATGGCCGCGTCGACACTGGCGTCGGCGTCAACCCAGTAGGGCTTGCCGGTGGCCAGTTCGCCGGCCAGCATCTCGAGGGGATCACGGCCGGCAGCAACGCACCTGAGCACGATGTCGCGGTCGGTAATCATGCCCTTCAGCTTGCCATCGTCGCCGCAGATCGGCAGCGATCCACAGTCCAGATCCAACATCATCCGGGCGGCATCTGTGAGGGACTGATGCTCCTTAATACACCGTGCATCCGTAGTCATGAATTCACGTACAACGCTCATTGGTTCTCCTTCATCGATTGATGTATCGACACAGGGCATCGGGGGCACGTGCGCCGATGTTGCCAGCCTACGCCGGGGCCAAACCGATGTCGACGACGGCCCCTCCCCTGATTTCGGGCACAAAAAAAGCCTCCGGAACCTGATGGTTCCGGAGGCTTTTCCTTGGGTGGCAGATGAGGGATTCGAACCCCCGTAGGCGTTGCCAGCTGATTTACAGTCAGCCCCCTTTGGCCGCTCGGGTAATCTGCCGAACTTCAAAAGAAGATCACCCCCGGCTGCAGTGTTCGGAACGTCCGTCTCCGGGTCGTTCCGCTTCCAGTAACCGCGGGCAAGACAACTTTACAGAACTTCTGCCGAAACATCGAATCGGCGCGGCAGACCCCTGAAAAGGCCGCCAGAAGACCCGCAATTCCGCGGAACACGGGGGACTCAGGCGTCGCCGAGAATCCGTCCGGCCAGCCTTGCCTCGAACTTCACGGCCTGCTCCTGGGTGATCTGGTTCAGCTGGACCGCCCGCAGCAGGTCCTCGCTGACACCGTCCATGCGGGCCGAGGCATCCGGGACGGGGCTGAAGATGATGGAGGCGGCGATGGCTGCTGCGGCAACGGAGGTAGCGGCGGTGGCCACGGCGCCGGCTGCTGCGGCGGTGGTTCGGGTGGCGTAACGGACGGCGGTGCGTGGCATGGTGTTCCCTTTCGAGCTACTTCCAACTCGTTCAACTCTCCATCGTCCGGCTTCGTTCCCGCAGTACGTCCGCTATGAGGGAACTGTGAATCCGGAAACTTGCCGAATCCACAACTGCGCCGCAACCGCCACAGCGCCACAGCCGGGCGATCCGTATTAGGCTGGAATGCAGAGATCCACGCCCTGCAGAGCCAATTTCAGGGCACCCACCGGCACAAGGAGAATCATGGCAGGCGAGTCAACGTTCGACGTCGTAAGCAAAGTGGACAAGCAGGAAGTGGCCAACGCGCTAAACCAGGCGCAGAAGGAACTGGTCCAGCGCTATGACTTCAAGGGCGTCGGCGCCGAGGTCGAATTCAGCGGCGAAAAGATCCTGATGAAGGCGAACTCGGAGGAACGTGTCCTGGCCGTGCTGGACGTCCTCCAGTCGAAGCTGATCCGCCGCGGCATCTCCCTGAAGTCCCTGGACACCGGCGAGCCTTACCCATCCGGCAAGGAATTCCGCCTGGAAGCCTCCATCAAGGAAGGCATCGAGCAGGACCTGGCCAAGAAGATCAATAAGCTGATCCGCGACGAGGGCCCCAAGGGTGTCAAATCCCAGATCCAGGGCGACGAACTCCGCGTCTCGTCCAAGTCCCGCGATGACCTGCAGTCTGTTATGGCGCTGCTGAAGGACTTCGATGAGGCGGACCTGCAGTTCGTCAACTTCCGCAGCTAGCACCCCTCCTCAGTTCAGCGGCCGGCCGGCAATCCGTTCCAGCCGGGCGATCCTCTCCTTCATGGGCGGGTGTGTGGCGAACAGCTTGGTCATCGCCCCGCCGCGGAAAGGGTTGGCGATCATCAGGTGCGAGGTGTTGACCAGCTTCTGCTCCTGCGGCAGCGGCGCAATCCGCACCCCCTGCTCAATCTTGCGAAGGGCTGAGGCGAGTGCCAGCGGATCGCCGGTGAGCTCCGAACCGTCCTCGTCGGCGTCGTACTCGCGGGTCCTGGAGATGGCCAGCTGGATCAGTGACGCCGCAAACGGCGCCAAAAGCGCCATCGCCAGCATGGCCAGCAGGTTGGAGTTGCGCCGGTCGCCGCCGAAGAACAGCAGCATCTGGCCCACGGACGTGATGACGCCGGCGACGGCGGCCGCCACCGAGGACGTAAGGATGTCCCGGTTGTACACGTGCATCAGCTCGTGCCCCAGAACCCCGCGCAGTTCCCGGGCATCGAGCAGCTGCAGGATCCCCTCGGTGCAGCACACGGCGGCGTTTTTGGGGTTCCGGCCGGTGGCGAACGCGTTCGGGTTCATGGTGGGTGAGAGGTAGATGCGGGGCATCGGCTGGTTCGCCCGGACCGAGAGCTCCCGGACAATCTGGTACAGCTGTGGCGCCTGTGCCTCCGTTACGGGGTAGGCCTGCATGGAACGGATGGCGATCTTGTCGCTGTTCCAGTAGCCGTACGCTGTGGTGGCCACGCCGATCAGGGCCATGATCCAGATGGGCGCCGCACTGCGGGTATTGATCCCGATCAGTCCACCCAGACCCAGGAGCACCGCCCACAGGACGCCAAAGAGCGCCGCAGTTTTCAGGCCGTTGTAATGCTTGTGCACGTCCACTCCTCCACGTCGCCCTGACAAAGTTACCCCCACGCCGCAGGTACCTAAGGCACCGGGTCACGGGCATTCTACTTCCGGAGGCCCGGCTGCAGCTGTGCCGCCAGCCAGGCCACCGCGATGCACAAAACCCCGCCCAGAAGCAGGACCCGGCCCTCACTCAAAATCTTAGTCCCGGCGCCTGCCAGCAGGTCACCCACCTGCGGGCCGGCTGGTTGATGCGGCACCAGCGCAAACGCGCCCGGCAGATCCGCATGGAAGTTGTCCTGCGTGAGCCTGTACACCTCAACCCTAGGGGGCGCCGGCGTCCTGTTCTGTCACACGATTGGTATCCGCAGGCGGGGAAAGGAATTGCCTTATGAATGTGTCCAGGCGGCTGCTTTTTGCCTCGGCTTTCTGGGAGGTTGCCCGGCCCCGGACTGCCCTGAACGCCGGCCATCTCCTGATCCGGCTCACCAACCCGGCTACGGCATTCGATCTCCGCTCGGCCGCTGACTGGTTGCACTGCCACACCACTGCCCGGCAGGCACTCGCCAATGTCCTGGGTGCCAGCCGCTGCACCGTGGTGTTTGCGCACCAGTGGCACCCCAACGGGGCGGCCATCGGCGAACCGGAGACGGAATCCTCCACCCCCACCTTCCATTTGTTCGGGCGCTGGGACGCCGAGCCGGTCACCCCCGGCGAACAGCTGCGCCTTCCCATCCAGCGCCGGGTGCCGGCCACAGCGGAAGAGCTCAAAGAGTACGACGGCGGCCTCCGCACCGCCCTGCGCTTGCTGGCTGTGACGCACGAGGCAGAGCCCGTCCCGCCGGCGGACGGCACCCTCCCGGCGCTCACTGAGCTGTGTGGTGCCGGAGCCCGGAGCCGGCGGCACGGAAGTCCATGCCGTGGGCCGCTCGGCAGGAGAATCCCTCAACCCCATGCAGGAATTCCTGGATCTGCCGAAAGTAAGCCAAGCCTTATTGTGATCGACTCATAATAAGTGTTTCAATAGAGGCATGACGGAACACTTTGGCGGCCACGATGCATGGGCTGCTGCCCTGCGCGCCCACGGCCGCCGGGTGACCAAGCAGCGGCTCGCCGTGCTGACCGCCGTCGAACATCACCCGCACTCCCCCGCGGAGAGCATCCTGGCCGCCGCGCGCTCCGAGCTTCCGGAGCTGACCGCGCAATCCGTATACGTGGTCCTCGGCGACCTGACCGACCTGCACATGCTGCGCCGCTTCGAACCGCCGCATTCCCCGGCCCTGTACGAGACCCGCGTCGGTGACAACCACCACCACGCCATCTGTATCAGCTGCGGCCGCGTGGAGGACGTCGACTGCGCCGTCGGGCACGCCCCCTGCCTCACTCCGCACTGGGATGAGAACTCCAAGCCGATGACCATCCAGATCGCCGACGTGATGTACCAGGGCATCTGCCAGGACTGCCAGGCGTCCCAAAAACTTCCTTCTGAACGTCCCTCACAAGTAATCGAGAAATAGGAGAAAAATGACTGCGAATATCTCAACAACCCAGTCCGGCGCGCCCGTCACTTCCGACGCGCACGCACAGTCCGTCGGTGCCGACGGCGCCATCATCCTCACGGACCACTACCTGATCGAAAAGCTCGCCCAGTTCAACCGCGAGCGGGTGCCGGAGCGCGTAGTGCACGCCAAGGGCGGCGGCGCGTTCGGTACGTTCAAGGCCACCTCGGACATCTCCAAGTACACCAAGGCCGCGTTCCTGCAGCCGGGCGCTGAGACCGAGATGCTGATCCGCTTCTCCTCGGTTGCCGGCGAAGCAGGCTCCCCGGACACCTGGCGCGACCCCCGCGGTTTCGCCGTCAAGTTCTACACCTCCGAGGGCAACTACGACCTCGTGGGCAACAACACCCCCGTCTTCTTCATCCGCGACGGCATCAAGTTCCCGGACTTCATCCACTCGCAGAAGCGCCTCCCGGGCAGCCACCTGCGCGACGCCGACATGCAGTGGGACTTCTGGACCCTGTCCCCCGAGTCCGCACACCAGGTCACCTGGCTCATGGGCGACCGCGGCCTGCCGGCCTCCTGGCGTGAAATGCAGGGCTACGGCTCGCACACCTACCAGTGGATCAACGCCGCGGGCGAGCGCTTCTGGGTCAAGTACCACTTCAAGTCCAACCAGGGCGTCAAGACCATGTCCGGCGACCAGGCTGAAGAGCTGGCCGGCTCGGACGCGGACTTCTACATCCGCGACCTGCAGGAAAACATCGCCGAGGGCAACTTCCCGTCCTGGGAACTGCACGTCCAGGTCATGCCGTACGAAGACGCCAAGGGCTACCGCTTCAACCCGTTCGACCTCACCAAGGTGTGGCCGCACACGGACTACCCGCTGATCCACGTGGGCACCATGGAGCTGAACAAGAACCCGGAGAACTACTTCTCGCAGATCGAGCAGGCCACCTTCGCGCCGTCGAACTTCGTGCCGGGTATCGCCGCTTCCCCGGACAAGATGCTGCAGGCCCGCATCTTCTCCTACGCCGACGCACACCGCTACCGCGTGGGCACCAACCACGCGCAGATCCCGGTGAACCAGCCGAAGAACCAGGTCAACAACTACAGCCAGGACGGCGCCGGGCGTTACCACTTCAACGCCCCGTCCGTACCGGTTTACGCGCCGAACTCCTTCAACGGCCCCGCTGCCGTTGAGCCGGCTTCCCCGGCCGGTGGCTGGGAGAACGACGGCGAGCTTACGCTCTCCGCACACTCCCTGCACGCCGAGGACGGCGACTTCGTCCAGGCCGGCACCCTGTACCGCGAGGTGTTCGACGACGGCGCCAAGGCCCGTCTCCTGGACACCATCACCGGTGCCGTGGGCGGCGTGAAGAACGCCGAGATCAAGGAACGCGCCATCCAGTACTGGACCAACGTGGACGCCGAACTCGGCGCCAAGCTGCGCGCCAACCTGGGCACGGGCTCCCCTGATTCCGACGCTGAGGCAGCCAACAAGATCGGCTAGTTTCTCCGCCCCTTGTAGCCCGCCGGACCACATTGAAACACCCCGCTACGGATTATCCGTGGCGGGGTGTTTCGTTTGTTGCGTTGTGGTTATGCCACGTCCGTTCCGGCGGCAAGGGAGTCCGACGGCGGGCCGTCCGCCGTCGGGCCCGCCGCCGCGGGGCGGTGGCCCTTTTTCGCGAGCTGGATCTGCTCGTATACGTGGTGGCGGAGTTCGGTGAATCGCGGCAGGGACCGGGTCTCCAATTGGTCGCGCTCTGCCGGAAGGTCGATCACTATGTCTTCCTGGACCACGGTCGGGGAGCTGGAGAGGATGATGACCCGCTCTCCCAGGTAGACGGATTCGTCGATGTCGTGGGTCACGAAGAGCACGGTGATCCCGAGCTTCTTCCAGACCGTGCGGATCAGGTCCTCCAGGTCCGCACGGGTCTGCGCATCCACGGCGGCAAACGGCTCATCCATCAGCAGGACTTCGGGCTGGTACGCGATGGCGCGGGCAATCGCCACACGCTGCTGCATGCCGCCGGAAAGCTGCCAAGGGTAGGAGCGCGGGACGTGGGACAGGCCCACGGCTTCGAGGGCCTCGTCCACGAGCTTGTCGCGCTCGGCCTTGGGCATGCCCTGGTTCTTCAGTGGCAGCTCCACGTTTTCCCGGACCCGCATCCAGGGAAACAGGGACCGGCCGTATTCTTGGAAGACAACGGCCATTTTCTTCGGCGGCCCGGATACGCGCTTGCCGTCCAGCAGCACGTCGCCCTCCGTGGGGGCCATCAACCCGGAGATGCATTTCAGCAACGTAGTCTTGCCCGAGCCGGACGGGCCCACGAGGCAGGCCAGTTCACCTGCGCGCAGGTCGAACGTGAGGTTGCGCACCGCCTCAATGTCGCCGCCGTCGGTCTGGTAAACCTTCTTCAGGCCGCGGACGGAGAGCATCGCCTCCGGCGCCGGGCGGGTGGGGTCAGGCTGCATTTTCTACCTCTTTCTGGCCGTGGTACCAGCGCAGGATATTCCGCTCGGCCCACTGGAAGATAAACGATAAAGCCACGCCCAACAGCCCCAGCACCACAATGCCGGACCACATTTCCGGGATGGCGAAGGACCGCTGGAACTGCACAATGGTGAAGCCAAGCCCCGAGGAGGAGGCGAACATTTCGGAGATGACCATCAGGATCAGCCCGAGGGACAGGGACTGGCGGACGCCGGCCATGATCTGTGGGCTTGCCGAGGGCAGCACCAGATACCGGACCCGTGCCCAGCCGCTGATGCCGTAGGTATGGGCGGAGTCCGAGAGGACGCCATCGACGGCGCGGACCCCTTCGATGGTGTTCAGCAGGACCGGCCAGACGCAGCCGGAGATGATGACCGCGACCTTCATGGGGTCGGTGACGCCCATCACCAGGATCAGGACGGGTACCAGGACCGGAGGCGGGATGGCGCGGAAGAACTCCAGCACCGGTTCCAGAAGTGCCCGGAGCCATCTGACGGAGCCGATCAGCACCCCCCCGACGACGCCGATCACGATCGCCGCGGTGACCCCGAGCAGGAGCCGGCCGACGCTGGGCAGCACATCAGAGAGGAAACGTGGGCCGAACCAGACCTCGCCGAACTTCCCGACGAGCGTGGCTGGGGTGGGGACAAAGAAATTGACGGCCCCGAGGGTTGAGGCCCACCAGACCAGGACCAGCAGGATGGGCAGCGCCAGCACGTAGCCGAGCGTTGTCAGGGCTTTCATACGATCACCTCGGAACGGACGGATGAATGCCAGGACAGGGTCTTCTTCTCGATGAAGCGCATGAGGCCGTTGATCAGCACGCCGATCAGGCCGGTGGCCAGCACGAGGGCATACATGCCGGAGATGGCGCCCCCGGACTGGGCCAGTGCGATTTCCCGGCCGAGTCCAGGCGAGCCGATCACCAGTTCGGCTGTGATGGCCAGGACGAGTGCGACCGTAGCGGCAAGCCGGACGCCGGTCATCAGGTAGGGCAGGGCGGTGGGGAAAACGACGTAGCGGATCCGCGCCATCCGGCCCAGGCCGTAGGTTTTCGCGGTGTTGTTGGCCACCATGTCGACGTCGGCCACACCGTAGAGGACCTGGATCAGCACTTGCCAGAAGGCAGCATAGGTGATCAGCATGAGGGAAGATTCAATCTTCACGCCGAAGAGCAGCACCGCCAGTGGGATCAGCGCCACCGAGGGAATGGGCCGCAGGAACTCCACCGTGGAGTTGGTCGCCTTCCTCAGGAAGTCGCTGGAGCCTATGACGAAACCCAGCAGCACCGCTAAGGCTATGGCGATGACGAGGCCCAGGAACCAGGCCGTCATGGTCTCGCCGACCGAGATCCAGAATGCGGTCAAGCCGAAGTCCCGCACCAGCGCCACAATGACCTCGGTGGCCGGCGGCAGGTACCGTTCATCGATGATGCCCAGACGGGGAATGAGTTCCCACGTGGCCAGGAATCCCGCGATTCCGGCCAGGCCGAGCAACTGCTTTAACGGCAGCCGGCGGACGGACCGGCGGTCCCGTCCCACACTGGGGACGGGACCGCCGGAAGCCATTGCGTTTGAACTCACGGGAGGAGGTCGCCTGCGTTCGGGGCCTTGGCCAGCGTGCCGTACTTGGCGGCGGCGTCACCGAGGGTCTTGAAGGCATCCTTATTGAATTCCACCCGGTAGCGCGGAAGGATCATCTTGGCGCGGGTGGCTTCGTCGATCTTGGTGTAGGTGCCCACAATGTCGCGGACCTCCTGCGGGTGCTCCTGGGCGTACTCAAGGGACTTGTTCATTGCACGGGTGAACTTCGCTGTCAGCTCGGCCTTGGACTTGATGGTTTCTGCCTTGGTGAAATAGCCCGCGATGTCCAGTTCCGGGCTCATCTCGACGAAGTTCGAGGAAACGATTGTCCCACCCTCGGCCACAGCCTTGGAAAGGAAGGGCTCCAGGATCCATGCAGCGTCCACCTGCTTATTGGCCAGTGCCGCCGGCGCGTCCGGGAAGGCCACCTCAACAAACTTCACGCTGCCGGGATCGCCGCCGTCCTTTTCAACGACCGACTTGATGGTGGTGTCGCCGATGTTGGAGAGGTTGTTCACTGAAACGGTCTTGCCGGCGAGGTCTTTCGCGGACTGGATACTCGACCCGGCCGGGACGACGACGCCGCCGACGTCGTTCCCTTTTTCACCAGTGGTAGACACTCCATTGGCGACAAACTTCAGGTCGAGACCCTTATCCTTGGCAACCATGACCGAAATCAGGTTGGAGAACGCGAAGTCGAAGCTGCCGCTGACCACGCCCGGGACAATTGCTGCACCGCCAGTGGCTGTCTGGATGTCCAACTCCAGGCCCTCATCCTTGAAGAACCCCTGCTTGCTGCCCAGGTAGATCGGTGCACAGTCCACGATCGGGATGACCCCCACGCTGACCTTGGTCAACTGTCCGCTCCCGGCTCCATCGGCAGGGGCGGTTCCATTGCCGGTAGAACTGGGCGAACCGGACCCACAGGCTGACAAGCCCAGAACGGATGCTGCGGCGAGGGCAGCGATAACAGTACGACGTTTCATGTCACTCCTTTGTGCACGGGCAGGGGCAGCAGCACCCCCAGGCCGACGCTGTTCGCAGTTCGAACAGACGTTCAAAATACAGTCTGAGGCAGCGGACGTTGAAGGGTCAACTAGAATCGCCCATTGTTATCCTCATGATACGTAAGCGACCGTATGGCGGACAGGGGTCGCCCTCTCTGCAGTTTTGACGTCCGGCTGAGACGCTTTCCACATATGCAACTGCCACTCTGGCCGCAGCTACCGGCGGCCCCTAGGATCACTGCATGAGTACATTCGACGGCATCCCCGCGGGAGCATTTGAGTTCTACGCCGAACTTGAGCACAACAACAACCGGGAGTGGTGGCTCGAGCACAAGGACAGTTACAACACCTTGGTGCGGGACCCGTTCACAGCGCTGCTGGCCGCAATGGAACCGCGGTTCGGCCCGGGCAAGATATTCCGGCCCAACCGGGACGTCCGGTTCTCCCAGGACAAGTCGCCGTACAAGACTGCCCAAGGAGCGTTCGCATCGGTCCAGGAGGGCGTGGGATATTACCTCCAGGTGAGCGCCGACGGCCTGTTGGTGGGTGGCGGCTACCATTCCCATACGCCGGCCCAGCTGGCCCGTTTCCGAAACTCCGTGGATGCGTCCGGGACGGGCGAATTGCTGCGGCACATAGTGGATGGCGTGGCAGCTGCGGGATTTGCGGTGGAGGGCGAGAAGCTCAAAACCGTGCCGCGCGGTTTCAACAAGGACCACCCCCGGGCGGAGCTGCTCAAGCACAAGTCGTTGTCCGCCGGCATCGACCTGGGCCAGCCGGAGTGGGTGGACTCACCTGCCGCGGCGCACGAAATCATGACGTTGTGGGACCAGTTGCGGCCCTTAGTGGACTGGGTCAGCCGGCACGCCGCGCCCTGACTCCGGACTTTCCTGTAGATTATCGGCCAGATCACAAGGCGGGTTAAACGGCAGAGGCACCCTGCCACCTACGGGGTGGACGGGTGCCTCTGTGGCGTATTGCAGCCTTGGCAGCTGCGCGGGTACGGGCCTACGCGCGGGTGAGGGCTTCGTCCTCGGCAGCGACATCTGCGGCGTCCGCGCTGGCAGTGGCGTCCACGGCGGACTTTGCCTCAGCGAACCTTTCGTTCAGGCGGGAGTGCCGCTGACCATAGGCGAAATAGATCACAACGCCGAGGACCAGCCAGCCGGCGAAGAAGATCCAGGTCTCCACGGCAAGGTTCGTCATCAGGTACAGGCACAGGACGGCGGAAACCACCGGGAGGATCTTGCCGAACGGGACGCGGAAGGACGGCTTCAGGTCCGGGCGCTTCTTGCGCAGCACCAGGATGCCCAGGCTCACCACCACAAACGCGGACAGCGTGCCGATGTTGATCATTTCCTCCAGCAGGTCCACGTTGGTCAGGCCGGCCACAAGTGCCACTGCGGCGCCGCAGATGATCTGGAGGCGGACCGGCGTCGAACGCTTTTCGCTGGTCTTGGACAGTGCGCGCGGCAGCAGCCCGTCGCGGCTCATGGCCAGCACCACGCGGGACAGTCCCATCAGCAGCACCATGATGACGGTGGTGAGGCCGATCAGGGAGCCGAAGGCGATGACCTTGGCCGCGGTCGTGTTGCCGACGGCCTCGAAGGCGGTGGTGAGGGTGGGCGTTTCAGCTGCCGCGAGGTCCGTGTAGGACACCATGCCGGTGAGCGCGAGGGACACCAGGATGTACAGCAGCGTCACCACGGCAAGGCCGCCGAAGATGCCGCGCGGCAGGGTCTTCTGCGGGTTCTTGACTTCCTCCGCGGACGTGGCCACGACGTCAAAGCCGATGAAGGCGAAGAACACCAGGGCGGCGCCGGCGAAGATCCCAAGGGTGCCGTACTGTGCAGGCGCGGCGCCGGTGAGGAAGCCGAAGAATGACTGCTTCAGGACGTCCGCAGCGCCGCCGGCAGTGGGTTCCGCGGCAGGCACAAACGGCGCGTAGTTCTCGAACTTCACGTACGTGAAGCCCACCACGATCACAAACAGCACCACGGCGATCTTAATCAGGGTGAAGACGTTGCCCACACGGGCGGAGAGCTTGGTGCCCAGAACCAGGAGCACAGTGAAGACGGCAACGATCAGGAACGCGCCCCAGTAGAGGTCCACGCCGCCGAGCGACAGCGCCGGCGGCACGTCGGCGCCCATCAGTGCAAACACCTTGCTGAGGTAGATGCCCCAGTACTTGGCGATCACTGCCGCAGCGGTGAACAGTTCCAGGATCAGGTTCCAGCCGATGATCCACGCGAGCAGTTCGCCCATGGTGGCGTACGTAAAGACGTAGGCCGACCCGGCGACCGGGATGGCGGTGGCAAACTCGGCATAGCACATGATGGCCAGGGCACACGTCACGGCGGCAACGGCGAAGGACAGCGTCACGGCGGGGCCGGAGAAGTTGGCCGCGGCCTTGGCGCCCACCGAGAAGATGCCGGCGCCGACAGCGACGGCGACACCCATGATCATCAGGTCCCAGCTGCTGAGCGACCGCTTGAGCTTGCGTCCGGGTTCATCGGCGTCGGCGATGGACTGCTCGATGGACTTGGTCCGAAGAAGGTTCATAAGGAGTTCCACAATCCTGATTTGTGTTGGAAACAGACCCATCAACGCTACTTGTCCACGCACCGGACGTTCATACCCGTCCCGCATGGTGAGACGCAACTAATACCGAAGATAATTGCGAAAAGGCCCTCGAAGCCCTCCTTTTGAGGACCTCAAGGGCCTTTCGATCGAACCGTTTAGACGGGCCAGTCCATCAGCTTTGACCGGATCAGGAACCGTTTGCCTTCCGGCGACTCAACCGAGAATCCGCTCCCCCGGCCCTGGACCACGTCCACGGTCAGATGGGTGTGGCTCCAGTAGTTGAACTGCTCCTTGGACATCCAGAACTCGAGGGGCTGCGGCTCCAGGCCGTCGGCGATGTCAAACAGCCCCAGGAGGACGTCGGCTTCCGCGGTGATGAACTCCCCGGCCGGATAACACATAGGCGAGGACCCGTCGCAGCAGCCGCCGGACTGGTGGAACATGAGGGGTCCGTGCTGGCCCCATAGTTTCCTGAGCAGTTCCAGGGCCTCGGCCGTGAGCGCCACGCGGGAGATGTCCTCCCCTGGCAGCGTCACTGCCGCGTCAAGCCTCGCCACCATCATCAGTACTTGATGACGACGCGGCCGTCGATCTTGGCGTGTTTCATCTCGTCAAGAACGGCGTTGACCTCGGAGAGTTCCCGGGTGGACACCGTGGGATGGATCTTGCCCTCGGCGTAGAACTCGAGTGCTTCCTCCAGGTCCTGCCGTGTCCCCACGATCGAGCCGCGGACGGTCAGGCCCTTGAGCACAATCTCGAAGATCGGTGCCGGGAAGTCGCCCGGCGGCAGGCCGTTGAACACAATCGTCCCGCCCCGACGGGCCATGCCGATCGCCTGGCCAAAAGCAGACGGGTGTACTGCGGTGACCAGGACTCCATGGCAACCTCCGGTTTCGCGTTGGATGACTTCGGCGGGATCTTCGTGCAGCGCGTTGACGGTCAGCTCCGCACCATGCTTCTTGGCCAGTGCGAGTTTGTCGTCTGCGATATCCACGGCTGCTACCCGCAGGCCCATCGCCACGGCGTACTGGACAGCAATGTGTCCGAGGCCGCCGATGCCGGAAATGGTGACCCACTGTCCGGGCCTGGCTTCGGTCATCTTCAGGCCCTTGTAGACCGTGACTCCGGCGCAAAGCACCGGGGCGATTTCAACGGGGTCCGAGCCCGCCGGGATGCGTGCGGCAAAGCGCGTGTCTACGAGCATGTACTCCCCGAAGGAACCGTCCACACTGTAGCCGGCGTTCTTCTGTACTTCGCACAGCGTCTCCCAGCCGGTACGGCAGTACTGGCAGTCGCCGCAGGCGGACCAGAGCCAGGCGTTGCCGACGAGGTCGCCGACAGCCAGGTCGGTGACACCCTCGCCCAAGGCAACCACTTCCCCTACGCCTTCGTGGCCGGGGATGAACGGTGGTGTCGGCTTGACCGGCCAGTCGCCCGCCGCCGCGTGGAGGTCTGTGTGGCAGACGCCGGTGGTGATGACCTTGACCAGCGCCTCACCCCGGCCCGGGGTTGGAACGGGAAGGGTCTGGATCTGAAGATCCTTGCCGAACTCGGTTACTACTGCTGCTTGCATTGTCGTCGTCATTGGCGAAATCCTTGCGTTGATAAAGCGTTGGAGCGGTGGAGGTGGTGCTGCCTTCCTGAGGGGTGGCCAGGTCGGTGCAGGCGGGGACGGGAGCGCCCCAATCCCTTAGAAGAAGCCGAGCTTGTTCTCGTTGTAGCTGACCAGCAGGTTCTTGGTCTGCTGGTAGTGGTCCAGCATCATGGAGTGGTTTTCACGTCCGATGCCGGAGGACTTGTACCCGCCGAACGCGGCGCCAGCCGGGTAGGCGTGGTAGTTGTTGACCCACACGCGGCCGGCCTGGATTTCGCGTCCCGCACGGTATGCGACGTTGCCGTTACGCGACCAGACGCCGGCGCCAAGCCCGTAGAGGGTGTCGTTGGCGATTTCCATTGCGTCGTCGTAGTTGCTGAACCGGGCGACAGACACAACAGGTCCGAAGATCTCCTCCTGGAAGATCCGCATCTTGTTGTGGCCCTCGAAAACGGTGGGCTGAACGTAATATCCGCCGGCCAGGTCGCCGGGCATTTCGGCGCGGGCGCCGCCGGTAAGCACCTTGGCGCCTTCCTGCTTGCCGATGTCAATGTAGGAGAGGATCTTCTCAAGCTGGTCGTTGGAGGCCTGTGCTCCGAGCTGGGTTTCGGTGTCCAGCGGGTTGCCCTGGATGATTTTCTCCACCCGGGCCACGGCGTCGGCCATGAAGGAATCGTAAATGTCTTCCTGGACCAGGGCGCGGGACGGGCAGGTGCAGACCTCGCCCTGGTTGAAGGCGAAGAGCGCGAAGCCCTCCTGTGCCTTGTCATAGAACGCGTCGTCGGACTCGGCAACATCGTTGAAGAAGATGTTCGGGCTCTTGCCGCCGAGCTCCAGGGTGACGGGGATCAGGTTCTGGCTGGCGTACTGGCTGATCAGGCGTCCCGTGGAGGTTTCTCCGGTGAACGCGATCTTGCGGATCCGCGGGCTGGACGCGAGCGGCTTGCCGGCCTCGACGCCGAAGCCGTTGACCACGTTGAGGACACCGGCGGGCAGCAGGTCACCGATGAGTTCCATCAGGACCAGAATGGACGACGGCGTCTGCTCGGCGGGCTTGAGGACCACGGCGTTGCCGGCCGCGAGGGCGGGGGCAAGCTTCCAAACGGCCATCAGGATGGGGAAGTTCCACGGGATGATCTGGCCCACGACGCCGAGCGGCTCGTGATAGTGGTAGGCGGTGGTGTCGTCGTCGAGCTGTGAAAGCCGGCCCTCTTGGGCGCGGACGGCAGAGGCGAAGTAGCGGAAGTGGTCCGCGGCAAGCGGGATGTCCGCGTTCAGGGTTTCGCGGATGGGCTTGCCGTTGTCCCACGACTCGGCGACGGCGAGCATCTCGAGGTTCTCGTCGATGCGGTCGGCGATCTTGTTCAGGACCGCGGCGCGCTCGGCCACGGAAGTCTTGCCCCAGGACGGTGCGATCTTGTGGGCGGCGTCCAGGGCGAGTTCAATGTCTTCCGCGGTGCCGCGGGCCACTTCGCAGAAGACCTTGCCGGTGACGGGTGTGATGTTCTCGAAGTACTGGCCCTTGACGGGGGCAACCCACTCGCCGCCGATCCAGTTCTCATAGCGGTCCTTGAACGTGACCTTCGAACCCTCGGTACCGGGCTGTGCGTAAACAGTCATTGCTAGCTCCTTTGCTGTGCATGAAAGGTGGCGCCTGATGATGGCGTCCGCCGTTGGTTTCAGCGTAGGAGTGTGAAGGTTGCAGTCAGGTTGCGCGGATGTGAGCCAGCTCACGGCCCCCGGTGGTCAGGCCCTGAGTTCAGCTTCCAGCCGCTCAACGTCGGCGACGACGGCGGCCCGCTTCGGCGAGCGCGGCGGCAGCAGCTTCAGGGCGGCAGTCCGGACGTCGACGTCGTCCCTCGCCTCCGGGAGGGCAGCGTATTTGAGCAGCGTCTCGGCACTGCCGTCCGTCAGGACCGCTTCGCGCATGAGCGAGGAGACCCTGTCGCGGAGGTCGATGATGCCCGGCGCTTCGGAGCGCGGCAGCACGGCGCCGCGGTAGATTTCAAGCGCAATCCGGTGGGCGCCGCGCTGCAGACAGTTCAGCACCTGCCCGCTGTCCGGGACCAGGTCCATGGTGAGTTTGTACGGCCGGGACTCCGGGACGGCGGCCGGGTTGAGCTGCTGGAGGATCTTGCGCAGCCGGACCATTTCCGCGCGGAGCGTCATGGTGGGGCCGTCGCCCGGGTAGAGCAGGAAGCTGAGCTCCTCGGCGCTCAGCCCGGCGGGGTGGGTGCTGAGCAGTGCGAGGATTTCACTGTGGCGGGCGGACAGTGCCACCGTTTTTCCTTCGATGCTGAGCAGCGCCTGGTCGCGGCCCAGAAGCTGCAGGCTGTTGCGGTACAGGCTGCCTTCCTTAGCACCGCCGGCTCCCCCGGCCCGCGCCGAATCCGAACTGGCGTTCCGCCGTCGGGCCGGCCGGCTGGCTAGGGTCGCCGCCAGCTGCAGCCGCTCAACTCGGAGCTGCGCCTGCGCGGCAGCGACGGTCGCCTCGACGAGGGACAGCGTGTGGGCCGCCACTGCACTGGCCTTGCCCGTAATGTCCACAACGCCCAGCAGCGCACCGGAATCCGGATCGTGGAACGGGACGGCGGTGCAGCTCCATGCGTGCACGGATCGCTGGTAATGCTCCGCCCCGGAAATCTGGATCCCGCGGCCCAGGGCCAAGGCAGTTCCGGGCGCACTGGTCCCCACCGTGGCCTCTGACCAGTCGGCGCCCGGGACGAACATCATGCCTTCGGCGCGGCGCTGCAGGGCGGGATCCCCTTCCACCCAGAGCAGCCGGCCAACTTCGTCACCGACAGCAACGAGCAGGCCGCTGTCGTGGCTGGGCTGGACCAGGAGCTTGTGGATCACGGGCATGATGCTGGCCAGGGGGTGCTGCCGGCGGTATTCCTCGAGTTCGTCGGTGTCCAGGGCAAGGGGTGCTTCGGGGTTGTCCGGGTTGGCCTGCAGTTTGACGGACCGCTGCCAGGATTCCCGGATCAGCCTGCGCAGGCCGGGGATTTCCGGCGCGTCCGGAAACGCTTGGGCGCCAAGCTGCTCGTGCGCGGCCAAGGCATCACGCTGGGCCAGCGCTGTCGCTTCGCCGCCGGATGCCGGCGGCAGGATCAGGTTCCTCATCGAACTCCCACTTGCGCTCGGCTTGCAGGCGCGGCACATCGCAGCCAGCCTGGGTTTAGCCCAGTCTAACGCCGCCCCGCACCCGCGCCTAGGGCTGGAGTGAGGGAGGGTGGGGGTCAGGCGCGGGAGATGCTGATCATTTCCTCGCGCGGGACTACCTTGATGCGTTCACGCACGACGGCGGCGGTCCCGTCGGTGCCCGTCTCACCTTCGGTCCACACGGAGCCGAGGGCTGCTTCGTGCGCGTCCAGCCTGATCCAGCCCTCCCACGTGGTGAACTCGATGCCGCGCTCTTCCAGGAGGTCGATGATGGCCTGCGGATCCGGGTTCTCAGCCGGGGGAAGCGTGAGCCGGTCCTCCAGCAGGAAGCCGATGGTTTCCAAGGCGTCCCCCTTGGTGTGCCCGATCAGGCCAACGGGCCCGCGCTTGATCCAGCCGGTGGCGTAGATTCCAGGGACGGGGGTGCCGTCGGCGTCGAGCACGCGGCCGCCCTCGTTGGGGATCACGCCGCGTTTGGCGTTGTATTCCAGCTCGTCCAAGGGCGAGCCGTGGTAGCCGATGGCGCGGTACACGGCCTGGACGGGGTAGTCCACAAACTCGCCCGTGCCCTTGACGTTGCCGGTGCCGTCCAGCTCCATGCGCTCAAACTTGATGCCGGCCACCTGGCCGGACCCGCCGTCGTCGGGGTTTTCGTAGACCTCAACCGGGCTGTGCAGGAAGTGCAGGTGCAGGCGGCGTGAGGACGGTTCTGCCGCTTCGGCGTGCTCTTCCACGAGCCAGTTGGTCAGCGTGTTCACCATGGTTTTGATCTGGTTGTTGCTGCGGATGGCGTCGTCGGAGGCCTCGTCGAACTCGAAGTCCTCCGGGTACAGGACAATGTCCACGTCCTTCATGTGGCTCAGCTCGCGCAACTCCAGCGGCGTGAACTTGACCTGCGCCGGGCCACGACGGCCGAAGACGTGCACGTCCGTGACCGGCGAGTTCTTCAGGCACTGGTAGACGTTGTCCGGGATCTCGGTGGTGAGGAGTTCGTCGGCGTGCTTGACCAACATCCGGGCCACATCTAGGGCCACGTTCCCGTTGCCGATCACCGCGATTTCCTTGGCTTCCAACGGCCAGTCGCGGGGCACATCGGGGTGGCCGTCGTACCAGGACACAAAGTCGGCGCCGCCGAATGATCCCGCCAGGTCGATGCCCGGGATAGGCAGATCGGCGTCCTTGATGGCTCCGGTGGAGAAAATCACGGCATCGTAGAAGGCCCGGAAGTCATGGAGGGTGAGGTCGCGGCCGTACGTGACGTTGCCCAGGAAGCGGATGTCGCCCCGGTCCAGGACCTTGTGCAGCGCGTTCACGATCCCCTTGATGCGGGGGTGGTCCGGCGCGACGCCGTAGCGGATCAGGCCGTACGGGGCGGGGTAGGCCTCGAAAAGGTCGATGCTGACCTCAAAATCGCCGTCCTTCACACCGTTGGACTTGGTCAGGATGTCCGCCGCATAAACACCTGCCGGTCCCGCACCCACAATGGCAACGCGGAGTGGACGCTTGGAGGTGGTTTCGCCTGGGTTGGACACCGGGAGCCCTTCTGGAACGAGGAGATTGCGACGGAGGTGCGCAGTGCAGCGCGCAGTGCAGTGCAGTGCAGTTGCGCACAATGTCCCATTCTAAATGTGTTCCAGCGGCACCACGTCGCCTTCCCGGTACAGCAACGCCCGGAGCTCGGCCTCCGCGGAGTCCAGGCGTTTGGGGTCGATGGTCTCCCCCGCGGCAAAGTGGTCCAGCAGCCGGGGATCAACATAACTTTTGCGCGCGATGGACGGCGTGTTCCCCAGTACCGCGGCAGCCTCCAGCATGGCCACGCTGATGGCGCCCTTCCGCGCCGAAACAGGCTTCTGCGGGCCGCTGCGCGCCAGGCTGACGGCTGCCGCCACGGTCCCGCGCAGCGTCCGGAAGTCCTTGGCGGTGAAGTCCAGGCCCGTCCGCTCCTTGACGTAGGCATTGATGTCCGCGCTGGTGACCGGCCGCCAGGTCCGGCCCTCCTTGTACGCCAGCAGCCTGGCATTTCCACCGCGGCGCTTAAGCGTCCGCACCAGGGCGGCGAGGTCGGCGTCGTGGATTTCCGATTCCCAGTCCTTGCCGCTCTTGGCCGGAAACTTCAGCTCCAGGCACTCCTTGCGGACGTGGACGTGCGCACACAGGAGCGTGGCCAGGCCGCGGCTGCCGTTCTCGTTGGTGTACCGCTCGGATCCCACGCGCAGGGACCCGCTGTCCAGCATCCGGAAAGCCGCCGCGAGTACACGTTCTCGGCTTGGACCGTCGCTGCGCAGGTCCAGGGTGACCAGCCGGCGGGCGGTGGGCAGCGACTCGGCCAGTTGCAGGGCGCGGTCAAACTTCACCCGGTCCTTCCGCTCGCGCCAGGCAGGGTGGTAGATGTACTGCCGCCGGCCCATCGCATCGAGGCCGGTCGCCTGGATGTGGCCGTTGTCGAACGGTGCAATCCAGACGTCGGTCCAGGCCGGTGGGATGCCGATGCTCTCCAGCCGGTCCCGGACCGGCCCCGGCGGCAGCGTGGAGCCGTCCAGGTCCCGGTAGCTGAAGCCCGTGCCGGCGGGCACGCGACGGTAGCCGCGGCCGTTCGCGTTGCTGCGGCGGAGCCTCACGGGACGGCCACCTGGAAGTTCATCGGTTCCATGAAGGACAGCGTACTGACTATTGACTGGAATACGAGTCCAACAACTGGTGTTATTGGTTAGGTGCCTACTCCCCCTGAAACGAACTCCTTGCCCAAGACCGTTGTCGCCGCTCCATCCGGTCTTAAGGCTGTTGACAAGGAGACGACGGCGGGAGTCCTGTTCGGGTTCGGCGCGTACGGGTTGTGGGGGCTGCTTCCCCTGTACTTCTTTGCGCTGATGCCCGCCGGAGCGGTGGAGATCGTGGCCAACCGCGTGGTGTGGTCCCTGTTTTTCTGCATCCTCCTGATCACCGTCACCCGGTCCTGGCGTGCGCTGGCCGGAGCCTTCCGGGACCGCTCGGTGTTTGGTTCACTGGCCCTGGCGGCTGCCCTCATTGCCGTGAACTGGCTGACGTACACCTATGGCGTCACCACCGGCCAGGCCGTCGAAGCCGCGCTGGGCTACTTTATCAATCCGCTGGTCTCGGTCCTCCTGGGTGTGTTCGTCCTGAAGGAGAAGCTGCGCCCCCTCCAGTGGGCCGCCGTCGGAATCGGTTTTGTAGCGGTGGGCGTGCTCACGGTGAGCTACGGCAAACTGCCCTGGATCGCCCTGACGCTGGCCTTCAGCTTCGGCCTGTACGGGTTTGTGAAGAAGCGCGTTGGCCCGAAGGTGGACGCGGTGACCAGCCTCAGCTTGGAGACCATCGTGCTGGCCCCGATCGCCGCCGCCACCATGGTGTTCCTGAGTGTCAGCGGCACGGCCACCCTGACCAGCCAGGGCCCCGGGCACTTCTGGCTCCTGGCGGCCTCCGGGGTGATCACCGCGGTGCCGCTGCTGTTCTTCGGCGCGTCGGCCCGCCGGCTGCCCATGACCACCATCGGGCTGCTGCAGTACGTTGCCCCGCTCCTGCAGTTCATCGTGGCGCTGGTGGTGTTTCAGGAAGCCATGACCACCAGCCGCTGGATCGGCTTCGGGGTGGTGTGGCTGGCCCTGCTGGTGCTGACCGTCGACATGCTCCGCACCACCCGAAAGAACTCGTTGGCAAGGAAGCGGGCCCGCACCACGTGAGACGAGCGCGAACTGGCAGCTAACGACCTCAAATCAGGGATCTGACGTCATCTGCTGCCAGTTCGCGCTGTGTTTGCGTGTGGGGCTGGGTCCTAAGCGTTGGCCTTGATGGCCGCAGCCAGGACGTCCAGGCCGTCGTTCAGAAGGTCGTCGGTGATGACCAGCGGGGGCAGCAGGCGGATGACGTTGCCGTAGGTGCCGCAGGTGAGGATGATGACACCCTCCTTGAGGCAGGCGGCGGCCACGGCCTTGGTCAGCTCGGGATTGGGTTCCTTCGAACCGGCCTGGACCAGTTCGACGGCCAGCATCGCGCCGCGGCCGCGGATGTCGCCGATCACGGACGTCCCGGCAGATGCCAGTTCGGCCTGCAGTTCCTGCAGGCGTCCCGTAGCGAGCTGCTCGATGTGGCGCGCACGTCCGGCGAGGTTGTATTCCTCCATGGACCCGATCGCGGCAAGCGCGGCGGCGCACGCAACCGGGTTGCCGCCGTACGTGCCGCCCAGGCCGCCCGGGTGGACGGCGTCGAGCAGGTCAGCACGGCCGGTGATCGCGGACAGCGGCATGCCGCCCGCGATGCCCTTGGCCATGGTGATGATGTCCGGGACAACGTCCTCGTGGTTGACCGCGAACCATTCGCCGGTGCGGCAGAAACCCGACTGGACCTCGTCGGCGATGAACACCACGCCGTTGGCCTTGGCCCAGGCGGCCAGTGCCGGCAGGAAGCCCTCGGCGGGGACAATGAAGCCGCCCTCGCCCTGGATGGGCTCGATGATGATCGCGGCCACCTGGTCGCCGCCGATCTGCTTCTCGATCATGGTGATGGCCCGCTTGGCGGCCTCGGCACCGGTGATCGAGGCGTTCTCCTCGCGGTACGGGTAGCTCATGGGCATGCGGTAGACCTCGGGCGCGAACGGGCCGAAGTTGGTCTTGTACGGCATGGCCTTCGCGGTCAGCGCCATGGTCAGGTTGGTGCGGCCGTGGTAGGCGTGGTCAAAGGCGACGACGGCGTCACGCCCGGTGGCGAGGCGGGCCACCTTGACGGCGTTCTCCACAGCCTCGGCGCCGGAGTTGAACAGCACGGTCCGCTTCTCGTGGCTGCCCGGGGTCAGGCGGTTGAGCTGCTCCGCGAGGGCAACGTAGCTTTCGTACGGGGTGACCATAAAACAGGTGTGGGTGAAGTGCTCCACCGCTTCCTTCACGGCCCCGACGACGGCGGGATCGGACGCGCCGACGCTGGTCACCGCGATGCCCGAGCCGAGGTCAATGAAGGAGTTACCGTCGACGTCGTGGATGATGCCGCCGTCGGCGTCCGCAACGTAGACCGGAACGGCGGAGGCGACACCAGCGGCGACCACTGCCTTGCGGCGCTCGGTCAGGGCGATGGACTTGGGGCCCGGGAAGTCGGCCTGGACACGGCGCTTCTGTTCCAGGCGGAAGGTGATTTCACTTGCTGTGGTGCTCATGGGGTTTCCTTTCAGGGCCCGGTGATCGAGCCTGTCGAGATCCAGGGTTTCGACAGGCTCAACCACCGGAAAAGCTGGTTTAGACAGGCTCGACCACCGGAGAGCTGCTAGGCGTCGAGTGCGCTCATGACGTGCTTGATGCGGGTGTAGTCCTCGACGCCGTACATGGAGAGGTCCTTGCCGTAGCCGGACTGCTTGAAGCCGCCGTGCGGCATTTCGGCGGTGAGGAGGATGTGGGTGTTGATCCAGACCGCCCCGAAGTCCAGGTCGCGGCTCATCCGCATGGCCGTGCCGTGGTCGGACGTCCAGACGCTGGAGGCGAGGGCGTATTCGACGTCGTTCGCCAGTTCGAGAGCTTCCGCCTCGGAGGAGAACTTCTGTACGGTGATGACCGGGCCGAAGGTTTCCTTCTGGACGATGTCGTCGGTCTGCTTGGCGCCGGTGACGATGGTGGGTTCGAAGAAGAAGCCCTTGTCCCCGGCGCGGTGGCCACCGGTTTCGATGCGGCAGTTCTCCGGGAGGTGCTCCACCACGGAGGTGACGGCGTTGAAGTGGTTCACGTTGTTCAGCGGACCGAAGTAGTTGTCTTCATCGTTCTGCGAGCCGGTGTGCAGCGTCCTGGTGTGCTCCACCATGGCCGCCACGACGTCGTCGTGGACTGAATCCTCAACCAGCACCCGGGTGATGGCGGTGCAGTCCTGGCCGGCATTGAAGAACGCGAACTCGGCGATGGCCGCGGCGCTCTTCTTGATGTCCGCGTCCTTGAACACGATGGCCGGGGCCTTGCCGCCGAGCTCCAGGTGGGCGCGCTTGAGGCCCTTCGCGGCCCCGGAGGCCACGGCGATGCCGGCCCGGACGGAACCCGTGATGGAGACCAGGCCGGGGACCCGATGCTCCACCATCATGGCGCCGGTTGCGGCGGTTCCCAGAACGACGTTCAGGACGCCGGCGGGCAGGATGTCGCCGGCCAGGCGGGCCAGCACCAGGGTGGACTCCGGGGTGGTGTCGGAGGGCTTGAGGACCACGGTGTTGCCGGCGGCGAGCGCCGGGCCGATCTTCCAGATGGCCATCAGGAACGGGTAGTTCCAGGGGGCAACCTGGGCCACGACGCCGATGGGCTCGCGGCGTACATAGGAGGTGTGGCCTTCGAAGTACTCGCCCGCGGACTTGCCTTCGAGGATGCGCGCGGCACCGGCGAAGAAGCGGAGCTGGTCCGCGCCGGCGGCCACTTCCTCGGACGCGATCAGCGAGCGCACCTGCCCGGTGTTGCGGTGCTGGGCCTCCACAAGTTCGTCGCTGTAGGCCTCAACGGCGTCCGCGAGCTTGAGGAGCATCAGCTGGCGCTGCCCGGGGGTGGCGTGCTTCCAGGTCTTGAAGGCGTCCTTGGCCGCGGTCATGGCAGCGTCGACGTCGGCCTGGATGGACACAGGTGATTGCGCCACGACTTCGCCGTTGGTGGGGTTAACGATGTCCAGCAGGTCGGTGCCCGCGGGCGTGACGAACTCACCATTGATGAAGTTCTGCAAGGTTTGAACCACGGTGTACAACCTCTTTCATAAGGGAACATCAGCTGCGAAGCGGATGGTTGCGACTGCCTTGAGCCTATGCCAGCAGCTTCACCCCGGGGAATAGCCACCTGCACACCCTTAGCCGCAGTGTTTAGTGCGGTTGACCAGCATCCGTCTATCCTTGGACCATGGCCATCTCCCTCGCCACCCTGCTCGGCGTGCACTCCCTCCACCTATCCAATGCAGGCCTTGCCGAGACCACCTGGCACGAGGACATCAACTGGGTTGCCGTCACGGAACTGGAAGACCCGCAGCGCTTCCTCAGCGGCGGCGAACTGGTGCTCACCACCGGCATGCGCCTGCGGTCCGCGCCCGAGCAGCGTCGCTTCGTCCGGCAGGTCCAGCGCGCCGGAGCCGTGGGCATCGGCTTCGGGACCGGTCTGACGCACGACGCCGTCCCGCCGGCCCTGATTGCCGAGGCCAACCGCTGGGGGCTGCCGATCGTCCAGGTGCCGTACGAGACGCCGTTCATTGCCATCGGCAAACTGGTGGCGGAAGCGCAGGCCGCCGATCATGTCGCGAAGCTGGAGCGCCTGATCGCGGGCCACCAGGTCCTGGCCCGCGCGCTCCTCACCGGCGGCGGCCTCGCCCAGCTCCTGAAGCAGCTGGGCGGGATGCTGCGGACAGAGATTGCCCTCACCCAGTTCACCGCCCACCTGTACAACAGCAGCTCCGAGCCCCCTTCCGCTGACACGTGGTCCTCCTACCCCATCCCCACCGGCCGCCGCGATGCCTGCACACTCTGGGTCCGCCAGCCGTTCGAGGATTCAGGGATTATCGGCTATGCCCAGAACCTGATCAGCGTGGAGCTGAACAACATGGTCAAGCAGCGCCAGGCCCAGCGCGCCCTGTGCGGCCAGGTGCTCGAGGACGTCATCCACGGCGCCCTGGAGACCAGCGAGGCCCAGCGGCGCCTCGCCGGCGTGGGCCTGAACAGCACACGCAAAAACGTGGTGCTGCTGGCGGTGTCCGCCGCCCATCACAAGGCGCTGGTGAGCACCTCGGTGCCGCAGCCGCTGGAGAACGCGGTGGCCGCCGTCGTCGGGAAGGACCTGGTGGTGGTGATTAACGACGACGGCGGTGCGGCACCTGCGCTGGCCAGGCGCCTCAGCGACCACCTGGCTGAGGCAGGGATCCACGCGACGATCGGGATCGGCGGCGGGTACACCAAGCCGAACGGCCTGCGCTGGAGCTACTTCGAGGCGCGCGATGCGGCCAGCCACGGCCTGCCGGTTAACGAGCCGGAACGCCTGAGCCTGACCTCCCTGTTGCTGGCCAGCGAAGACGTTCCGCTGGCTGACATGGCCCACGAGTCGTTGAACCCACTCCGCGCCTTCGACATTGCCCACGGCGCGGAACTGGTGACCACCCTGGAAAGCTACCTGAACAACAACGGTTCCGTGGCCGCCGTCGCCGAAGCCCTGACCCTGCACCGGAACACGGTGCGGTACCGGCTGGCGCAGATCACCGAACTCACCGGCTACGATCCTTCGGTCACGGCGGACCGCGTGCAGCTGTGGCTCTCGCTCGCCGTGTCGCGGCTCGGAGCGCGGCACCCCTGACGACCGCAACGCGGGGTCACATCGCGCCCATGTTACGGCCCCGGATGGGCGCTAAATGACCCCGCGTTGGAGGCGTTTGCGGGACTTCTTGCGTTCTTTCCGGTAGCCGGCTTCGGCGTCGGCCGCGAGCTGTACCTGCCGCGTATGCAGGGTGACGTAGGCCGACGCGACAGTCTCGGGCAGGTCCGGCGCGGCCGCCAGCTTGGCCAGCAGGTCCCGGGCCACCACGCTGTCGTGAAAGTCTCCGAGGACCTGCTGCTGGCGGTGCGCGGCCTTGGCGATCTTCGCGGCGCGCTTACCGTGCACCGGCGCTACGGACTCCGCCACGTGCCGCAGCCGTTTGGCGTCCTTGCGCACGTCGTGAAGGGCTGTCTCGTGGTCCGCTCCCCGGCGTGCACGTTTGGCCGTACTCGCTGCGCGCTGCAGGCGTTTGGCGGCCTTGGCCACCAGCTTCCCTGCCGCCTTACGGGCCGGGGCTGCACCTTCGGGCCGGACCGGCGGGTGGTCACGGAAGGCTTCCAGGTCATCCAGGAGCCGGAAGTACCGTTCGGAAAGCAGTGCCTTCTGGAGTTTCCGGTAGCCCTTGTTCAATCTGTTGCCGAGTTCATCGTCCAGCCGGCCCTTCACTGCCGAGGCCAGCCCGGGCGGCAGTTCGGCCGTGTGCCCGCGGAGGCGAGCCAGCATCACTTCAGCGTCGCGGGGCGACCCCAGCACGCTGCCGAGCCATTTCAGTTCGTCCCTAAGGCGCCGCCCGGCCACGGGACTGTAGAGCCGGCGGTACGCTGCGAGCGCGGAACGGGCCCGGCGGGTGGCCGAACGCAGATCGTGCACAGCCTCCGGTTCCTCCCGGCGGACGCCGGGATCAAGCGCCAGGATTTCGCGGATCTGCGCACCCAGGTAGGCGGTCAGGAGATCCGACACAGGCCCCTTCTTGCCAGGACTTGTTGGCCCGTCAGCGGCGCCCGGCTCCCCGGCAGGCAGCGCCAGGACTTTAGCCAGCTTGGAGCCGTGTTTCGCCGGGCGCGCTCCGGCGGCGGCCAGGATTTCCGCCGCGGCCGGGAACAGGTCAGGGCTCCCGTGCACCAGCTCGAGTTCCCATTCGCGCCACTGCCGTGTGCGGGTATCGCGGTCAGGCTGTGCTTCCCCGTCGGGCTCTGCCGCGCCGAGCAACTCTGCGCTCACGCGGTCATCGGCCAGGTCCGCTAGGTGGACTCCGTCCGCGCCGTACAACGGATAGGTGGTGCGCCGGGTTTCGAGCCGGACCACCGGGGCGGCATCCTCGCCGCGGAGGTATGCCAGCACGTGCGCCAACAGGCTGTCGGGAACGACGCCGGGCTGGCCCAGCGGGGCGTGCAGCTCGCGGCGCCGCCGGGGTTCGGAGCCGGAGACGCCGGACGCGCCACCGGCCCGGTCGCCGGACCGGGCACCGGAGCGGGCGCCGGACCGGGCGCCCTCCGCGGTCAGTTTCAAATGCCAGCCGGCGTCGACTCCGCCGGTGCGGCGGCGAAGGGTAATGTCGCGGGCGGCGAGCGTATGGCCTGCTGTATCGAAGTACACCGCTTCCAGGGTGTCCACGTGTGGCTCCCCCATGCGGGCCACCCCGGGGATGTCCGCGAGCGCCGGCACCTCGGCGTCCGGGCCGACGTCGTACTTCTTTTCGACCTCAACTGCCTGCGAAGCCATGACCGGCCGTCCTTCCACAATGATGGGCGCAAGATCCAGCTGGACAAGTTCTCACGAGCCCGGGACGGAACTCTTGTGGCCCGAGTCTATGCCCGCATCATTAATAGCCGGGAGAGGTTGGCCACAGAACCCTAGACATCAAACGTCTAACGTCTAACGTTAAAGACATGACTGTAGCCCCTTCCGGTACCCCGACGCTGTCCGACGCGCCGCCCAAGCCGCGTACCGCCGTCGTCTTCGGCGTCATTGCGCTGGTGCTTATTGGGCTGAACCTGCGCGCGGGGATTGCGGCGGCGTCGGCCCTCCTCCACGATTTTCAGCAAGTCCTTGGCTACGGGCCGCTGGTGGCAGCGATCATCCCGTCCATCCCCACGCTCTGTTTTGCGGTGGCGGGGGCCGCGACGTCATGGCTGACCGGACGGCTGGGCGTCGAGAAGGCAATCCTGCTGGCGCTCGGATTCCTGGCCGCCGGGCTGCTGCTCCGGGGGATCCCGGCAACCGGCATGCTGGTGGCGGGCACCGTGGTGGGGATGTCCGGGCTGGCGGTCTGCAATGTGGCCATGCCGTCGTTCATCCGCGAGCACTTTGCCAACCGCACTTCAGCGATGACCGCGCTCTACACCGTCACCATGACCACCGGAGCCACAGTCACCGCGGTCGCCGTCGTCCCGCTGGCGTTGGCGCTTGGCTCACCGTCCGCCGCACTCGGCACCATCGGATTCCTTGCCGTGGCCGCCTTCCTGGGCTTCCTGCCCGTTGTTCTGCATGCGCACCGCAACAGCGTCCGGAACACTGCTGCCCGCATCTCCCCGTGGCCACTGCTCCGCACCCGGAAGGGCCAGCTTCTCACCGCCCTCTTCGCACTCCAGGCGCTGCTCGCGTACTCGCTCATCAGCTGGTTCCCGTCGATGTTGATCAACATGGGCATCAGCTCCGCTGACAGCGGCCTGATGTACGGGCTCATGCAGCTGGTGTCCGTACCGGCCGGCATGGTGCTGCTCGCCATCGGCTCGCGGCCCCGGATGCTCCGGCCGGCGCTGTACCTGGTCAGCACCACCATGGTGGCCGGCCTGGCATCGCTGATGTTCCTGCCGGTGAGCCTGGCCGTCATCCCCACCGTCCTGCTTGGCTTCGGCCTGGGAATTTTCCCGCTGGTGATGGTGATGATCAGCCGGAGCGGGACGAGCACCGCCGAGACCACTGCCCTGTCCACGCTGGCGCAGTCCACCGGCTACCTGCTGGCCACGGCCGGCCCCTTCGGTGCAGGCCTGCTGTTCAGCGGTACTGGCGGCTGGACGCTTCCCCTCGCACTGCTGCTGGGCCTCGCAGTGGTCCAAGTGGTGGTTGCACACCTCATCTCCCGCACCCCCTTGTCCGGCCTGAAGAAGTAGGACGCCATGACCCTGAGCACCTCACACCGCCAGCCCCTCGCCGACGAGGTCACCGCCAAACTCCGGCAGATGGTCCACTCCGGCGAATGGACCCTGGACCAGCGCATCCCGTCCGAGCCGGAGCTGATGCAGGGCCTGGGCGTCTCGCGCGGCACTTTGCGCGAAGCCATCAAAGCCCTGGCGCATAGCGGGATGCTGGAGGTCCGCCGCGGCGACGGCACCTACGTCCGCGCCACCAGCGAGATGTCCGGCGCCGCCCGACGGATGTACCAGGACCACACGGACGAACACATCCTCGAGGTCAGGCTCGGCCTGGACACGCAGGCGGCGCGCCTCGCGGCCCGGAATGCAACGGCCGACGACGTCACTGCCCTGCGTGCCGTGCTCGCCACCCGGGAAGTCGCCTGGACCGCTGGTGACTTCGAGGGGTGGGCCCGCGCGGACTGGGACTTCCACGTGCGCGTTGCCAAGGCCTCCGGGAACCCGCTGCTGCATGAGCTCTACGTCAGTTTCGGCGACGTGTTCCACCAGGACCTACTCAAACAGCAGCGCAAGGGCAGGCTGGACGGTCTCACAAAGGAAGGCCATGGTGCCGTGGTGGACGCCATCGAGGCCCACGACGCCGATTCCGCGGTGGCCAGCGTCAACCAGAACCTGAACACCTGCGCGGAGTGGCTGCGGGCGTAGGTCCTCCCGTTCGACTTCGACGCGGCCAGTTTCGACGCGCAAAGCTAATTTCGAGGCGCAAAATGGCTGGCGCACGGGGAATATCGAGAGCGCCAGCCTTTTTGCGCGTCGCCAGCCAATGTGCATAGCGCCCGACGGCGGTCCGGCACCTGGGTGCCGAACCGCCGTCGGGCGTTACCGCGTCTAAGTGCTGCTGCCGGTCAGGGGCGGAGGCCCTGGAACACGTTCTTAGGCCGCTGCATCTCACCATGCTTGGCACCGAGGATAATCACGGCACCGGCGAAAGCAGGAATGGCCCACTGCAGCATTTTGAGCTGCTGCTGCGCCGACTTCAGCTCATCGGAGGCCCCCGCCCTGGGCTCCGTGGCCCCCTCGCCGCCCTGGTCCGCGAGCTGGTCCACCTTCTTACCGAGGATCCCGGCGTAAAGTGTCACGGCGGCGCCGGCCACGGTCACCGCCGTCTTGATTACGGTGTCCCGAGCAACGCCGTCCTGCTTCGCGATGCGGTCCTTGTTCTCAAAGGCAATGGCGAGGTCAGCCAGCAAATGCGAGGCGAAAGCCGCAGTCTGGACCGGCGCCCACTTCATCCAGCCTGCGCTGGAGAGCCGGGTCCGTTCGGCCGGGTCCTTGGCATCCGCGGCCGCACCGTTCAATCCGATGGCGCCCATGAGTGAACCGCCGAACCAAGCCGCGGCCGTCAGGTCGTGGACGGAGCGGGCAACAAGATTTCCTGCCATGATGTGCTTCCTTACGTTGAGCTGGTTCTGAGGTGCCGCCGGTGCGGTTCTCACTGGTCCATGAAGATCATGCTCACGCCATCGTAAGCACACTTACTAATATTACGGAACCCCGTCTTCAACAGCGGATACGCGTAACATCGTGGCCATGGAAACAGCGACCTTGTTCGGGTGGGCATTTGGCGACCCCGCCCGGGAAAATAATGGCGCATACGTGTCGGGCCTCGAGCATGAAGCGTTGCAGAACGCCACCGCGACGGCCAGGGCCAAGGGGGTCACCGTGGTCAACGGTTCTGAGGTCTTCACCGCACTGAGTGCCAATGACAGCCTCGTGGAACTCGATCATTCTCCAGGCAAGCTGGTGGTCCGCTGTACCGTGCACGTAACCGGACCAGGCGCAGGAAAACTGCACGCCGAAGGACCGATGAACGGCTAACGATGGCAGACGGGGAATCCAGCATCAGCGAAGCGGCAGACGCTGTCGAGGAAGCGTCGGATACCAAGGCGCTGGACATTGTGGCTCGCTCCGGATTTGCCGTGATGGCCCTGTTGCACATCATCGTTGGCGCGATTTCCGTCGCCATAGCCTTCGGGCAGCCGGGTCAGGCAGAAGCCACCGGGGCCATCGAGCAGTTGGGGGCCAACCCGTGGGGACCAGCCGTGCTGTGGTCGTGCGTGGTGGGCTGCACCGGGCTGGCGGCGTGGCAGCTGAGCGAAGCCACGCTCCGATCGCGGCATCTGCCCCGGAAGCAGCGGCTGGGAAAGCTTGTCTCCTCCGGATTTTTGGCAGTTGCTTACGGAAGCGTGGGGCTCAGCTTCGCCGGGTTCGCGGTGGGCGTGCGCGGAGATTCCGGAGACACCACACGCGATTTCAGCACCGCAGTCCTTAAAACCCCACTCGGACTGCCTCTGCTGGTGGCGGTGGGCCTGACCGTCATGGGCGTGGGCGTCTACTTTGTGGTGAAGGGGCTGCGGCGCGGATTCAAACCGGAACTCTTCCGCTTCGAGGGCACCCGCCGCGGCAGGCTGATCGACTCCCTCGGCGTCGCCGGGCACGTGGCCAAGGGAATCGCCCTGAACCTGGCCGGTCTGCTGTTCGTGATCGCCGCGGCAAAGCATAGTCCCGAAGAGTCCACCGGCTTGGACGGCAGCCTGAAGGCACTCCGGGACCATATGTTCGGCCCGTACCTGCTCGTCGCGATTGGGGCGGGCTTCATCTGCTACGGCCTGTTCGCGCTGGTCCGGGCCCGGTTCGGCAGGATGTAGCCACCAAGGGAAGGGAAGCTAATGTCAACCGTGAGCCAACTGTTCAACTCCACGGCCGACGACGTCTGGAAAGTGATCGCCGACGGCTGGCTCTACTCGGGCTGGGTGGTGGGCGCCTCCCGCATCCGGGCCGTCGACGCGCAGTGGCCCGGGGCCGGCTCCCGGCTGCACCACTCCGTGGGCGCCTGGCCACTGGTGATCAATGACAGCACCGGTGTGGCCGCCGTTGAACCCGGCCGCTCCCTGGAGCTAGTGGCGCGTGGCTGGCCGCTGGGTGAAGCCAGAGTGGTGATCACACTGGAGGATCTGGGCACGCAATGCCGGGTTTCCATCGCCGAGGACGCCATCCGTGGACCGGGCAAGATTGTCCCCAAAGTGCTGCGCGACGCACTGATCGGCGCCCGGAACCGCGAAACCCTCAGCCGGCTGGAACTCATGGCGGCCGGAGCGGCGGGACGTTAAAGCAACGGGGCCCACGCCCGCAGGGTTCCCTGGCCGAGCTTGCGAGGCTAGGGCGCGGGTGGGGAGGACCACTTCGCGCCCATCCCAGTGGGAATTTATGGGCGCGAAGTGACCCCGCGTTGGTTGTGTCCTAGACGTTGGCGGCTACGCCATCGCGGGAGATGGCAACCATGTCCTCGCGCGGCACCACCTTGATGCGCTCGCGCTTGACCTCAACGCCGTGGGATCCGCCGGCCTCCGTGGCTGCGGCACCAAGCGCGAGCTCGTGCGCGTCAAGCGCCAGCCAGCCTTCCCAGCTGGTGAACTTCACGCCGCGGGCATCGAGGAGTTCGACGACGGCCTCTGCGTCGGGAACAGCGGCGACCGGAAGGTTTTCGCGGTCTTCCAGCAGATGCGTCACGGTCTCGAGGGCGTCGCCCTTGGTGTGGCCGATGAGGCCCACCGGTCCGCGCTTGATCCAGCCCGTGGCGTAGATGCCAGGCACGTGCGTGCCGGCGGCGTCCAGGACGCGGCCGCCGTCGTTGGGTACCACGCCCTTCTTGTGGTCGAACTCGATCTCCGGCAGCGCCGAACCGAAGTAGCCGATCGAGCGGTAGACGGCCTGGACGGGGTAGTCCACGAAGTCGCCGGTGCCGCGCGCGTTGCCCGTGCCGTCCAGCTCGGTGCGCTCGAACTTCATGCCGGTAACCTTGCCCGGCGTCGCGGCGTCGTCGTAAATTTCAACGGGGCTGTGCAGGAAGTGCAGGTGCAGGCGGCGCGAAGCGGTCAGCTCGGAGAGGTCCTCGGGCTGCTCGGCGATCCAGTTGGTGAGCGTACCCACCATGGTCTTGGTCTGGTTGTTGCTCTGGATCTGGCGGTCCGATTCCTCGTCGAACTCGAAATCCTCGGCGTAGAGGATGATGTCCACGTCCTTGGAGTGGCTGAGCTCGCGGAGTTCCAGCGGGGTGAACTTCACCTGGGCCGGGCCGCGGCGGCCGAAGACGTGCACGTCCGTGACGGGCGAGTCCTTCAGCCCGGCATACACGTTGTCCGGGATTTCGGAGACCAGCAGGTCATCGGCGTGCTTGGACAGCATCCGGGCCACGTCCAGGGCCACGTTGCCGTTGCCGATCACCGCGATCTCCGTGGCGTCCAGCGGCCATTCGCGGGAAACGTCGGGGTGGCCGTCGTACCAGGAGACGAAATCTGCGCCGCCGTAGGAGCCATCCAGCTCGATGCCCGGGATGTTCAGGTCCGCGTCCTTGATGGCGCCGGTGGCGAAGATGACGGCGTCGTAGTGCGTGCGGAGATCCTCGATGGAAATGTCCGTGCCATAGTCCACGTTGCCGAAGAAGCGGATGTCGCCGCGGTCCAGGACCTTGTGCAGGGCGTTGACGATGCCCTTGATGCGCGGGTGGTCCGGGGCGACGCCGTAGCGGATCAGGCCGTAGGGTGCCGGGTAGCGGTCAAAGAGGTCGATGCTCACGGTCAGCGCGCCGCTCTTGACGGCTTCGCTCTTGGTGAGGATGTCCGCGGCGTAGACGCCGGCCGGGCCGGAGCCCACGACGGCAACGCGCAGCGGACGTTCGGCAGATCCTACGGAGGTGCTTGATGACACGGCTGTGTTCCTTTTGTTCGTTCCGGCCCAACTAGGTAGCACTATCTGTCGTTTTGCGGGCTCATAACGACAGTTGGTGCTACCTAGTTGGGAGGGTGGCTAGGTGGTGAGGGCTCTTGCGGTGGTGCGGGGGCGGTTCGGGGTGGTGGTGCTGTAGTCCGCTGTCCTGAAGTGCGACGGCGCGAACGGGCTGACGCGGACAACATCGCCGATCACAATCACGGCAGGATTTGCGACGCCGGTGGCTTCCGCCTGGTCGGCGATGGAACCGAGCGTGCCGATCGTTACGCGCTGATTCGGCAGATAGCCGTTCTCAACGATGCCAACTGGAGTGTCCTGAGGCAAACCGGCGCCGGCCAGGGCAGCGGCGGAGTGGCGAAGTGCGGCCACGCCCATCAGCAGGACGATGGTGTGGTCTGCCCGCGCGGGGACCTCGGACAGCTCCTCATGGCCGGTGACAACACTGAAGCCCTTGGCCAGGCCGCGGTGCGTGACGGGGATGCCGGCAGCGGCCGGGACAGAGATCGCGGACGTGACACCGGAAACCACTTCCACCTCGACGCCGTGCTGCCGGCAGTATTCGGCTTCCTCGCCGCCGCGGCCCAGGACGTAAGGGTCGCCGCCCTTGAGCCGGACCACGCGGTGCCCTTTCAGGGCTTCGTCCACAAGGATCCGGTTGATCTCGGCCTGCGGCACGGGATGGTGGCCGGGGGTCTTGCCCACCTCAATGACGCGGACATCGGGGGCCAGTTCGTTGAGCAGTTCGCGCGGGCCGAGGCGGTCTGCCACTACGACGTCGGCCTGGCCGAGGAGCCGGCGGCCGCGGACGGTGATGAGGCCGGTATCGCCGGGCCCGCCACCCACAAGGGCCACGGAGCCCGCAGAGGCACGACGGCGGCGCAGCGGGAGGTCGCCTGTTTCCAGGGCTGTGGCGACGGCGTCCCGCAGGGCCATGGCGCGGCGCGGGTCTCCCCCGGCATTCACGGCGATCTGGACGTCTTCCACCACGGCGACGGCGGGCGTCCACGCGGCTGAGGCTTCGTGGTCGGAGGCGTTCACGCACCAGATGCGCTGCGCCTCGGCGTCGGCCGACACCTGGGTGTCCACGGCGGGATCGCCGGTGGCCGTCTGGACGAACCAGACGCCGTCGACGTCGGACGGCAGGTAAGTGCGCGGCTCCCAGGCAAGGAGGCCGGCGTCGGACAGTTCGCGGAGCGCGGCGGAGACTACGGGAGCCACGACGGTGACCTGTGCACCGGCGTCGAGCAGCCCTTTGGCCCGGCGGGATGCCACGGGGCCGCCACCCACCACCAACACAGGGCGGCCGAGCAGCCGCAGTGCTGTGGGGTATATATCCTGAATTGCCATGAATCAACGGTAGGGCCGCGCAGTTTCACCACCAACGGCAGCGGAAACACCAGTTCACGTAAGGTAACCGGGCGTAACGCAACGCGGGGTCAGTTACGGCCCAAACCGGGGTGGATCATGGGCCGTAAGAGACCCCGCCCTGGGCGGGGGCCCCTGATGCAAAGCCTGCTGGAGCAGGGCGCGGGCGCTCCATCGCTGGGAGGCAACAGCCTCGTCGCGGCTCAGGCCGGCAATGTCCGTCAGCCAGATCAGCGCCTCAATCCCGGTGGCGCTGCGGATGGCCAGGACGAGCCGGTGGATGTCCTGCTCCGTCATCTGCCCCTGGAGCGGCGACAGTGCTTCGGCAATCCACACGATCGCCCGGCCCTGCCTCAGGGGCAGGCTTCGACGCTCGGCGGCGGTCTGCTCCAGCGAGAGCCTCAGCATGGTTCGTTGCTGCGCTTCGGTTTCGACGATCATCCGGGTGAACTCCACAACGACGGCGTCCAGCCGTTCCGCGACGTCGGCCGGCGGATTTTCGGGCAGCAAAGACGTGGCGGCGGTTTCCGGATGGGCTGCAGCCAGCAGCTCCCGCTGCCCAGGGAAGTACCGGTAGGCGGTGCTGCGGGCCACCCCGGCCAACATCGCGGCCTCGTCCACCGTGGGCGCGGCGCCATCCGCAACAAGCTGGCGCGCCGCAGCGACCAGCGCCTCAAGGGTGCGGCGCTTCTGGCCGGTGCGGCCGACGTCTACGTAGGGTCTTGACATGATCTTTATGGTACTCCAGTCTTGTTATGGGACAACAGTCCCATAAGTCTTCCGACCACTATAGAGGCGACCACCATGAAGACGAAGAACTCAGCATCCGCAGTTGTCCTGCAGCCCGGCGAAGGGGCCAGTCGCTGGTTCTTCGGCGGCGGGGTGCAGACCTGGAAGGCCACGGAGGAAGACACTGCCGGGGCGTTCCTGCTCTTCGAGGATGAGATGGCCCTCAACAAGGTCACTCCCCTGCACACACACCCGGACTCCGACGAAACGCTTTACATCCTGGCCGGCGAGATCCTGATCAACATGGACGGCACGGAGCACCGGGTCGCGGCGGGTGGCGTGGTCATCGCGCCGAGGGGAGTCCCGCACGCGTTCAAAGTCCTCCAGGAGGGGACCCGCATGCTGTGCCTGCACACCCCAGGCGGCGCCCAGGCGTTCTATTTTGGCGCGAGTGAACCGCTGGTTGATGGCGAAAGAACAGGCGTTGTGGATTTCGACCGCATCCGTGAATCAGGGCGGTTGAACGGCGGCATCGAAATCCTGGGACCGCCGCCGTTCCCCCAGGCTTAGCCTCGGGACCCCTTAGTCCTCAAGGCCGGCCACGAACCGGCCGCGGTTGATGATGAGCCGCTGCAGGTAGCGGCGCAGGACCAGTTCCTCGACCAGGCGGCCCAGGACCCCAACCGGTGCTGTGAACTCCACCCGGTCCGTCATGATGCTGCCGGTGGCCGTGGCCTCGAACTCGTGGACGTGCCGGAACCCTTTGAATGGGCCCTTGACCTGTTCGTCCGTGAAACTGTTGGGGAAGTCCAGTGCGGTAATGCGGCTGGTCATCCTCAGCGGGACGCCCAAATGCCGGGCCGCCCACGTCACTTCCTGGCCTTCACCAATCAGGCCCGAGGTGACCCCGCCAACAGCCCGTTCCCCAGCACCTTTCTGGGAATCCAGGTGCGCCTCAATGCTGCGTGCGAGATCGAACAGGCGCTCCCGCGGGAGGGCGGACGCGGTGCGGCATACGAAGCTGACAGTCATGGCGCCAGTCTGCCAGACCTTCCCGCGGACTTTCGGCTACGTGTGGCGACCGGAATGCGTAACTTTTGAGCGGCCGACGGTCAGGGTTCCGCGGAATCCCGGGCCCCGTGCGTTGCGGGGCGGCCAATAGTTACGCAATGTGGTTGGCTGGGCTAGCGCGTACTGCCCGCGAGCAGGCCGCGGCTGCGGAGGAGACGCTTCTCGATCGGCGCGAACACCAACAGTTCGATCAGGATGCCGACGGCCAGGATCAGGAGGATCGCTGACATCACGATGGTCATGTCCGACAGGTCGCGGCCTTGATTCAGCATGGAGCCGAGGCCGAAACCGATTGTGCCGCCAACGGCGATGATTTCCGCCGCCATCAGCGACCGCCACGAGAACGCCCAGCCCTGTTTGAGCCCGCTGAGGTAGCCGGGCAGCGCTGCAGGCAGGATGATCTGCACGGCCATCTGGAAGCGGTTGGCGCCCAGAACCGTGCCGACGCGGCGGTACTGCGGTGGAATTTGGTCCACGCCGGAGATCAGCCCGTTGATGATGGACGGGATAGCACCCATAAAGACGACGAAGTAGACGGTGGCGTCCGTGAGGCCGAACCAGATGATGGCAGCGGGTACCCAGGCCACAGACGGCAGTACCTGGAGGCCCGAAATCAGCGGCCCGAAGGCCCGGCGCAACGGCGCGACCTGGGCTAACAGCAACCCCACAGGGGTGGCGATGGCAACGCTGATCAGGAACCCCACCAGCCCGCGCTGCAGCGAAGTCCACACCGCTTCCTGCAGCTTGGCCTCGCCCCAGAGGGTACCGAACTGGCCGAGGACGTCCAGCGGACCGGGAACCAGGTCGCGGCGCTTGAGGCCAAGGGAAACGTAGAACTGCCAGATCAGTACAAGGGCCACAAGGGCCGCGACGGGCAGGAGCACACGGCCCCAGTCGATCCGGTGCTTGCGCGCGGTGTCGGACTGCAGCGAATCCAGCCCGGCCTCGAGCTCGCGCAGGTCCTCGTTCCCGGTGGAAGATCGCGTCAGGGCGGCGTGGACTTTGCGGGTTTCATGCGTAGCCTCAGCCTCAGCCGCGACCAGCGGGGCGCTCTCGGCGAGGGGCGTGGGGTTATTTGGCATGGCGGCGAATCTCCTCCCGCAACCGGGCGGTGATGACCCCGGTCAGCTGTCCGGCCAAGCTGGCGTCGGTTCGGTGTTCCTCGGTGACGGCCCACTCCTGGACCACGCGGCCGGGGCGGGACGACAGCAGCAGCACGCGCTGGCCCAGCCGCACGGCCTCGCGGACATTGTGGGTGACAAAAACGATGGTGCGCCCGGTTTCCTTCCAGATGCGTTCCAGTTCGTCGTGAAGGAGGTCGCGGGTGATCGCGTCCAGGGCGGCAAACGGCTCATCCATGAGCAGCAGCTGCCGGTCCTGTGACAGCGCCCGGGCCAGAGCCACGCGCTGGCGCATACCGCCGGAAAGCTCGTGCGGACGCTTGTCCCCGGCCCCGCCGAGGTGCACCAGCTCGAGCAGTTCGTCGGCCTTGATCCGGCGTTCAGCTTTCCCCACACGTCGCAGCTTCAGGGCCAGTTCGATGTTCTCCCGGGCGGTCAGCCAGGGGTAGAGGGCGGCGTCCTGGAACATAAAAGCTGCGCCGTCGCTGGGCACTTCAAGGGCGCCCGACGTCGGGACGTCGAGTCCTGCCATGATGTTCAGCAGCGTGGACTTGCCGCAGCCGGACGCACCGAGGAGGGCTACAAATTCGCCCGCGCCGATGGTGGCGTTGACGTCGTCGAGCACCGGGGCGCCGTCGCCGAAGCGCTTGCCCAGGTTTTCCAGTACGACTGGCATGGTCCCGTCCTTAGGTAGGTGGTGCGGTAGGTGGCGGTCAGTCCCGGCCGAGGCCGGCGGCGGAGACACGTTCTGCGGTCCCCATGACGTCGTTCAGGGCCCGGAGGTCGAATAGTCCCGTGATGTCCGCCTGCTTGGTGGTGCCGGCCTGCACCCCGTTTTCCAGGAGCTTGGGGTAGGTTCCCGCGAGCGGATCCACCGTGAACACCACGTTCTTCAGGGCCCGGTCAAGGACATCGGCGGGAAGCGCCGCGCCTGCCGATTCCTGCAGGGCCTCGTTGATGACGGCTGTTTTCTGTGCGTCGGGCGTGTCATTCAGCCAAGCCACCGACTCGACGTGGCCCTTCAGCAGTGCCTTCACGGTCTCCGGATGCGCGGCGGCGAACTTCTTGTTGACGATCAGGACGGTGGTGGGAAACTCGCCGGCCTTGCCGGAAAGCGAGCCGTCCCAGAGGTCTTTTTCGTCCACCAGGACCTTGGCTCCGGCCTGGAGCACCAAACGGGAGGCCCAGGGCTCGGGCAGCCACGCGCCGTCGAGCTTTCCGTCCTGGAACAGTTTCAGCGTCTGGGCGTTTTCGGTGGGGTTGATGGCCACGTCACCGCTGCCGCCCACATTGGTCTTGTAACCCTGCGAGCCGAGCCACGCGCGGAGCGCCACATCCTGCGTCCCGCCCAGCTGCGGCGACGCCAGAGTCTTGCCCAACAGGTCCGCCGCCGACGTGATCCCGGGACGCACCACCAGCTGCGCGCCGCCGGCGGCCGCACCGGCGATGACGCTCACGGACTCCCCCTCGCTCTTGACGAACGAGTTGATGGCCGGGTTCGGGCCGATGTATGCCGCATCGATGGCGCCGGCGTTCAGCGCTTCGATCGCGGCGGGTCCGGCGTTGAAAGTTTCGGTGCTGAGCGTGGTGTCGCCCAGGTTCCGGGCGAAGATCCCCTGCTTCAGGCCTACCAGGGCGGGGGCATGGGTCAGGTTTCCAAAGTAGCCCAGCTTCAGTTCCGCGGCCGGACTGGGCGACGGGATGGCTGCCTCAGCCGCCGTATTGCGGGAAATGGTGGACGCCACCACGGCACCGGCAGCGATCAGGAGGACGAGCCCGATCGCCAGCGCCGCCTCGAGGGCACGCTTGCGCTGGGGTACTGCGTTTTCGCCTGCCACGATGCGGGTCATCCCGGGCCTTGAACTGGTCATTGTTTCACCATAGGGAGAGACATAAACCCATTCAATGAAGCAGAAACGGGGGGTCACGCGGGTTCATGCAGCGTCACATTCCCGGCCCGATTCCGTCCCAGCCCAGACACCGCCGCGGACAGATCCTGGGCGGCCCTAAACGGCTCTGCCCCGCATAACCGGTGCTGGGCAGCAACGTCTATGCGGGGCAGGGCAGCTCAAGCTGAGCGGATCAGATCGAGTAGCGCTCGTCCTCGTGGTCGCCGGGGTGGTCCTTGACCAGGCCCGCGGCGAGCGTGTTGCCGTCCAGCGGGTCGATCACCAGGAACGCGCCCGTGCGGCGGTGGTGCAGGTAGTTTTCCAGCGGCAGCGGCGCCGAGAGCCTCAGCTGCGCGTGGCCGATGTCGTTGAGCTCCAGGCTGGACGCGCCTTCGAGCTTGAACGTGGCCAGGTCAAGCTTGCCACTGACGCTGCGGACCAGCGCCTGGACAGTGCGCGTGCCGTGCTTGACCAGCACCTTGGCACCTTCACGCAGCGGTTTGGGCGAGAGCCAGCACAGGGCGGCGTACAGGTCGGCGGTGGCCTCCGGGAAGGTCCCGGCGGCGGCAATTGTGTCACCGCGGGCGACGTCGAATTCCTCCGCCAGGCGGATCGCCACAGACTGCGGGGCGAACGCTTCCTGCAGGGACTCGCCGGCGAAATCAATGCCGGTAACCGTGGTGGTGCGGGGAGACTGGCCGGGCGTGAGGACTGACACCGAATCCCCCACCTTCACGGAACCCTCGGTGATCTGGCCGGCGTACGCACGGTAGTCACGGAAGGCTTCAACGTCCAGGCCACCGGCAACGGCATCGGGAGCCAGCGCACCCTGCGGCCGGATGACCAGCTGCACGGGGAAGCGGAAGCTCTCCAGCTGCGTGTCGATCTCGTCCGCGGCCGGCAGGGTCTCTAGGACCTCCAGCAGGGCCGGGCCGTCGTACCAGGGGGTGCGCTCGGAACGGTCCACCACGTTGTCTCCGTCCAGGGCGGACACCGGGATCACCAGCAGGTCATCGATATGGTCCGCGCTGCCCAGCTCAGCGGAGCCGATGCCCAGTTCGCGGGCCACCTGCTGCACGTCGGCCTGGATCTCGCGGAACACGGACTCGCTGAAGTCCACCAGGTCGATCTTGTTCACGGCCACAATCACGTGCGCCACGCGCAGCAGCTGCAGCACGGATAGGTGGCGGCGCGTCTGCTCCAGGACACCCTTGCGGGCGTCAATGAGTACGACGACGGCATCCGCCGTGGACGCGCCGGTCACCGTGTTTTTGGTGTACTGGACGTGCCCGGGGCAGTCGGCAAGGATGAAGCTGCGCTGGTCCGTGGCGAAGTAGCGGTAGGCCACGTCGATGGTGATGCCCTGCTCCCGCTCGGCGCGCAGGCCGTCCGTCAGGAGGGCCAGGTCGATCCCGCCCTTCTCGCCGCCAAAGCCGCGGTCGGAGGAGGTGCGGGCCACGGCGTCGAGCGTGTCAGCGAGAATCGCCTTGGAGTCGTGCAGGAGGCGGCCCACCAGAGTGGACTTCCCGTCGTCGACCGATCCGGCGGTGGCGAAGCGGAACAGAGTGGTGGGCAGGGCTGTTTCCAGCTCGGCGGCCAGAAGTGACGTGTCGGTGCTCATTTAGAAGTAACCATCCTTCTTGCGGTCTTCCATGGCGGCCTCGGAGATGCGGTCATCTGCACGGGTGGCGCCACGTTCGGTGATGGTGGAGGCGGCAACTTCGATCACAACGTCGCTCACGGTGGCTGCGTCCGACTCAACGGCACCGGTGCAGGACATGTCGCCCACGGTGCGGTAGCGGACGGTTTTGACGATGACTTGCTCGTGCGGCAGCGGCTGGGAAACCTCGCCCACCGCACGCCACATGCCGTCGCGGGCAAACACTTCGCGGTCATGGGCGTAGTACAGGCCCGGCAGCTCGATGTTCTCGCGTTCGATGTAGCGCCAGATGTCCAGCTCGGTCCAGTTGCTGATGGGGAACGCACGGACGTGCTGACCCACGGTGTGACGGCCGTTGTAGAGGTTCCACAGCTCGGGGCGCTGGTTGCGCGGGTCCCACTGGCCGAACTCGTCACGGAGGCTCAGGATGCGCTCCTTGGCGCGCGCCTTATCCTCGTCACGGCGTCCGCCGCCGAAGACGGCGTCGAACTTGTTCTGCGAGATGGCGTCCAGCAGCGGCACGGTCTGAAGCGGGTTGCGGGTGCCGTCGGCACGCTCGGCGAGTTCGCCGCGGTCGATGAACTCCTGGACACTCCCGACGACGAGCTTGAGTCCCAGCCGCTCCACCGTCCGGTCGCGGAAGTCGATGACCTCGGGGAAGTTGTGACCGGTGTCCACGTGCAGCACGGGGAACGGGACTTTGCCCGGCCAGAACGCCTTGGTGGCCAGGTGCAGCATCACCACGGAGTCCTTGCCGCCGGAGAACAGCAGCGCCGGCTTCTCGAACTCGGCCACAACTTCGCGGATGATGTGGATCGCTTCGGACTCGAGGGTGTCCAGGCTGGAGAGGCGCGTAGATACGGCGGCTTCAGTCACCTGGGTGGTCTCCTCAGTTAGGAAAGTGCTCATACGTGTAGTCCGCATTCTGTCTTGTCGGTGCCTGCCCAGCGGCCGGCGCGGGGGTCGTCTCCGGGCGCCACCTTGCGGGTGCAGGGCTGGCAGCCAATGGAGGGGTAACCCTGGGAAAGCAGCGGGTTGACGGGTAGGAGGTTGTCGTCGGAGTACTGGACCAGCTGGTCGAACGTCCAGGCTGCCACCGGGTTGACCTTGACCAGGCCGTTGACCTCGTCCCAGGTCACCAGCGGGGTGTTGGTCCGGGTGGGGGCCTCATCGCGGCGGACGCCGGTGAACCAGAGTTCGTAGCCGGCCAGGGTGCGGCGCAGCGGGGCCACCTTGCGGAGGGCGCAGCACTGGGCGGCGTCGCGGGCAAAGAGGTCCTTGCCCAGGAGCCGGTCCTGCTGTTCCACGGTGTTCTCAGGCAACACGTCCACAACGTTGACGCGGAGGTTCGCGGCCACCTCGTCACGCGTGGCGTAGGTTTCCGGGAAGTGGTAGCCGGTCTCCAGGAACAGGACGTCGACGCCGGGCAGCTGGTCCGCGACCAGGGCCGGCAGGACGGCGTCGGCCATGGAGCACGCGACCGCAACAGAGGAGAGGTCGAAGTTGCGCTCCACCCAGGCGATGACGTCGCGGGCGGGGGCGTCCCAGCCGAGCTCGGCGGCGCCGGACTCTGCGATGACCTTGAGCTCGTCATGGGTGCGGAGCTTGGCAGGCGATGCCGCCGGCTGAGTGTCGGTCACTGGAGGGCCTCCTCGTCAGCTGCGTGGGCCCACTCGGCGAAGGTCTGGCCTTCGGCGCGCTTGGCCACGAAGGTGCGCACCACGCGTTCCACGTAGTCCGGCAGGTCCTCGACGTACACCTTCAGGCCGCGGACGGTGCGTCCCAAACCTGCCTCTTCGCGGCTGTTGGAAGCCAGCCCGCCGCCCAGGTGGACCTGGAAACCCGGGGAGGGGTCGCCGTCGGGCGTTGGCAGCATCATGCCCTTAAGGCCGATGTCCGCGGTCTGGATGCGGGCGCAGGAGTTGGGGCAGCCGTTGATGTGCAGGGACAGCGCGTGCGGCAGTTCGCCGGACTCCGCGAGGTCGGCCAAGCGGCGTTCCAGGTCAGCGACGGCGGTGGCGGCGGTGACCTTGGTTTCCACGATGGCCAGCTTGCAGTATTCGATGCCGGTGCAGGCGATGGTGCCTCGGCGGAACACGGACGGACGGGCGGAGAGGCCCAGGGCATCCAGCTCGGCAACCAGCGGTTCCACGTGGTCCTTGGCAACGTCCAGCACTACGAGCTTCTGGTGCGGGGTGGTGCGCAGACGGTAGGAGCCGCGGGCCTCAAGGGTGTCCGCGAGCTTGACCAGCTGCGAGCCGGACAGGCGGCCGGCCAGCGGGGTGGCGCCGATGAAGAACTTGCCGTCCTTCTGCTCGTGCACACCGATGTGGTCGCCCGGGGTGGTGGGCTTGGGCGCGGCGGGACCGTCGGCCAGCTTGTAGCCGAGGTATTCGTCCTCGAGGATCTGGCGGAACTTCGCCGGTCCCCAGTCGGCCATCAGGAACTTCAGGCGGGCCTTGGTGCGCATGCGGCGGTAGCCGTAGTCGCGGAAGATGCTCGTGACGCCGAGCCAGACTTCGGCAGCCTCCTCGGGCTTCACGAAGGCGCCCAGGCGCTTGCCGAGCATCGGGTTGGTGGACAGCGCGCCGCCGGCCCAGAGATCGTAGCCGACGCCCAGTTCGGGGTGGCGGACACCCACCAGGGCGAAGTCGTTGATCTCGTGGACCACGTCCTGGCTGGGGTGGCCGGTGATGGCGGTTTTGTACTTACGCGGCAGGTTGGACAGCAGCGGGTTGCCGATGAAACGCTCGCCCAGCTCCGCGATGAGCGGCGTGGGGTCGATGATTTCGTCCTTAGCGATGCCGGCCACCGGCGAGCCCAGGATGACACGGGGCACGTCGCCGCAGGCCTCGGTGGTGGACAGGCCAACGCCCTCAAGCCGCTTCCAGATCTCAGGGATGTCCTCCACCCGGATCCAGTGCAGCTGGATGTTCTGGCGGTCCGTGAGGTCGGCGGAATCCCGGCCGAAATCAACGGAAATCTGGCCGATGACGCGCAGCTGCTCGGTGGTGAGTGCGCCGCCGTCGATCCTGACCCGGAGCATGAAGTACTTGTCTTCGAGCTCGTGCGGCTCGAGCGTGGCGGTCTTGCCGCCGTCGATCCCGGGCTTGCGCTGGGTGTACAGGCCCCACCAGCGGAAGCGGCCGTGCAGGTCCTGGCTGGGGATGGCGTCGAAGCCGTCCTTGGAATAGATGGTCTCGATACGCTCGCGCACGTTGAGGCCGTCGTCTTCCTGTTTCCAGGTTTCGTTGGCGTTCAGCGGGGTTTTGCCGTCCACTTTCCACTGCCCGTGCGGCTTTGCAGCGGGGCGGGAGGCGCGCGCGGGGCGCTTGGCGGCGGCGGGGTCCACGGACGCTCCGGCTAGAGCTGTATCAGTCATGCATCGACTGTAGGTGCCCGTCTGAGCGCGTCACAAAGGTCCGGAAACGGGAGGTCACCTAGGGAAACAATTCGTCACGAACCGCCAGAGAGCCTTGAAGAAGCCCGCCCGCTGTGCTTCGTTGCGGTTCCCGGGGGCGCCTATTGACCGTGTACGACGGCGGCGTCGAACCGTTCCAGCGCAATCTCGGCGAGCACCGGCGAGGGCAGCAGTGGTTCAGTCACGAGGTCAGCACCGGCTTTGGCCAGCTGGTCGTGGAAGAACCCCGGCGCGAGGAGGTAGGAGGCAATCACCACGCGGCCGCCGTCGTCCACGGCCCCCGCGGACTCCCCCGCCCCGGCACCTCCGGCCAGTTCCTGGCGCAGAATGGCGACGGCGTCGCGCACCGACGGCTGGGCAGAGGCACCGTAGGCGGGCAGAATCCGGTTGCGCCGCAGCGCCCTGAGCTGGTCGGCGAGCTCTTCCACGCTGACAGCGGCGTTGGGGTTCGACGAGCCGGCGGCGGCGAGGACGATGGCGTCGCGGTCCGTGACGCCGGCCTCGCGGAGGCGCTGGTCCAGCAGGGCCGCGAGCCGCGGGTCCGGGCCGAGCGGCGCTGCCGCCAGGCTGCCCGGACGGCTTTTAACAGCGCGGGCGATGTCCACCTTGACGTGGTAGCCCACGCTCAGGAGCAGCGGCACAACGACGGCCTGTTGTTCTTCGGGGAGGCCCGCCACCACGTCCACGAGGTCCGGCTCCTGGACGTCCACGTAGGCTTCGCGAACGTCCAGGCCCGGGCGCAGGGCGGCGATGCCTGCGCGCAGCGCGTTGACCTCCGCGGCGCCCTGTGGGCTGGACGTCCCGTGGGCACAGGCGATCATGATCGGGTTGTTCATAAGGGCTAGCGTAACGTTGGAGCCGCCCTGTCCGCCCACCTTAAACCGCCGGGACGCCACATGACATTGCCGTTCGACACATTGCCGTTCGACACATTGCCGTTCGACATCGACCTGGTATGGCTTGACCTGGCCGGCGTCTTCTTCTTCGCCGTCTCCGGGTCCCTGTTGGCGGCACGGAAGCAGTTCGACCTGGTGGGGTCGCTGCTGCTGGCGTCCCTGGTTTCCCTCGGCGGCGGCGTCATCCGGGACATCATCCTCAACACCACGCCGGCAGCCTTCTCCAACCCCGCGTATCTGGTTCCCCCGGTCCTGGCCACCGTCCTGGTGTATTTCCTGTACTCCAGCGTGCAGCGGTATACCTCGCTGCTGGTGCTGTTCGACGCCGGCGGGTTGGCCCTCTTCTGCATCACCGGAACGCTGAAGGCCCTGGCGCTGGGGATGAATCCGGTGGCTGCCGTGCTGCTCGGCGTGACCACGGCGGTGGGCGGCGGCCTGCTGCGGGACATCACCGCCAACGAGGTGCCGCAGCTGTTCAACCCCCGGGACCTTTACGCGCTGCCAGCCTTCAGCGGGTCGGCCTTGACCGCGCTGCTCTGGGTCACCGGCGCCTTCAATGTGCTGACGGCGTGCGCGGTGGCGGCCGTGGTGTTCGCGTTCCGCGTGGCTGCCTGGCGCCGGTCCTGGTATGTCCCGCTCGCTGTACGTGGCTTGCACCGGCGGGGCTCCGGCGGAGGCGGGGCTGATGGGGCTGGCAGCGGCTCGGGAGCAGGCCGCAGTTAGCTAGGATATGAGCATGACTGAAATGTTCCTCGAGAAGTTCCGCGCGCTTGTTCCGACCCATCTCGAGGACGAATGGCAGGAAGAAGACGGCCTGCCTGCCGACGAACTGGACGCGGCCCTCGCCGAACACCAGTTCCAGGTTCCCCTGGTCCTCCGCGAGTTCTACCTGGCGGTGGGCGGCTGCGAGGACATCATGGAGGCGTACCACTACTTCTGGGATCCCGAAGAGCTGGAAGTGGATGACGAAGGCTTCCTGATGTTCCTCGAGGATGAGGAAGAACAGTTCACCTGGGGCTTCCGCGTAGGCGACCTCGGCATCCCGGACCCCATCGTGTACCGCCGCAACAACGCCCGCGGCCAGTGGAAGAGCGAAGAAGGCACGTTCTCCGAATTCGTCTTCGACATGTTCGAGTGGGCCTTCAACGACGAGGAAGAAAACTAGGGTCCTCCTGCCCTGCCCCCTCCTGCCCCGCCCCCTCCTGCCCTGCCCCCTTCGGCGTCCGGCCGCCGCTGGAATTCCCCAGGTTTGGCTGGTCCGCCCGGCGAGCCTCCTCGATCTGCCGGAGTGTCGGCGGGTTCTCGAAGCGAAGCAGGGGAATCTCAGCGCACTACGCGGCCGCGTAGGACCTGCCACACTTCGTCCACGACCTTCTGCGGGTTGTAGACCACCTGCGCGTAGCCGTATCTGAGCACAGCGTAGCCATCCAGGGTGCTCGCATTGTTCCGTAGCCGGTCCTTCTTGACCTGTCTGGGCTGGAGATGCGTTTCGCCGTCGAGCTCCACGATGAGGAATTCCTCCAGCAGGAAGTCCACGATTCCGATCCCGGGAAGATCAACCTGGGTCTGGACGAACATGCCCTCACTCCGGAAGAGGAGCCGGGCCACCACCTCGATGGGTGAACCGGCGGTGCCATCCACCAGGTCCAAGACCCTGCGGGCGGCTCCGTTTCGGTTTCCCGGCAGGTGTCCGCGCAGGTAATCCAGCGTGGTCCTGCCTTGCAGCAACGCGCTCTCCACCATGACGGCGGCCTCGACTTCCGGTAAACACCGCAGGCCATGAAGCAGCACATCGGTCAAGCCGGCAACTGGCCAGGGCACATCCTGGGGCACCACACTCTCACGATGGACCACAACATCCCCGGCAGCCCCGTGCCGGCAGAGCAGGTGAAGGGCCGCAGGTTGGTGCAGCCGCCACAGCCGGTGGTGTGTGCTGGCCGAGCCGCAACTGAGCAGACCGTTGGCCAGGACCGCACCCACGAGCTCGGGAGCGGCTCCGGGCAGTGCCACCACTCCGTGCCGGAGCCGCCGCATCTGGCCTGCCTCAATGGCCACCCGGATGTTACGATCTGAGAATCCGGCCTGACGCAATGTTGCTGTCCTGGCAACGGAGCCTGCGTACTTGAGGTAAGAAGTGACGTCCATGCTCCCAGCAGAGCCGACCATTGCTCCCGCCGGCAGTGTCCAAATCAGCTATGTGCAAAACCGGGCCGCTGGGTCTCCCCTGGTTTGGGCGCCCGTGCCGGCGTGGCGGCAGAACTCACCGGGCTGCCAGCGGCATCTCCAGGCAAACGTGGGGAAATACAGCAGGGCCGCAAGCCCAGAAGCCTGTGACACGCGCAGTAACAGCAGGCTTGCATCCTGTGACAAACCTGTCATACACTGTTCACGGATCCGCTAAACGCCTCCGGCGGGTCTGATGCGAACGGAGATATAGCCCCGGTTCGACGCAACGTGTGATTCGTTTCGTCGCTGAGAACCGGGGCTATTGCATTTAACGAAGTCCGCCAAGCAAACAGCGAGGGCCCCGGCCAGGTTCACCCCGTCGAGGCCCCGCTGGACAACAAGAGAATCAGCTCGCGCGGTCCACCACAGCCAGGGCAAAGTGGGCCAGCGACGACTTGACAACACCCTCGGGAAGCGGTGCCAGCGCGGCGATTGCTTCGTCGGCCCAGCGGCGGGCAATCACCCAGGACTCGGCTGTCACGGGGTGCTCGCGCAGCCCGGCCACGGCGGCAGCCAGGGCAGCGTCGGAGGTCAGGTCCCCATCAATGAGCTTCAAAAGGTCGACGGCGGACTGGTCACCGGCTGCGGCATCGCGCCGCAGGAACAGGACAGGCAGGGTGGGCACACCTTCGCGGAGGTCCGTGCCCGGTGCCTTGCCGGATTTCACCTTGACGCCGGTGACATCAATGACGTCGTCGGCGAGCTGGAAGGCCACGCCCACCTTTTCGCCGTACTCCACCAGGAGCTCCTCGTAGGCCTCGTCGGCACCGGCGAAGATGGCACCGAGCTGGCCGGACGCGGCCACCAGGGAACCGGTCTTGTCCGCGATGACGGACAGGTAGTGCTCCACCGGGTCCTCGTCCGGGCGCGGACCTACCGTTTCGTGCAGCTGGCCCAGGCACAGGCGCTCGAACGTCCGGGCCTGGATTCCCAGCGCGCGTGAGCCCAGCTCGGACACCAGGATGGACGCGCGGGCGAAGATGAGGTCGCCGGTGAGTACAGCCACGGAGTTTCCCCAGACCTCGTGGGCTGTGGGAGCGCCGCGGCGGAACGGGGCCGAGTCCATAACGTCGTCGTGGTACAGCGTTGCCAGGTGGGTCAGCTCCACCACCACTGCAGCCTGCACAACGGCAGGCAGCGAGGCGTCGCCAAGGTGGGCGCACAGCAGCGTCAGCAGCGGCCGGATACGCTTGCCACCGGCTTCCACGAGGTGACGCGACGTTGCATCAGCCAGCGGGTCTGAGTTGGCAATGGCCTCGCGGAGCTTCTTCTCCACGCGGGCCAGGTTGTTGGTGATGGCGGGGCCCAGTTCGGCATCCTCCGCGATGGCCGCAAAGCCGGCGGGCAGCTGCAGTCCCGTGGCAATGGCGGTGGTATTGAGGCTGGGTTCGGAGTCCGGCAGGCCGTGCCCGGCGTGCGTCCAGCTGTGGTCTGCGGAGTTAGTCACTGGTTAACCCTAACTTTTTGTTGCCGATACCGCTGATTCGAGGCCGACGGTGTATTGGATGTGGCCGGAACCAGCGACTCCAGGACGCGGATGGCCCGGTCCTCGAAGCCTTTCGCGGCCGGGTCGGTCAGGTTTGCGAGCAGCCGCACCACAAAGCGCATCAGCACTGGAATGGGCATCCCTGTCCGCAGCGCGAGCTTCATAACGGCGGGTTTTCCGATCAGCGCGGCAAATGCCCGGCCCAGCGTGAAGTGCGATCCCCACTGGCCCCGCACATAGTCCGCGTACCCCGCCAGGTGCGCGTCGGCGTCGTACGTTGCCCCGGCAGCAGAGGAACGAGCGGACGCGTCAATGATGAACTCCGCCGCGAACCGTGCCGATTCCATCGCGTAGGAGATGCCCTCGCCGTTGAATGGCGAGACCATGCCCCCGGCGTCGCCCAGGAGCAGGAGGCCGGGCGAGTAGTGCGGGGTGCGGTTGAAGCCCATGGGCAGCGCGGCGCCGCGGATTTCGCCCACCTGGTTGTCCGGGGTGAATCCCCACTCGGCGGGCATGGCGGCAGTCCATTCGCGCAGGACCTGCTTGTAGTCGAGCTTGCCGAACTCTCTGGACGAATTCAGGATGCCGAGGCCCACGTTGGAGGTTCCGTCGCCCACGCCAAACACCCAGCCGTAGCCGGGGAGCAGTTTTCCGTCGCGTCCGGGGAGCTCCAACCAGCCTTCCATCCAGTCGTCATCGTGCCGGGGCGACGTGAAGTAGGTGCGGACGGCGACGCCGAGGGGGCGGTCGTCGCGCTTGTGGATGCCCAGCGACACGGCGGTTCGGGTGGAGTTGCCGTCTGCGGCGAGTACGACGTCGGCGCTGAAGTGGCGCGTCTCCCCCGTCTTGCGTCCGGACTCGTCCAGGAGCGCTGCGCGAACACCGGTCACGCGGCCGTCTTCAGACCGCAAAGCTTCGGTGACGCTGTGCCGCTCGAGGATTTGGGCGCCGGCGGACTGGGCATGGCGGGCCAGTTCCTCGTCAAAGCCCAGTCGCGTGCGGATCAGGCCGTACTGCGGGAAGTCGGAGACCTCGGGCCAGGGCAGTTCAATGGTGCGGCCGCCGGCAATGAGGCGGAGGCCCTTGTTCCGGCGCCAGCCGTCCGCTTCAGGGTGCGGCAAGCCGAGCTTCTGGATTTCGCGGACCGCCCGCGGGGTGAGGCCGTCGCCGCAGACCTTTTCGCGCGGGAAGCTGGTTTTTTCCAGGACGGTCACGTTGATGCCGGCCTTGGCAAGGTAGTGCGCGGCGGTGGAACCGGCTGGCCCCGCGCCGACAATCAGAACATTCATGCCGTTCAGCGGACGATGTTGCGGCGAAGCTTGGCCACAGGGCCCTTGTGCGCGGCGATGGCTTCCGCGGCGCCCTCGGGCGTGGATTCCGGGGGTTTGGTGGCCCGGTGCACGGCCACGATCCCGCCGGTCAGGTTGCGATACGTGACCTTTTCCCAGCCGGATTCCTGCAGCCAGGCGGCCAGGTGGTCCTGGTCCGGCCAGGCGCGGATGGATTCGGCGAGGTACACGTAGGCGTCCGGGTTGGAGGCCACCTTGACGGCTATGGCCGGCAGGGCACGCATGAGGTATTCGGTGTACATGGTGCGCCACAGCGGAACCACCGGCGCCGAGAACTCGGCGATGACCAGCTTGCCGCCGGGCTTGGTGACGCGGAGCATCTCGGCCAGCGCCTTCTTGGGCTCGTTGACGTTGCGCAGCCCGAACGAGATGGTGCAGGCGTCGAAGCTGTTGTCCGCGAACGGCAGGTTGGTGGCGTCGCCGGCAATGAAGTTGATGTCCGGGCGGCGGCGCTTGCCGACTTTGAGCATGCCGAGGGAGAAATCACAGGCGATGACGTCTATGCCGGCATCGGCATATGGCTCGCTGGAGGTGCCGGTTCCCGCGGCCAGGTCCAAGACCCGCTGGCCGCTCTTCATGTCCATGGCGTCCACCACGATCCTGCGCCAACGGCGCGTCTGCCCCATAGAGAGGACATCGTTGACGACGTCGTACTTAGGTGCGACGTCGTCAAACATCGTGGCTACTTCGTCCGGACGCTTTTCCAAGGATGCTCGGTTCACCATGCAATTGTCTCAGACAAACTCGCGAAGGACTTTCGACGAGCCCGTCCGGGGCCCAAAGCAAGGCACGGGCACGGCCCACGCGGCCGCATGTATGCGCGGGAGTAATGTTGTCTCATCATGACGAGCACGTTCCGCACCCTCACAGTCCCCCTGGATGGCAACGCATCTGCCGGCGGACTGCCGCAGTTTCTGGTCCGGGACGACGTCCTCTGCTGGACCCGCCGCGAAGCCGGCCTGGTGGGCTTCGGCGAAATTGCCCGCTTCATTGCCACCGGCCCTGAGCGGTTCCTCGAGGCCGACATCTGGTGGCGCCACCAGGTCCTCGAGGCCAACATCTGCGACTCCGTGGAGCTGCCCGGCACTGGCCCCGTGGCTTTCGGCTCCTTCGCATTTTCCAAGAAGTCCACCCATGTGTCGCGGCTGATCGTGCCGGAAATCGTGGTGGGCGTCCGGGACGGCCAGTACTGGCTCACCCAGCTGACGTTCGACGACGGCGAACTCACCGAGGAGGGTGCACTCGCCGCCCTGGCGGGCTGGTTAAGTGGCGGCGGCGTTGGTGAGGCCGGCGGCGTTGGTGAGGCCGGCGGCGTCGTGCGTCCTTTACCCTCCGCCGACGGAGCCACCCTGCACACCGGCTCGCTCAGCGAGGAAGACTGGATGGCCGCCGTTGCCGCTGGCGTGGCGGAGATTCGGACCGGTGCGCTGCAGAAACTGGTGCTGGCGCGTGACATCGTGGCCACCGTGCCGTCGGGTGTCAACGCCGCCGAGGTGTTGCGACAGCTGGCCGAGCGATACCGCGAATGCTGGACTTACGGCGTGGACGGGCTGGTAGGCGCTACCCCGGAGATGCTGATCCAGGTGGAGGGCCGCACGGCCCAGGCGCGCGTGCTGGCCGGAACCCTGGACCGTCGCGATGCGCACGGCGAAGCCGGTATTCCCATGGACTATGCCGAGCGGATGCTGGCCGGGTCCGAGAAGCAGCGGCATGAGCACGAGATCGCGATCCAGTCGCTGACGTCGCAGCTTGCGCCGTTTTCCGAGGCCATGAACGCGCACGACGAACCTTTCATTTTGGAGCTCCCGAACGTGTGGCACCTGGCATCGGACGTCAAGGCGGAGCTTGCCGAGGTGGAGGGCCACGTGCCCACGTGCCTGGCGCTGATCAACGCGCTGCACCCCACCGCTGCGGTTTGCGGCACGCCCACACTGGTGGCCGGCGCCCTGATCCGGAAGCTGGAACATCTGGACCGGGGCCCGTATGCGGGTCCTGTGGGCTGGCTCGACGCCGCCGGCAATGGCGAATGGGGCATCGCGCTGCGTGGCGCAGTGATTGAGGATCCCCATACCGTTCGGTTATATGCCGGCTGCGGCATAGTGGATGGCTCTCAGCCTGAGGCCGAGTTGGCGGAGACGTGGGCAAAGTTCCGCCCGATGCTGGAATCGCTGGGCTTCGGCGCCACCTGATTAGGCAGCGTATCCGGAATCCCAGACAGGGGTCCCGTCCCGGGGCTTGATTTTGGTTGTGATTTAGTTATCCAATAGTAAAACTAAGTTTCATGTGATGCACATCTCTCCTTCGGCGATACACTATGAACCGATTTAGTACCGCATACCCCTGCAACAAAAGGTAAAAAATATGCAGCTCAAGTCCCTGGCCCAGGCCAAGATCGCCGCCAAGGCAGCAGCAATCCTGGCCGTCGGCGCCCTCACCCTCACTGCGTGCGGCGGCAGCACCACCCCGGCCGCGTCCGAGGGTGGCATCCAGCTGATTAACGCCGGGAAGCTCACCGTTTGCTCCGACGTCCCCTACGAGCCTTTCGAATTCCAGAAGGACGGCAAGATCGTTGGCTTCGACATCGACATCGCCAATGAAGTAGCCAAGGACCTCGGCGCGGAACTCAGCATCGTGGACAGCTCCTTCGAGGCCATCGAAACCGGAACCGCCCTCACCGGCTGCGACCTCTCCATCTCCTCGGTTTCCATCACTGACGTCCGCAAGTCCGTAATGGACTTCTCCAACCCGTACATGGATGACGACCTCACCCTCGTGGCCACCACCGCATCCGGGATCAAGGACATCAACAGCGCCAAGGGCAAAAAGGTCGGCGTCCAGCAGGCCACAACGGGCGCAAAGTACGCGGCGGAAAACGGCATCGACGCCCAGCAGTTCGAGGACAGCGGCCTCCTGGTCCAGGCCCTCCAGGCCGGCACCATCGACGCCGCCCTGGGCAACCAGTCAATCCTGGCCTACGCCATCAAGGATGACCCCAGGTACAAGCGCGTGGATGACTACGCCACCGGCGAGAAGCTTGGCATCTCCATCAAGAAGGGCAACACCGCCATGGCCGAGAAGGTCAACGGAACCCTGAAGCGCCTGACCGACGACGGCACCCTGAAGAAGTTCCAAACCACATGGTTCGGCGAGACCGCCAAGTAGCCGGCGTTTCGGACTGACCTTTCACAGCCCAGAGAATGACGCCGCTGGGGCCCCGGACAAGCTGCGACGCAGCCCGTCCGGGGCCCCAGCCACGCAAATGAATGTGAGCACCCCATGGCAATGACAGCACGTCAACGGGCCAGAGTGAGCCTGTATGTCCAGATCGGCATCTTCGTTGTGGCCATGGCCGCACTGGTTCTGGCCACCGATTGGAAGACCGTCGGCAACAGCGTCTTCAACTTCGGCAAGATTGGCCCGATGTTCCCGGACATCTTCCTGGTGGGCCTCAAGAACACCCTGATCTACACGTTCCTCGGCTTCGTCGTGGGCCTTTCCGGCGGCCTGCTGCTGGCCCTGATGAAGCTCTCCAGCTTTCCGCTGTACCGCTGGATCGCCACGGGCTACATCGAATTCTTCCGCGGTGTGCCGGCGCTGCTGGTGTTCATCGCCTTCGGCTACGGTGTCCCGCTCGCGTTTGGCGTCCAGTGGAACGTCACCGTGATCGTCATGATCTCGCTTGGCATGGTGGCCTCGGCTTATATTGCCGAAACCCTCCGCGCCGGCCTGCAGGCTGTGCCTAAGGGACAGCTCGAAGCCGCACGTTCGCTGGGCATGCCGCAGTGGCGGGCCATGGTGTCCATCGTCATTCCACAGGCGTTCAAAATTGTGCTCCCACCACTGACCAACGAGGTCATCCTGCTCACCAAGGACTCCTCGCTGATCTACGTCCTGGGCCTCACTGCCTCACAATACGAGCTCACCAAGTTCGGCCGCGACGGCATCTCCAGCCTGGGCGCAGGCCTGACGCCGCTCCTCGTAGCCGGCGCCTTCTACCTGGTCATCACCATCCCGCTGAGCCTCCTGGCCCGGAAGTTCGAAAGCCGCTCCGCGCGGACCAAGCGATAGGCAGGGAAGCCATGAACGACGTCGTAAATTCCTCCGCCGGCAACACCGGCACCATCAATGCGGCCGGGGTCTCCATCAAGGACCTCCGCAAGTCCTACGGGTCCAACGAGGTCCTCAAGGGCATCAGCCTGGACGTGGCGCCCGGCGAAGTGGTGTGCCTGATCGGTCCGTCCGGCTCCGGCAAGTCCACCCTCCTGCGCTGCGTCAATCTCCTCGAGCAGCCCAACGAGGGCGCCATCCACGTGGGCGGCTTCGAAGCTACCCACCCTGACGTGGACATCGATAAGATGCGCCGCAAAGTGGGCATGGTGTTCCAGCAGTTCAACCTGTTCCCGCACCTTGACGCCAAGGGGAACTGCACCATCGCGCAGACGAAGGTCCTGAAGCGTTCCCAGGAAGAAGCCGACAAAGTGGCCCAGCACAACCTTGAGCGCGTCGGTTTGGGGCATCTGTCCGACCGTTTCCCGGACCAGCTTTCCGGCGGCCAGCAGCAGCGCGTGGCCATTGCCCGGGCACTGAGCATGGACCCCGAACTGATGCTCTTTGACGAGCCAACCTCCGCGCTGGACCCCGAGACCGTAGGCGATGTCCTCTCCGTCATGAGAAACCTGGCCAAGGAGGGCATGACCATGCTGGTGGTGACCCACGAAATGGGCTTCGCCCGCGAGGTGGCGGACCGCGTGGTGTTCATGGACGGCGGCGTGGTGGTGGAGGAAGGCGTGGCCGAGCAGGTCATTTCCGCACCCACCCAGGACCGTACCAAGGAGTTCCTGCGCCGCGTCCTGGATCCGACGCACATCGACATCGAAGAGTAGGCCGCCCGCGCGTCCGCTTTTCGACGCGGCTGTTACCTGGCGACTCGCATATGCCCTGCCGCTACCGGAATACCGGCCGCGTAAGTGACTATGCGAGTCGCCAAGTGACTTCAGTACCGGGCGGCTGCTCCTCCGACGGCGGCGGCCACGGCGGTCTTGATGCGGGCATGCAAGTCACGGAGGCCAACACGGTGCGTGCGGACTTCGATGATGCTGCGGCCCTTCAGCGGTGCGGCCAGCGCCTCGGCAAGTCCCGCCGTCGTACTCACCGAGCAATGCCCGACGCCGTACGCTGCGGCGAGTGCCGCGATGTCCACGGTGTGGGGGGTGCCGAACAGCCGTTCGACGGCGTCCGTGTAGCGCCCGGATTCACGCACGGCCCCGTGCTCCAGCAGATCGAAAATGGCACCGCCGGCGTCGTTCAGCACCACGATCCGGAGCCCGGGTTCGGGTTCGCCGGAGCCCAGGAGCAGGCCGCCGGCGTCGTGCAGGAACGTGACGTCACCCAGCAGCAGCGTGGTGTCCTGGCGGCCGCCGAGGGCAATGCCGGTGGCGGTGGAGATGGTGCCGTCGATCCCGGCGAGGCCGCGGTTGGCGTAGACCGTCGCGCCGGGCCCGGCGGCGGGCAGCCCGGCCAGGTCAACGTCGCGGATGCCGTTGGAGGATCCCAGCATCAACTGGCCGCGAGCGTGCCGCCACACCAGGGCGCCCACCGACGGCCCGGTAGCAGCAGGCTCGGCGGCCAGGACGCCGTCGAGCGCATGCTGCGCTGCGGCCCCCGCCAGCAGCCAGGTATCCAGCCAGTCGGACGGGCCACGGCCGGCGAAATCGGCGAGGTCGGCCAGGTTCTCCAGCGGAAGTTCGGTGCGCCGGCCCGTCTGATACCAGGCCACAGGGACCGGCTGGTACAGCGCGGACGGCACGTCGGCACGCTCCAGAAGTGCGGCAACCGGGCGGGACAGTGTGGGCCGGCCGAACATCACCACCCGTTCGATGGGCTGGGCCGCCGTTGGTCCGAAGTGTTCCAGCAGCAGCCGGTACGGGCCCACGGCGTTGGGACCGAACCGTGCATTTGAGGACGGCTCCGCGAGCAGCGGCAGGCCGTGGGAGCGGGCAAACGCCTCGGCGACGGGCCCGGCGTCGTGCCCTGCAAGAACCACGGTGCGCCGCTCCTCCAGCCCCAAGAGGGCGGGCGGCAGGTTCATGGTGAGCGGGTCTGTGCCGATCCGGAACCGGGAGTGCCCGGCCGCCGTCGGAAGTTCCTCGTCCGGTGCGGGAACCAGCGGATCGCGGAACGCCAGGTTCAGCTGGACGGGCCCGGGCGCGAGGTCGGAAAACGCGCCGCTGGCCGCGGCCAGTGCCGTTTCCACCGCGCGCAACGGGCTGCTGCCGGCCGGGACGTCGGCGGCGAACCGCACGTGCTCGCCGAACAGGTCCAGTTGGAGGGTGGTCTGGTTGGCGCCGGTCCCCTGCAGCTCCTCTGGCCGGTCCGCGGAGAGCACCACCAGCGGGACGGCCGCGTGGTTGGCCTCCATCACAGCGGGCATAAGATTCCCGACGGCGGTGCCTGAGGTGGTGAGGACAGCCGCCGGGGAGCCGGTGGACAGGGCCAGGCCAAGGGCCGTGAAGCCGGCGGAACGTTCGTCGATGCGGACCAGGAGGTCCACGCGCCCGGCCGCTTCGGCCTCGGCGAGGGCGTAGGCCATGGGGGCGGAGCGTGATCCGGGCGAGACCACCACATACTGGACGCCGCCGTCGATCAGGGCGTCGACGGCGATCCGCGCGGCGGCGAGGGAGTTCAGGGAAGTCTCAGAAGGCACTGGTCCAGTCTGCCACCCCTGGACGCTCTCTCACTTAACGCGCTCAAATGCCAAACGCTCTCTCACTCCCTGCCGCAGCAGGGCAGGAAGTGATAGAGCGTTGGCGAAAAACCCACCAAAAGTGAGAGAGCGTCCGGGCTGGGAGGGAACTAGCCGCGGAACACCTGGACTACCGCCGGACGGGGCGCACGCACCTGGCCACGGGCCGGCGTCGTGCCTTCTGCAACGTAGTCCGGGAAGAAGGAGTGCTGGTCCGCGAACGAGCCGTCTTCACCCGGGTGCTGCACGGACACGAACACGTTCCGCTCCTCGTCGTGGACGATCGGTCCGCAGGTTTCCGCTTCCTTCGGCACCGCCAGGAACTGCTCCACCTTGCCGCGCTCGGCGCCTTCGAGGGTGACCTTGAAGAGGCCGTCGGCCTTGCCGATGCCGGCGGGGGCGCCGTCCGTGGAGATCCACAGGTTGCCAACGGAGTCGAACGCAAGGTTGTCCGGGCAGGAGATCGGCGAGACTTTGTCCACCGGGAAGCCGGAGAAGTAGGTCACGTCACCGGTGGCGGGGTCGCCGCAGACCATCAGCAGGTTCCAGGTGAACGCGGTGCCGATCTGCCCGGGAGCCTCGGTGATTTCCACGATGTGGCCGTCGCGGTTGGCGTTGCGCGGGTTGATCTCCGTGGCGCCTTCCTTGCCAACCTTGCCGCGGTCCGAGTTGTTGGTGCAGGCCACGTAGACCTTGCCCGTGAGGAGACTCGGTTCCACATCCTCGCAGCGGTCCATCTTGGTGGGGCCCACTTTGTCGGCGGCGAGGCGGGTGTAGACCAGGACCTCTTCCAGGGTCATGCCGGGCACGGCGGAGGCGCCGTCCACCACCAGGGGCAGCCATTCGCCGGTGCCGTCGAAGGAACCGTCGGCGGGCACGTTGCCGGCTCCGGTGATCTCCTCCAACGGTGAGTTGCCCGTGAACCTGGCGACGTAGAGGTTGCCCGCGGAGAGCAGCGTCATGTTGTGCGCTCGGTCGGCAGCCGAAGTACCGGGGCGGTACTTCCCGGCCGAAACGAACTTGTACAGGTAGTCGAAGCGCTCGTCGTCGCCCATGTAGGCCACCACATGCCCTGAATCGGCCACAATCACGTTGGCGCCCTCGTGCTTGAAACGGCCCAGCGAGGAGTGCTTCTTCGGGGTGGACGTGGGATCGAACGGGTCAACTTCCACGATCCAGCCGAAGCGGTTGGTTTCGTTTTCGTAACCGGCGTTGCGGGTGTCGAAGCGGGGATCGTCCAGTTCCCACTTGCGCGCAGTGGCCGACGACGACAGGCCGTAGCGCTTGTCGCTGGCGGACGTTCCCGGGGAGACGAAGTAGCCGTTGAAGTTTTCCTCGCCGGAGAGGATTGTGCCCCACGGGGTGGTGCCGCCGGAGCAGTTGCCCAGGGTGCCCTTGATCTTGCGGCCGCTCGGGTCCTCGACGGTCTTGACCAGCGCGGAACCCGCGGCGGGGCCAGTCAGTTCGTAGACGGTGTTGTTCAGGTAGCGGCGGTTCAGCGGCGCGCCCTTGACGTAGGTCCACGGCTTGGTGGTGTTCTTGCGCTCGAGTTCGACGACGCTCAGCCCGTGCGCAGCGGCCCCCACCGCGCGGACGTCGGCCGCCGGCATGGTGGCCGGGAACATGATGTTCTCGTTCGTGTATTCGTGGTTGGCGAACAGCAGGGCACGTCGGCCCTTGCTGTTCGGGATCTCCAGGATGTCCGTGTAGTCGTTGTTGTAGCCGAACTGCTTCTCCTGCGCGGCGGCCGTCTGGTTGTTCAGATCGAAGTCCGGCGTGCCGTTGAAGATCGGGTCGCCCCAGCGGATCACGGGCTGCCAGGTGAAGCCTTCCGGCACCGTGAAAGCGTCGACGGCGGCGTCCACCGGAGCGATCGGCGTGAACGTCAGCTTCGACTTCGCGAAGCCTTCCTTCGCGGCGGGGGCCAGGCCGGGTCCGCCAGCAACTGCCGGTTCCGCGGCAGTAATGGCGCTGCCGAGTACGACGGCGAGCGCACCGGCGGCGCCGAAGCCCAGGGCGGCGCGGCGGGACATGGTGGCGGCCGCGATGTCCCGGAAGTAGCTGTTGGAGCTGGTATTGCAGACATCGCCGGCGCAGGCGTTATCGCATTTCAAAGCGCACGTGACGGCGCTGCGCTTGCCCTTGGTATGGCCGAGCATGGGCAGCAGGGTGAACTTGCGGGCTGTCGTTTCAGACAAGGGGTGCCTCCAAATTTACGATCGGGTCCCGCCCACCCTCCCAGCCGGTCCCGACCCCAAGCCGTCAGCCAGGTGAAGTTCCGGTGAACCTGCGGTGACCTGCAGGGATGTGAGAGAGCGTTGCCGGAAAAGCCGCAGGATGTGAGAGAGCGTCCGTAAGAAACGTGCAGGATGTGAGAGAGCGTCAGGGAGCCAGGAGGGCGTGGACGCGCCCGAGCCGGGCCAGCCACCAGTCGCGGCGTTCGGCGGAAGCCGCAAACTGCTCCAGCAGCCCGGCGTCGGCGGTGACGTCGCGTAGGCGGATGGCGCCGTCGTCGGCCACTAACGGATCCAGCGTGATATCCGAGGCGAACAGCGACACCGTCCCCAGCCCGCACGCGTACGGCAACCCGGGCAGGGCAGCCGCCAAGGCCAGCCCGGCGCGGATCCCCACGGAGGTGTCCAGCGCAGAACTGACGACGGCGGGGAGCCCGGCCTGCGCCACGATGTCCAGCGCGCGCCGCACTCCCCCTAGCGGCGCGACCTTAACAACCAGCAGATCTGCCGCGCCGGCCCGCGCCACCTTAAGCGGATCGGATTCCTTGCGCACGCTTTCGTCGGCCGCGATCAGCACCGGCGTCCCGGCGGCGCGCAGCTGGCGGCGCACCTCGGCGAGCCCCTCGATGGTGGGCACCGGCTGCTCGGCGTATTCAAGTCCGACGGCGGCGAGCAGGGTGAGTGCCGCCACGGCGGTAGGCACGTCCCAGCCGCCGTTGGCGTCGACGCGGATGGCGGCGTCGGGCAGGGCGGCACGGACAGCGGCGACCCGGGCGGCGTCGTCATCAAGCGTCTGCCCGCGTTCGGCCACCTTGATCTTGACGGCATCCACCCGGCCGAAGCGGGCCAAGACGTCGGCCACGCGGTCCGCGGAAACGGCGGGCACGGTGGCGTTGACGGGGATCACCGAACGGACGGGCGACGGGAAGCCATCCCAGCCGGCCTCGATGCTGGCGGCGAGCCAGCGGGAGGCCTCGGCGTCGGCGTATTCGGGGAACGGGCAAAACTCGCCCCAGCCGTGCGGGCCGCGCAGCAGCAGCGTTTCGCGCTCCATGATGCCGCGGAACTTCACCCGCATGGGCAGGCTCACCACATGGGCAGTGGCGAGCAGCTCGTCCAGGGCGGGGAAGGTGGCAGGCATGGATTCACTGTACAAGCGCGGAAAGGTCCGCGTTGGACTCTGCAGCGTTGGCTGCACACGGCCTCACTCGGAGTGCAGGAATCTCTGCAAGAGATAGGTGGTCTGCCGGGCGCAGCGAATGATCTGCCGAAGGCGGTCTGCTGCCAGCCGGGGCAGGACCCGGTCAGGCTCAGCATCGACGCTCTCTTGGCGAAGGGACCGTTCAAGGTCCATGGCAAGTCCGGCCAGGCGTTCCGCGCCCACCATCTGGCCGGAAGTCTTGAGGCTCAGGACCGCATCCATCGCGCCGGTCAGGTCACCGGTGGTGAGGGTCAGCCGCACCTTTTCAGTCCGGTGGGGCAGGTTCTCGATGAAGTTCTGCACGAACACCTTCCACACGCCGTCATCGTCATCGAGCTCGATGCGGAGCCTGTCCAGCACTGCCTGATCCAGGAGGGGCAGGTCGTTGACGTCTTCCGGCGCCATAACTGTCCTTCCTGCCCCGAGAAGCGGTGTACCCATGGACGTGCCGTAAGTTCCCCCCGTTCGACCGTATGTGGCCGGGATGCCGAAAGCATCAGTAGTCAGTACTCGACTTTCATCTCAGGGGCACTGGGTGCAGACGAGCTGTTGGCGCTAACCAGGTCGGCGATTGTTACGCTTTGCGGTGTGACTTCAATGAAACAGGCGCCCTGTCTCGAAGTACACACGTGAGCGCTCCGGCACCAGTGGTCAACGCCCGGGCGTCAACCACCCCCCTGTACGCGGCCGGGTTCGTTACCGCGTTCGGCGCCCACAGCATCGCAGCAGGCATGGGTGCCCAGAGCGAGAACATCGGCCTGACACTGCTCAACCTGGGCATACTGCTCGCCCTCTATGACATTTCCGAGGTCTTCCTCAAGCCCGTCTTCGGCGCCCTGAGCGACCGGATCGGAACCAAACCCGTCATCGTCGGCGGCCTCCTGGCCTTCGCGGTGCTGTCACTGATCGGCCTCTGGGCGGTGGATCCGCTGATGCTTGGACTCGCGCGGCTGGGGCAGGGCGCTGCGGCTTCGGCCTTCTCGCCGGCATCGTCCGCGATGGTTGCGCGGCTGGCGGCGGGTAAGAAGGCCGGGACCTACTTCGGCCGGTACGGTTCCTGGAAGAGCCTGGGCTACGTCATCGGCCCCCTGCTGGGCGCCGGACTGATCCTCGCGGGCGGGTTTGCCCTGCTGTTCGGGGCCCTGTCGGTACTGGCGGCGGGCACCGCCGTGTGGGTGCTGGTGTCCGTTCCCCACCTGCCGCCGCTCCCCCGGCAGCGCTACACCGTGCTGGACCTTGCCCGCCAGGTCACGGAGCGGCGCTTCCTCGTGCCGACGCTCGTGCTGGCGGCCTCGACGGGAGCGCTCGGCGCGGCGATCGGATTCATCCCCGCGCTCGCCACCCGGCACGGCCTTGGCCCGGTTGCCGGGACAGCCGCGGTCAGTGTCCTGGCCATCACCTCGGTGCTCACCCAGCCCTGGATCGGCAGGATGCGCGACGCGCACCGCGTCAGCGACAACAAAGGTACGACGACGGGGCTCCTCCTTACCGCCGCGGGCGTCGCCCTCATCGCCCTCACCCCGGGTCCGGTCACACTGTTCATTGCCGCGGCGGCCATTGGCGCGGGAGTCGGCCTGGCCACGCCGCTCGGGTTCGCGCATCTGGCCGACACCACGCCGCCGGAGCGCATGGGCCGGACCATGGGTTCGGCGGAGCTCGGCCGTGAACTCGGCGATGCCGGCGGGCCGCTGCTGGTGGGCGGCATCGCCACCCTCACCGCCCTGCCGTTCGGTCTCGGGGCCCTGGCATTGCTGGTCGCGACGGCCAGCATCCCGCGCCTCCCGAAAGCAGCTACCCCGGGTCCGGGCGCACCTCACACGCGTTAGGTAGACTGCAGGAAATACCGCACGCGGGAGGAAACCCAGCATGAACCGCAAAGCCACAGCACTCGACGTCGCCAAGCTCGCCGGAGTGTCCCGCAGCGCGGTGTCGCTGGTCCTGAACGGGCGCGGCGACGGAAATGTGGCCAAGGAAAGCCAGCTCCGGATCCGTGAAGCGGCCGCCACGCTGAACTACACGCCCAACACCATCGCCGTGAGCCTGCGGAACCGCCGGTCGCGGATCATCGGGATCGTCTCGGACCAGGTGGTCACCAGCCCGTTCGACGGCAACATCATCGCCGGCGCGGACGCCGTGGCCAGGTCCCAGGGTTTTGTCACCGTGGTGATGGATACGGAGCTGGACGAGGCCCGCGACGAAAGTGCGGTGGCCACGCTGCTGGACCGCCAGGTGGACGGGCTGATGTACGTCACCGTGGGCCTGCGCCCCCTGCACGTCCCGTTCAACATGCTGCGCGTGCCGTCGGTGCTGGCCAACTGCTTCGATGACCGTCCCGAGGCGGGCGTTCCCGCCGTCATTCCGGATGAGGTCCGCGGCGGCCGGGAGGCTGCAACGCACCTTCTGGGGCTTGGCCACCGGGACATCGCGGTCCTCGCCGGTGACGGCCTCAGGCCCGCCGCGCCGCGCCGAATCCAGGGCCACCGGGACGCCTTTGAGGCCGCCGGGCTGCCGGTGCGGCCGGGCCGGATCCTCGAGGCTGGCTGGGACATCGATGCCGGCTTCCACGGTGCCATGAAACTCCTGGACGGCGTGGCTGCGCCGGACCGCCCCACCGCGATCGTGTGCGCGAACGACCGCCTGGCCATCGGCGTGGTGCTCGCGGCCAATCGCCTGGGCCTGGCTGTGCCTCAAGATGTCTCCGTCATGGGATACGACGACGAATTCCGCATCGCCTCCACCATGGTCCCTGCGCTCACCACCATGGCCCTCCCGCTGCGGGAGATGGGCGCCACGGCCATGACCGGGCTCCTCCAGGAGCTGTCCGAGGAGCCGGAGGATCACGACGGCGGCGGCGCATCCGCCGGACACAGCCGCCCCGGCCAGACGCTGGTTCCGTGCCGGCTCGTGGTGCGCGAGTCAACCGGGCCGGTCCCCCCTAGCCGGGCCTGAGCCGGGTCCCCCAAAAAGCAACGACAACGCGGGGTCACTAAACGCCCGTCCGAGGCCTCCGGATGGGCTTTATGTGACCCCGCGTTGTACGTTATTCGGGCTGTTCCAGCTGCCAGATGTCTGCAGCCGCGCCGTCGGGAAGCCGCAGCACCCACCGCTCGCCGGGCGCCGGATAGGCGCGCAGCGTGGTGGCAACCGAACCGCTCCGGTACACCTCCACCAGCGACGCGTCCACAAACACCCGCAGCTCCTCCCCCGCCGCCAGAGGTCCGCTGAACACCACTTGCCCGGCGTCGGCCGGGGATCCAGCGTCCGTTGATCCACCGCCCACCAGGGAAAGTTCGACGACGGCGTCCGCGGGCAGCGCCGCCGGCCCACCGCCCACAACGGGCCCGCCGCCCACAACGGCCTCGGCATACGGCGGCAGCTCAACGCTCCCGGCAACCTGCAACGCCAGTTGCGTGCCACGGTAGGCATCCACCTCCGGAGCGGGGGCCACGGCCAGGGAACCGTCCACCACGGACAGAAGTCGCGGATGCGTGAGAACGCCGGCCCAGCCCGCGGCGTCGATCTGTTCCTGGCTGCGGCCCCGGCGGCCGTCCCGCCCGGGTCCTTCATTGGCCCAGCCCCACAGCAGTGCTTTCGGCTCCGCGAGGGCAGCACGAGCGGAGGAAGAAGCCGGAACACCGGGAGCACCGCTACCGTCCTGCAGCTGCATGATCTGGGGCGCGTAGAAGTCCCGGCCCAGGTCAGACTTTCCGCCGGTCTCCGGGGAGAACACCGGCAGCCCGGTGGCGGGGTCCTCGGCCAGGGAGCCGATGAGGTGGCCCACGCCGTTGGCGTGCTCGTGGTCATCCCCGGAGAGCCAGAGGGAGAACATCATGACCCACGCGTCGCCGTCGTCCCCGGACGGTACCCGGACCAGCTGCGGGCATTCCCAGATCTCGGCCGGTGTCCAGGCAGCGGCGACCGGGTTCTCGGACGTGAGCCAGATGCCCTGGTACGTCCAGTCGGACAGGTCCTCCACCGTGTACAGCAGGAGCGCGGCGTGGCCGGAGGCCAGCCCGGCGCCCTGCATGGCGTAGCGCTTGCCGTTGAAGCGGAAGATGAACGGATCGCGGACCGCCGTGACCAGGGGGTCGGCCGGCATGGACGCAGCCACGTGGCCGTCCTGCGTCCAGGAAACGAGGTCCGCGGAACCGCGCGAGATGACCACTTGGGAGTGGCCGCCGTCGCCGCGGACGCCGGAGTACGCGGCGGTGGGGACGCCGCCGTCGTCCGTCACCACACCGGTCCAGCAGCCGTACGCGTCCGGCCCGCCGCCCTGCGGCCTCAACGCCACGGGGTGCTCTTCCCAGCGGACCAGGTCCGCGGAGCTGACGTGGCCCCAGGCGATCCTGTGGTGTCTGGCGGACTCGGGGTTGTACTGGAAGAAGACGTGGTAGCGGCCGTTGAGGTGGCTGATGCCGTTGGGATCGTTGATCCAGCCTTGCGCGGGGCGGGGGTGGAAGTGCGGGAACGCGGCGTCGGGGTGGGCGGCGGCAATGCGGGCGAAGTCGGCGGCGGCGGCGGGGTCCGGGGATGACATGGAAGTTAGCCTCTCAGTAGTTGGGGTTTATTTGCCGCTGCCGGCGGTGAGGCCGTCCTGCAGCGCGCGCTGGCCGAAGATGAAGACCACCAGGGCGGGGATCATGGACAGGACTACGCCGGCCAGCACCACGGAGATGCTGCCGGTGCCCAGGTTGCCCTGGAGGGAGACGAGGCCCAGCGGCAGGGTGAAGTTCTGTTCCGAGATGGTCATGATGAGCGGACGGAAGAACTCGTTCCAGTGGAAATTGAAGGCAAGGATGCCCACGATCGCCATCCCCGGGACAGCCAGCGGGGCGTAGACCGAGCGGAAGGTCCGCCAGGGTGAGGCGCCGTCGATCGCCGCCGCTTCCGCGAGGTCGGTGGGCAGTCCCAAGAAGTACTGCCGCATAAGGAAGGTGCCGAACGCCGTCGGGATGGCGGGCAGGATCAGTGCCAGCAGGGTGTCCGAAAGCCCCATGCCGCGGATCAGCATAAACACCGGCACGATGGTCACCTGCACGGGCACCATCATGGTGGCCAGGACGATGGAGAACAGGGCCCCGCGGCCGCGGAACTTCAGGTTGGCGAAAGCGTAGCCGGCCATCGCGGCGGTCACCATCTGGCCCACGGCGATGAGCCCGGTGACCAGCGCACTGTTCAGCACCAGGAGGACGATGTCCAGCTGCCGGAAGACCTGCCCGTAGGACGTGAAGTCCGGATTCCAGGGGAAGAACGACGGCGGCAGCTTGAACGATTCCGACGGCGACCGGAGCGAAGTGGACAGGGTCCACATCACCGGGCCCAGGGTCAGGACCGCCGCGATCATCAGCAGGACAATTCGGAGGACCAGGTTCCAGTTCGGCTTCCGCCGGGACCGGGCAGGCACGGCAGGGGTGCGGGTGGAGACACGCTCTGTAGTGGTAGTCATGGCTGGCCTTACTGGTAGAAGACGAATCGTTTGCTGAGCCGGAACTGCGCGGCGGTGATGGCCATGATGATCAGGGTCAGGATCACGCCAATGGCCGAGGCCTCACCGAACTCGAGGCGCTGGAACGCGGATTCGAAGATCACCATCACGGCGGTGCGGGTGGAGTCTCCGGGCCCGCCGCGGGTCAGGACGTACGGCTGGTCGAACACCTGGAGGGCGCTGATGATGGCCATCACGGACGCCAGCAGTGTGGTGGGGCTGAGCAGCGGCAGGGTGACGTAGACGTGTTTGCGCCAGCCGGTGGCGCCATCCAGCGCGGCAGCTTCATAGGTTTCCACTGGGATCGAGGCCAGCCCGCCGAGGAACAGCAGGAACGAGAACCCGAAGTTCTGCCACACGTAGACAAGGATCACGACGGCGGCCGAGCCGCCCGGGGTGGTCAGCCACGGCACCGCGGGAATGCCGGCGAGGGAGAGGAACCAGTTGACCACGCCGAACTGCTCGTTGAAGAGGTACCGCATGAAAATGGACACCGAGGCCGCGGAGAGGATCAGCGGGAAGAAGAAGGCCGAGCGGAAGAAGGTCCGCAGCCAGGCCGGCATCTTCTCCTGCACCATCACGGCGAGCGCCAGAGCCAGGCCAAGCTGGAGAGCCACCGCCACAATCACAAACGCAATGGTGTTCAGGAAGGACACGCGGACCGTAGGGTCCTGGACCACTTCGGCGAAGTTGTCGAAGCCCACGAATGTGGGGGCGGAGATGATGTCCCAGCGGAAGAACGCCAGGACCACCGACGCCGCGATGGGCACCAGGGTGAACAGGCCCATGCCCAGGATGGTGGGGGCCAGGAAGATCCAGGCGAGCCAGCGCTGGCTGTGCCGGCCGGACTCGGTCCGCGAAGTGGCGGGCGTTGCGGGCTTGATGGCCGTGGCGGCCTGCTTCCGCCGGTCCCGGCGAGGGATGGTGGTGCTCATGACTGCCTCCTCAGGGCCAGTTCAAGATCGCGCTGCATGGACTCGAGAGCCTGCTTGAGCTGGCGCTCATCGCCACTGACGGCCAGCGAGACGTTTTTCATCAGGGCCGTTTCGACGGCGGCCTGCTGGGGCGGCGCGGGGATGGGGCCGGTGGTGGGGTACTTGTCCAGCGTGTCGTAGAAGACCTTCCAGTGCGCCGGGCCTTTGCCCGCGTACAGGGCCTCGTTAACCATGGAGCGGCGGGCCGGGGTGGTGACCGGGTTGGGGAAGATCAGCTCCATGGCCTCGCGGCTGGCGCTGAACTTGATCCATTCCCAGGCGGCGTCCTTGTCCTTGGCGGTTTTCATGATGGCGTAGCCGGCGGTGCCGAACTGGTGCCGCTGGCTTCGCCACTTGGGGAAAAATGCAACGTCGTAGTCGTCCGCCTTCATGCCGGCCTCGTGGAGGCCCTGGACCCAGTAGCCGCCAGCCGGAGTGGCGCCGACCCGGTTGGAGGCGAAAAGCCCCACCAGGGAACTGCCGCCGCCTTCTTCGGGCCGGACGCCGAGGCCGTCCTTGACCAGGCCGCGCAGGTAGTCGAAGGTCTCGAACACGCGGGGGTCGTCGGCGTTGGGTTCGAGCCACTGGTAGCCGCCGGAGCGCAGGTTGCGGGTGGGATCGTTGGTGTAGAAGGAGTCCCAGAGCCAGTCCCCTCCGGTGGAGCGGGTTTCCTTCAGGAAGCTGGTGTCGTTGGCGTAGAGCCAGGGCACCACGCCGCCGAAGAGCCGGTTGGTCCAGTAGTACGGCGTGAAGTCGGACGGGCGGACCCTGCGCATCGCGGCGAGGTTGTTGCGGAAGTCCACGTTGGTCCAGTCGTCGGCCGGGCGCTCCAGCCCTGCCTGCGCGAAGGCGGTGGTGTTGTAGTACATGTTGGCGGCGTTCCAGTCCATGGGGAGCTGGAAGAGGCTGCCCTTGTACATAAAGGCCTCCACCAGGCTGGGGTGGACGTCGTCGAAGAACTCGGCCATGTCCGCGGCGTCGCGGCGCAGGTATTCGTCCAGCGGGTGGGCCAACTTGTCCGCGAAGAGCTGCGCGCCCTCGGTGGCAACATAGACGACGTCGGGCGGGGTGCCGGCGGCCACCATGGTGAGGATCTTGGTGAAGAAGTCTTTCCAGTCCACGGCCTGGATGGCCTGGACCTTGACCCGGATGTCCGGGTGGAGGCGGGTGAACGCGTCGATGGCGCGCTGGCGCGCGGCGGCATCGGCGGCGGTCCCCATGATGGCAATGCTGAGGCTGTTGTCGCCCCGCCCGGGAATGTCGGATCCGGAGAGCCTGGGCCACGATGCCACCGTTGCTCCCACAATTCCTGCTCCCAAAGCACCCAGGGCGGTCCGGCGTGAGAGTTCACGCAGGCGGCCAGTTGTGGCACCGGTCATGTCAATTTCCTTCCTAACACGTGTCAGGTAGCATATGACGCTGACCTAACACGTGTCAAGTGTCACATCCGGCCGGCTGGTAGTCCCTCGGGCCAGCCCTCGGCGCACGCCCAAAAGTTACGCAATTCGGCCAGCCTGGGCCTGAAACAACCGTGCGGTTCCTCCCAGTTTTCTGTGACACCCTTAACCGATGACCATTCCACGCCAGGCACCACCGCGGACCCCTGCCCGCCCCACCCCGGGCTCCGGCTTTATGTTCGCGTTCGCCTGGCTCGCCTGCATTGTGGGCCTGATCGCCACCTACTATTACTTCGTCCAGACCAGCACGGGCCAGTTCATCGATGAATCCGCGCTGGTTGAGGCCGTGGACATCCACGGACCCGCGGGCAAGGCAGCCACCGAGTTCCTGGACTGGCTGCCCACCATCTCACTGGTGGTGGCCGCCGTCGTGGTCCTGTTTGTCACGGTCATCCGACGGCGGTGGACGGCTGCCGGGATTGCCGTCGCCGCGTGCATCGGCGCGAATATCGCCACGCAGGTCCTGAAGGAAGTGCTGCCCGTGCGTCCGGACAAGGGCGTGGTGACGCTGGAACTGAATTCGCTGCCGTCCGGTCACACCACGCTGGCGGCGTCGGCTGCGGCGGCGGTGTTCCTGATGGCTTCGCCGCGCTGGCGTCCCCTGGCCGGTTTTGTGGGCGGCACGTTCGCTATCGCGTCGGGGGTTTCCACACTGATCAACCAGTGGCACCGGCCCGCCGACGTGGTGGCCGCGTTCCTCCTGGTGGGCGCGTTTATGATCCCCGCCGGCTGGCTGATCATCCGCAATGGCGCCGCATGGAACGTGTGGGACGGCTTTGGCACACATGTGGGCTCGGCGAAAATCTGGCTCACGCTGCCGGTGCTGATCGGGCTCGCGTCGGCGGGGGTGGCGGTGTATTCGCTGGCCAAGATCGCCCCGGGCCCGCTCCAGGAGGGGAGCACCACCAACTACTTCTGGGCCGGGATCGCGCTTATCGTGATCGCCGGCTACCTGGCCACCGTCGCCACCACGTCACTGTTCGCGTATGCCGCACGACGGCGGGACGCGCCCAGTCGCTGACGGCACCGCCGCGGCTGCCGCCGCACAGGCCTTCGCAGGCTGGTTGCCTAGCAGTAGACCTTCTGGCTTTTCGAGTCCAGCTTCAGGGTGTAGTTGGCTGAGGCCACGGTCTGATCCAAGGTGTACGTGGCCGTGACGCGCACTGTCAGCAGGGTGGCCGCGCCGCTGTCCACCACGATCTGCGAGGTTCCAGTGAGGGTAATGGTGCCTGGCGTCAGCGTGGACGCGATGGGAGTCGTCACGGAATAGCTGGTCCCGTAAGTCCCATCGGCTTGGACGGCGGCGTAGGTCAGTGTGGCCGGCGCCTGGGGCACGGTAACGCTGAGGGTGGATTCCTTCTGCGAGGGGGTGTTTGAGCAGGTGAGGGACGTGATGGCCGGCCCGGGCCAGCCGTTCGCGGTCACCGTCATCGTGGCTGTGGCTGACTGTTGCCACAGCGCCGCCGCGGGACCGCCACCCAGGCCAAGCAGAACTGTGAGGGCGAAGGCTCCAACGGCCAGGGCCGGCACCTGGAGGCTCCGGAGTTTGCTCACTCCGCCTGCTCCGCCCGGGTGCCCCGCTTACGCATTTTGCGCACTGCTTTGAAGACCACCGTGGCGCCGTACCCGATAAGGCCGGCTGCGGCCAGCCTGGTCCAGAGGTCACGGTCCACATTGCCCAGCGCGTTAGCGGCGAATCCCGCGTAGGGAACCGCATAGAACAGCTTGCCGGTGACCTGGGGGGCGGTGACCGGTTCGGCATCGTTGGCACCGTTGTTGTCGCCCCTGGTCACAAGGGTTCTTTCCCCCGCCTGGGTGGCGCCGAAGCCCACGATCCGGTGCGTTTCGACGTCGGGCCGGCCTGAGTACATCTGGAAGGTGATGACGTCCCCGTAGGAGAGTTCGTCGAAGGCCGCCGGCTTCATCACCAGGAACGTGCCGGGCGGGAACTTGGGCGCCATGGAGTTAGTCAGAACGGTGTACGTCTGGGACCCTGTGGCCCGGGGAACCACAACCAGCACCAGTGCGGCGAACACGGCGATCATCATGACCACCAGGTTCAGCACCCGCCAGGCCGCGGCCCAGAAAACACTGCCGGCAGGCTTGGAGCCGTCACCGCCGGCGGAGCCCGATCGGGTGGAACCGAAGCCTGAACCGCGGTCGCCGGCGAAGTACAGATCAGCAGCCACTGGGCACCCCGCAGAGCTGGCGGGCGGTGATCGGAAGAGTGATGTTCACGGCTTGGCCTTTCACGGTGGACGGGGCGGTGGAACTGAGGCTGACCTGGAAACAGAACACGGTGCTCGTGGACTTGGGGACGGACGCTGACGTCAGCCCGGCTGCGGTCAGCACCGTGTATCCGGTGGTTGTGCCGCACTGTGCGGTCGATGTGACATTTTTGGCGCTGACCGTAAGGTACTGGGCCAGGACGCCGCTGTTGACGTTGGCGAGCGTTGCCTGGCCAACGGTGAGCGCCGCGTTGAAGGTTCCGCCGGCGTTGCTGCCATTGACAATTGCAACGTTGGCGTAGACCGAGTTTCCTGGCGAGACTGTAGCGGTCTGCGTGAGGTTCAGGCTGCCTGCCTGTCCTCCGGCGATGGTCATGTTGGTCACCTGCCCCGAGGGGCTTGCGGTGAGGGCGACATCGAACGAAGCAGCGGAGACGATTCCCGGAGCAGCGGTGGTGCTGGCGTTCCACAAGGCGTAGGTGCCTTGGACTGTCAGCAGTCCGAGCACCACCGCTGCTGCGATGAGTACACCGGTTCGCAGCATCCGCGGGATCCGCATTGTTCCTCCTGGTCCTGATCCTAATCTTTCCAGCCTGGCGGTTGGCCGATTGGCCAACCGCCAATCTCAGACTAGGACAGGCCGGACTGCGTGACCTGCGTCAGCTGGAAGGCAACACTGTTGAAGTTGTACGAAACGCCCACGTCGGTGCGGCCGGCGGTCGTGGACAGGAATTCAAAGGTGATGGTGGCGGTCACTGTCTGGGCGGAGCCGGTGGGCTTCAGCGGGTTGGCTACAGGCAACCCGCCGACGGTCAGGACCGGAGCGGAAACGGTGACGTTGGCCGGCGTGAAACCGTTGGTGGCGCTGATACCGGTGGTGGCGACGTTGGCGGCCATCTTGTCACCCTCGAGGGTGACAGGCAGTGTCTGCGTGAAGGTGAGCTTGTCGCCCGGCACTACCTTGTAGTTGGCGATAGTGACCGCGTCACCGTTGCGGTCCTTCCAGGTGCCTGCAGTGGAGTTCACCAGGTTCAGGTTGCCGGAGACGATGGTGCCCGGGGTGGTTGTGGCTTCTGCGTTCCAGTTGGCCAGTGTGCCGCCGCCGCCCAGCATCAGAGCCCCGCCCAGTGCGATGGCTGCGGATCCGGTGATCAGTGTCATGTTCTTCATGGTGTGTCCCCTCAGACTTTGCTTGCGTGGTTTCCTGCTGAACACCACAATGCACGGCCTCGATCAGGACTGCCGGGGGGAATCCATCAAGGTTTACACAAGAACTTCCAAGCCAAAACCGGTCCATCAAAGTTAGTAATTCCGCCGGTGCTTCAGCCTCGGCAGCACAGCCGCGAACACACCAGCCGCCGCGAACCCCAGGAAGCCCGTGGCCGAGACACCCGCGCCCAGCGTGAAAAGCGCGGTCACCCCGGAGAGGAGGACGGGCCCGCCGGTGGAGCCTGCGTCGGCGATGAAACGCCACAGCCCCAGGAACTGGCCGCGGCCGCGGTCGGGCGAGAAATCGGCGCCGAGCGTCATGATCAGGCCGGAGCTGATGCCGTTGCCTAATCCGATCAGCAGTGAGGCCAGCAGCAGCCCGGCAAAGGATGCAGTCAAAGGAATGAGCAGCATGGCGATGCCCATGATGATGGTGGACGGGATGGCCACGAAGAGCCTGCCGCGGCGGTCCATCACCTTTCCGGCCGGGTAAAACAGCAGCATGTCGATTGCGCCGGACAGCCCGTAAATCACGGAAGCCTGCGCCGGATCCATGCCCAGATGCTCCGCCCACAGCGGGATCACCACCTGGCGGGACGCGCGCAGCGCGCTCAGCAACAGAATCCCTATGCCCAGCGTCAGGAAGACGCGGGCCTGAGATACCGCCACATTCCGCAGGGTCGGCTCCGGACCCTTGTGTCCGCCGTCGGGCGCTGGCGGGACCACCAGATCCGGGATGGTGACAGCCAGAACCGCGGCCGCGGCCATGCCCACCACCCCCACCCAGTACGCTCCGGAGATCCCCGCGAACTGCATCACGCCCGCGCCGATGAACGGTCCGATAAAAACGCCGATCCTGCTGACCCCGCCCAGCGTGGACAGCGCCCGCGCCCGGAACTGGACGGGTACAGCCTCTGTGAGGTACTTCTGCCGCGCCAGGCTGAAGACGCTTGCGGCCATTCCGACGACCACCATGGCCACCGCGAGCAACCACAGTCCGTTGGGGATCAGGGAGGACATCGCGGCGGCCGCGAGTGCGAGGGCTCCCGCCGCGGCGGCGCCCACGATGGACCAGCGTTCGCCGAACTTGAGCGTGATGAGGGACGCGGGCAGGTTGAAGAACCACGAGCCGAGCCCAATCAGTGTGACCACCAAGGCGGACACCGCCACCGATGCGCCGAGGTCGCGGGCGGAGAGGACCACCACAGGGAGAACCGCGCCTTCGCCGATGGAGAACAGCAGCGCAGGACCGAAGGCGGGTATGGCGATACTTCGGAAATTGAACGGCTGTGAGGTACCTGGCGAAGTCATCAGATTTATCTTATGCCGCCGGAAATTCGCCGGCTTTCAGGGGGTCACAAGCGGCGCCGCGAGGACTAACGTTTGCCTTGTGGGGCGCTCCCGCCTGCCCCTCACAGCCAAGGAGGCCTCATGGGTGAAGTGTGGATCCGCACCATCAACAACGGTTTGGTCCGGGCCGACAAGGTCACGGAAATCGCGTCCACCCGGGGGTCCCTTCACGAGGACCAGGGTTTTGCGCTGAAGGTCATTGTGGACGGCAAGGCCCACGTGGTCATTGACGACGGCACTCTTCCGGGCACGCTTCCCGAACGGCTGGAACACGCGCAGCACCTGGAGGACGCGCTGCTGTTCGCCCTCGACGAAGCCCGCGACGCCGAGGCCTCCACGGTGGTCTTCTTCGCTCCGGAGAGCGACCGCTGGGCCCTCGCTGCGGCGGCGGAACTGGCCGGCGGGCTTCCCGCCGTCGGATAACCCCGGACGGCGGCCCTCCACCAAAGAGTGTGTGGGTCAGGCTGCGACGTGGCTGAACTCGGTGGCCTTCGCGGTGACGCGCCGGGGTGCCAGGATGCTGAGCGTGCAGTGGGTCTGCTGCGGGTCAATCCTGGCCGGCAGGTGATGGGCCTCGGAGCATGCCTGAAGCAGCCGCAGGGCTTCGGGATCGACGCGGGCGTTCCGCACGTCCAATTCCAGGTCCAGGTTGTGCTTCAAGGAGTTGGCGCGTTTCACCACAACGTAGAGGGCCTGGATGCTGTGGATGGTGACGTGGCCCTTGGCGAGAACCTGGGCCTTCGCGTGGTCGAGATCTACACGGACAAGAATGCTGAGCTTTTCGGACAAGATAATCATGCCTTCCTTGCGTGGCTGCGACACTGCAGCCGGGGAGGCCGCGACGCTGCGGCCAAATGGCCGCGCCTCTGCAGCCTCACTCAGCGTAGGCAAGGAATGTGATCTGCGCAACACCAGGGTTCATTGTGTCGGAGCCGCCCGCGTCTGGCCAGCCAGCCCCGGGCCAGGCTCCAGGTCTCCTGCAAAGTCGTTGAGGCGATGGTGATGCCGGCGAGGCGTAGGGCTCGGTTGGGGTAGTTGCGTAAGTCTCGGGTTGCCTGGCAGCATCGGTGAAGCCGGTGACGCCCTCGCCGATCCAGAGACCGTGGCGTGGGCATATGACTCGTTCGTGGGTGGTGTAGATCTGCACGTATCGGCCGGCGCCGTGGGCGGGGACAAATGCTCCGCGACTGTTGACATTGGTTTGTCCTAAGTCATCAGCACCACGCGAATCTTGGTCCCGCAGTCGCCTGCCCGCTCGCTCCCGCCTTCAGCTCTCTGTTTCCATGTACTGGTCACGGTTTCGCGGCTGATTTTTGGTCGTGCCTGTCTGTGTGCAGCCGTGTCTGATACCGCAGCGGGCGGCATGGGCGACGAAGTCGCCGGGCCGGCATACTCAAGAGCCTGCTATCGACGGCGTACACCGATGTTTCTCATCCTGATCTTTGGCGTCTTGCGGCTGCCAGTCTCCTAACCATTCCTGTAATGGCCGCTCCACCGATCACGGACATAAATGCCCCGGTCGTGATCGCCCAGACAGGGGTATTCGCTCCGGTGACGGCACGAACTTCCGGAGCGCCTTCATATGTACCGCCAACAGGAGTCATGGAGGTGACTCCACCTGGTGAGGCGGCAGAAGTCGCGCTCACGTGCGGGGTCACCATCGCTGTTGACGACGGCGTTTCCGAGGGTGTCGTTTCAGCTTCTTTCGTGACTTCGTCCGCCATAGCCTCAGGTGAAATCACTTTAGGTTTTGCCGCCGCCGCTTCCTGGGCCGCATTGCCAGCAGCAGACACAAGCCGGGCGAAAGTGGCTGCAACCTCCTCAGATGGAGCATCAGTCCGCACAGGCACCTGTTGTGCAGGTGAGGGTGCGGGAGCCGTGGCATCTTCGGTAGTAGCTGGCGCTGATACTGGGGTGTCTTCAGAAATGGAAGGTGCTGCGTCCGGAGCCGTAACGGGAGCCTCAGGAGCAGGAACTTCAGGAGCCGTTACAGCGGAGGCGGGACCCGGGGCGTCTTCAGTAATAGAGAAAGTAGAAGCTGCCGATCCCTGGAGCCCACAACGTGTACCTACCCCAGCCCATGCATCCCCCGGCTTGAGATTCGAGCAGGAGGGAGGAACAGGAGGCGTGCCGGGGACGAATAGCAACCTATTAGGGGTTGCACCTTTGTTGGCACTAATTACACCTGTTGTAGCGTTATTGATCATTGACTGGTGAACCTGTGCGGGCGACAGTGCGGGGTCTCGGGAGAGCATAATAGCAGCCGCACCAGAAACGTGAGGGGTAGCCATTGACGTGCCGCTCAAGGTGTTGTAGTCGGTAGAAGAATTGTTCCAAGCCGACCTGACAGATACTCCCGGCGCTTGAATGTCCACACATGGACCGTAGTTGGACCATGATGCCTGAGCGTCATTGATGTCTGTCGCTGCAACAGTAATGGCAGACGGAATTCGGGCAGGAGAGGAATTGCAGGCATCCGCACCGTCGTTACCTGCGGCGGCCACAACCGTGATGCCGTCATTTACCGCGCTCTGAACAGCCTGGTCAAAGGAGGAACTGGTGAAACCACCAATGCTGAGGTTCATAACTGCTGGCTGGCCGGCAATGTGGTGTGCAACCGCCCAGTCGACCCCTGCTATGGCTGTCGAGTTCCAGCCGCTTCCATCGCATTCGACCACTCGGACGGGAACGATAGCGGCCTTTTTGGCAACACCGTAGGTTGTTCCGGCGACTGTTCCGGCGACGTGCGTCCCGTGTCCGTTACAGTCGTTGGCCCCATTGCCATCGCTGATACCCGTCCAGCTGGCAGCAACCCTGCCGGTAAATTCTGAGTGCGACATGTAGAGCCCGGTGTCAACAACGTAGACATTTACCCCGGCGCCTTCATTACCGATAGCGAATTGGCCGTCTCTTCCTGTTCGTTGATCTATTCGATCAAGCCCCCAGATGGAGGTGGAGCCGGTGATTGAGACAGGGGTGTCCAGTTCAACCGATGCTACGTGTACTGATTTCTTCAGTGTCTCTATCTCATCGGAGGTCGCTACAACCACTGAAGCTTTCATCGTATGAGAGAGCGTCTCTTTGACTTCGATCCCTCTCTCTTGGAGAGAATTGGACTCCGCTTCTGCATTCACATCGCTGCCATATTGCACAATGTACCGCTGTTCCCCTGCGGGTAGAGCAGAGGAGGACGGATGAGAAGAGAGGACCGGTAAGGGTGGGCTGTCAGTTACAGCATCAGCGTGAGCAGGTGTCAAAGATAGTGCTATCAACGCAAGGAAAACGGATGCTATGGCTTTAAGGGCACGGGGCGGACCGCCATCGGATCTGGCCTCCGCCACGCAGGCACGGGCCTCTTCGGCTGTTTTAGAGAAGCCGGGCGAATTCGGGTTGTTCACGGGCTGCGGGACAAGGGGCACAGCCCCCAAGCTTACGGGCGCGACAGACAACATGAAAGCTCTCGACGAGACTCATCAATAGTGATCGCGAACCGGGATATTCCGTGGGGTATCGGGCCCCACTGTTGTTGGTTCTAAAAGCCGAACACTTGAGCTGCCAGCGAATATATCCCCCATAACCCGGCCGCTAACAGGATGCCGAGGTAGGCCAGGACCAGCCTCGTATCGCGGAGGTAGCACTTCGACCTCGTCAGGCCCCGCCGTCGGGCTTTCCAGTAGCCTGCGAATCCGATGGCGGCGAATACGGACAGTGCCAGCGGACCGGTTGCCCAGCCGAGCAGGGCAATGGTCGCGAAGATGCAGAGCCGCAGCGGATCGAAGGTCGGCGGGGACTGCGGATCCGTTTCAGGGTCAGGACTATGTCCGTGTCGGCCTGCGTGCTTCGAGCGCACGAGCTTGGACGGCGACGGCCCGGCTGCAATACGCCGGGCATCAGAAGCGGAACTCATCATTCCTCCCTGTCGCTGGCTCGGACCTGGCGGACCGGGAGAAGTTCGCAGATGATCTTCCAAAGATCCATTGTCCGCGGGTGGGACAGGGAGGATTGCTCGCTGAGCAGGTCCGGCAGGGAGGACTTCATGAGGTTGCGCAGCTCGAGCGGGATCGCGCTGTCGGCGCCGACCTCACCGTCGTTTACGCCGAGTGTCGCTGTCATCGTCAGGGTGGTGAAAACACCTGCCTCGGACAGGCGCGCGATGGCCATGTCTTTGAAGCGGGTCAGGTCTCCCCCGCGGTGGTGGATGGATGCTTCTTTGGACGGTCCGTCGTATTGGAGGTACACCTCCACGCAGTCCCGGTGCCTGGCCAGCAGTGCAAGCAGTTCATCGTCGGTGGCCATCAGCATCCCGTTGCTGTTCACCATGATCCGGACGATCGGCCGGGCGACGAGCTCATCCAGGAGTTCGGCCAGATGGGGATAAAGCGTCGGCTCGCCGCCGGAGAGCATCAGCACGTCCAGCCGCCCGTTTTCGCGGGCAAGCCGGGTGTCGATATTCGCGAGCACCTCGCTGAGCGGCGCCACTCCCTGCAGCTGGGGGCCGGATGCGGTGAAGCAGGTGGGGCAGCGCAGATTGCAGTGCTCGATGATGTCCTGCAGGAGGATGCACGTGTGCTGCGTCTGCATCGCGGGCAGCCCATAGGCGTAAGCCTCCGGCACCTGGCGGTAATTGGCCGCCAGACGTTCCACGAGTGGCTGGCGGCCAGGCCGCCAGTCGACTAGTGGCTTCGCCTGTGGCGCACGACCGCCGCCGCGAGCCCCATGGCGCCCATCAGGGATCCGAGGATGATTGCCAAGCCTGTGAGGTATTCAAGAATGGTCATTGTTGACGCCCCTTTTCGTATGGCTGATGCGTCGACGCTAGTTATTGATCCTCAGGATCAGCCAAAGATGGCAGGGTGCATTCCCGCAAGATTCCGCACTGTGCCACGGGCCGGAGCTGATCGCAACCGTCCCGCACCATCCCTAGACTAGGAACGTGTCCCCACTACCCGTACCCTCATCCGATGCCACTCCGATACCGCGCGGCTGGCTGGCCCGGAAGCTGTTGCCGGGTGGTACCGAACCGGACCCCCGCTTCACCCTGGCCAACGAGCGCACGTTCCTGGCCTGGATCAGGACGTCGCTGGCGTTCCTGGCCGGCGGTATCGCGATCGAGGCGTTTGCCGGCGGGCTTTTCAGCGGACCCGTCCGGGAAGGGCTGTCCGTCCTGTTGCTTGTCCTCGGCATGCTGATCAGCGCGGGCGCCGCCGCCCGGTGGCTCTCGGTGGAGCGAAGCATGCGGGCTGGAACGCCGCTGCCTTTGCCGCTGCTGGTTCCGCTGCTGGCCCTGGGCGGAGCCACAGCCGCGGGCCTCATCATTTTCCTGATCCTGGCGGGCTGAGCAGTGTCCGTGCATACGGACCCGGGGCTCCAGCCCGAACGAACCGTCATGGCCTGGGGCCGCACACTGCTGGCACTGCTCACCGTCAGCGCCATTTTCCTGCGCTGGTTGCCGACTCACGGGCCGCTGGTTCTAGCCCTCGTAGCCGCGGCAGTGGTCACGGCCGGTGGTATCTTCGCCACCCAACGGATCCGGTACCGGCGAAGCTCCCGAGGCATTAACGCCGAAAATCTCCACGCCGATGCGGGCGGCGTCTTGGCCTTGTCCGCAGGAGTTGTCCTGCTCGGCGCCGCCAGCCTCGTCGCTGCGCTTACGTTCTAGCCCGCCGCCGGCGTATCCCGGCGCGGTGAAGTCCGAAAAACCCTACCGGTACCCGTCCACGATCGACGCCGCGATTTCCTTGTACGCCCGCCGGGTGTCCGGCTTCAGCACGTCCAGGGTGACCAGGTCGCCGTCGGCCACTCCGCGATCGTGCGGGACGGCGATGAGCTGGCGGCAGATCCCGGCGAGGTGTTCCTCGATGGCGTCCTTGTCCACGCGGGAGGAGACCTCGTCCTTGTCCGTGATGACCACAATCGCGTTCCGGGCCAGGTCCTCGTACCCGTGGCTCGCCAGCCAGTGCAGGGTGCTGCGGGCACGCTTGGCCCCGCTCACCGCATACCCGGCGGCGATGATGATGTTGTCCGCCGACTGCAGGATCCCGCTCATGGCATTGTGGGTCACGCCCGTGCCGCAGTCGGTCAGGGCCACGGAGTAGTAGCTGGAGATGAGTTTGCGGATCCGCAGGTACTCGGCGGCCGTGAGCGAGTCCGAGACCTCCGGGTCCTGCTCTCCCGCGATCAGGTGCAGCCGGCCGGCGTGGTGCATGTACCGGGCCAGTGCGGTGAGGGAGTCAACACCTTCGATGTTCGCCAGCAGGTCCGTGATGGTGCGCGGGCTGGCCTGCTGATAGATGCCTTCGCCCAGGGCGCGTTCCACGAGGTCGCCGGAGTCCGGGTTGGCGTCAATGGCGCAGGGCGGGTCGCCACGGAATTCGGCCAGCGTCAGGCCCACGCCCACCGTGGTGGAGGTCTTGCCGATGCCGCCCTTGAGGCTCAGGACCGCGGTGTTGAAACTGCCCTGCAGCTGACGGGAGATGCGGCGGCCCAGTTCGTCTTCCTCGCGCTGCTTGGCGCCGGGGCCCAGGTTCCAGGCCCCGCCCGTGAGCGCGTAGAGGGCGCCGCGGACTCCGCCCACCGGCCGCGGTTTCTGTTCGCGCACAAACAGGCCCGGGGAGCTGATGAAATCGGGCATGGGACTGTCGGCGATGACGTCCGCCGCGGTAGGGCGGACGCGCCGGAACGCCGGCGTCGGTGCTTCCCCTGGAACGTACGACGACGACGGCGCGGCTTCGTCGCCGTCGTACGCCGTTGCGGGGGTGCCTGAGTCCGGCCCGGCAGGCTGCCCGGCCTGCGGTACCACCTGTGGCTGCGCGGTCACGGGCGGCCGCGCGGGCCGGCGGGTGGGCGCAGGAACAGAGGTGATGGGGGCAGAAGATGCGGGTGTGGCTTGGTCGGCGGCGGCCGCCGCCTCGGCCCAGGAACTGCGGCGCGGTACGGGGGTGCCGGCGTCGGGGGTGTTGGAGAGATCTGGCGTTACGGCTGGCATGGTTCCTGTCTGGGCATCCGAAAGGGCGCCGTCGGCGCGACGGAGGTCACGGCGTCGGCGGGGCGGTTGCGGTAGCCCTGCATCTGCGATGGGGCGTGCGTTCTGATCCGCCGGATCGGGCATGTCTGTTCCCCCAGGACTTTCGGCACAAGGTTCTGCGGCACTTTACGGACTGATTCAAACAGTAAGTCTAGGCGCTGGTGCGGAATGGCGAGGTCAGCCGCGGCTGAGCGCGGCAATCACCACGGCGGCGGTGAGAACCAGAAGGACGGCGAGTACGGTGTAGGCCTGCCATTTGGGGCGGCCCTTATGCGGGTTGATGTCGATGTAGGGCATGGCTAGCTGCGGTTACTCCTCGTGGCGGTCACCCGCACGGCGCGTCGCTTCCGGCGCAGTGCGTGGTACGTCACATAGAAGGGAAGTAACAGCGTGCCCAACAGTGCGCACAGCGCCAAGGCATAGTCAATGAGAGCCACAACGGTCTCCGAAGGTTAGAAGTGATCCCCCATGCGATCAGAGGTCACGTTATCGGTTGGTCACGTTGATGACAAGTCACATCGTCCCCAGGTTGTGCGGCTGCGTCCTCCGGGGCAGCCGCGCAACCTGTGGTCGATGGATGTGTTACTGATTGCGTGGATTACCGGCTTTGGCTCAGCTGGCCGCAGGCTACGGGCAGTGTCGCCCAGGCCGGAAGTCCGGGCAGGGACGCAACCGTGGTTGGCAGCGGGTCGGTCGGATTGATGCCGTGGATGACCACGTGCCGGTCCCCCAGCTTCAGTGCCTGCTTGAGTTCTGACTGCAGGTGGGACTTGGCGGCCTCTTCACTGTAGTGATAGCTGCCGGACGCGTCCGCCACCGGGAAATCAAGTGAGGGCGCGAAGCTGTTCAGGTCGCTGTCCAGGGAGATCAGAACCGGCCCATACTTGGGCAGACCTTCGATAACGTCCACGAAGCTGTCGTGATTCACGTCATCGCTGGCATTGGGGCAGGTGGTCCCGGCGTGGATGTGCTGCGGGTGGAGCGTTCCGGCGGTGACCCCTTGGACGTCCACAGTGACGGTTATATCGTCACCGTTGACTGTGATCACAGCGGTCCCGCTCGCTGACGGAATCGTGTAGGTTGTGCCGGCAACAGTGTGCGCGCCCGCGTTCAACGGCGACAACTGAGCTACGAATTCCTTGTTCGGCACCGACTTGGCGCTTGGCCGGGAAGCCGCAGGTGCCCCTGCCGCGGTGAGCAGGACAAGCCCCACCGTCACCGTCCCGCACAATACTGCTGATCTACGCATGATGTCTCCTCAAAAGGATCACCGTCTCGCCACAGCCTCATCCATTGGCGGGTCCGGCTTACAGTCAAGGAACGGCGCGCCGGCCCATGCGGGGAGACGTCCGCCCCCCGGCATGTAGCCTGAAAATACCATACAGTGGGGGTCGCAGGCGATAGCCCCGGCCCGGCACTGACAAAGACGCTAGCCTGCTGGCCACGCGGCATGAGGACGTCCGGGGTGCCGGCGGGGTTAGGCTCCCCCGGCCCACCGGACACCGTTTGCCGCTGCACGGAGCGCCCGGCCACGGGCGTGTAGGTCGGCCGCCACGGGAACGTGCCGGACTTTATGGAGCTGGGCAGCAGGAGTTTCATGGCCCCCCGGCGGCGCTGCCGGGCCGGCCGCCTTGGAGGTGTCGGCGATCAGTCCCATGCCGGCGTACTCCCGCACGGCGGCAATGCCTGCCACGGCTGCTGCCTTGCCGTCAAAGGCCTTGGACACGGCCATCACGGTTCCATCCGGCGCGGTGACCCGGAACCTGAAATTCGACTCAGCATCAACAAACAGCACAAACATCCCAGCCATATCCATCCTCCTGGTCTGCGGATCCTCCGCGGCGTCGTTGCCACTGAGCAAGGAACGCACCATTGCGTTCCTCTCCGCCGATGCGGTCACCACATCGTAATTTATCAATTCATCAAGTGCTCAAGAGTCTGCCGCATGTCCACGAAAAAGGGAACCCTCCGAGCTACCAGGCGTATGCTTTTTGTCAGTGGGACAGACAGGTCTGTCCCACTGCGCTACGCACGGTCCGGCAGGCCCGGCCACGGCAACTAGACCAAGAGGAACGGAAGGGCTGCCCCTGTGAGCAAGATATCCAACGGGCCGGCGTTAGTTGAGGCGAAATCGGACCTGTTCCGATCCCTAAGCCACCCTGTCCGCATCCGGGTGCTGGAGTTGCTGGCAGGCGGGCCGGTGAGAGTGAGCGAGCTGCGTCAAGCCACCGATCTGGAAGCGTCCAACCTGTCCCAGCACCTCGGCGTTCTGCGGAGGCAGCGGTTGATTATTTCCGCGCGCGCGGACGGCCAGATCCACTACCGGCTCAGCAACCGCGAGGTGTTGCCGTTGCTTGCCATGGCCGGCGCGCTGCTGCGAAGCGCACACCAGTCCACCGGGCTTGAACTGGCCGACGCAGAGGCGCCTCACCAACCACTGTAGGGACGGCCGGCCGCGGGGAACGCTTCGTGGTCAGCCCCAGAGCTTCAGTGCAGCGGCCGGGTCTCCTGCAGGCGCTTGATGAACCAGCGTGACTGCTCCGGACCATACGGCAGGATGGGGATGGCCTTGGTGGCGTCCGTGGGGGTTTCGCGGATGGACTGCTGGGCCTGGCGGACGGCCGTGGTCATGGTGTTGGCCATGGTCTTGACGAACTGGTCGCTGCAGGGCAGGCCGTGGCCGGGGATCAGGAACTCGTAGCGGTGGCGCAGGGCGGAGATGTGGCGCAGGCTGTCCGCCCAGTCCTCCGGGTACGAGTCTTCGAAGGACGGGTGGGCTCCCTGCTCCACGAGGTCGCCCACGAAGAGGGTGCTGGCGGTACCCACCAGGAGGTCGCCGTCGGTATGGCCGCGGCCCAGATAGAAGAGCGTGACGTTTGTTCCGCCCAGGTCCACCAGCACGGGCTGGTCCTTGACGATGGCGTTGGGTACCACCAGTTCAACGTTCTCGCCCTCGCCCACGGACATCTCAGGCTCCAGTGTTCCTACGAACCGGCGCTGCAGGTCCCCGTGGTCGTCGATCTCCCGGGCGCAGTTTTCGTGTGCCCAGAACTCTGTGGCGCCGCCGGAGGCGAACACGGCGTTGCCGAAGAAGTGGTCGTAGTGCGCGTGGGTATTGACCACCACCAACGGCAAAGAGGTCTTCTCCCTCACGGCATCCAGGATCTCGCGCCCCTGCCGCGGCCCGCAGCCGGTATCGATCACCATGGCGCGCTCCGAGCCCACAATCAGGCCGGTGTTCAGCAGTGATCCTTCGGTGACCAGCACATAGTTGTCCGCGCCGACGTCGAGCCATTCTGACATTGTTTCTCCGTACCTCCGGAAAGCGACTGCGTTCTTCTTGGCCTCGATTCTACCCATGGGCCCTTGGAGTTCCCGGGAGGCCGCCACGGCCGGGCAGCATGTGGAGATCCACATTCCTGGCCGATTTCCCACCTTAAATCCATCGATCTGCGTAACATCTCGCTATGCAGACAAAACAACACACGTGCTTCTGCGAGGAATGCGGCAGGATCACCACCCATGTGACCCACTACGAAAAGGCCGACGCCGGTGGACCGCTGATTGCGAACGTGCGGTGCACTGAGCACGCAGAGGAAGCCGCCTGAACCACCCTCCACGTCCAAGGACGCGTCAACACTGAACATCGACCAACCGCCAGACATCATCTTTCGGATGGGCATTCGCGTATCCCCCGTACCGGCGCTAATGTGTAGCCTGTTTGAATTGGGGGATTTTATGAAGGCGTTATTGAGCGTGTTGGCGAGGCCCGGGCGGGACTTTTTCCGGCGGGAGCGGTGTTTGACCACGGGCAAGGATGGAGTGAACACGTCTCCGGCCCCGGTTTCCCACGCATTGCTTGCCCGTGCCCTGGACACCGTCTCTGAGAGCTCCCTCATCACCGACGCGGAGCAGCGCATCATCTATGCCAACGGCGCTTTCACAGCCGTCACCGGATACAGCGGGCAGGACGTCATGGGCCGGAACTGCCGTTTCCTCCAAGGCCCCGGTTCGGACACCCTGACCGTCGCCGCCCTGAGGATGACACTCGCCCGCGGGGAAACCTTCAGGGGCGAAATCCTTAACTACCGCATGGACGGAACTCCCTTCTGGAATGCCCTGACGGTTTCCCCGCTGCGGGACGGCGACGGCACAGTCACTCACTTCGTCAGTGTCCAGAGGGACGTCACTGCCCAGAAGTCCCTTCGCGACAGGCTCCGGTTCCTGGCCCTTCACGATCCCGTGACAGGCCTTCCGAACCGCACAGCTCTGGATCGGTACCTGTGCGAACTGGCGCGGCGCCACGCAGGGGGGGCCGGACACGCCGCCGTCGGGGTCATCGACCTTGACGACTTCAAGCCCGTTAACGACACCTACGGGCACGAGGCCGGCGATGCCCTTCTCATGGAATTCGCCCGGCGACTGAGACTTAAAATGCGGGAAACGGACTTCTTGGCACGGCTCGGTGGGGACGAGTTCGTCATTGTGATTGAGGACCTGGACCCGGATGCCGCCCAGGAACAGCTCGGCGGCATCCTGGCCCGCCTTCACGAGGCCGTCGACACGGCCATGAGCCTCTCTCCCACCGTCAGCGTCCAGATAAGAATGAGCCTCGGCTTGGCCCTGTGCTCCGTAGATTCCGGCGACGCAGTGCTTCGCCGGGCGGATGCCGTGCTCTATGACCTCAAATCCCGCAAGGCCAACCGGGATCAGTGGTGGCAGCTGGATGACACGGCTAAGGCGTCAGCACGCGGCAGCGGCGGGCCCGAGACCTTGCAGGCCGGGCCGAATGAACCCGTCCCAGGTACCGGTCTGTCCGCCAAGGCCCTACGGGACCGGCTCTTCACCGGCGGTCTGCAGATGTATTTCCAACCGGTAATGGACCTTCGTAACGAGAAGATTCATCTCTTCGAGGCCCTGGCCCGGCTATGCCTCGAAGACGGAACCGTCCTCCTACCCGGAGCCTTCCTGCCCCAGCTGAACCAAGAAGACATCGACCAACTGTTCCGCGACGGACTCGAACAAACCCTGAAGCAGCTCGCTGACTGGGACCGCCAAGGCAACCGCCTGAGGGCAAGCGTAAACCTTCACCCCTCCACCCTGCTCAATCCGGAGTGCCCTCACTGGGTCGCCTCAGCCTTGGAGCGCCACAACATCGCCCCACACCGGCTGGTTCTCGAACTCCTCGAAGCCCCCGTTGAAGACCGCGAATCCCAGCGCAGGATCTTCGACGAACTGCTCGCCCTCGGGGTGGGAATGGCCCAGGATGACCTTGGCGCGGGGCACAGCAGCATACGCAGACTGACCGCACTGGCCTTCGATACCGTTAAAATCGACCACAAGATAACAGCCCAACTCAGCACGTCGCCGATCACCACCCTGACATTCCTCGCCTCGATGATCACGATGGGTCAGGACATGGGGTGGCAGGTTGTCGCAGAAGGACTCGAGGACTCCGGGGCTACCGAGGCAGCAACCATCCTCGGCGTCCCTTACGGCCAGGGCTACCACCTGGGACGCCCTATGCCCGCAAAACACGTCCTTGCCTGGATCTCCGCTGTCCCATCGACCCGCCGCCAAGACACCATCGGAACTTTTCTGGGCGCTCTCACTTTCCACTGGCAGTTCGTCCGGCTTGGCTCGCCTCACCCGGGCCCGCTGGAAGCCTGCCCGCTAACCGGCTTCCTGGCCGTAACCGGTTCGGCCCAAGAGGCGAAGACCTGGCACCAGCAACAGCATTCATCGGCTGGGCAGCACCTCCCGCCTTCGAGGCAGCTGCTGCAGTGGCTCACGGAGCGCGTTACCGGGAACCGGGGTGTGGCGCCCGGTGCCGCTACGGCCGGGTGTGGCTCCACCAGTATTCATCCAGGGAACCCGGAATTCTTTGTTCTACCGTCGGATCTCTGAAGCAGCCCCGGCCAGCTCCCGCTCCGGAACGGGACGGACGACGGCGGGATCCAGCCTTCTGGAGGCCCAGCGGCGGATGGGTGCTTCCACAAATCGGAATGACCCGTAAGCCGCCAGCACTGTCAGGGCTGCCGTCAGCGGTACGCGGACGGCGAGTGAGGGCACCAGGGGAATCAGCAGGATGAAGACCGGCAGGTGCCAGAGGTACATTCCATAGGACAGGTCCCGGCCCGGGCCGGAAAGCCAGCGGTGGCTCAGGACTCTTGAGATGAGGCCATCCGGCTGAAGGACAAGCCAGCCAATGACCAGCCCGGCCAGTATCGCCAGGGTGGTGGGGCCGGCGGTCCAGAAGACATCAAACCAGGCCCCGGGTGTGGTGGGCTCCTTGAGTGCGAACACGGCGGCCACCAGGGCGAGTGCCGCGAACGGACCGCCCCGGCGCACACCGGCCTGCAGCGAGCCATGGAACCGGGAGCCCGGGCGGATGGAGGACAACACCAGGGCCACGGCGCACCCCAGAAGCAGCTCGTCAGCCCTGGTATCGGGCCCGTTGTACAGCCGGGCCAGTGATGCCCCGCCGGAGACCAGGACGAACCGCGAGACCAGGAACCCGGCCGCCAGGACGGCAGTGACCCAGGCGACCGTGCGGACCCGCCAGAACCGCAGCATCAGCAGCAGGAGCAGCGGCCAGATCAGGTAGAACTGCTCCTCGACAGCGAGGGTCCAGGTGGGGCTCAGCGCGCCGCCGCCGGTCGAGGAACCAAAGGCTCCGAAGTTGGACAGGTTCATCACGTAGCCGGCGGCCGGAATGGCGTCGGCTGCCTGACCGCCCCACCCGGACGACGGAAAGATCAGGCCGCCCGTAACAACAACAGCACACAGAACCAGCAGCGCCGGCCAGAGCCGGGCGAGCCGCTTGGCGTAGAAGACGCGCAAGCGCAGCCGGCCCGTGGCCCGGTACTCCTTCATGATCAGCAAAGTGATCACAAAGCCGCTAAGCGTAAAGAAGACGTCAACACCAATGGATCCACCGGGGGCGAACCCGGCGACGGTGTGGAAGAGGAAGACTCCCGCCACCGCGACGGTGCGCAGGCCATCGAGTGCGTGCTGCCGCCCGGACAGCAGCCCGGATAGGGGCGCCGCCGGGCTTGCCGTTTCTGCCGGGGTTTCCCGGTTTAACAAAAAATTCACCAAGCAAGCATATATAACGTTTTGATAACCCCGCTGGGTGGAGGCTGGGCGCCAGCTGAATGCGATGGATCTTCGGGCCGGCGCCCAGCAGCAACTAAATATCAGCCAGTACCGACCCAGGCTTCTCAATCGCATCGGCAACGAAGCGCAGGAACCCTGCCGCGGTGCCGCCGTCGCACACGCGGTGATCGAAGGTGAGCGTCAGTTCGGTGACCTTGCGCACCGCGAGTTTCCCGTCCACCACCCACGGCTTGTCGATGATGCGTCCCACCCCGAGGATGGCCACCTCGGGGTGGTTGATGATGGCCGCGGAACCGTCCACACCGAAGACACCGTAGTTGTTCAGGGTGAAGGTGCCGCTGCCCAGTTGCTCCGGCGTCGCTTTGCCCTCGCGGACGACGGCGGTGAGCCGGCGGATCTCCACGTCCAGTTCACGGGCACTGAGTTTGTCCGCATCGCGTATCGAGGGGACCATCAGCCCGCGGTCTGTCTGGGCCGCGAAGCCCAGGTTGATGCCGGCGAAGCCAACGATCTCCTGGGCACCGTCGTCGGCCGTTTCGATGCGGGTGTTCAGGTCCGGGAATCGTTTTAACCCAGCAGTGACAAAACGTGCGATGAACGCCAGGAGTCCCGGCGTAGTGTGCGGATCGGAATTCTTGAGGCCTGCGCGGAGTTCCATCAGCGCGGTGGCATCCACGTCCACCCAGACGGTGGCCTCGGGGATCTCCGCACGGCTGCGGGACATGGTGGCGGCCACGGCCTTGCGGACACCCTTGACGGGCGTCCGGGAGGAAATGCCAAGACCTGTGCGGGGATCGGTGGTTGAGCCTGTCGAAACCTCCGGTGATCGAGCCTGTCGAGATTCCGGGCGTTCGGTGGTTGAGCCTGGGGCCACGACCGCAGGGTTCCCTGACCGAGCTTGCGAGGTGAGGGGGCGGGTGGGGAGCGAAACCTCCGCCGCCGGATGGATGACCGCTTCAACGTCCCTACGCATGATCAGTCCGCTGTCACCCGAGCCGTGAACGTTGCCCAGGTCCACGCCGTGTTCCCGGGCCATCCGCCGGACGAGCGGTGAAATCACGGCTCCCAGTTTCCCGGGGACCCTTGCGCGGAGCAGCAGGAGGTCATCGGCCGCCTTCTGGGCGTCGGGCTCAACCGCCGCCCGGGGGACCCTGGTCCGCCGGGCAGCGCCACCGCCGCCAGGCGTCCCGTAGCCGATCAGCACGTTTCCGGAGCCCGATTCCTGGGTTTCGACAGGCTCAACCACCGGACTTTCGTTGGTTGAGCCTGTCGAAACCTCCACCGGAGTGTCGTTGGTTGAGCCTGTCGAAACCTCAGCCCCAACCGGAAGCACCGAGATGAGCGGCTTGCCCACGTCCAGTGTCTGGCCGGGCTCGCCGTGGAGCACCGTCACCGTGCCGGCGTACGGGGACGGGACTTCCACCATGGACTTTGCCGTCTCCACTTCGGCAATGGGCTGGTCCACCCGGATCTCATCGCCCACGGATACCAGCCAGTTGACCAGCTCCGCTTCGGTCAGGCCTTCGCCGAGGTCCGGGAGCAGGAATACTTTCGTTTCACTCATGGTCAGTTCTCCCACTGGAGGTCGTCAACGGCGTCGAGGACACGGTCCACGCCGGGCAGGTAGTAGTGCTCGAGCTTCGGTGCCGGGTACGGGACGTCAAATCCGGTCACGCGGCGGATGGGCGCGGCGAGGTGGTGGAAGCAGCGTTCCTGGACCCGCGCCACGATCTCGGAGGACACGGACGCAAACCCGTGCGCTTCGGCGATCACCACGGCCCGGCCGGTTTTCCGGACGGACGCGCATACGGTCTCGTCGTCGAAGGGCACAATGGAGCGGACGTCGATGACTTCCAGCGAGCGCCCCTCCTCCGCAGCGGCAGCGGCCGCCGCCAGCGCCGTGGGCACCGACGGCCCGTAGGCGATGAGTGTGGCGTCGGTCCCGGGACGGGCGACGGCGGCCCGGCCTTCCGAGGATGTCCCGGCTGCGGCGTTGGTGGCGTGCTGCGCCCGGAGATCGTCAAGGTCCACCAGGTCCTTGGACCAGTAGAGCTTCTTGGGTTCCATAAACATGACGGGGTCATCCGAATCGATGGCTTCGCGGAGCATCCGGTACGAGTCGGCCACGGTGGCGGGCGTGAAGATTTTCAGGCCCGCGGTGTGGGCGTAGTAGGACTCGGAGGAGTCGCAGTGGTGCTCCACTCCCCCGATGCCGCCGGCGTAGGGAACCCGGATCACCATGGGCAGTTTCACGGTGCCCCGGGTGCGGTTGTGCATCTTGGCCACGTGGCTGACGATCTGCTGGAACGCCGGGTACGCGAACGCGTCAAACTGCATCTCCACCACCGGCCGCATCCCGTTCATGGCCATGCCCACGGCCATGCCCACAATGCCGGACTCGGCCAGCGGGGTATCGAAGCAGCGCTGTTCCCCGAAGGTCTTGGTGAGGCCGTCGGTGATGCGGAAGACCCCGCCCAGGAGGCCCACGTCCTCGCCGAAGACCAGCACGGACGGATCGGCGTGCATGGCATCGGCCAATGCCGTGTTGAGGGCCTTGGCCATGGTGACGGCCTGCGGCCCGGACGCTTCAGCCACAGAAGCGGCGGACGCTGCAGCCCGTGCGGTTGCCGCGCTGACGTTGCCGTTCGCCTCAGAGGAGGTGGTGATGGTGGGACTCATTTCGCCGCCTCCTGGGTTGACGCTTCGCGGGCAAGTTCGTCGGCCAGCATGGCGGACTGTTCCTTCAGCTGTGGTGTGGGCACCGAGAACACGTGCCGGAAGAGTTCCTGCGGGTCCACCGGGACATCCTCGCCCAGGCCGTCCCGCAACTGAGTGGCAACTGCTTCCGCCTTTTCCGCGATCCGCGCGGCGCCGTCGTCGTCCAGCAGTCCCCGCCCGGTGAGGTAGGTCTTCATCCGGCTGATGGGATCCTTGGCCAGCCATTCAGCCACCTCGCTGTCCTGCCGGTAGCGGGTGGCGTCGTCGGCGTTGGTGTGTGCCTGCATCCGGTACGTGTGTGCCTCCACCAGGAGCGGACCCGAGCCGCCCCGGGCCAGCGCAACGGCCCGGTCCAGCACGGCGAGGAGGGCCACCACGTCGTTGCCGTCCACCCGTTCGCCGGCCATGCCGTAGCCCACTGCCTTGTGGGCGAGCGACGGCGCCACGGACTGGTGCGCCAGCGGAACCGAGATGGCGTACTTGTTGTTCTGGACGAAAAAGACCACGGGCAGGTGGAACACGGCGGCGAAGTTCAGGGCCTCATGGAAGTCACCCTCGCTGGTGGCGCCGTCCCCGCACATCGCCAGGACCACGGTGTCCTCACCACGGAGCTTTGCCGCATGCGCCACACCTACGCCGTGCAGCAGCTGGGTGGTGAGCGGCGTGCACTGGATGCCCACTTTGTGCCGGGCCGGATCGTAGCCGCTGTGCCAGTCGCCGCGGAAGATGGTCATGGTCTCCACGGGATCAACGCCCCGGGCCATGACCGCCACGGCGTCCCGGTAGGTGGGGAACAGCCAGTCGCCCTCGGAGAGGCACAGTGCCGCCGCCACCTGGCAGGCTTCCTGGCCATGGCTGGACGGGTACACCGCCATGCGGCCCTGCCGGACCAGCGCCGAGTTCTGATCGTTCACGCGGCGGCCGACGACGAGCTGCTCGTACGCGGCCAGCAGTTCCGCATCGGAGGGTAGCGGGTACTCGTGGCCGGGTTCGGTGCCCTGCTCACCTTCTGCCAGGAGCCGTCCGTCGGGGTCCACCATCTGGATCTGGTGGCGGGCGGGCAGCATGTAGTCCTCCACCGTGATGCCGAACTTCCGTACCGCTTCGGATACGGCATCTTCGGCCGGCAAACGCTGGGCCTGGTCCTGCGCAGGGTGGTCCGCGGAGATCGTCATTGGTCCGTCCTTCTATAGCCACTAGTCACTCCCAGTATCGTCCCCATGGAACTTTCGTATCCAGTCCTTCGGTAAATCGTGGAAGGTTCCGCCGTATGGGCCTAGTCTGGGAGACGAATTGAAATGTGATCTGGACAACGGGCAGGAGCGGTGGACGAATTGGCACGACTATCGGTCCGGCGGAGTGGGCATCCCCCAGGGATTAGAGATCGCCCCCGCCCTTTTGGCCGGGGGCGATAATTTCGTATGCCTTGTTCGTCGGAGTCCGTACGAATACCGGCATCCGCAGAGCTTACGTTCGGCGCTCTCAATTGCAGACCGGGCCAATGATCCCTCAGCCATAAACTGCTCCGTGAACACCGCGCCTCTGAGACCAGATTGAAAAGGGTAAAACCGTCTTGGCCCCACGCCTGCCTCACGCGGAGCTGCCCGAACAAACAAACGACCGCTTTCGTGGCAGCCTCTTCAGCCGGTAAACGCTGGGCCTGGTCTGGCGCCTTTCCGAGGAGCTAGCGGCTAAACCTCCCCTTTCCCACAATCATTAGCAATGGCATAGACTGTGGAGGTCGTTAGGAGACGTCATCGCTGTCAAGGACCGCCGCACCAGAATGAAGCTTGGCCACGGGGCCGGCACCCTCAATGCATGGATCAGCTCTGCCCGTCCCTCGTTTTCTGAACAGGACCTGGTCTCAGCCCTGGTAGACATGACCCGCAGCACGACGGCAGCCGACCTGTCTGCACGCGACCGGGACTTCTGGGACAAGAACTCGGGAATCGCAGCCGACCATGCCGCCGTCGCTATCGCCTCCGCGGCGAACGCCGCCGCCCGGATCGTTCTTGACGCTTCTGCCCTCACGGCCGCCGAGGTCGCCGAGCGCATGCGCATGTCCGCGTCCACCATCCGACACTACAAATCGGCACGGAAGCTCTACTCGTACCTGGTCAACGGCAAGTTAGCCTTCCCGCAATGGCAGTTTAACGATACGGGTGACAAGTCGATCCCCTCCTTGGAGGACGTTCTTGGTGCGTTGCCCGACGACCTGCACCCGCAGGCGGTGGCCGGGTTCTTCCTGACGCCCCAACCCGACCTGGTCCTGAACGGAATGCACGTCTCGGCCAAGTCATGGCTGGAGGCCGGCGGCAGCAAGAAGGTCGTCGTCGACCTTGCCGAGGGACTGGCGGCCGGCTACTGATGGTAGACCAGTACCCGCCGGACACGGCTACCCTGCGGGCTCTGGGGTACGAAGCAAAGACGATACCGGCTGGCTCCGTGCTGTGGCGGATCCACTTCACCGCCTCGTGGCATGTGGTGCCGTGGAACCGCCTGCGCACCTGGGGGCCCGTGCCGGGCTCACGCTGGGAACCTCACCCGCTGCCGCCAGGTGATGCCGCGCCGTTGGGTGCCGCCTACCTCGGTGAGGACGTGCTGACGTGCTTGGCGGAGGTATTCCAGCTGACCCGTTTCGTCGACGTCGACCGCGACGACCCTTACGTCACTGCGTTTAGTACCAAGCGTGACCTGGTACTGGCCGACCTCACGGGAGACTGGCTGCTGCCGGCCGGCGGTTCGGCGCAGATCGCTTTCGGCGAGAAGGAGCGAACCCGAGCCTGGGCCCGTGCCATCCATGAGACGTGGCCGGACGTTGATGGCGTGTACTCCCTCTCGGCCATGGCCCTGAGCCGCAAGGTGGTGACACTGTGGACCGAGGACGCCATACCGGCCGCCCCAGAGTTCTCCTCACCCCTGAACGCGCCGGGCATCGTCTCCGATGTGATGGCAGCTGCTGCGAAGATCCGTTACACCAGCAACATCGTCCTCTGAACACGCCCACCACCGCTAACCGTCCCTGAGGGAAGTTTCGTATCCAGTAGTTCAACGAATCGTGGAAGGTTCAGCCGGATGGACCTAGTCTGGAAGACGAATTGAAATGCGATCCGGACAACGAGCGGGAGCGGTGGACGAATTGGCACGACTTGAGGGAGATTCCGGGGAGGTGCCCCTGGACGACGTGGACCGCAGGATCATCGCCGAGCTCACCCGGGACGGGCGGATGTCCGTGACGCAGGTGGCCGAGAACGTCCACATCTCCCGGGCCCACGCCTATACCCGCATCGCCAGGCTGACCGGCGAGGGTGTGCTGACTAAATTCACGGCGCTGGTGGACCCCATCAAGGCCGGGCTGAAGTCCTCCGCCTACGTGACACTCAAGGTAAGCCAACACTCGTGGCGTGAACTGCGCGAACAGCTCAGCTCCATCCCGGAGGTCCACCACATCGCGCTGGTGGGAGGCGATTTTGATGTGATCCTGCTGGTGCGCGCCATCGACAACTCCGACCTGCGCCGGGTGATTTTCGACCAGCTGCAAGCCATGCCGGGGGTCCAGGACACGCAGACTTTTCTGGTGTTTGAGGATGTTGATACGCGGTAGGGCATTCAACCTGCCGCGAAAGGGCAATGTTTACCCATCCGAAACTTTCTCCTGCGTATTATTTCCTCATGGGGACTAAACAACACACGACTTTCTGCGCGCTCTGCGCCAAAGCAACCAACCACGTAACTATCTACCAGAAGGCCGACGACGGCAGCCAGCTCATTGCGACGGTGCGGTGCGCTGAGCACTCGGGTGACGCCGCCTGACGTTACTTCCCGGACGCCCCGGCCATCGCCAGTTCCTGGGCGGGCTCCTGCACGGGCTCCGGAACCGGACGGACGACGGCGGGCTCCAACTTTCTGGAGGCCCAGCGCCGGATAGGTGTTTCCACAAAACGGAACGACCCGTAGGCCATCAGCACGGTCAGGGCTGCCGTCAGAGGCACGCGGACGGCGAGTGATGGAACTAGCGGAATCAGCAGGATAAAGACCGGCAAGTGCCAGAGGTAGATGCCATAGGACAGGTCCCGGCCCGGGCCGGACAGCCAGCGGTGGCCCAGGATCTTTGAAATCAGGCTGTCAGGCTGAAGGACAAGCCATCCGATGACCAGCGCTGCCAGCATTGCCAAAGCAGTCGGACCGGCGGTCCAGATGACATGAAACCAGGCTCCGGGCTCGCTGGGCTCCTTGAGAGCGAACACGGCGACCAGCAGGGCGAGTCCCGCCAGTGGACCGAACCGACGCACCCCGGTCTGTAGCGAGATGTGGAGCCGCGACCCGGGGCTGATGGACGTCAACACCAGGGCCAAGGCGCAGCCCAGCAGCAACTCGTCGGCCCGCGTGTCCGGCCCGTTGTAAATGCGGGCCAGCGGTGCCCCGCCGGAGACCAGGAAGAACCGTGAAACCAGGAACCCGGCCGCCAGGACGGCGGTGATCCACGCGACAGTGCGGACCTTCCAGAACCGCAGCATGACCAGAAGGAGCACTGGCCAGACCAGGTAGAACTGCTCCTCGACGGCGAGGGTCCACGCTGGGCTCAGCGCACCGCCGCCGGTGGAGGAACCGAAGGCTCCGAAGTTGGACAGGTTCATCACATAGCCAGCCGCCGGAATAGCATCGGCTTCCTGGCCACCCCACCCCGATGCCGGAAAGACCAGGCCGACCATGACCACCCCAGCACAAAGAACCAGCAACGCCGGCCAGAGCCGGGCGAGCCGTTTGACGTAGAAGACTCCAAGGCGGAGCCGGCCCGTGGCGGTACTCCTTCATGATCAGCCGGGTGATGACAAAGCCGCTGAGCGAGAAGAAAACGTCCACGCCGATGGACCCACCGGGGGCGAACCCAGTGACGGTGTGGAAGAGAAAAACGCCAGCTACCGCGACGGTACGCAGGCCATCGAGCGCGTGCTGCCGCCCGGACACCAGCCCGGGTTCGGGCGCGGCCGGGCGTTCGCTCATGCTCAGGATTCCGCTACTTGACCTAAAATTCACTCATCAAGCATATATAACGTTTCCATAACCCCGCTGAGTGACGGCTGGGCGCCAGCTGGGTGCGGTGGTAGAACAAAGGCAACCACCGCAACCCCAGGGGCTTAGGGAACGCGGTGATTTGGGCGTTGTCGATGTTGCGGAGGGCGGCATACTAAGTATGTACACGTTCGGGCTGATCGGTGGAGCGGACCCGGAAACAGCCACATCTGGAGGTATTTTCAGACGCTGGCCAGAGCTGCTTTCTGCGCACTGCGGACCTGGAGGATTTAGCAAGGTAGTACCTTGTCTCGGACGTAAATCCTTGCGGACAGCCTCACCCTGGGGTGAGATCGTTATGGCCAGCACTTACACAGTGTGACCGCTTCGCCCTGCCCACAAGATCTCGTTGACGCTGGGCAGGGCAGGAACGAGCCTGGGGTTCGGACCGGACGCACGTGTGCCGCAACAACGAAGCCGATGCCTACGAACGGACTTCGCAGACAATTAGAAGCCAGTCACATCTAGTCGACAGGTGCATAGTCGCGGGCCTGTTCGGCTGGCGGTTGGCTGGCCCGTCGGCGACCGCTGGCCCGAACCATGTACCGCTGGGCGGGTTTCTCGACTAGGTGGTAAGCCGCCGCACCCGCGCTGATAGCAAGCACGATGTGTGCGGCAACGGCGACAATGCGTAGCACAAGGGGCCTGTCCACCCATGAATCAATCTCGAAAACCTTACCGAGTACGATCAGGGCAATCGCATGAGTCATGTACATGCTGAAGGAGATCCGGCCACCGTACTCCAGCACCCTCGAGCCCAGCAAACGCACTGCCGGGCCTCCACCGACAGCAAGGAAGTAGATCGCCGCTGATGCCAGGAGGACACCGACCGAGGCGCGGACAGGCGGCTCCAAAACCAGAGGAGTGATCAGAATCAAGCCCACGAGAAGAAGAAGGCCGAGCCAGCCCGCCGTGTTCGACTGAGGCCGGTCGCGGACCAGACAGTAAATTGCTATCCCGATGGTGAAGCCGATAAGTACACGCACGGCAGGGACTGCCATGTTGTTCAGCGAAGGGATCAGCCCCGCGCCGACACCTTCAAGAACAACCAGTAGGCCAATCAGAGCGATGATGGTGGCACGTCCGCGTCGAGCGATGACGGCAACGGCGCCAGCGATGAGGGGGAAGAGCAAATACGACAGCCACTCGGCGCTTAGCGACCAAGCTGGGTAGTTCCAGCCGATGTCTGCCCCCACCCACACCCGGATCAGCAGGACGTCCTTGATTGCCCCCCACAAGGTGAACTGTGTTGGGTCGCCGACTCCGATACCAGCCATCTTGCCAGCCACCAGCATCACGACGAACACGAACAAGGTGGCTATGTGGACTGGATAAATCCTCGCTAAGCGCTTCCATAGGAAGGATTTGTAATCGCCCCGCCCGCTGTTGAATTTCCCGAGGTACTGGTAGCTGATGATGAATCCGCTTAGCACGAAGAAGAGATCAACAGCCATATACCCAGCATTGAATAACGACCACACAGCGTGCGCCTCGGGAAGAATCCCGAGGATCTGAAACTGGTAGTGGAAAAGCACCACCCAAAGCGCTGCGACGAAACGGATGCCGGTAAGTTGACGAAGTTCACGTTTTTTTGTGGCAGACATCGTCACCAGATCCCCCATATCTGGCACCCCAGCGGCACCACGCACCTCTAATGATAGAGCGTCGCCATGGCACCGGTGGAGAGGCACCACATCCTTGAGCGTCGTGGGCACCGCTCGGCGCTCCCTCTCGTGGTGGAGATGCAGGATGCCACATTTAGACTGATGGCCAGTTTGGTTCTGGTGAGCAGCGGAAGAAGCGAAACTACCTTCCACATTCCGCAACTTGCAGCACGTCGATTCTGCAGTGGAATTTTCAGCCGCCGCGTTTGCCCGCACGAACAGATCGACACTGACCGGTATAAGATCCAGGCCACCGAGTTGGCTTGGGAGCCGTTAGCAAAATTCTAAAGAGGCTTGGTGAAAAGTAGATGATGGCTTCCCCAAGTAAGAAACGTCTTCTTGTGCTCGCACTCTTCCGTCGCGAGGGGCCTGCCCCTCGTCCTGAGGAGCGTGGGTATAGTCGCGTGAGCTCGACCAACGGCAATCAACACCGAAGTGCTGGTACTTCATTCCTCCAGCGTCCAGATCGTGCAAGTCGCGGCCAGTTTTCCGCGGCGCCGCGGAAAACTGGGGCTGGCCGAGCGCGAGCACAGGGACTCAAGCGGCGTCCGTCGGCGCCATCAAAGGCACGAGACTCGTTGCACCTGGAATCTTTCAGGCAAGCCCTAAATCGACCTGGCCAAGAATTTAACGCCTCCACCCATATAGATGATCTCCGCAGTACCTAGACGATTGACCAGCTGAACCGACGTCGATCCAGCGCCGGGTAGAATTACAGTGACCGCACGAATACTGCCGTTCTGGTGGCCCGCCATCTGGCTGCCTCCAGCATTTGACACAGGGGGACCCAGATTTGGATCTACACGATTATCTGCGCGTTTTGCGCCGCAACTGGGCTCTCATTCTGGCAATCACGCTGGCCAGCCTTTTGACGGGCGGCGCGGCCTCAGTGCTAGTTAAGCCAACCTACACGGCAGAAACGCAGTTATTCGTAGCCATTCAGGGCTCCGGAAGCATCACCGAGATGCAGCAGGGAAACACGTTCAGTCAGGCTCGGGTTCAGTCATACGTAAAGACCGTAACCACGCCTGTAGTCCTTCAGCCCGTCATCGACGACTTAGGTCTTACTGACTCCGCAGATGAGCTGGCCAATCGCGTAAAAGCGAGCGCCGATCTCAACACGGTCCTCATCAGCATTGCTGTCGCAGACGAGTCTCCCGTTCAGGCGGCGGCAGCTGCCCAAGCTATTGCGAGTAGCCTCGTGCGAGCAGTGGACAGTCTAGAGAAGCCAAAAAACGGCGGTACGTCACCTGTAAGCCTATCCATCATCACCCCCGCAAAAGCCCCCGTCTCTCCTTCGTCTCCCAACACGCGACTGAATCTTTTCCTAAGCGTTCTAATTGGTCTGGCTGCGGGCGTTGGAGTATCGATGTTGCGCAGCTCGCTCGACAATCGAATTCGCGGAGAAGCGGATTTGCGAAGAGTGACGGACGCACCCCTCCTCGGCGGCATCTCGTTCGATCAAGACGCCACAAAGAAACCCTTGCTGACACAGTCCGCCCCGCAAAGTTCGCGTGCTGAATCGTTTCGTCAGCTTCGCACGAACCTTCAATTCGCGAATGTCTCGGGCACGGCCAAATCTGTCCTGGTCACATCGTCGCTCCCTGGTGAAGGTAAAAGTACAACGGCAACAAACCTGGCAATCGCACTTGCCCAGGCGGGGCAATCAGTATGCCTAGTAGATGCCGATCTGCGTCGTCCAATGATTAATGAATATCTGGGCCTTGAGAGGAACGCAGGTTTAACAACAGCTTTGGTGCGGGCTGCTGACGTGAATGACTTATTGCAGCCCTGGGGGGACGATTCCCTGTATGTATTGACTTCCGGCGAGATTCCACCAAACCCGAGTGAGTTACTCGGGTCCGAAGCGATGGGCCAACTACTGGGACGACTTGAACATGCATTCGACATCGTTGTCGTCGACGCTCCACCGCTGCTGCCCGTAACTGACGCAGCGGTTCTATCGCAACAGGTTGGCGGAGTTGTCGTGGTAATTGGCTCACAGGCAATAAAACAGCCAGAGCTAGAGAAATCGCTAGGTGCACTTCAGATGGTTGGAGCCAACCTCCTGGGGGTCGTCCTGAACCTACTTCCCGTCAAGGGGCCTGACGCCTACGCATACAGTTACAACTCTTACGATTCGCATGGACCTAATCTTCCCTTGAGAAGCAGGAAAAAGAATGCGCCACCGGAGTCCCGAACTTTATTGGAGACGAGACTGTCAGAGGCGTCCGAAGATCGCATACCCTCATCCGTCTCTCCAGTGGATTCATTCAAGTCAGAAATCCTTAGTGGGCAACCGCGCGAGTCAGCCAGCTTCCCCGCACGATTTGGTGAGCGCAAATAGACGCCGACGTCACTTGATTAACCTCACACGTCAACACAGACAGGACGTCATGTCTAATACCAGTGCCTGGACCATCACTCACGACTTCACCCATTCTTGGGGTGGCGCAGAAAAGTGCACCGAAGTACTGGCCTCTCACGTTTTGCCAGACTCTTCTACGTGGGTGATCAGCGGAAACTCTGAAGTAACGACACGAATGCTGCCTGATCAAGCTTCAAGCCCGACGGGAATGCTTTTACCCGTGGATACGGCGTCGGGCCGCACCGTGCGGATGATGACACCACTGCTATACCCGCTTATACGCATGATCCCGTCAACCACCGATAACATTCTTGCGTCATCGTATGCGCTGGCACACCTGCGTCGCACGACGGGCCTGAAAGTAATCTACTGCCACTCACCGTTTAGACAGATTTACAGCGGAGTCAGCGACTACTTCCCGAGCAATCCGTTCGCCCAGAGATTAGTTTCTATACTCTTGGCCTCTTTTCGTTACCTAGACAAAAAGGCAGCGAATGAGGCGGATGTAATAATCGCGACGAACACTATAGTGGCGGATCGAATTAGGGAATTCTGGGGCCTAGATGCGGATGCTGTCATTCCTCCTCCCATTGATACTCAATCGTTTCACCCCGTAGATGCCCCCAAACGCACCTATTTTGTCTGGGTGGGGAGAATTGTGGAACCCTACAAGAGGGTTGGATTATTGATGGACACGCTTAGAGATCGGCCAGACCTTAGCCTACTTGTGGTCGGTGATGGTAGAGATCGACTAGCGCTTGAGGCAACAGCCCCGAGTAACGTCACATTTGTGGGGAATAAGACTGGCGATGAACTGAGTGATCTAATAGCAAATGCTGAAGCACTAATATTCCCCAGCAGTGACGACTTCGGAATGGTCCCCTTGGAAGCGATGGCCGCGGGAACGCCGGTCATCGGCTTCTCCGGCGGGGGCGCCCGTGAAACTGTGATTAATGGGCAAACTGGTGTCCTCTTCAACGAACCGACCATATCCAGTCTCAGCGACGCCATAGATCACTTCCGCACGATCCGGTGGGACTATGAGGCGATTCGCTCATATTCTCTGCAGTATGGTCAGGAAGGTTTTGTCGAAAAAATGCGCGCCATACTCAAAGACGCACTTTTCACCGAAAAAGGAATCTAATCCCGTGATCTTGTGCCACACTTTAGGAACATCGCATGCAATCACCTAAATTTACATCAGCGATTCGGCGGGTACTATCTTCTCTTGAGATCAATACAATCTGGTTTGTTAGCTATTTTCCATCAAACGTGATTCGACAGTTGACGCTTCGCGCCTGGGGAGCAACGATCGGGCAGGGTGTCGCATTACATCGCGGGCTGCAGGTCCGGTGTGCCCGCCGCCTAATCATTGGAGATGATTGCTACGTAGCCGAGGACGTTGTACTCGACGCTCGAGGGGGTTTATCCATTGGTGACAGTGTCAGTATCAACACGGGCGTCCAGATCTGGACAGCCCAGCATGACTGGAAGTCGTCCGATTTCGCGTACACGAGCGAGTCCGTACGGATCGGCCATCACTGCTGGATCAGCGCGCGAACGCTAATCATCCCCGGCAAATCAGTTGGAGTTGGGTCAGTAGTTGCGGCTGGATCGGTCGTCGCCAAAGATATCCCAGAGTGGTCACTCGCAGGAGGCAACCCCGCCCGGGTTCTGGCCGATAGGCCGAAAGTAGATGAATACGTACTAAACGCCAGCAGGAGCAAACTTCTTTGGTGGTAGCAGCAAAGTCTACGCCGAATCCTACTAAGCCGCCCGGGCTCCGAGCAGGTTCATTTCTGACTCGGGGTGCTCATCAGGCTCAGCCTGGAAAGCCAGACCTTCTCACCAGGCGGGTTATTTGTGGCCTCTTGGTGCTATCCATCGTTGGTCAGCAACTTGCGATCCCTGGGGTTGGTGTGCCCCTCGCGCTGGTTCTGTTTTGGGTTTGTATCATCGGTCTCTGGGTCGGGGGAAGAATCCGACTTAGCACGTCGAGACTTACTTTTGGATCTTCCCTGGCCCTGGCCTTAGCGGCCTGTCTTGTTGGTTGGCTTCTGCTTAGTAGTGATCCGCCATCGCTTTTTTCATTTGGGTATATCGCCGCCTGCTGGGTGCCATTCCTGTTCGTGGCGCCAAGAACCCAAGGGTTGGATGATGCGATTACGTCCACCTATTTGTGGACTGTCAGCATTCTGGCATTGATTGCGATTATTCAGTTCGGCGTACAAATCGCCGGCGGCCCATTCTTGGATTTGGTCGCCTTATTGTCGAAGGAATACATAATTCCGGGGTACGTCCACAGGGCCAGTCTTGATATTCCAGGACTAGGCGTTCACCTTATTAGGGCCAATGGCATGGTATTCCTTGAGCCCAGCATGGCATCCCAATTTTTCGCCCTAGGCGCCATTATGTCGCTTCGAAAGAAGCCTCTGCTAGTTCCGCTTTTCATTATTGCTGTTCTATTTACCGGGTCCGGGACTGGGATCATCGCGTTAGCCGTTGGAGTTGTTGGATTCGCTCTCACCGGCAGTTCAAAGGAACGAGTCCTTAGCACTCTTGCGGTCGCACTCGGCTTTATTGTTCTGATGCTGACTGGCCTAATTGAAACCGTCTTCGCCCGGAGTAGTGAATTCCAAACCAACGGTAGTTCTGCCTCTTTTCGATTCATCGACCCGTGGGATCATTTGTGGAGATTTGTTGCCGACGCCCCAGAAGCATTAGTCACAGGTCTGGGTCCCGGCGGCGTAAGCGCGACAGCCGAGGCCTATGGTCAGGGTGTGAATTACACATTCACACCAAAGCTCATCGTCGAGTATGGAATACCAATCGGCCTGGCATGCACTGTGGTCATGGCAATGCTCATTATGAAAAGCACGAATCTCCCGCTGGCAGCCAGGCTAGTCTTGGTGGCAATGACGTTCGCGTTGTCAGGCGCTTTAGGCCAACCGGCCTCCGCAATTCTGCTTTGGTGCCTCTGTCAGGCAGAAGTCAAGAAGACACATGCCACAGCAGCCGACGCGTCGGCGGTCCGACGTCCTTTGGCGTCGGGTTACTTGACGCGCTGACGGAGCCTTAAACTTGGTACTGAGCTGTTCCGGATTTGATGCTACGGAATGACTTCAGCGTGATTCCGGTGTATTTGTTGCGTGGGCAGCTGTTAGTTTGGCTTGTAGCTCGTAAGTACCCCCTGTTGAGGTGGGGTGGTCGTCGTTTACGGTGGCCTTGGGAGGGACCGGGGTGGTTGCGGTTTTCGGCTGGGCATCATGGCCCGTGAAAGAGATCGTCACCCCCGGCCTGTCTTCCAAGCAGACCCGATTGAGGGAATTGGTGGCCGGAAGAGAACGGTGCGCAGCACCGGCTTTCGTCCGGGCAGGCACCGGATAACTGGCTCTTCAGAATGCAGAGTGTAGTTTCGGTCTGAATCCTCCAGATTCCAGCAGTGATCTGGCGACGTAGTTGGTGAGATTGCGGAAGCCGAGGGCAGACCCGCGCAGGTGTTCCAGACGTCCGTTGATTGCCTCCGTTGGGCCGTTGGAGGTGCCTGGTCGGTCAAAGTGGCTCTTCAAGGTTCCCGGGGAAATAGGTTCGTGTTGTAGCTAGCAGAGGACTCGTGGTCCTGCTGGGATGAGTGTTATCTACGCATTCAACCTGAACAGGAACCACGAGCCTTGTTAGAGCCTACTTTGGCGGCCGATGATGCTGCCAGCTTGATCTTCAACCTGCCTGATTACCGTGTCACCGGCACCGTGCTGCTCCCGGACGGGGCACGCCATGTCACGGTGGAGACCACGTTCCCGCCGGGCTGCCCGAGTTGCGGCGTCGTCGCTTTCCGGGTGAAGGAGCGCCGGTGCCAGCGGCTGCGTGACGTCCCGGTCGCCGGCCGGGTGGAGCTCCTGTGGGACAAGCGGGCTCTTCAAGGTTCCCGGGGAAATAGGTTCGTGTTGTAGCTAGCAGAGGACTCGTGGTCCTGCTGGGATGAGTGTTATCTACGCATTCAACCTGAACAGGAACCACGAGCCTTGTTAGAGCCTACTTTGGCGGCCGATGATGCTGCCAGCTTGATCTTCAACCTGCCTGATTACCGTGTCACCGGCACCGTGCTGCTCCCGGACGGGGCACGCCATGTCACGGTGGAGACCACGTTCCCGCCGGGCTGCCCGAGTTGCGGCGTCGTCGCTTTCCGGGTGAAGGAGCGCCGGTGCCAGCGGCTGCGTGACGTCCCGGTCGCCGGCCGGGTGGAGCTCCTGTGGGACAAGCGTCGGTGGTTCTGTGACGAGTACCTGTGCGAGCGGAAATCGTTCTGCGAGGCCACGCCGCAGGTCCCGCGCCGGGCCCGGTCGACTCGGCGGCTGCGGCAGACGGTACTCAGGACTCTGGACTTAGCGATTTAGTTTGTGAGTGTCGTTTCTTTGTTTTTGATCTCGAATCGTAGGATCCGGTCCGTGCCGGGATACCGGGTTTCGGTGGCGGTGAGGTGTATGCAAAGTTCGCTTATCGCGGTGGTTGCCCGTTGGGTGGGGAGCGGGTCGAGGCGGATGGTGAGGTAGCCATCGACGCGGGGGTCGATGTCTCCGCTGCCGGTGAGGGCCTGCCGGATCAGGGCGTGTGCTTCGTCCTCGCCGCGGGCGTAGCCGGTGTTGGTCCGGACCTCTCTGGCCAGCGTTGATGCGGTGTTGAACGCGGCCATCCGGATCGCATGGCTGAGGAGTTTCGTCTCGGTCTCGAGGACCTGCTGGTCCGCGGCGATCTCGCCGAGCGGAACCCGGGCGGGGATCTCCCGGTGCGCTGCCTGCGCGGCCTCGAGAGCGGTTTCGGCGGTCAGCAGGTCCGCGGTGATCTTGTTGTGCATGGTGTTCGTGATCAGGACCGTGGATGTTCCCGGCGGCGGGGTGCGGGCGGCGAGCATCGCCGCGTCGGTGTCCGCCAGGGTCTTCTCATACCGGGTCCTGGCGGCCAGGACCTGCTGGTAGGCCTTGCGTTTGGCGGGGTTCGGCACCGACCGTTCCGGGTCGTCATCACTGGAGGTGTAGGCGTCGTGCGAATCCAGGGCGAAGCGGATCCGGGCGTAGCGGAAATAGTTTTCCTGCCGCCACCTGGCGCCCATCCGGTAGATGATCTCCCCGGCGGGCATGCCGGTGTTGGTGGTGAGGATGTGGATCTGCCGGGACCCGCCGCCGGGGGTGCTGACCCGGCGGCTGATCTGGCGCATCGGAAACACTTCCCCGGTCGTACCGACGGGCACCTCAACCTTGGTGTCCGCGGCATTCCACGCCCGGGTTTGCCCGTGCCCGTCGGTGTGGGTGACCTCGGCAAAGTGGGAGGGCCCGATGTCCTCGGTGATGCCTTTGCGCCAGGTCAGCACGTCGAAGTTCTTCTCTGCCATGTGTTGGAAGAGGGCCGGGGACCAGCCGCCCCGGTCAAAACCGACCAGCACCCTCCGGTCATCGCTGACGATGGTGCGCAGGGTCGGAAGGAGACGGCGCAGTTCTCCGGTCAGCGCGGCCCCGGGCTCGGCCATGACCACCAGCACCGGCGCGCCGGCCGCGTCGGCGACCCAGGTTTCCTCGGTCGCGGGGACCGGGAACTTTAACCGGGTGGAGTGGACTTTCCCGATCTTCCGCGTGCCCTGGTAAGCGCGGACATGTCCGTCAACGTAGAGCACCGCAGCCAGATCCTGCCCCGGCTCAGCACTGCCGTTGAGGTGTCTGGCAGCCATCGCGGTCAGCAGATCCCCGGCCTTGCCTCTGCTGGCCAGGGCCGCGGTTTTCCGGCGGAGGGTCTTCACTTCCGGGGCCCGGTCCATACCGAGGACCCGGCCCAAAGCTGCCGGGTCGATCCGGGTGATCCCCTCGGCGCGTGGTTCCCCGGCCAACGCCTGGAACACGGCACCGGTCAGGATGGTCTCCAACCCGTAGAATCCGTTCGGCAACGCCCCGAAGACCTCTTTCGCGCACTCCAGCAGCCCGGTGTGCTCGAGGGCGGGCAGGGCCAGGAACAGTCCGGCCAGCGGCACCCTTGCCGCCGGGGCGAACACCGGGGACGCGCACCCGAACAACCCGGACCGGGCCCAAGCCCGCTCACCGGACCGGTCCACCGGTGCCGGCAGCACCGGCAACTCCTCCTGCAGGAGCTCCGCTGCCGGCCGGTCCGGGTGCGCAGCAGCCGGCTCGTCCGGGGCAGGGGTTTCCATGGCCAGGGTGCGACGGACACTGAATTCAGAGACGCCCACAGCCGCTCCCACCGCCCGCAAGGACAGTCCCGTCGCACGCAGCGACCGGATCTGGGACATCAAGGCTTCGGTCAGCCGGCTGGGCCCTTTCGGACCGGACTTTTCCGGGGCCAACCCCAGCACCCCGGCCGCGCTCAGGTCCTGGCGCCACCGCCATAACGTGCCCGGATCCACACCGAACGCGGCAGCCACCTCAGCGACCGAACCGGCTCTAATATCCGCGAGTTTCGCCGCTGCGAACCGACGGGACACGGAATCCCCGGCGTCCCACCCGTAGGAGAGCTCGCCATGGACGAAAACCCGGCCGCCTTCCTCGTCTTCGACCAGCGACGCGGCGGCCCCTATCGGGACGGCTCCGGCGTCCATCGAGGCAGGCAGAGGCAGCTGAGCAGTCATCGCACCCATCTTCCCACCCCGCTCATTACGACAAATTATCTTGTCTAGATTTTATCGCAAGCAGGGGAAAATTAACAGCCCATCATGTAACAAAAGCACCGGAATCACGCGGAAGTCACTCCCCAGCATCCTCCTGTGTCAGGAGCCCTGGTACTGGACGCGGTCATCACCTCCGGACGGGCGGTGTCCGAGACGGCCATGGCGTTCGGAATCTCGTGGTGGCTGGTCCAGCAGGTCATCGGCGACGCCGCCCTGCGCCTGCCGGACGTGGACTTGCTGGCGCCCAGGATGCTGGGGATCGATGAGCACAGGTACCGGTCCGTGCGGTTCTTCCAGGACCCCGGAACGAAGGCATGGACCCGGTACGAGCCCTGGATGACAACGATCGTGGACCTGGACACCGGCCAGGTCCTGGGCATTGTGGACGGGCGTGACCACAAGGGCGTTGGGGACTGGCTCTTCGCCCGGCCGCTGGACTGGCGGCTCGGCGTGCAGGTCGTCGCAATCGACCCGTCCGCGGCCTTCCGGAAAGCACTGCGGATGTGGTTGCCGCGCACGGCAGTCTCGGTGGATCTCTTCCACGTGACCATGCTGGCCAACGACATGCTCACCACCGTCCGGCAGGGCCTGTCCCAACAGGTCAGGGGCCGGCGGGGCAGGGCCACGGACCCGGCCTCAGGACTCTGGACATAGCGTTTTAATTGTTGGCTGACGTTTCTTTGTTTTTGATCTCGAATCGCAGAATTCGGTCTGTGCCGGGGTAGCGGGTTTCGGTGGCGGTGAGGTGATTGCAGAGTTCACTGATCGCGGTGGTGGCCCGTTGGGTGGGGAGCGGGTCGAGACGGATGGTGAGGTAGCCGTCGATGCGGGGGTCGATGTCTCCGCTGCCGGTGAGGACCTGACGGATCAGGGTGTGGGCTTCGTCCTCGCCGCGGGCGTAGCCGGTGTTGGTCCGGACCTCCCTCGCCAGCGTTGATGCGGTGTTGAACGCGGCCATCCGGATCGCATGGCTGAGCAGTTTCGTCTCGCTCTCCAGGACCTGCTGGCCCGGGGCGATCTCGCCGAGCGGAACCCGGGCAGGGATCCCCTTGTGGGCTGCCTGCGCGGCCTCGAGGGCGGTTTCGGCGGTGAGCAGGTCCGCGGTGATCTCATTGTGCATGGTGTTGGTGATCAGGACCGTGGATGTTCCCGGCGGCGGTGTCCGGGCGGCGAGCATCGCCGCGTCGGTGTCGGCCAGGGTCTTCTCGTACCGGGTCCGGGCGGCGAGGACCTGCTGGTAGGCGACGCGTTTGGCCGGGTTCGGCACCGACCGTTCCGGATCATCGTCAGTGGAGGTGTAGGCGTCGTGGGAATCGAGGGCGAAGCGGATCCGGGCGTAGCGGAAATAGTTTTCCTGCCGCCACCTGGCGCCCATCCGGTAGATGATTTCCCCGGCGGTCATCTCGGTGTTGGTGGTGAGGATGTGGATCTGCCGCACCCTGCCGCCGGGGGTGTTGACCTGCCGGCTGAGCTGGCGCATCGGAAACACTTCCCCGGGAGTGCCTACCGGCACCTCCACGGCAGTGTCGGCCGCTTCCCAGGCACGGGTTTGTCCGTGCCCGTCGGTGTGGGCGACCTCGGTGAACAGGGATGCCGGAACGTCTTCGGTGGTGCCCTTGCGCCAGGTCAGCACATCAAATTTGTTCTCTGCCATGTGCTTGAACAGGGCCGGGGACCAGCCTCCCCGGTCGAAACCGACCAGGACCCGGCGGTCATCGCCGATGATGGTGCGCAGGGTTGGCAGGAGCCGGCGCAGTTCCCCGGTCAGCGCGGCCCCGGGCTCGGCCATGACCACCAGGACCGGCGCGCCGGCAGCGTCGGCGACCCAGGTCTCCTCGGTCGCCGGGACGGGGAACTTCAACCGGGTCGAATGGACCTTCCCGATCTTCCTGGTGCCCTGGTAGGCGCGGACATGTCCGTCAACGTAGAGCACCGCGGCCAGATCCCCACCTCCTTCGTTGCTGCCGTTGAGGTGCCTGGCAGCCATCGCGGTGAGCAGCTCCCCGGCCTTGCCTCTGCTGGCCAGCGCGGCGGTTTTGCGGCGGAGGGTTTTCACTTCCGGGGCGCGGTCCAGGCCGAGGACCCGGCCCAGGGCTGCCGGGTCGATCCGGGTGATCCCTTCGGCGCGTGGTTCCCCGGCCAGGGCCTGGAACACGGCGCCGGTCAGGATGGTCTCCAACCCGTAAAACCCGTTCGGCAGCGCCCCGAAGGTCTCCTTCGCGCACTCCAAAAGTCCCGTGGTCTGCAGGGCGGGCAGGGCCAGCAACAGCCCGGCCAACGGCACACGGGCCGCGGGGGTGAACACCGGTGCCGCGCACTCCACCAACCCGGCCCGGGCCCAGGCCCGCTCTCCGGACCGGTCCACCGGTGCCGGCAGCACCGGCAACCCGGCTGCCGGTGCTGCTGCTTCAGATGTGGCAAGCGGATCAAGCTTCACCGGTTCCGGACCGGTGGGCACCGGCATGGCCAGTGTCCGTCGCACGCTGAATTCGGAGACGCCCACCTTTGCTCCAATCGCCCGCAGCGACAGTCCGGTCGCCCGCAAGGCACGGATTTCGGACATCTTCGGTTCCGTCAGCCGGCTGGGCCCCTTCGGACCAGGCTTCTCCGGGGCCAGACCCAACACCCCTTCCGCGGCCAGGACCTGACGCCACCGCCACAAGGTGATCGCATCAACACCGAACGCGGCAGCGATCCCGGCGACCGAAGCGGCTTTGATGTCCGCCAGTTTCGCCGCCGCGAACCGGCGGGTCGCGATGTCCTTCTCGTCCCAGGCGTAGGAGAGTTCCCCATGAACGAACACGCGCCCACCCGTGGCATCCTCCAGCAGTGACGCCGCGAGCCCTATCGGCACCGCTCCGGCATCCATTGCTTGAGGAAAAGGCAGTTGGGCAGTCATCACGCTCATCATGCCACCCCTCCAAAACCGAACAATCTATTACTTAGATTCTATCGCAAGAGAAGGAGGATTAACAGCCGTACCCATAACAAAAACACCGGAATCCTGCGGAAGTCAGTCGAACACCATCACCCCATGTCCAGAGTCCTGGGCCTGGGCGAACCGGATGCTGCTGCTGAAGGCCCAGGGCTCCTGACACAGGAGGATGCTGGGGAGTGACTTCCGCGTGATTCCGGTGCTTTTGTTACATGATGGGCTGTTAATTTTCCCCTGCTTGCGATAAAATCTAGACAAGATAATTTGTCGTAATGAGCGGGGTGGGAAGATGGGTGCGATGACTGCTCAGCTGCCTCTGCCTGCCTCGATGGACGCCGGAGCCGTCCCGATAGGGGCCGCCGCGTCGCTGGTCGAAGACGAGGAAGGCGGCCGGGTTTTCGTCCATGGCGAGCTCTCCTACGGGTGGGACGCCGGGGATTCCGTGTCCCGTCGGTTCGCAGCGGCGAAACTCGCGGATATTAGAGCCGGTTCGGTCGCTGAGGTGGCTGCCGCGTTCGGTGTGGATCCGGGCACGTTATGGCGGTGGCGCCAGGACCTGAGCGCGGCCGGGGTGCTGGGGTTGGCCCCGGAAAAGTCCGGTCCGAAAGGGCCCAGCCGGCTGACCGAAGCCTTGATGTCCCAGATCCGGTCGCTGCGTGCGACGGGACTGTCCTTGCGGGCGGTGGGAGCGGCTGTGGGCGTCTCTGAATTCAGTGTCCGTCGCACCCTGGCCATGGAAACCCCTGCCCCGGACGAGCCGGCTGCTGCGCACCCGGACCGGCCGGCAGCGGAGCTCCTGCAGGAGGAGTTGCCGGTGCTGCCGGCACCGGTGGACCGGTCCGGTGAGCGGGCTTGGGCCCGGTCCGGGTTGTTCGGGTGCGCGTCCCCGGTGTTCGCCCCGGCGGCAAGGGTGCCGCTGGCCGGACTGTTCCTGGCCCTGCCCGCCCTCGAGCACACCGGGCTGCTGGAGTGCGCGAAAGAGGTCTTCGGGGCGTTGCCGAACGGATTCTACGGGTTGGAGACCATCCTGACCGGTGCCGTGTTCCAGGCGTTGGCCGGGGAACCACGCGCCGAGGGGATCACCCGGATCGACCCGGCAGCTTTGGGCCGGGTCCTCGGTATGGACCGGGCCCCGGAAGTGAAGACCCTCCGCCGGAAAACCGCGGCCCTGGCCAGCAGAGGCAAGGCCGGGGATCTGCTGACCGCGATGGCTGCCAGACACCTCAACGGCAGTGCTGAGCCGGGGCAGGATCTGGCTGCGGTGCTCTACGTTGACGGACATGTCCGCGCTTACCAGGGCACGCGGAAGATCGGGAAAGTCCACTCCACCCGGTTAAAGTTCCCGGTCCCCGCGACCGAGGAAACCTGGGTCGCCGACGCGGCCGGCGCGCCGGTGCTGGTGGTCATGGCCGAGCCCGGGGCCGCGCTGACCGGAGAACTGCGCCGTCTCCTTCCGACCCTGCGCACCATCGTCAGCGATGACCGGAGGGTGCTGGTCGGTTTTGACCGGGGCGGCTGGTCCCCGGCCCTCTTCCAACACATGGCAGAGAAGAACTTCGACGTGCTGACCTGGCGCAAAGGCATCACCGAGGACATCGGGCCCTCCCACTTTGCCGAGGTCACCCACACCGACGGGCACGGGCAAACCCGGGCGTGGAATGCCGCGGACACCAAGGTTGAGGTGCCCGTCGGTACGACCGGGGAAGTGTTTCCGATGCGCCAGATCAGCCGCCGGGTCAGCACCCCCGGCGGCGGGTCCCGGCAGATCCACATCCTCACCACCAACACCGGCATGCCCGCCGGGGAGATCATCTACCGGATGGGCGCCAGGTGGCGGCAGGAAAACTATTTCCGCTACGCCCGGATCCGCTTCGCCCTGGATTCGCACGACGCCTACACCTCCAGTGATGACGACCCGGAACGGTCGGTGCCGAACCCCGCCAAACGCAAGGCCTACCAGCAGGTCCTGGCCGCCAGGACCCGGTATGAGAAGACCCTGGCGGACACCGACGCGGCGATGCTCGCCGCCCGCACCCCGCCGCCGGGAACATCCACGGTCCTGATCACGAACACCATGCACAACAAGATCACCGCGGACCTGCTGACCGCCGAAACCGCTCTCGAGGCCGCGCAGGCAGCGCACCGGGAGATCCCCGCCCGGGTTCCGCTCGGCGAGATCGCCGCGGACCAGCAGGTCCTCGAGACCGAGACGAAACTCCTCAGCCATGCGATCCGGATGGCCGCGTTCAACACCGCATCAACGCTGGCCAGAGAGGTCCGGACCAACACCGGCTACGCCCGCGGCGAGGACGAAGCACACGCCCTGATCCGGCAGGCCCTCACCGGCAGCGGAGACATCGACCCCCGCGTCGATGGCTACCTCACCATCCGCCTCGACCCGCTCCCCACCCAACGGGCAACCACCGCGATAAGCGAACTTTGCATACACCTCACCGCCACCGAAACCCGGTATCCCGGCACGGACCGGATCCTACGATTCGAGATCAAAAACAAAGAAACGACACTCACAAACTAAATCGCTAAGTCCAGAGTCCTGAGGCCAACGAGAACCTCTCAGAACGCGGCCACCACCGGCTGGCCGGCGTCTTCGCCGCTGACGATCCGACCGGCAGCCTCCAAGCCGCCTGGCACGTCAAGGAACAACTACGCACCCTGCTCTCCACCGGGTCCCTCGAAGCCGCAGCCGCCGCGAAGACGGCCCTCGCGGACCTGGTGGAACGCGCCGCGATGCCCGAGACCAACAGGCTCTACCGGACTGTCTGCCGCTGGTGGGCCGAGATCGAAGTCCTCATCGTCACCGGCGCAACAACCGCCAAGGTAGAAGCCAATAACACCGCAATAAAACACATCAAACGCACCGCGCGGGGCTACCGAAACCCGGACAACTACAAATCGCGTATTCTCTTGAGAAGTGCCGCCCGGACGGCAGCATGAGCAATCATCTCAGCAGACCATTCCCCGGGAACCTTGAAGAGCCCCATAATCCCTATCTTTCTCACAGAAGATAGCGGCATCAAACCCGGGACGGTTCAATCCTTCGTGATTCACTGCCGGTGAACTGCCTTGCGCGCACTAAGAATCGATTGTTTTCGAGCCCCTGGCGCTACAGATAAATGACCCGCTCTTGAATGCTTCCACGGATGCGCCCTAAATGGGCACCTAAACGCTCCACAGCCTTGCGCCTTTCTGGTGATCGTTTCCGAGCCGAGAGCAACACGACGCAGCTGTGGCCGATAACAGCTAAGGAGCGCAGCGGATTAGACCGAGGCATGCCTAGTGTTCTGTACTTCGCGTATAGGCGAACGTGGGACGCACCGTAGTTGAATGCCTGGCGGAACACTTGTTTAAGCTGAGCTCGCACGAAGTACTTCACGATAGCCCCTTCGACGAGGTCCGTTGAGTACCCAGCGAAATGGATGCGCCAGAAGTAGTCCGTTTCATCAGCCCCACCCATTAGTTCCTCGTCAAATTTCCCTACGGCTTCAAAGACGGAGCGCGAAAAACCACAATTTGCACCGGCGGGCCAAGGAATGTCCCAGAACATTGTGTATAGCCGCCGCTCTATTGAAAGCCTTTCACCTCCTGGAAGACGCCTGTCCAAGGTTCCGCCGACGGCGACTGAACCATTGGAGACACTCGACGCCATTTCTTGCAGCCAATCCCTATCTACTTCATCGTCGGAATCGCAAAACAATATGAAGTTTCCACCCGATTCGTCGATTCCACGATTGCGGGCGTGATTTATTCCCTTGCGGCCTCCTGCGTCCACTCTTCGAACCCACGGATAGCGCCGCTCAAAGTCCTCAATAATCGACACGGTTGAGTCGGTCGAACCGTTATCTGCCACAAGGACCTCGTATCGCCCATGGAAGCTCTGACTCACCAATGCCGATAGTTGCCTCCTTAAGGTCGTCTCGCCGTTTAGGCACGGAATGACGATGGAAAAATCAATACCTCCAGCATCGGGGGCAGCGCTCAGTTCAGAGTCGATTGGCCGGGAATCCTTGTTCGCCATGATCAGTTCATTCCTACAACGTCCATGGCATCTTCAAACGACTTGACGAAACGTACATCCGGATTAGCTGCCCCAAACCAAGTGTCTGCGTAACTGGACAGCTTTTGGTTGTTGTTATCGATTGCAATAACTTGACGGCCCATTTGCAGACCAATCAACATTGCATGAAGTCGATCAGTAACGATCGTTTCGCCAGTCGCCAAAATGCCGACGCCTCTGTCCATTCGGCCTTGGGCAATAGCCTCCCAGCGGGCAGGATTCGGATTGAGCCAGTCCCCTACGCGCCCGAGGTAGCGATATTTCCACCTAAGCAACGTCTGGCGGCGCGTCCAGGGGTAGTCTTCAAGCCAGTCGACGCTGCCGAATTTCCGCACTGCCTCGCGATTGGCGGCCGACTCGCCGTCGGTTCTAGCCAGTATGACCGTCGATTGAGTGGGGGACGCAGCCTGAATTTGACCGAGCAAGTGAACCGCGTCGGGAGAAATGATGTGATCAGGCAAAGAGTCTACTATCTTGCTTGATGAGTAATTATCGCGTACTCCCATTCGGAAGTTCCTTCGGTCAGCAAGGTGCGTGATGAAGTTTTGCCTTGATACGTCGTCCACGAAATGAACGGATTGAGGCGCCTGTATCAACGGAGTATCAGCGCTCAAGTTCCGCGCCATGGAGTACCTGTGGTTCTCGACCGCAGGATAGAGACCGCCGAAGTTGCCGCCGCCGTGGATCACCACCGGAATCTCGCTCGCGTACACACCCCTGTAGAGCGTTCCTACACAGTAAATTTTCGTCACTTCTATTGCTCGGGTTCGAAAATACTCCAACTCGCCGAGCGCAATCGCCGAATCCCCAACATTTTCATGATCGGGGAAATCAGTGAGAACAACTTCCTTAATACCATCAAAAATACGATCGAAGGCCGAGACGGCCTCATCCTTCATGAAGTCAATATAATCCATTTATTTTCCCTGTCTTCAGATATTTCACACAAGTGCTCATTACTACAACCGAGCTAAACGTTCCAAACAAGAACGAAAGAAGCCATAACACCAAAGCCACTGGCGCCTATAACCATCCCGAGCAGCGGGATTTGCTTCCGTACTAGCCAGACAAGCCATATCATCACTACAAGTTCACGTGCTACAGCCAGCCAAGCCGCAAATGTGAGTCCCGAGACCGCCGCCAGAGCGATGGGAATCGCAAGCAACAAGCCAAGAATCTTAGGCAGCAGACCTGCTCGCAACTTACCTAAGCGAGTGAGATAAATCGTGGCTGTGTATGAGAATATCTGTGGGTATGTGCAGAGGGCCATGACCGGAACTGCCCGCAACGCATCGGCCCATTCATCACCGAGTACCGGCTTCAAAATAAACTCTGTGCCCGCTATCGTCAGGACGATAGTCACGGTTATCATAAGACAAGCTCGACTAAGCAGACGTCTTACATCTCCCTGAGAATCAACATCATTTGCCTTGTCCAGAATTTGCGGGCGAATGACGTTTACACTTGCATTAACTATCGCGTCTCCCAGGCTTCTCGAGACGGACCACGCCAAGTTGTACTGGCCAAGCTTCGCAGTTCCCACAAGTAGGCCCACCAGAACACGGTCTGCTTGGCCTTGGCCCCATCCCAAAGCCGAATAAGTCGAGGCCGATGAAAACTGAGACACAACCGAAGCGGGGGGAATGCCTAAATATTGCGATGCTGGGATCTGCGTAGCCTTCGCCATTCTCACCACCATGAACGCAAAAATCAATTCAACAATTGACACCTGGAGTACACATCCCGCAATAGATCGCGTCATGAGGACGACCGGGAGACTTATGATGAGCGATATTAGGACTGACAGGGACTGAGCCGACGCCAACGCCTTCCATTTGCCCGCACTCTGCAAAGTGGCCACAGATTTAGTTCCTGATGCCATAGCAATTGGGGCAACTGCAAGCGGGCATAGCATCCAAATGGAGCTATGCAGGTGGTTGGGTTGAGTTAGCAGCAACGATACTATAACAACACCAATAATCAACACACCAACAACCATAAATGTTGTCCTATAATTCACTAAGAAACGTAGTCCACTGCGCGTTCTGAGCGCACCTACCGCAACTTGGCGAACTGCTACATCAAAGACGGATTGTAGAAGTGTGAATCCAAGAATGGCCCACGTGTATATTCCAAGAATTGAAGGAGAAACGTAAATTGCCGCCAGAAACATCAGGAGTGCCGTTGCTGCCCGTGGCATTATCCGCTCAATGAATGACCACAGCAAACTACCTAACATTCAGCACTTCTCAATTTCCAACCCGATTAATAACCTGAAAATGCAAGGCCGCAAACTTGGGTCTTTTGTCATCTTCTGGATATACCGAGGGCTAATTCAGCAAAGGCTCGTCCGGATGCCATCGAAGTGAAGGAACGGATCCCTTGCTGCAGAGATCTAGACTTCTCGATCCAGAGTACGTTGGAGATCAAAAGATCACAGCAAATTTTGGCAAAACCTGATTCAGTGTTAGCGACACTCAAACCGCCTGAAATTGCATCTAGTCCTCGGGCGCCAATTGTTGTCGTCACAACAGGAATGCCGTTTTCACTTGGCGGGCCAACCTTCATGTTCACGCCGCTTCCCCCAAAGACCGGGTTGACAAAAATTCGAACTGATGACATCACCGGTTCGAGATCAGATACTTCCCCGAGGTATTCTACTCCTTCGCTCCTACTCAATTCGCGGACAAGGGTCGGACTGGCCCTTCGGCCGGCGACGATTAGACTCGCTTCTGGGCAGGTTTTCCTAACAAGCGGTAGCACGTCAGCAATGAACCATCGGAGCCCCTGTACAGCCTGAGGCGCGTCCAAGGAACCTACGAAGAGAATCTTCGTGTTATCTGGTGGCGTCCGAATGGGAGATTCGATGTCGTGAGTGACCTCTGTGAGCACGGGAGGAATCAGGCGAGTCGGGACGCCCAAGGCCTCATAGCAACTGGAGTCTGCATCTGACAGAACTGCGGCAAAGTCGACTTTTCGCATAAGCGCTGGCAGCAGCCGCTTGAGCCTAATAGCCTCAGCGCGGTAATACGCACCTCGAATAAGACCTGCATCCCCAGCCAAACTGTTCATGTACGCCACTTCGTCATTGTGGCTACGAAGAATTAATGGTGCGTCCAGCCGTTCCGCCAATTTCGCACCCATATTAAGAGTCCACTCGTGGGAAGCAATTACGGCATTGATCACAGGGCCGGATGTTATCGAAGTCACTTGCGCCCGCCCAATGACTCTACTTGAGAGCTGGTACGGAGACAGCGGGTGCCGGAGCGATGAACTGAGCGCCGAGGCGCGCTTGATGAAGATAGCCTCTGGGTCAATTGCTCGGTGCCGTTCTCGGTCTGCCGGAGGGATATCGAGCCTGTGGGAAACCAGGAGTCGTACTTTAATTCCCGCTTGAATCAGCCCAGTACATTCGCCTAAAGCCTCGGCGCGTCCACCGCTGTTCGTCGGAAAAAGCGAATCATCTGCAATGAATAGAACGCTCACGCTCGCGACCTTTCTGGTGCTCGGTAGCCCGGCCGGTTGATTCGTGTCAGTGCAAGGATATTGAGGAAGGTCTCAAAGGAGTGGCCCGTCGGCGGTCGAGGACGTGCATGTCTCGCTGTGTGTCGATTAGTGAAATTCGAGTCGATGCTGCGCAGCCAATTCAGCGGCTAACGGCGCTGTCAGTCCGCTCCACGGGGCCGCAACTCTGACTGCCTCCCGACCGATATTATGCAAGCCGCCGGGACATGTCCATTTTGTTCGAAACCACCGCGGCTTACCATGCCGAGGAACGTCCTGCTCTCGGCGGTCCCGCACGCCTGCCGCTGCAACAAATAGCGGATCGGGCAAAGGCGCCGGGTTGGCTGCCGACAGCTCAGCATCGCCTGCCACCGTCCCAGGCAAATGCACGGTACGACCGTGGCCCGACGACCGACGGATAGTGCAACATTGCAGTTGGTGTGAGCTCCACATGTAATCTGATTCAAAACAAGGCACTCTGGGGGGCAGATGCGAAATGCGCTCGATTGGCGTATCAAATATTCACGGAGGCTTGCGGTAATCGATGCCGCTGTTGTGATCTGGGCAGTTGCCGGAGCGTACATCGTCCGTTTCGGGTTCGAGGAAACGACCGGCGACCAGGACGCAACTTACGTTTGGCTTTCTATCGTATTAGCCCTTGTTTGGTGGTTCATGCTCGGTGCATGGAGCAGCCGTGCAAGTCGCATATTAGGTACCGGATCAGACGAGTACAAGAGAGTCGCCGCTGCATCGCTCTGGTTGTTTGGACTCGTTGCCATCGTGTCCTACGTGTTTCGATTCGACACAGCACGCGGTTACGTGGGTGTCGCGCTGCCGGCCGGCGTTTTCGGACTGTTGCTCGCTCGCTGGCATCTTCGCCAACACCTAAGCGTGGAGCGCGGACGCGGAAACAGTATGTCGAGACTGTTACTCATGGGCGGCCCGAGTGCTGTTGCCCATCTAGCTTCGTCTCTCGACAAAGCAACGCAGTCTGGGTATCTTCCGGTCGCTGCCTATATCCCGGGTCAGCAGGATCATCCGGAAGTGGAAGCCAAATCTGGTCTGGAAGTCTTAGGCTACAAACCGGATACTGAATCCATCATGGCTGCAATCCGTCGTTGCGGGGCGGATGCCGTCGCGGTCTCCGCTGGCGTGCAGTTACACCCCCAGACTCTCAGGCACCTGGGATGGGAGTTGGCAGCGCGGAACATCGGACTGATCATGGCACCGGCCCTGACCGACATAGCGGGTCCACGCATCCACACTCAGCAGGTCGCGGGATTACCTCTAATTCACGTCACAACACCAACGCTCGAGGGCGGTCAACGAGTTGCCAAGCGACTGTTCGACATTGTCGTCGCGGGATTCCTGATCGTGGTCTTCGCACCCCTTATGGCAATTATTGCGCTCATGGTGAGAATCGACACTCGCGGACCGACACTGTTCCGACAGGAACGCGTCGGCATAGAAGGAACTCACTTTAGGATGTTGAAATTCCGGTCGATGGTAGTTGATGCTGAACTTCAGCTCGCAGAACTGGCACACCGCAATGAAGGTAACGGGATACTCTTCAAAATAAAGGACGATCCACGTATTACTCGAGTCGGGGGATTCCTGCGAAAATACAGCCTGGACGAACTGCCGCAACTCTTCAATATCTTCGCCGGTTCGATGAGCCTCGTTGGACCGAGACCTCCTTTGCCGAGCGAGGTCGAAGTGTACGAGCAAGACGTCCGGCGCCGGCTTTTGGTGAAACCCGGCTTGACCGGACTCTGGCAGGTAAGTGGACGCTCGAATCTCTCTTGGCAGGACTCAGTCAGGCTCGACCTTTACTACGTAGAAAACTGGTCGTTAGCGGGCGATCTGGTGATCCTTCTCAGAACAGTTCGTGCTGTCTTTCACAGCACGGGCGCCTACTGACCCTCCATCTGCCAAATACTCATATCCGGAAGGATGCCGCTCTTCATGACGGATTCCAATGACACGAATCCCGAGCACCGCAAGATTTTGGGGCACTCTGGCCGCGGCTTCAGGACACGTCGCCGCTTTCGCAACCGACTTCTTGTTGCCGGCGCTTGGACACTAGCCGCGGCAGCTGTCTTGATTTTTGCCCTGACCTGGCTGGGCGCGAAAGCCACAACTATAAGCACAGAGTTAGACGCGGCTTCCCAGCTGATACCCCAGCTCAAAGGCAATATCTCTGCTAACGACCCAGAAGGGGCTGCCCTTACCGTCGACGAGCTGAGGTCTCACACCGAGACCGCGCGCGCTGCTGCTGAAGATCCGCTTTGGAGCCTGGCATCCGCGGTGCCCGCATTGGGTAGCAACTTCAGTGCTGTCGCAGAGGTCGCACGTTCGGCGGATGACGTCGCCACCCTGGGTGTAGCACCGCTCGTCAATGTATTCGAATCCCTCAACTGGGACAGCCTTATGCCGAATAGCGCAGGCACGGATTTAGCCGCCCTCCAAAAAGCATCTCCAAGCGTCTCATCCGCAGCTCATGCTGTTCGCGTATCCGCCGATCGTCTGGAGCGAATCGATACCAGCTTTCTCGTACCACAAGTCGCTGAACCTTTAACGCGAGCTCGCGGGCAACTCGAAGAAGTGACCGACGCGTTGGACGCTTCGGCCAACGCCTCGGAGATTGTTCCAAGCATGTTGGGTGGGCAGGGTCCGCGCAGCTACTTGCTGATCATCCAGAACAACTCTGAAGTCCGTGCATCCGGTGGCATCCCGGGAGCTTTAGCCGTGGTAAAGCTCGACCAAGGTAAAATCTCATTGGGCGAGCAAAGCAGCGCTGCGGGTGTCGGTCTCATGTCGCCAATTGTGCCGTTAGACCCAGAACAGCGGCAGATCTACTCCGCGCGCCTAGGCAAGTTCATGCAGGATGTGAACCTGACGCCCGACTTCCCAACGGCAGCCAGCACAGCTCAGGCCATGTGGGAGAGAAAGTCCGGGCAGCGAGTTGATGGTGTGATCTCCGTTGACCCAGTTGCATTGGGCTACATTCTGGATGCCACCGGGCCCGTGGCGATCTCGCATCCGGAGCTGTCGGCACTCGCATCCGTGGGCTTGCCGACAGAGCTAACCGGTAAGAACATTGTCCAAACTCTGCTCTCAGACGTGTATGCACGAATCCAGCAGCCCGCTCTCCAAGACGCCTACTTCGCCGGCGTCGCCCAGGAGATCTTTGCAGCGTTGTCAGACGGCAGGGGCAACGCGAAAAGCCTGATCGACGGGCTCACGCGGGGAACTGCCGAAGGCCGTGTCCTGGTCTGGTCTGGACTCCCGGCGGAACAGTCCGTGATAAGCAAGTACGCCTTGAGCGGATCCATTGCTGGGCCTAGCATTGCCCCGGCCCAGTTTGGTGTTTACTTCAACGACGGTACCGGCGCCAAGATGGATTACTACGTCAAACGTACTGTCCAACTCGTGAAGGAATGCTCGCAAAACGGGTACGAACAAACAACTGTTCGCGTCACGAGCATAAATACTGCACCTGCGGACGCGGCGACTTCCTTGCCGGCCTACGTCACCGGTGGAGGGGTCTTTGGGGTGCCTGCCGGATCAGTACAAACCAACATCGTGGCGTATGGGCCGGTACAGGCGAACATGGAAACGGCTAAATTGGACGGGCAAAGAACCGATTTCGCTGCCCACCGGCACGCCAACAGGCCAGTCGGAGTACTGGCCGTCAAGCTAGCGCCCGGTGAAAGCAAAACCGTGGAGTTTACCTTCGGGGAGATTGTCCAGCACACGGAACCTAACCTGGTTGTCACACCCATGGTGCAAGCTGTCAAAGACGTGATCCTGCCGACACAAACCTTGCCGTGTGGCTAGCGAGGGTGGCGGGCGCGTTAACACTGTGTAAACCGTCCTGATTGACATTGCTCACAGCTCAACACAAGTGGTAACGTCTTTTTGGGATATATATCCGGGATTTTCGCACAGGTCTCGTGCGGAGAGGAACCTCCTCAATCGGGTACACCAAAAACTTTACGTCTCCGGGGGGACACTAATGAAAAAAATACTCGCAGCACTCGCACTTGCCGGCTCCATCGCGTTGATCGGCTCAGCACCGGCCATGGCCACCACGTACCCGGCCCTTCCGCCGCAGGCCGCCGTTTCTGACGGCACCGTTGGCCCGGGTGAGCAGTTCGTCTTCCGTGGCCAGGGCATGTTTGCCGGTGAATCACTCACCATCACCGTGACACCGGGCAACCCGCCCGCAGCCGGCGGTGCCACCATCGGCGCCACCTCGGTTTCGGCAAAGATCCCGGTTTTCTTGGCGCCCCAGACCTTCGCTGCCACCGCTGACGCGCAGGGCGCGTTCGCGTTCCCGCTCACCATTGCCACGTCCGGAACCTACTCCATCACGGCAACGGGTAACACCTCTGGCATCACTGTTGGCCCCGTCACGGTTGTTGTGGACCCGAGCTTCGCCAGCAATGGTGCAGCACTCGCCAACACCGGCGGCGGCGCAGCACTCGCCAACACCGGCGGCCTTGCCAACACCGGCGCCGACTCCGGCCTGATCCTGTGGACCCTAGTGGGCGCAGGCGCACTGGCCGCCGGCGCAGCATCGGTAGTTGTAGTTCGCCGCCGCGCCAAGACCGAGGCAGCAGCGTAACCGCAGCACTTCACAAGCACCAAAGAGGGTGGGTGGTTCTCCGGGAAACCGGAGAACCACCCACCCTCGGCATTTAACTGCTCAGGCTCAGACATGTGGTATCTATAAGAGTTATGGGGAGACATTGGCGCAGTTCACGACCACAGTTCGACTTTTCTGTACCCCTACCCCGCCCCGAGTGGCTCCCTTACATACTCTTGGCGCTCTTGACTGCAGCCGCCCTCGGAACTGCTGCCCTCGCCCTGCTGAAAACCACCTGAGAGCCCTTTGAGAGGCCCAACGAACCCGAGGCTCTGGCGCACCATGCTGGCGGCCATGCTGGTGCCGCTGGCCCTGGTGGCGTTCTGGCCCAGCCCCGTCGATCAGCCTGTGCAGGGCCAACTCGCCAGCGTCCTGAAATTCCTGCACGCCCATGGAGTTCCTGCGTGGTTCAATTACCAATTTGTCGAGGCATCCGCCAATGTGGCGCTCTTCATTCCGCTCGGTTCGGTGGCTGCCATGGCATATCCTCGTATCCCGTGGTGGCAGATCGGAATTTTCGGGCTCGTTGTCTCGGGCTGCATCGAACTGGGCCAGCTGCTGTTTCTTCACAACCGGTTCGCGAGTGCGCTGGATCTTGTCACAAACACCGGAGGGGCCGTCATTGGCGCTCTACTGGTCACTGCGGCCGTTAAAGGACTACAGGCCCGTCGCTGGTCAGCGGCCGGCCTGTAGGGCGTCACAGAAGCATCAGGACTTAGCCAACGAAAGCCTTCAGCCACGTCTTCAAGTCCTCGCCGAACTCCACGCGCTCGGACGCCAACGTGATGACTGCTTTGAGGTAGCTCAGCTTGTCGCCGGTATCGAAGCGCCGGCCCTTGAAGACCACCCCGTACACGCCCGATCCTTCACTTTCGCCGGTGGCCATGGTCTGGAGCGCGTCGGTCAGCTGGATTTCTCCGCCGCGGCCGGGCTCCGTGTTTTCCAGGACGCCGAACACCGAGGGGTGCAGCACGTACCGGCCGATGACAGCCAGGTTGGACGGCGCCTCGCCGACGGCCGGCTTCTCGACCAGTTTGTTGACGCGGACGTAGTCTTCGCCTTCGATGGCCGTGATGTCCGCGCAGCCGTAAGCACTGATCTGCGACGGGTCCACCTCGATGAGGGCGACAACCGATCCACCGGTCTTCTGCTGCACCTCGATCATGGTGGTCAGGAGCGACTCGGCCTCATCGATGAGGTCGTCGCCCAGTAGTACGGCGAAGGGCTCGTTGCCCACATGCTGACGCGCACAGAGCACAGCATGGCCCAACCCCTTGGCTTCGCCCTGGCGGACGTAGTGGATGGGGCCCAGGTCGGACGCCTCGTGCACCAGGTCCAGGCGACCCTGATCGCCCTTCAGCTCCAGCGCACGCTCCAATCCGGGTTCACGGTCGAAGTGGTCCTCAAGGGCACGCTTGCTGCGCCCCGTGATCATCAAAATGTCGTCGAGGCCGGCCTTGACGGCTTCCTCCACGACGTACTGGATAGCCGGGCGGTCAACCACCGGCAACATTTCCTTCGGCATCGCCTTGGTGGCAGGCAGGAAGCGCGTCCCCAGACCGGCAGCAGGAATGACGGCTTTTGTAATAGATTTCCCCATAGTCATAGGTGCACCTTACAAATCGTTGGCAAAAAAGCGCAATTTGATTTCGACAGGCTCAATCACCGGGCCTGGGTTTCGGGCCCGCTCAATCACCGGGCCTGGGTTTCGACAGGCTCAACCAACGAACTTTGGCTCTCGCTTCTCCTGGAACGCCCGGAAGCCCTCGGCGTAGTCCGCGCTCTTGCAGAGGCGTGCCTGCTCGGCGTTTTCCTCGGCCATGGCGTCCCACAGGCCCAGCCGCTGGTCGCGGATGTGCGCCACCAGCTCCTTGCTCGCAGTGAACGCGCCCGTTGCCCCGGCGGCCACCTTCGTCACAATTTCCCTAGTGTTGCCCAGTAATTCATCGGCAGGCATCGCCCGGCTGAACATCCCCTGCGCCACGGCCTCCGTGCCGGACATGAGCTCGGCCGTGTAGATCAGGTCCAGCGTCCGGTGCATCCCCAGACGCTCGGTGAAGTACCAATGCCCGCCCGAATCCAGCGTCGCCCCCAGCTTGGCGAACGGAGAGCCGAACTTCGCATTCTCCGCCACGTACACCACGTCCGTGGCCAGCAGCAGGCCCAGCCCCACACCCAGGCAGGCACCCTGCGCGGCGGCGAACGTCGGCGCGGGGAACTCACTCATCTGCTTCAGCAACGGCTGCACCAGCCCACCCAGGTAGGCCTCGGCGTCGTCCGTTTCCGGCGTCACGCCCGAAATGTCCCGGCCCGCGCAGAAGGCGCGGCCTTCTCCCCTGAGCAGCAGCGCCCGCACCTCACCGCGTGAGGCGGCGGCAGCGGCGTCGTCGTACGCCTGTGCTAAATCCGCAAGCGCCTGCTCGTCGAGGGAGTTCAGCTTGTACGGCGCGTCCAGGACAACTTCGGCGATGTTGTTGGCGATGGAGAGGGAGATCATTGGGCTCCTTGGGTTGGGTTCGGGGGTTTCGACAGGCTCAACCACCGAGGGGTTTCGACGGTTTCGACAAGCTCAACCACCGAGACCACCGGGGCCTCGTTAGACGTCGAAGTCGACTGATACATCTTTGCTGGTGGGGTGGCTCTGGCAGGTCAGGACGTACCCCTTGTCCAGTTCATCCTGCTCCAGCGCGTAGTTCTCGTCCATGGTCACGGTGCCGGTGACCAGTTTGGCGCGGCATGTCCCGCACACTCCCCCGGCGCACGCGAACGGGACATCCGCCCGGACCCGCAACGCGGCGTTCAGGATCGACTCGCGGGCGTGCGTGGGGCTGGCCACCTCGCCCTGCAGGCCGTCCAGCTTAAACGTGATCCTGTACGCCTCCTGAGACTCGTCCACCACCACGGGACGGCCGGCATTGCCCTCCGGCCGGTCCGGCTTCCCGCTCGTAAACAGCTCGAACCGCACGTGCTCCGGCTTCACCCCGCGCTCGGCCAGGGTGTCCCGGCACAGCTGCACCAGCTCGAACGGCCCGCACAGGAACCACTCGTCCACATCGTCCGCGTGGATGGCGGTGCCCAGCAGCTGCCGCAGCTTCCCGGCGTCGATCCGTCCGCTGAGCAGCGGCGCGATCCGCTGCTCGCGGGAGAGCACGTGGTGGATGGCCAGCCGCTGCGGGTACCTGTCCTTCAGGTCCGCCAGCTCCTCCAGGAACATCACGTCCATGGCGGCCTTGTTGGCGTAGATCAGGTCAAAACGCGTCTCCGGGTTGGCCGCCAGCAGCGTGCGGGCGATCGCGATCACCGGGGTGATGCCCGAGCCCGCCGCGATGGCCACGAAACTGCCTCCCCCAATGGAGGCAGTTTCACCCGCCAGGTCTTCCGGGTGGTTCATGGAGTTCATGACGTTCTGCTCCACGGCCTTGCCGTCCCGGCCGTGCTTGGACACAAACGCGCCCATGGGGCTCATGACCTCCAGGGTGTCCCCCGCCTTCAGCTCCGCATTGGCCCACGTGGAAAACAGCCCGCCCAGGTCCTGCTTCACCGCCACCCGGATCTCGCTGCTGCCATCCGGGAAGCTGCGCGGCTCGGCACAGATGGAATAGCTGCGCCGCACCTCATGCGGCTCGCCGTTCTCATCCGCCAGCGTGGTGCGCAGGGCCACATACTGGCCGGGCAGGTAGTCGAACTGGCCGGCGAGCTCTTCGGGGACGCCGAACGTCACCTCGATGGCGTCCTCGGTCAGCCGGCGCACCTCCGCGACGGTGAGGGTGTGGAAGGACGGACGACGGCGGCCGCTGGCTAGCGCCGATTCGGCGGCGGTCTGGCGCACAACAGGCATGGGGCTTCCTTACAGGACTTTGAAGTAGTCGAACGGTTCCAGGCAGTCCTTGCAGACGTACAGCGCCTTGCAGGACGTGGAGCCGAACCGGGTGAGTTCCTTGGTGTTCAGGGACGAGCACTGCGGGCACTTCACGGCCATCTGCAGGCGGATGGGGCCGTGGTGGCCGCCGGCTGCTGCCATGCCCGACGGCGGGGCGATGCCGTACTCCTTGAGCTTCGCCTTCCCGGCGTCCGTCATCCAATCCGTGGTCCAGGCCGGGGCGAGCACCAGGTCCACCTCTGCTGTGTAGCCTTCCTTGGCGAAGGCTGTCTTCAGGTCGTCGCGGATGGCGTCCATGGCCGGGCAGCCCGAGTACGTGGGCGTGATGGTGACCGTGACGTTGTTGTCTTTTATTTCCACGTTGCGCAGGATGCCCAGATCCGCGATGGTGAGCACGGGGATCTCCGGATCGCAGACCGTGGCGGCGATGTCCCGCGCCTTCTGCCGGGGCGTCAGGGTCCGCGTTTCGAAGTCCGAGATGTACATGGCGGTCACCAGCTCGCTCCGGGATACTCGCGCGCCAGCACCTGCATCTCCGCGAGCAGGTAGCCCAGGTGCTCGGAGTGCTGGCCCTGCCGGCCGCCGCCCGGGGCCGCCGCTACGTCCGGCACCTCCAGCTCGGCTTCTTCGAGGACTTCGCCGATGAGGCGATTAAAGTCGGCTTTCAACGCTGAAGGCTCGACGGCGGCGCCCGTTGCAGCCAGGCGGGTGGTCAGCTCGTCGTCCTCGAAGAGCTCGGCGACGTAGGGCCACATCTGCTGCAGGCCCTGGATCATCCGTGCCCGTGATTCGTCGGTGCCGCCGGCCAGGCGCAGGACCCACTGGGCGCTGTGGTCCCGGTGGTAGTCCACTTCCTTCACGGCCTTGGCGGCGATGGCGGCAAGTGTGGCGTCCGTTGATTGCGTGAGCCGGCGGTAGAGCTCGAACTGGTAATAGCTCACCACGAACTGCCGGGCGATCGTCGCCGCGAAGTCGCCGTTGGGCTGCTCAAAGATCGCGGCCGACCGGAACTCATGCTCACGACGGAAGTACGCCAACTCGTCCTCGGTCTTGACTGTGCCGTCCTGCCCCAGGCAGGCGCCCGCGTAGGTGAGGAAGCTTCTTGCGTGGCCCAGCTGGTCCAGGGCGATGTTGCCCAGGGCCACGTCCTCCTCCAACTCGGGGCCGCGGGAGATCCAGTGGCCAAGTCGCTGGGCGAGGATCAGACCGTCGTCCCCCAGGCGCAGCGCGTACTCGGCCACATCCTCGGTGGGCTTGGCCAGGCCGGTGCGGACCTCCAGGGCGATGTCCTCCGGGCGCAGGGCGTTGCCGGGCGTGATGCGGGTGGCGGTCGCGGCAGGGGCCACGCCGGCGAGGGCCCCGCTGCGAGCTTGCGAGCTGTGGGAGTCGGTGGGGATCATAGGTGCTTCACCCCTTCGCTCTTGGTGTAGTACGTGGCGTGCCGGTAGTCCTTGCCCTGCGGGGACTCAAAGAAGGAGCCCTTGGAGTCGGGATCGCTGGCGGCAATGGCGTCGGCCGGGACCACCCAGATGGACACACCCTCATTGCGGCGCGTGTAAAGGTCCCGGGCGTTGCGCAGGGCCATGGCGGCATCTGGCGCGTGCAGGGACCCGGCATGGACGTGGGACAGGCCGCGGCTGGACCGGACAAAGACCTCCCAGAGGCCCCATCCGGTGGTTGAGCTTGTCGAAACCTCCGGGCGCCGGATTTCGACAGGCTCAATCACCGGCTCTCCCCCGTTGGTTGACGGGATTTCGACAGGCTCAATCACCGGATTTTTTGCGTCGCTCATGCTGCGTATTCCTTTGTCTTTGCTGACTGTTTTGCTGCATAAGCGGCCGCTGCGTCGCGGACCCAGGCGCCGTCGTCGTGCGCTTCCCTCCGGCGCTCCAGGCGCTGGGCGTTGCAGGGGCCGCGGCCGGCGAGGACCTCGTGGAACTCTTCCCAGTCCAGCGGGCCATGTTCCCACTTTTTGGCGTCCTCGTTGAAGCGGATCTCGCTGTCCGGGAGAGTGAGGCCCAGCACGCGGACCTGTTCCACCATCATTCCCACGAAGCGGCTGCGGAGTTCGTCGTTGCTGAAACGCTTGATGTTCCAGGCCATGGACTGCTTGGAGTTGGGCGAATCGTCGTCCGGCGGGCCGAACATCATCAGCGCCGGGGCGTACCAGCGGTCCACGGCATCCTGGGCCATCTGCTTCTGCTCCGGGGTGCCGTGGGCGAGCTCCAGCAGGATCTCGAAGCCCTGGCGCTGGTGGAACGATTCCTCCTTGCAGACGCGCACCATGGCGCGGCCGTAGGGGCCGTAGGAGGCGCGGCACAGCGGCACCTGGTTGCAGATGGCGGCGCCGTCCACCAGCCAGCCGATGGCACCCATGTCCGCCCAGGTCCGGGCCGGGTAGTTGAAGATGGACGAGTAGCGTGCCTTGCCGGCGATGAGATCGGCCATCATCTTGTCCCGGCTCTGGCCCAGGGTCTCCGCTGCGGAGTACAGGTAGAGCCCGTGGCCGGCCTCGTCCTGGACCTTCGCCATCAGGATGGCCTTGCGCTTCAGGCTCGGGGCGCGGGAGATCCAGTTGGCTTCCGGCTGCATCCCGATGATCTCCGAGTGGGCATGCTGGGAAATCTGACGCAGAAGGGTCTTGCGGTAGGCGTCCGGCATCCAGTCTTTTGGTTCAATGCGGGAATCCTCGGCCATGACGCGGTCAAAGTTGGCCTGACCGTCTGCTTCTTGGCTGTCCGCGTTGCGCTGGGCGTTGGCTTCCATGGTTGCTCCTATGCACCTGCCTGGATTTGGTCCGATTTATTTACCGACCGTTCGTTCAGGATATGCGGAGGACGCGGAGGGCGTCAAGAAGCGGGCCTGCGGTTGCTGGCGACGCGCATACCCCTTGTCGACGCGCACATACCCTGACGCGGCCCATATTTCGTGCGCGTCAGAGCACATGCGGGTCGAGAGTTGTGGTGCGCGTCGCCCGTAGTGAGGTTGGTTTTCCACATGGCGGCAGCTTGATCTGTCGTACACGGCGCGCAACTGGCATCTTCGGTACATGACCGACCTTCCACCACTTCTCTTGGCCCGCGACCGCATCGAGCACGGACTGACCGCCAAGGACCTCGCCAAGGGCGTAAAGGCCGGTTCGCTTGTCCGGATCCGGCACGGCGTCTACACCGACGGCCCCGCGTGGACACGACTGAAGCCGTGGGAGCAATACAGGCTCCGCATCAGCGCGGCGGCGGAAACCTTCGAGCGTCCCACCGTTTTCGCCCGACATTCCGCAGCTTCTGTCTGGAGCATTCCCACTATTGGCCTGCCCCATGCAGTCCACGCCCTGACGATGAAGAACGACGGCGGCCGGTCCCGCGCCGGAGTTGTCCGCCACTTCGCTGATCCATCGGCTCTGGCAGTGGTCCAGCGGGAGGGCCTGCTCGTCACCGGCCGCATCCGCACCGTCCTCGATCTGGCCGCGTTTACGCCGTTCACGGAGGCGGCGGCGCCGCTGGACCATGTGCTGAAACCGGACCGCGCCCTGCGACTACGGGCCCTCACCAAGGACGAGTTGATGGCGAGCATCGGCACGAACTACTCCGCGGCGGCCGGGCGAAGGATACTGGCCGCCCTGGCCTTCGCGGACCCTTTGTCCGGTTCGGCGGGAGAGTCCTACAGCCGCTCGCTGATCCAGGTGGCCGGTTTCGAAACCCCGGCCCTGCAGCAAGCCATCCACGACAAGGACGGACTTGTTGGCTATGCCGACTTCTACTGGAAGCTGGCCAGGGTGGTTGGCGAATTCGATGGCGTGGAGAAGTACGTCAAACCGGAGTTCCTCAAAGGCAGGACAGCCTCGCAGGCCGTGGTGGAGGAAAAGAAGCGCGAGAACCGGATCCGGGCCACTGGGTTCAACGTGGTGAGGTGGGACTGGGCCGATCTGATGGAACCCGGGAAGCTGGAACGCAAGCTGGTAGCGGCCGGCGTGCCCCGCCGTCGTACGCGTTCTGCGGAATGCGACGCGCTAAAGTCCCCGTGACGCGCCTCTGCCGTGGCGACACCCGTATTCAGGTAGCGACAGCGCGCTTGCGTAGCGCCAGGCCGTTTGCGCGTCGCCGGGCCGTCTGCGCGTCACCGGGCGGACACGACCCACCTTCCAGCGCGGCAGAGGACCTTTGGCGCATGGTTGCAGAGTGCCCAGTACGCCGAGCCTGCGGCCAGTGAGGCCACCACGGCGAGGGCGGGGCTGAGCTCAACCACCAGGGGGTAGACCAGCCAATGCACCAGGTAGATGTGCAGGGACGCGCCGGCCAGCAGAACCGTGAGGCGCCGCAGCCCTGCCGGGACGGGAACGCTGGGCAGCCACAAGAGCAGGAGGATCCCGGCAATGACCGTCAGTTCACGGTAGGGATTATCGAAAAAGCCCGGGATGGTCACAGCGGCCACGAGGCTCAGGCCGCATCGCTGAAGGACGTGGCGGGCCCGGGCAACCGCCCATCCCAAAGCGAAGAGCCAAAGCGCCGGCGTGGTGTGCGGAATTCCCGGCTCAAAAAGCTCATACCGGGTGAGCAGTCCAGCGGCGAGCAGTGCAAGCGGAAAGAGGAAAGGAAGGCGCTTTTCGGCCCGGCTGACCCAGGGCAGGGCGAGTAATGCCGTCATGCTGACCAGCAGGTAGACGAGCACTTCGACGAACCAGAAATGCCACTGCGTGGTCACCTCCTCGGGTCCGATAATCGCGTTGAGCAGGACGATATTCGCGAGGCTGTACTTGTCCGTGACAAGGTAGGCGAAGCCGATGAAGGCCACGCTGGGGATGATGATCTTGGCCAGGCTGGCTGCCTGTTTACGCAGGCGGGGCACACGCTCCCCCGCAAGCTGGAACCGGGCAAAGTTGAACCCCGCCACGGCCATGAGCACGTGCGCGGCACCCTGCCAGTGCAGGAATCCGATATGGGTACTGACAATCAGGAAAATCGCGGCCGCCCGCAACACGATGCTGGTTTCAAGCCGGGCGAACACGCGGCGCCGCTTCCGCGTCCGTGGCTGCTCAAGGCGGGCCCCCAGCACCCCCACCGGAGTGATATGCCAGTCCGGGGGCAAGTGTCCCAAGGCCTGCTCGAGCCGCACCGACGCCGCCACATACGACAGCGAGTCCCCGCCGAGCGAAACGAACGTGTCGCCGTCGGAAATGTCCGTCAGTTCCAGCGTGTCCTCAAAAATCCGCAGCACGCTGTCCTGCGGGCCAGCCCCGGAGTTCGTGCTGGATGCCGCGTCTTGAACGGTGGGCTGGGAGAGGGCCAGGACGGCAGGGTAGTCCGGCTTCCCGGATGTCAGCCGCGGGAGTTCCTGCACCGCGTGGACTTCCAGGGCAGCGCGCGGCAGGCCGATGCCCTGGGCGAGGAGCTTACCCACCAGCGCCGGGTCGTGTTCACCCTCGACGGCCACCACGAGCCCCAGGTCCGTGCCGGCACTCGCCGCCTGAATGCCAAGGTCGGCCAGGATCCGTTCCACCTGGCCAAGGTCGACGCGCAGACCCACGATCTTGACGAACCGGCTGCGCCTCCCCACCACCTCGTACAATCCGTCCGCGTTCAGGCGGGCCAGGTCGCCGGTGCGGAGTTCATCCACCGTCCGCCCGAGGCCCAGGTCCTCCGGCGTCCCGGCGTATCCCAGCATCACGTTGGGCCCGGAATAGACCAGCTCCCCGTCCTCCAGTCCAGGGACCGGGTCGATCCGGAAGGCCCCGCCCGGGACCGGGATTCCGATGGCGCCGGGCGACGCCCCTGCCAGCCGCGGCGGGAGGTAGGCCATGCGCGCGGTGGCCTCCGTCTGGCCGTACATCACAACGAGGTCCCAGCCGCTCCGTGCACCCAGCTCGGCGTATCGCCGGACCAGGTCAGGGCCGAGCCTGCCGCCGGCCTGCGTCACATACCTGAGCGTGGGCAGATCCATCGTGGCGAACCCCACGCGTTCGAGCAGATCGAAAGTATAGGGAACGGCCGCGAATGACGTGGCCCCCTCGCTGCGGAACAGATCCCAGAAGCAGGGGTCCACCACGGACAGATCCGTCAGGACCAGGCTGGCGCCACGCAACAGGTGGCTGTTGATCACTGACAGTCCGTAACAGTAGGACATGGGCAGCGTGGTCATTGCCCGGTCATCTCCGGTGATGCCGAGGTATTCCGCGATGGATTCTGCGTTGGCCTGCAGGTTTTGATAGGACAGCCGCACCAGCTTGGGTGAGCCGGTGGACCCTGAGGTGCTCAGCAGAAGCGCCAGGTCCGGGTGCAGAGTGTGTCCGGTGCCAGGCCGTCGCTCCTCCAGGACCATCTGGCCGCTTGCGGAACGAAGGATGACGTCCGGATCGTAGGCCGCGACGAGGGACTCCAGGGCGGCAGGCTTGTCCGCGGGCAGGAGGATCAGCGGATGACCGGCAGCCATGGCCGCCAGATACCCCACCAGCGATTCGACGTCGTTACCGGCGGTCAGCGCCACCAGCCGGCGTTCGGTACCGAGGCGCCGGCCAAGCTCCCCAACACGGTCAGCCAGTTCCCGGTACGTCAGGACACCATTGCTGATGGCAACGGCAGTCCTGTCACCGTTGTCCGCAAGGTTGGCGGCAAAGTGCAGGCGTTGAAGGTCAAGTTGGATGCTCATAGCGCGCGTGGTCCATAGGGTGTCTTCGGGGAGATTAGGGGAACCTAACTCGAAAACAGTACACCGGGCTTTGGCGAATTAAGAAACCAAAGTGTGCCGTATTTCCACAGTTGCTGGCGTAATGCGGCCGCCTGGGACCGGCGTTGGGGTGCCCGCGACGGCGGCCGGGCGGCGTTGGTTCAGACCGCTTGGTTCAGCGGGCTTTCCTGGGCGTATATCGGACGGGTAATGCCGCCAAGAGTGGCGGTGCCCAGTTGCAACATGTAGTCGTTCCGGCGCTTGGCGTTGATCCGCGATTCCGGCGTGAAGCCCTTTTCAGGTTCGTCCGCGTAGTGGGCCGCAAGGCCGTCCCGCATCAGACGGATGGCTTCGGCCCGCTGCTGGGATACCGCCGCGTGGGTGGAGCCAAGCTCGGCGGCCAGTTCTTTGACGGTACGTCCGGCGAGGTAGACCTCTTCAACGATGTAGCGCATCTTTTCCGGCAGCGCGGTGACGGCGGCTCGAAGGTACTTCACGCGTTCGTCGGCGAGAACTGAACGTTCCGGCGACGCCGTCTCCGCTGCGAAAGTCTCGACGATGACATCATCCAGGGGTGTCAGCGTGCGGGCAGCGTCAGCCAGGGCAGCCTCCACTACGCTGCGCTCCACCCCCAACGCCGATGCAACCTCAGGCACGGTGGGCGTCCGGCCCAGGATGCCCTGCAGTGTCTCCTGGACAGCCATGGTTTCCTTGATGCGTTTGCGGGCCGAGCGGGTAGCCCAGTCGTTGGCGCGCATCTCATCCGCAAAGGCGCCGATGATGCGACGCCGGGCGAAGGCGCCGAAAGGAACACCCAGGGACGCATCAAAGGATTCCGCGGAGGTTATCAGGGCGATGGCGCCCACCGACGCCAAATCATCACGCGACAAATGCGAAGCTTTGGCGCACAACTCCGAGACCAGATAGCCCACCAGCGGCAAATGCTGAAGGACCAACCCGTTACGTTGGTCGCGATTCAAGATTAGCCCCCCGTGAAACCGAATTATGTGATGCTGAGAAGCAGCATCGAAGCGAAGACTATCATCTGGTTGTGGCCCCCACGTGTACGCTCGGTCATACGAACGCGCCGACCTGAACGGCGGGTCCAGGCCAGGGACGGGGGAATCATGGGGGCAGAGGAACTTTCCGCGTCTCTGTGGCGCGAAAGACGGGGCCTGGAACTGCTGCTCTTCCGTTTGGAAACGCAGCTTCTCTACCTGAACGCCGACCAATTTCAGTGGCTCGCCTTCACGTCTGCGGACTTGGAAAGCGCCGTAGAGAATCTGCGCTTCGAGACGCTGGCCCGCAACGTCGAGGCCTCAGCCGTGGCAGCCCAGTGGGGTGCGCCCCCGCAGGCCACCCTCCCCCACCTCGCTGCGACAGCCCCGACGGATGTCTGGGGTGCGCTGCTGCAGGAGCATCACAGCGAACTGAGTGTCCTTGTGGGGCAGGTCAACTCCGCCAGGGAAGCCAACATCGGAGCCCTCCGCGCCGCCTTGGAAGGCTCTGCCCGGGATGCGGAAGCGGCCGGCATGTCACCGGAGCCGGCCGATGAACTGGCAGTCCACGCCCGGCACGTCGCCTCGGAGCGCGCCCTGGCAGTGGTTCAGGAATGTGGCCAGCCGCTGGTGAAGGAGTTCCTGGGACTGGATTAGCTCAGCGGCGGCAGGAAAGCCTTGAGCAGCTCTTCAGCCTCCGGACCGGCCTGCGCTGCGGCGATGTTGGCGGCAGCGATGGCCTCCACCACTTCGCTGCGCTGGATGGTGACCCCACGCGGGGCCTCGATCCCGATCCGCACGCCGTCGCCGCGCCCCTCCATGACCGTGATGACAATGTCCTCGCCGATCATGATTTTCTCGCCCGGTTTACGCGTCAGAACCAACATGTTCTCAATGTACCTTTCTGCCGTCCTGCCAGCCGACCGGCAGGCCCAGGCTGTTCACCGTGCCGGGGCTCAGCGTGTCCGCCGTACCCACCACTGCCAGGGCATCCACACCCAGCTTCTGCGTCAGGACCCCCAGCCAGGCCGCCGTATCCTCCGGTTTCCTGCGGGCATCCGCCACCACCCAGATCTGGTCTGCGGCAAAGCCGGCAATGAGCGCCGCATGGCCGGCGACGTCGCGCGGCCGGCCCAGCCCGAAGGCCAGCAGCACCGTCTGCCCGGTGGCCACCGCCCCGGCGCGGGCCGCCGTGGCACCTTGCCGGTCCGGGATGTGCAGGTGACCGAACGCACTGAGCTTGCCGCCCGTCCGGACGTCGCAGCCGCCGGCGGCCATGGACATTTCCAGGGCGGGGCCCAGGGCGTCGTCGCCGAGCCCGAGCAGCAGCACCAGGTCCCCCGCCCCGGCAAGCAAGGTTGGCGCCTTCCCCGCTTCAGGAACACTGGCCGGCAAGGAACGGCCGACGGCGGGCGCTACAGGCCCGTACTCCTTGCCCAGTTGCTCCAGCAGCCCGGCGAAGTCCGCCCGCGCCGTGGACACCGGCACAGCAGGAGAGACCGGCACCGCAGCGGAACGCGGCACCGCAGTCCCGGTGCCGGCGTGGAGGCGCTGTTCGGTCGCGTCGGCCTGCTCCAGCAGGGCGGCGATGGCCGGCCGGTGCAGCCCGGGGTGGGTCTCCGGAACTGGGCCGGCAGCCGCCGTCGGACGTTCCGGATTGCCTGCCCGCAGGGCCGCGGGCGGCTCCGCCGGCACTTCCACCGTGGCCTCGAAGCGGTTCGCCGCAAAGAGGCCGGCGATGCCCGGGTTGGTGACCTTCTCCGCCGCGACGATCCTCGCCCCGGCACCGTACCGGGTCTCCGCCTTTTTTCGGATGGCTTCCAGGGACGAACCCTTAAGCCTGAATTGCTTCAGCATGGCGAACCACCCCCACCGTTTCGATTCCGACATTCGCGGCAGTCACTTCACGGTAGGAGAGCACCTGCACACCGCCGTCGGGCGATGCCACCAGCCGCCGCACGGCTGGCCGCAGCGCCGGCGCGCACACCAGAACGGCGTGCCGCCCGGCCGCAGCCGCGGACTCGATGGACTGCTTGACCGAGCCCAGCACAGCGTCCAGCCGGGCCTGGCTCATCACGATCTGCGTGCCGCCTTCGCCCGGACGCAGGTCCTCCAGCATGGACTGCTCCAGCAGCGGATCGATCATGATCACGTAAAGAACTCCCCCGTCCAGGAACTTCGCGGCGAGCGCCGGGCCAAGCGACTGCCGGGCCGACTCAATCAGAGCCTCAGGCTCGGCGGATACCTTTGCACGGAGGGCCAGGGCTTCGTAGATGCGCGGGAGGTCGTTGATGGGGATCTGCTCCTCGAGCATACCCTGCAGCACCCGCTGGATTTCCGCCAGGGACAGCAGCGCGGGGGTCAGGTCATCGACGGCAGCGGGGCTCTGCTTCCGGACGCCTTCCGTCAGGATGCGGACGTCCTCGCGGGAGAGCAACCGGGCAGCGTTGGCCGTGACAATCGAGGACAGGTGCGTCACCAGCACCGAGACACGGTCGATCACGGTGGCGCCGGTCATCTCGGCGCTGTGCCGCATTTCGGACGGAATCCACTTGCCCGCGAGCCCGAAGACGGGTTCCACGGTGGACACACCGGGGAGCGCGTCCAGGAAATCGCCCAAGGCCAGCATCCGGCTCGACGGCGCCGTGCCCCGTCCCGCTTCCACCCCGGCGATGCGGATGGCGTACGTAGCCGGCGGCAACTCCACACTGTCCCTGGTGCGGACCGGCGGAATGACCAGCCCCAGTTCCATGGCGATCTTGTGGCGCAGGGAACGGACCCGGGCCAGCAGGTCATCCGAGGCGCCGGAGACGAGGTCCACCAGATCCGGGGCCAGCAGGATCTCCACGGGGTGTACCCGCATGTCCTCCATCAGCCTTTCGTTAGGGTCCTCCACAGGGGTCAGGGCGGCGTGCTCCTCCGCGGCCTGGATGTCCGCCTGACCCTTCTGTTGCGCGGCCATGCGCCGTGAAGCGAACAGCAGCAGGGCACCCACCGCCAGGAAGGGAAGGATGGGCATGCCCGGGATCAGTGCCATGGCTATGGCGGCCAGCCCGGCAATCAGCAGGGCATGGGGTGACTGCATCAGCTGGGAGGACGCCGTGCGGCCCATGTCCTCCTCAGCGTTGGAGCGGGTGACGATCATGCCGGTGGAGACGGCCATAAGCAACGCCGGGATCTGGCTGACCAGCCCGTCACCCATGGTCAGCAGCCCGTAGGTGCTTAGGGCGTCGCCGATGTCCATGCCGCGTTGCAGGACACCGATGGCGATCCCGCCCAGGAAGTTGATGATGACAATGATGATGCCGGCGATGGCATCGCCCTTGACGAACTTGGACGCACCGTCCATGGCCCCGTAGAAATCGGCCTCAGCGGAGACCTCCGCCCGCCGTTTCCGGGCCTGGTCATCGGTGATGAGGCCGGCGTTGAGGTCGGCGTCGATGGCCATCTGCTTGCCGGGCATGGCGTCCAGCGTGAATCTGGCGCCCACCTCGGCCACCCGCTCCGCTCCCTTGGTGACCACCACAAACTGGATGACCACCAGGATCAGGAACACCACGGCACCGATGATCATGGAACCGCCCACTGTGACCTGGCCGAACGCCTCGATCACCTGCCCCGCGTACCCCTGCCCCAGCACCAGCCGGGTGGACGCCACGTTGATGCCCAGCCGGAACAGCGTGGCCACCAGCAGCAGCGAGGGGAACACCGAGAAGTCCAGGGGCTTCTTCACGAACATGCTGGTGAGCAGGACCAACAGCGCAAGCACGATGTTGCAGACAATCAGGAAGTCCAACAGCGGCGCCGGAACCGGGACCACAAGGAGCAGGACGATGCCCACGATCCCCACCGGCACTGCCAGCCTGCCAATTCGGTTGTTCATGCGGTGGTCCTTTCCGGAATGGTCCGGGTGTTGGTGTTCTGGGCGGCTCTGGTCCGGCTTGGTTTCATACGGCATCCGCCATCTGGTGCAGGCCGCGGGCTGCGCCGCGGGATTTGAGCGCCATCACGAACGCCAGCACGCCGGCCACCGCGCGGTACAGCTCCACCGGGATCTCCTGGCCAAGCTCGCAGGCCGAGTGCAGGGCCCGCGCCAACGGAACGTCCTGCACCATGGGCACGTCCTTCGCCTCCGCTTCCTGCCGGATGCGGGCGGCGATGACCCCCGCCCCCTTGGCCACCACGCGCGGGGCCGATTTGCCGGCGTCGTACTTCAGCGCAACCGCCACGTGCGTGGGGTTGACCAGCACGACGTCGGCGTCCGCAATGGCGGCGATCATGCGGTTCCGACTCATGGACAGCTGCCGGGAACGGCGTTGGGCGCGGATGAGAGGATCGCCGTCGGTGTTCTTGTTCTCGTCCGTGACTTCTTTCTTGGACATGCGCGTCTTCTTGCGGTTGCGGCGCATGACCACCAGGACGTCCGCGGCGGCCAGCACCAGGCCCGCGGCCACCGCGAACTGGATCAGCGCGCCGATGCCGTCCGTGGCCGCCTGGATCACGCCGGCCACCGGCAGCCCGCCGGCGGTGAGCAGTACGGGGATCAGGCCCTTCACCACCATGTACAGCACCACCCCGACGACGGTGGCCTTCAGGAGCGCCTTCACGCCGCCCCAGACGGCCTGCGCGCCGAAGAGCCGCTTCATGCCGCTGAGCAGGTTGAAATGCTCGAAGTCGGCGCGGAACTTCTTGAAGTGGACACCGCCCTGCACCGCGGAGCCGCCCAGCACCACCAGGAAAACCACCACGAACATGGGCCCCAGGACCGCTGCCGTTGAACCGAGTCCGGCTTCCATGGCCTGCAGGGCCTTCTCCGGTTCGGGCCCGGCCATGAGGGCGCGGACGCTGAACATCTGGTCCACGGCGGCATTGGATGCCCGCTCAATGGTGGCGGGGAGCATGACGGCACCGGCACCGACGCCGAGCCACGCTGTAAGGTCCTGCGAACGCGTGAGCTGGCCCTTGGACCGGACCTCCCGCATCCGTTTGTCAGTGGCCTGCTCGGTTCTCTCCTGCGAATCGGACACTCAGCCCACCCCCATCAAGGTGCTGACTGCCCGTTCGGACAGGACCACGACGATCCGCGGCAGCCCCAGGAACAGGAAGCCGGCCAAGGTGAGCGTCAGGAGGATCTTGAGCGGGAAACCCAGCGCGAACGCGTTCAGGGCCGGCGCCACGCGCGTCAGCAGGCCGAGGCCGACGTCCGCGAGCAACAGCACCACCAGCAGCGGCCCTGCGATCTGCACGGCGCAGAGGAACATGCCGGTGACAGCCTCGATCATGGCCTCCGCCGGCCGGGCCAGGTCAATGCCGCCGGCCAGCGGGAAGGCCGCGAAACTGCCGGTCAGTCCGCCGATTACCATCTGATAACCGTCCGAGGCGAACAACAGGGCCAGCGCTGCCATCTGCAGCAGCCGGGTGAACTGGGCGCCGTTGATCATCATCTGGGGATCGAACGCCTGGGCCATCTGGAAACCGCTGAAGAGGTCAATCAGGCTGCCGGCCGACTGGACGGCCGCGAAGACCAGGTACACCAGGAACCCCAGCGCCAAACCGGTGACGAGCTCCAGGACTATGGCCGTGACGAAGCCGCCGGTATCGAGCGGGACGTGGCCGTCCGCGAGGCGCCCGGAGACAGCCAGGCCAAGGCCCAGCCCCAACATGGCCTTAACCCGGGCAGGGATGGCGTGGTAGGCGAAGGGCGGGGCCACCACCAGGAACGCGATCATCCTGACCGAGGCCAGCAGGAGAACCTCAAGCCAGGACTGGTCGATCGGTATGTCCACCTCACGCTCCCCCGATCAGCCCAGGGATGCGGGCGAAGAGCTCGTGGGTGAACGCGACCATTTCGGTGATCATCCAGTGCCCACACACCACCAGGGCGAGAGCCACCGCCACCGCCTTGGGCACAAAGGACAGGGTGGCTTCCTGCAGCTGCGTAATGGACTGCAGGAGCGAAATCGCCAGGCCCACCACGAGCGCCGTGACCAGCACAGGCGCGGAGAGCTTCGCGGCGACGATGAGGGCCTGGAGCGTGATGTCCAGGACGGCGTTGGTATCCATCAGCTGCTGTAACTCTGGATGAGGGAGGTGATGACCAGGCCCCAGCCGTCCACCAGGATGAACAGCAGGATCTTGAACGGCAGGGAGATCATCACCGGCGGGAGCATCATCATGCCCATGGACATCAGGGCCGCGGAGACCACAATGTCAATCACCAGGAACGGGATGAAAATGACGAACCCGATGATGAACGCGGCCCGCAGTTCGGAGATCATAAACGCCGGGATGAGGGTCTGCAGCGGCACCGATTCGGGGTTGGCCGGGTTGGCCATCCTGGCAGCCCGGGTCATCAGGGCGATGTCCTCCTCCCGGGTGTGGGCCAGCATGAACCGCTGCAGCGGGCCGGTGCCCGCGGCGACGGCTCCGTTGAAATCGATGCTGCCGTCCAGGTAGGGCTGCACGCCGGTGGTGTTCATCTCGGTGATGACGGGCCACATGACAAACAGCGACAGGAACAGGGCCAGACCCGCCAGCACCTGGTTGGGCGGGATGGACGGCAGGGACAGGGCGTTGCGGGTCATGGCCAGCACCACGAAGATCTTGGTGAAGGACGTCATCATCAGCAGCAGCGCCGGCGCCACGGACAGCAGGGTGATGCCGATCAGGGTCACCACGGCCGTGGAGGGCTGGCCGTCCAGGCCGTTGATCTCGATGCTGACATTGCCGCCCCCGGGAGGGGACGGGTCCGACGGCGGGGTAGGAGGCACCGGCGCCGCGTGACCTGCCGAGGCGCCCAGCCACACCATGGCGACGGCGAGCAGCAGCACGCACAGGGCTACCAGCCACGCCCTGCCCGCGCGGTGCGCCTCAGCGGTTTTGGTCAATTGCGGCGTCTCCCCTGGCCGCGGCGGGGCATGCCGGCCGCCTCCTGGAGGAGGCCAGCGAACCCGGCCCAGGCGGGCTGCTCCGGCATGCCGTCCGCCGCCGGGCCGAACTGGTGCGCCGCCGTCGTCGATTCCACCGCTTCAGCGGGGATGTCCCCCGTATGCAGGACGTTGATGCTGTGTTCGGTGACGCCCAGCAGGAAGCGCCGGTCCCCCGCGTCAATCACCACCACGGAGGCCTTCTGGCCCACGCTCTGTCGGCTCACCAGGTTCAGGGTGCGGCCGGCACTGCGGCGGCCCCTGCCCTTCGCGGCGCCGATGCGGCGCTGCAGGAACCACATAAGGCCCAGCACCGCACCAAGGGCCACGAGAACCCGCAGCCCCAGGATGAGTGAATCCATTTAGTCGAGTCCCTCGGCGGTGTCCAGGATGCGGGTGATGCGGACGGCGTAGTCCTGGTCCACCACCACCACTTCGCCGTGGGCGATCAGGCGGCCGTTGAGCAGCACATCGGCCGGGGCGCCGGCGGACCGGTCGAGCTCGATGACCTTGCCGGGTTCCAGGGCCAGGGCGTCGCGGACGGACATCCTGGTGCGGCCAATCTCCACCGTCAGGGCCATTTCGACGTTGCTGATCAGGCCGAGCCTTGCCGAGGCGGAGCCGCCCGAGGCCTGAGTGCGTCCCCGGCCGGTGCCGTGTTCGCGCACCCGCACCGCGAACCAGCCGGCCGGGCTGGCGCCGTCAGTCAACTCGAACACGGCCGTTTCGGCGTCGGCAAGCAGACTGGCCGCGTCCTCCTCGCGCAACTCACCCAGCACGCCGGCGTTGAACACCGCCGCGGCGGCCTCCATGGCCGGGCGCAGCACGTCCACCACGGACACTACACCGCCGACGGGGCCTCCGGCGGCCGCCAGGAAGGACCGGTCCATCAGCACCAGGGCGAGATCCGCCGTGACGTCTCCCACGAACGTCGCCACCACACCCTGGGCGGCGTATGGCGCGGCGGCGTGCGGTGAGACCAGTCCGGAGACGGTCAGCGCGGCCGGATGCGGCAGGTACAGCGCCAACCGCTCAGCGGCGGACTCGCGCAGGGTCAGGGTTAAGCTCATCGCTGGTACTCCTCGGTGGTGACAATGACGGCGGCCGCACGGGAGCCGCTGCGGGCTGGAGCCGCCGTCGCCAGCCGGGTGCCATTTATCGTGACGTCGAACGGGTTGTTCTCCCGGTGCGGCAACGCCAGGACATCGCCGACGGCGAGGCCCAGGATCTGTGCAGGCGTCACCGGCGTGGAGGCCAACTGCACGGCCACCTCCACGGGCACCTGGCTTACCTGGGCGCGGACCAGGGCGCCGGCGTCGGCCACGGGAACGGTGGGGTTTACGGCACCCAGGCCAGGCAGCAGCACATCGGCCGGAATCGCGAGGGTGGCGGTGCTTCGGAGTTCGCCCACCTTCACGCTGAAGACGGCCACGATCATCAGCTCGCCGGGCGCGGCCGCGTGGGCAAACTGGGAGTTGTACTGCACCACATCCATGGCCAGCGGCGCGGCCAGCAAGGCACCGAGCGAATAGCGCAGGTCCTCCAGGCTGTCCTCCACCATGCGCCGGATCAAGGCGTGCTCGATCTGTGTGAACTTGCGCTCCGGGACCACGGTGTCCGTGGCTCCGCCGAGCATCCTGCTGACCCAGGACAGCGACGCGGTGCCGGGGAACTGCAGGACCAGCCGGGATTCGCAACCCTCGATCCGGCACAGGACCATGGCCGTAACGGCGGGGAGGGACGCCACATACTCGTCGTAGCTCTTCATGCTGAGCTGCTCCAGAATGGCTGAGGATTTGATCCGGACCTTGGCCGTCAGCTGCGTTCCCCACTGCCGGGCGAAAGTTTCGAACGCCACTTCCAGGATGCGGCTGTGCTGCCGGGGCAGCGTAGTGGGCCGGCGAAAGTCGTAGACGTCAACGGTCCGCTGCCGCGTCTTCGGCCGTTCATCCACTTCACTCACGGTGTGCACTATCGGCACCAGCCAGCCGGCCGTATGGCGGCTACCGGGCCGAGTTTGCGGCTCGAAAGTTGAGCGCCTCCGGAATCAGCGCCCGGATGTCCTCCGATTTGTCCGAGAGCACCACCACATCCACCCGCCGGTTCAGTTCCATGAGCGCCGCTGTGGAATCGTCGTTGACCTGGCGGGCGGAGCCGAAGGCCACCGCGCCGATCCGGCCGGGGACCACGTCGCCATGGTCCACCAGGTGGCGCAGCACGTTCACCGACCGGGCGGAGGAGAGCTCCCACGTGGAAGGGTACGCCGTGATGCCGTTGGCGGCATGGCCCTCCACCATGATCTCCATCCCCGCCGGTGCCAAGGTGGGCGCGATGGTGTCCAATACCTGGACGGCCCGCGGTGTCAGCTCCGGACGGTCCGGCAGGAAGAACGCCTGCGAGCCCACAAGTTTCACGATCAGCCCGCGTTCGGTGATCTGGAACTCGACGTTGGGGTCGAGCTGAACGGCCTTCAGCGCTGACTCCATCTGGTCGCGCAGGGCGGTAAGGCGGTCCACCTCCTTCAGCGCCATGTCGATCGCCGCGAAGGCTTCGGCGTCCTGGTCCTTCTGCTCCGTCCGGACTACCGTTCCGCTGGCCGTATCCACGGTTTCCGTGGCTATCGCCCCGAAACCTGTCGCCAACGAATTACGCAGTTTGTCGAACTTGGCCTGGTCCACGGTGGACATGGAGAACAGCACAATGAACATGCACATCAGGACCGTGACCATATCCATGTAGGAGGCCATCCAGCGTTCGTCCGCATGCTCCTCCTCAGGCTCGTGGCCCCGCCGGCGCCGCGCGCTCAAGCGGCGCGGCCCAGGTCCGGGAGCAGGTCCTCGCCGGGCCGGCTCCCTGTGCCTTTGCCTCCAGCCCTGACCTTCCGGTCGGCAGGCACCATGGCTTGAAGCCGTTCAGCCACCAGCAGCGGCTGGGTGCCGTTCTGCACAGCCAGCAGACCCTCCATGAGCAGATTCATCTGTTCCACTTCCAAATCTGAGAGCCGTTTGAGCCGGGAGCTGAACGGCAGCCAGAGGAAGTTCGCGGACACCAGCCCCCAGAGCGTGGCCACGAAAGCCGTGGCGATCATGGGTCCCAGATGGTCCGGGGTGGAAAGGTTTTCCAGGACGTGCGTCAGGGACACCACCGTACCGATAATACCGATGGTGGGCGCATAGCCGCCCAGGCTGGCAAAGAACTTGCTGGCGATGCGGTCGCTGCGAATCTTGGTGTCAATCTCGTCTTCCATCAAGGTGCGCAACTCGTCGGCATCGGTGCCGTCGGCGATGTTCTGCAGCGCCCTGGCCACGAAGGGATTGCTCGCCTTGACAGCTTCGTCTTCCATCGCCAGGAGGCCTTCGCGGCGGGCCTTCTCGGCGAAGCCGACCAACTGCCCGATGCTGGCCGCCGGCTGAGCCGGCTTGGCCGTGAAGGCCCGGGGGAGGGATTTGAAGGCATGCAGGGTGTCCCTCAGAGTGTGGCCTGCGATTCCCACGGCCAGGGTGGCACCGAACACCAGGATCATGGGCGCCGGCAGCAGCAGCGCTTCCACGTGGGCACCCTCAAGCGTGACCATGGCGTAGACGGAGCCAAAGGCCAGGAGCAGGCCGATAATAGTTGCGGGATCCATGTTTACTTTCCGGGCCTGATGGTGGTGGGGCGATCTTCGGGTGGAGGGACCAGACTCAGCAGATGGCCGGTGGCTGCAGGCAGGTCCTGAGCCCGGCGGAGCACGAACGCCCGGTAGTTGGCGATCAGCTCCACGACGTCCGCCAAGCTTTCGCGGACAACGTACACGGCGCCGTCGAGCGTCACCAGGTGCGTGTCCGGGCTTTCGTGGATCCGTTCAATCAGGTCCGGATTAAGCGCGAAGCGGGTGCCGTTGAGGCGGGTGACAACGATCATGGGCCGTTTCTGCTCTGTAGTGAATCCTGAGTCCGTACTCCCTGTACTGTCGGCCACCGGCGCTCAAGCGTTAGGCGGCGAATCCCGCCCCTATTCCCACCGGTTGCCCTGTAAGGGCCCTTCTGAGCGATCATGTGGGCCAGAAGGGCCGTTCCGGAGGATACGGAGGGGAGAATCGGTGCTTAGCGCTTCAGGTTGGCGAGCTCCTGCAGCACTTCGTCGGAGGTGGTGATGATGCGGGCGTTCGCCTGGAAACCGCGCTGGGCCACGATCAGGTTGGTGAATTCCTGGGACAGGTCCACGTTGGACATTTCCAGGGAGCCGGTGGCGAGGGTGCCGATGCCGGCGTCACCCGGTGTGCCCAGTTGCGCGGCACCGGAGTTTCCGGTGGCCACGTAGCTTGACCCGCCGGCCTTCTCCAGGCCGCCCGGGTTGGCGAACTTGGCCAGCGCCACACGCGCCAGGACCTCACGGCTGCCGTTGCTGAAGGAGCCGACCAGTGAACCGTCACTCGCCAGGGTGTAGGACTCGAGCTTGCCGGCCGCGGAGCCGTCCTGCCCTGCCACGGTGAGCGTGCTCATGCCCGCGTAACCGGTCAGGACGTCCAGGTTCACGGCGATGGCACCGACGTTGAGGGTTGCGGGGTTGGTGGTCAGTTTGCCGTCTTGGAAGGCAAGCGCGGTGGTTCCGATGGCACCGTTAGCATCAGTGCCGGCCACGTCCCAGCCGGCCGCCGTCCGGCTGAAGGTCATGTCCAGGCTCCGGGAGACGCCGTCGGCGCCAAAGACCTGGACCTGGCGCTCCACTGCGGTGCCAATCTTCGCGTCCGAGGGCAGGTTTCCCTCCAGTGTGGCGGCGGTGGTGGCCCGGGCTGCCGAGGTGGTGTTGGGCGAGAGGACGATGTTGCCCACGGCGCCGCCGGTGTTGACCACGCCGTCGGCCGCTGCCCAGCCCTGCAGGATGCCGCCGTCCGCGCTGACCAGCCGGCCGGCGCTGTCCAGCTCAAAGGCGCCGGCGCGGGTGTAGAAGTTCTGCCCGCCCTTGCCGGTGATGAAGAAACCGTCGCCGGAGATCATCATGTCCGAGCCCCGGCCGGTGTTCTGCGCCGAACCCTGCCCGAAGTTGGTGCTGATCCCCGCCACGCGCACGCCCAGGCCGATCTGCGCCGGGTTGGAGCCACCGGCGCCGTCCTGCCCTGCCGCGGCGCCCTCCGTCATCTGCGAGAGCGTGTCCTGGAACTGCGTGGCCGAGGCCTTGAAGCCGGTTGTGTTCACGTTGGCGATGTTGTTGCCGGTGACGTCCAGCATGGTCTGGTGGACGCGGAGTCCGGAGATGCCGGAGTACAGGGAGCGCAGCATGGGATGGGCCTTTCGTCGGTGGAGCGGGTCGGTTCTTGGGGATTTGTAGTGTTTAAGGAGCAGCCGGCATGCTGATCCCGGAAATCGAATCCAACGGGATCTTCTGGCCGTTCACTTCAACGAGCGGCACGCCTAAGGCGAAGGAAACGGAGGTGGCTACGCCGGTTCCTGATGTGCCGTCCGGCCGGGCAAAGGTGACCTCGGAGCCAACAATCTGCGCGGCCGCCGTGCGCATCTGCAGGGAGAAACTCTCCTTGGCACCGGTGGAAAGTTCGGTCATCTTTTCCATCATGGACAGCTGTACGGACTGCGCCATCATCTGGTTGGTATCCATGGGAGCGCCCGGGTCCTGGTACTTCAACTGCGTCACCAGCAGCTTCATAAAGACGTCCGAGTCCAGGCTTTGCACCGGCTTGCGGACTGGCGTCCCGGTTTGGATGTTGCTGGTGGAACTGATGGCCTCGACGGTCATGGTTGGCTCACTTTCATGGTTGCGGGGTCCCGGTTCAGACCAGGATGTCCAGGACTGCGGGGGTACTGCCGGGGAGTACGACGGCGGCGCGGAGGCGGCCCCGGCGGGCAGGTTCAGCGGTTGCCGCGGAAGGCAGCTGTGGCTGGTTTCCGTGCGGCGCACGGCGGTCCTGCCCCGGCTCTCCCGCACCGCCGTCAGGTGGGGCGCCGTGATCGGAGAGGTCGAGGCTGGCGCCGAGGCCGGATTCGGCCAGTCCGCGCCGGAGCTCGGGCAGGATGATCCGCAACGCCTCGCGGCCGGCGTCCCCGGGAGCGAACAGTTCGATCCGCACCCCGGTGGCGTCAATGTGGGCACGCACGGTCATGGGGCCAAGGTCCTCGGGCGAAACCTTCAGTGTCATCACATGCTGGCCGGGAGCTGCCGACGCAAGCAAGAACAGCGGCCCGGCCAGCTGGGGCGTGAGCCTGCCAGAATCGGTGAAGGGCAAGGCAGCGGGGGCGCCTGCAGGTGCTGTTGCGTCCTGCGGCACGGTGTGCACGCTGTGCTGCGGGACCGGAAGCATGGCGGCGCAGGCGGTGCCCGTTGGGGCGGGGCTGGCCGCGACAGGCGGGGGGGCTTCAGGGGTGGCGTCGGCTGATGTTGCTGCCGCAGTGGCTGTCGGGTTGGTGGCTGTGACGGCCGGCGCGGTGGCCGTTCCGGGGTTCGCGGCCGGGTTTGCCCCGGTTGCACCGGCCGTTACGGGCATAGCCGAGGTAGCTGCCGGCACCTTTCCTCGCGGCTCCTCGTCTGTGGCGGTCATGCCTGTCGCGCCCACGTCTGCGTCAGCCGGGACCGGCACGGCGACAGGCACCACATGCGGCGCGGACAGCACCATCGGCCCGAAATCAGGAACGTAGTCCGGAACAGCGACCGCAACGTCGGCCGGGGCGGCAGCACCGCCGTCGGGCGTCACGGCACTTTCCGCCGCACCCTCCGCAGCCGGCGCCGAGTCCGCCGCCCCCGCCGTCATGCCCTCCGGACGCGGCGACGCTTCCCCGAGAACCTGCCCCAGCACGGCGCCGAAACCGGAACCGTCGCTCCCCGCAGGAGTCCCAGCAGTGCAAGGAGACTCTGCCGGAGCCGGCCGAGCAGCGAGAAGCGGGAGCAGCATCATAATGTTCCCTGGCCCGCGGGCACGATCCGTCGGATGGCGGTGAGGTTGGACTGCTGTTCCCAGGCGTCGCGGATCTGGATGGTCTGCCCGGGCACGGGGGCGTCGATCGCCTTGCCGTTCCCCAGGTAGATGGATATGTGGTTACCGCCGAAGCTGACCAGCAGGTCTCCTGGTTTCGCCTCGGCGAGCGACGCCACCGGGGTTCCCACTTTCATCTGGTCGCTGACCACGCGCGGGACGTCGACGCCAAGGTCCTTGAAAACCCGCTGGACGAACCCGGAGCAGTCCATGCCCGTAGCGGGGTTGGTGCCGCCCCAGACGTAGGGCACCCCGATGTACTTCTTCGCGGCGGCTACCACGTCGTTGCCGGTGGCCGTCCCGGGAGCGACTGCCACGGCACTGGCGCTGGTGCCCAACAACGAGCTGACGCCGGAGGTGGCTGTGGTGCCCGCGGCCGTCAGCGCGGCGTCGAACGCGGCAGCTCCAGCCGCCCCCGCGTTGGCCGCGGTGGCGGACGTTGTTGTCGTTTGGATCGGCCGGGACAGCTGTTCGATCATGGACTGGATGGTCCCGATCCGGCCGATGATTTCGTTCATGCTCATGAGGAGGCCTGCCCGGCTGTGCGGTGCCAGGAGGTGGACGCGATCTCGTCCAGAACGCCTTGTTCGGTGCGGATGTCGGCGATGGCGAGTTCTGCACTGTGCCGCAGTTCGAGTTTTTCCAGGCCCAAGGCCTGGCGCCGCGCCTCCGTGTACTCGGTGCGGGCGGTGGCGAGCTGGGCGTCCGCCGCGGCGGAGAGGGCGTCCAGGTCAGCGAGCATGCCCTGGGACGAGGCCCGGGCGGCGGCGATCGCCAGCATCGCGGAAGAACTGCCCGCCGCTTCGATGGAATTCCCCAATGCTGTCCGTGCCGCGAGGCGGCGATCCCGCGCGGTCGCCGAGCGCGAATTGGCGCGGGCCAGCCCGGAGGCTGCCTGGTCCTCCTGCATCTTGCGCAGCCTCAGCAGTCCGGCGAGGGGAAATTGACGGTTCATGCGGCTCCTTCGAGGGCTCCGAGGCGTGCGGTGAGGCCGGTCAGCACCGGCCATGATTCGCTGAAAGGGGTGGATTCGTCCATGCGCTGCTGCAGGAAACCGTTGATGGCTGCCTCATGATCCAGGGCGGCGTCCACCAGCGGGTTCGTCCCCCGGTGGTAAGCGCCGACGTCGATCAGGTCCTGGGCGCTGCGCCGCGCGGCCAGCACCTTCCTCAGGGAGGAGGCGACGGCGGTGCGTTCCGGCGGGTTGACCTTGGACGCTACCCGGGAGATGGATCCCAGCACGTCGATGGACGGAAAGTGCCCGGCGACGGCGAGCCCACGGTCCAGGACCACGTGTCCGTCCAGGATGGACCGGGCGGCGTCGGCGATGGGCTCGTTATGGTCATCGCCATCCACCAGCACGGTGTAGATGCCGGTGACGGACCCGGTTTCGGCGGTGCCGGCGCGCTCCAGGAGACGGGCAAGAACGGAAAAGGTCGACGGCGGGTAGCCACGCGTTGCAGGCGGTTCGCCGGCGGACAGGCCGATTTCGCGCTGGGCCATGGCCACGCGCGTGAGCGAATCCATCATCAGGACCACGTCCTTCCCGGCTTCGCGGAAGGACTCGGCGATCCTGGTGGCGGTCACGGCCGAGCGCAGGCGCATCAGGGCGGGTTCGTCCGAGGTGGCCACCACCACCACGGAGCGGGCCAGGCCCTCGGGACCCAGGTCGTCCTCCAGGAATTCGCGGACTTCGCGGCCGCGCTCCCCCACCAGGGCGATCACGGAAACTTCGGCGTCAGTGCCGCGGGCAATCATGGACAGCAGCGAGGACTTACCCACACCGGAGCCGGCAAAAAGGCCCATGCGCTGGCCGCGGCCCAGCGTGGCCATGGTGTCCAGCACGCGGACGCCGGTCTGCAGCGGCATGTCCACCCGGGCCCGGTGCATGGCCGAGGGCGACTCGTTGTCCGAGGGAACCATCGGCCCGCTGGCCAGTGGCCCCTTGCCGTCGATGGGCCGGCCCAAGCCGTCCAGGACGCGGCCGAACAGCCCGGCTCCGGTGGGGACCAGCAGCGGCGTGCCCTTGGACCGGGCCGGATCCCCGGCAGCCACGCCGGTCAGGCGGCCCAGGGGCATGCAGCGGATGGCGCCGCTGACGGAGGCCACCACTTCGGCGTCGAGGCCGGGGTCCGTGCCCACGGTCACGAGGTCCCCGACGGCGCAATCGAGTCCGGTGATCTCCAGGCCAAGGCCCAGCACCGCGGTGACGGTGCCGATCCGTTCGGGCGCGGCGGCTTTGAGCGCTTCCTGGAAACGCGGGCCGTGCGGGCGCCAGGTGATGGTCATGATGGCGTACCGGGTTGTGTCGGCAGGACCGGTCCCAGGAGGGCGGTGCGGGCCCGGGCCAAGGCGGTGCCCAGCCGGGCATCGAGCCAGCCTTCCGGATACTGTGCCATCGCATCCCCGCGTGCCAGGGAGGAATCTGGGACGAGTTCGACGCCGATGCCCTGGGTGATGCCGGACGCCGCCAGGACGACGATGTCGGCCGGATTCAGGCGGACTGCGGCCACCTCAGGGGTGCCGCCCCTGACCCTGCCGCCGACATTTTCGCCGGTAGCGGCTGCGCTGCCGGACAGCGCACGCTGCAGCGCCGCGCGGGCGGTGCGTTCGCCGTCGTCGAGCTCATACCCGAGCACCGCTTCGGCGAGCTCCAGCGCACTGGCGGCCAGCACAGTCTCGGCGTCCTGCAGCACCATGGTGAAGCGCTGCTGGAACGCGGCGGCAGCGGCAGTCAGCAGCACCAGCTTGTGGTTTGCGGCTTCCCGGCCGGCCGCCGTGGCGGCCTCATGCCCGGCGTGCAGCTGCGCGGCCAGGCGCGCCTGCTCCTTGGCAGCCGCCCGCAGGCCGGCAGCATACCCGGCAGCGTGGCCCTGGACGTAGCCGCGGTCCCGGGACTCTGAACGGCCGGAAATCTCCACCGCGGGGAAAGTGACCGTACGGTGGGAACTCTCAGTAGACAAGAGTGTCTTCTTCCCCGCGCCGGACCACGATGGCACCGTTGGCTTCCAGTTCCCGGATAGACCGGACGATATCTGCCCGGGCCTCTTCGATCTGGGAGGCCCGGACAGGGCCGGAGCTGGCCATCTCGGCTTCGAGAATCTCCTGGTTGCGGCCCGAGACGTTGCTGCGGACAGCGTCCAGGACGACGGCCGGGGCGCCCTTCATGGCGATAGCCAATACTTCCGGGGCAACACCGCGCAGGATCTGCTGGATGTCGCGCCGTTCCAGCTTCACGATGTCGCCGAACGTCAGCATCCGTGCGCGGACATCCGCGGCCAACTCGGGGTAGAGGGCCTCCAGACCCTCCAGCACGGAGCGTTCGGTGGTGACGTCAGCACGGTTGATGATGTCTACGAGCGGCTGGATGCCGCCCACCACCTCCGTAGATTTCGCTTGCGTGGCCACCGCGCCGGCCCGCTGCTTGAGCGTCTCGGCCACTATGCTCACGGTCTCCGGTGCCACCGAACCCATCGTGGCAATGCAGCGCGCCACTTCGGTTCGCTGCGCGTCACCGAGGGCGGCCATGAGCGCGGACGCCTTGCTGGGGCGCAGGTGGGCAAGGAGCAGGGCGATGGTCTGCGGCAATTCACCGTCGATCAGCTCAAGCAGCTGCGAGGGGAGCATCATCTCCAGGAACTCGAAGGACTTGCCGGCCATGGTGGATGCGAGCCGGTCCATGAAGCTGGCGGCCTTGTCCGCGCCAAAGGACGCTTCGAGAAGTCCGACGGCGAGTTCCCGGCCGCCGCGGGCCGAGCGGCGTCCGCTCAAGGCGAATTCGTGGAATTCGCTGATCACTTTGTCCGCGACAACTGAGGAGACCCGACGCAGGCGTACAATTTCCGCCGCGATGTCCTCGGCTTCGGTCTCGGAAAATTGCGCCATGACGGCGGCGGCGTTGGTCGGGCTCATCTGCATGAGCACCACGGCAACTTTCTGCGCCCCGGTCAGGGCGGGAGCCTCGGATTCAAGCTGTTCGACGGTCATACGGGCTGCTTTTCGTCCATAAGCCCGCGCAGGTGCTCGGCAGTCCGGGACGGGCTCTCCGCCACCATGGTGTCGAGCTGCGCACGGCGGCGCTCGGCGGCGAGCGCTTCGACGCCCGGAAGCGGCATGGGTGTGAGTGGTGAGACGTCAATGGCCGCGGTGGCCGGCGAGCCTTCAAGCGCAGGGGGTTCGTCGGTACCCGGGAGCGGCTCGTGCTCAAACGCCACTCCGAGATCCACCGGTTCGCGCTGCTGGCGGCGACGCAGCGAGATCAGAACCGTCACGATCAAGGCCAAGGCCCCGAGCAGGATGCTGCCGCCCAAGATCAGCGTGTTCATCAGCTCGGCTTGCTTCGCGGCTTCGGCTTCAGCCTTGGCTGCATCTAGGGAAGCAGCTGCACTGTCTGCTGCCGCGGTGCTGAAGGGCAGCATTTCCACGGTCACCACGTCACCCCGGGCGGGGTCGATACCGGCAGCCGCCGTCACGAGTGCGCGCACTGAGTTCAGGTTGACCCCGCCCGCCGTAGCTTGGTTGATTGCGACGGAAATGGTCTGGCGCTTGACTGCGCCCTGCGGGATGATACGTTCCTCCGTCACCTTGTTGACTGCGTTGTTCTTGGTGGCGTTGGTGGAGTCGAAGCTGCCGTTGCCGTTGGTACCGCCCGGCACCGCGACGTTGTCCGGGCCCAGCACACCGGCCGCCCCCCCGCCGGTTCCGGTGAATTTCTCCGTCTTAGTGGATTCGCTCAGCGCGGGCACATCCGCGGCTGCGGAGAATGTTTCGCTGCGCTGCTGGGCGGATTCGCCGGTCACGTCGGCAGCGACGGCGACTGTGGCGTTGCCGGGCCCGACCACTCTGTCCAGGACCGCCTTGACCGAGTCCGAGGTGCGCTGCTCGTAGTCGGCCGCCTGCTTGGACGAGGATCCGCTGGCCCCGCCGCCCACGCTGGAGAGGACGTTGCCCTGCGAGTCCACCACGGAAACGTTGGTGGGTTTGAGGTTTTCAATGGCGGCCGAGGTCAGGTGCACTACCGCCTGGACCTTGTCCGCGGAGAGCGTGGTCCCCGGCTGGGTTTCCACGAACACGGACGCGGTGGCGTCAGGGGTGGTGTCAACGAAGACGGACTTTTGCGGGATGGCGAGCCTGACGGCGGCGGTCTTCACGCCGTCCATGGCCTGGATGGTGGTGGCCAGCTCGCCTTCGAGGGCACGCTTGTAGGTGACGGACTGCTGAAATTCAGAGGAGGTCACGCCGAGCTCGTCCAGCAGTGAGTATCCCGTGGCTGCGGCAGAGGGCAGGCCAGCCGCGGCAGCTTTGAGCCGTTCGTCGTAGACCTTCTCCTCCGGAACGAGGATGGTGGAGCCGCCGTTGGCGATTTCGTAGGGGACGTTGTCCTTGCGGAGCTGCTCCACGATGCCGTTGGCGTCAGTGTCCTTCAAGCCGGAAAACAGCGGCGAGTAGGCGGGTTTGCCCAACCATGCCGTCAGGGCCACCGTGCCCAATACCAGCACGGCGACGCCAATGATCGCAATGGTCTTCTGGCCGGTGGTGAAGCCCTGGAGCCCGCTGCCCAGCTTGCGGAAGAACTCGGAAATCTGCGGCGGCATCAGGCCTGCATCCTCATGATCTCGTTGAACGCGTCGACGCCCTTGTTGCGGACGGCGGCCACGAGTTCCAGCGTGATCTGGGCCCGGCTGGAGGCGAGGGTGGCCGCGTGGATGTCATCGAGGTTGCCGGTGACCGCGGAGACTGCAAGTTCCTTGGAGGTGGACTGCAGCTGCTGGAGATTGTCAACGGCGCCGGTCAGGGCCGTCGCGAAGTTGCCGCCGGAACTAGCGCCTGTAACGGCGCTTCCCGCCGAGGTGGCGCTGTCCAGGTAACCGGTGCCCTGGACGCCCTGGACACCCAGTCCCGCAACACCGCCCGCCCCGACGCTGCCAATCGAACCTATCGCGTCAAAGGCCATCAGGGCTTTCCAATCTCAAGGGCCGCCAAATACGTTTCACGGGCGCGGTCCACCACTTGGGCGTTGGCCTGGTAGCCGCGCTGGGCAATGATGAGGGCGCCCATCTGCTCCGCGAGGTCAATGTCCGGGTACCGGACGTAGCCAGCAGCATCGGCCAGCGGATGGTCAGGCTGGTACACAACCCGGCCCACTGCGTCGCCCTGGGGTGTGCTCTTAACGTAAACACCGGTTCCGTTGGCGCCTTCCCCGGCCTCAACGTAGCGTGCCCGGAAGGCCTCGCCGTTGGTGCTGGTGGCGGTATTCATGTTGGCCAGGTTGTCCGAGACGGCGTCCAGCCACTTCCGGTGGACGGTCAGGGCGGAGCCGGCGATGCTGATGGCGTCGAACGTCATCTCAGTTGGTCCTCATCGCGGCGCGAAGGGCTGTGAACTGGCCGTTGACTGCGCGGGCGGCGAACTGGTAGCGCAGCACCGTGTCGATGTTGGACAGGGTTTCGGTGTCCAGGTTTACGTTGTTGCCGTTGAGCTGGGTCGGTTCAAGCGACGGCGAGACGGTGGCTGCCGCAGACCCGCTGCCATTGCGCACGGAGGATGCGAGCGCCGCCTCGAAGGAGACCCGCTTGGCCTGGTAGTTCGGCGTGTTGATGTTCGCGATGTTGTTGGCGATGGTGCGCTGGCGCAGCGCCAAGCCGTCCAAGGCGCTGGCAAGCGCCGCGGAGGTCACGGATTCGAGCACGACAATCCTGCCTGAGTGGTATTCAGTGGCCGATCCATGGCCGTGGTGTCGAGCGATCCGTGCTCTATGAGTGATTATCGGCACTGGCCAAGCGTGCGTTAGCAAGAAAGTGGACGTATTTAAACGGGTCACGCCTGGGCACGGAAACCCCCGATGGCAGCGGCCTGGTATCCCTCGGGTTGTGCTGACGTGTCATTTCACGGTGAGAGTGCCCTTCATGTTGCCATGGAAGATGCAGTGGTACGGGTAGGTTCCGGGCTCAGCCGGGGCGGTGAAGCTGCCGTCGCCGGCTTTGATGGTGGCATCGAACGCCGCGCCGGTGTCCGCGGTGATGCTGTGCGCTTCTATGTCTTCGTTGACGACGCTGATCGTCGCTCCGGGGCTTACGGTTTCGGATCCCTGGTATTTGAAGCCCTTGATCAGGATTTTCGCTGCGGCTGCGGCCGGCGGAGTTCCGGGGCTGGAGTTGGAGGGGGCGGGGGCTTGGTTCGTGGGCACCGCTGAGGCTGATTGTTCCGTCATTGTCGGTGCCGCAGTCGTGCCGGACCCGGACATGGCAGGTGTTCCACAACCGGCCAGAGCCAGCAGCGTAGCTGCTGCCGCGGCTCGTCCGAGAAACTTACGCGTGCTGCTGTTTGCCTGCATGGTCAAACCTTTCGTCGGCTGCTGGATCGAACAAGGTCCGTTTCAGGCTTTGAGTTTGGCGTAGATGACGTAGTTGTCGTCGAAGAGCCCGGTGGCGGGGTCGTAGCCGTCGCAGGTGATCAGGCGGAGTTCGGCGCCTGGGGTGTTGCCGTAGACCTCGAGGGTGGGGAACCCGTTTTTGCTGTAGAGGGCTCCGCGGTCAACGGTGAACACGGCTGTGCTGCCGTCGGTTCGGGAGACGTTGATCTCGGTACCGGGTGTGAGTTTGCGGAGGTCCGCGAAAACACCCTGGTTGCCGCCGAGCGCGTTGACGTGGCCCAGCATCACGGAGGGCCCGCGTTCCCCGGGCGTTGGTGAGCCGTTGTACCAGCTCGCTGGTGCGCCGCTGCCGGTGTCCTGCGGGACTTCCAGGGAGCCGTTCTCCCGCAGGCCCAGGTGGAGCAGGTCGGTCCGGACCCCGATCGAGGCAATGCTCAGGGTGACCGGAGCTGAGGCACCCAACACCGGAAGCTGTTGGCCGGCCGTCGCCGGGGCAGCCGCCGACGGCGCGGTGGGTGGGGACGGGGCCGACGGCGGGCTGGCCGGCACCGACGACGAGGCAGAGGCCGAAGGCATGGCGCCGGCGTCGGGAGTTCCCGATGTTCCGGCGGCGCAGCCGGCCAGGGCCAGCAGGAGCAGAACCCCGGCCGCCGCGGGGGCCAGGAAGCCCCCGCGGCGGCCGTGGTTCGTGGTTCTCACAGTATTGATCCGCTCAGCCTGGGCTTAGGCTGCTGCGTTGGCGTTGCGGCGGCGCACTGCGTAGGCTCCGCCGGCAAGAGCGACCAGGACCAGGCCACCGCCCAGGGCGAGGGCTCCGGCGTCGTTCCCTGTCTCCTGGCTGACGCCGGTGTCAGCGCCGCCGGCGGGCATCTTCATCTGCCCGGCCGTCAAGGTCCCGCACAGGGCAGGGGACGTCGCGGCCAGCGGCAGGGTCGGTGCCAGGTCTGACTTGGCGGCCTGGCCGGCCGCGCTGAGGGTGGCGGGGTCAAGGCCGTGGACCACAACAACGGCCGTACCGGCAGCCAGGGCGGCCTTGGTCTCGGCGTTCACCTCAAACGTGCGGTCAACAGTGTAGGAGGCGCCCTGCCCGGCGACCTTAAGATCCAAGCCCGCAGCCGGACTGGTGTCCCCGCTGGTGGAGAGAGTGGTCACGATACCGCCGTAGAACGGGGCACCTTCGGTGGTGGAGATGACCTGGTCGCCGTCCTTATCCGCCGACGGTGCCGGGCAGGTGCCCTGGGCTCCGCCGTGGATATGCTGGACGTGCGGGTACGGTGCGTCCATAAACGTCGAGGCCAGGCCCGAAACGTTCAGGACAACGTGGGCCTGATTGCCGGTGACATCAACCGTGACGGTGCCCGAACCTGTGCTGCCGTTGATCTGGCCCAGGGTCGACTGGTAGGACTGATCCGCTGCCATCGCGGGGGAACTGGAAAGGGCCAGTGCCGCCAAAGCCAGGGTGGGGACAGCCATAAAGCGAAGTGTCTTATTCATTGGAAGATCTCCTCATACACGCGCATGTGATGTTGGCACCCCCCGAAGTAGGGGGCACGGGTACTTCGGAGCCGCAGCGGAAAAGGATGGGAACGGATATGAACCCGGACACACCAGTGTTTGTATCCGCACGGCCCGGCAGGGGACGGCCGGCCTTTCTCAGGGCGTGGGACCCGTCTTGGATCAGCCAGCTGCAGCCCTGCGGCGGCCCCGGGCAGTTAGCGGCTGTTCCGGCCACCACGTCCGGTGTAGGGCGTAACCGGCCACAGCCAAACCGCCCGCAGCTGCTTCGGCGACCGCAGTGAGGACCTTGGCCGCGTACCAGACGGGTTCATACATGGCAGGCAGCGGCCCGAGAGCAGGGACCTGGACGTACCGGTAGAGGATGACCGCGGCCAGGGATGAGAACCCCACCACTGCGGCGGCCGCGAAGGCGGCCGGTGAACCCTTGAGCAGCACAAACGCCGCGGCCGCCACTGAGGCTCCCGCCTGGACCAGGAACAGGGTGCCTTGCCCCAGACCGCCGGGCGCGGCCTGCTGGTAGCCCGGGGCGAGCTGGACATGGACCACGGCACTGATAAGCAGGGCAGCCGCGACAAAGCCACGCAGCACCCAAACGGTGTTCTTCCGTGCGGCGGGGCTTAGTTCCGGCCGGTTCATTTCACGACCAGCGTCCCGGTCATTTGCGGATGAAAAGTACAAATGATCCCGTAGTCACCGGGAACAGCCGGTGCCTGAAAAATCACCGTCGCGCCTGCCGGGACCTCGACGTCGAAACCGCCGTTGTCTTTGGCCGTGAGGGTATGCGGGGCGCTGTCCGCGTTCGTTACCGTGACCGTCGCTCCCGGTTTTACGGATGCCGGAACTTCGTAGGCGAAGTCCCTGATGGTGATGACGGCGTCACCGGACTGTGCCGGCGCATCAGGGGACGGGGCGGAGGTACTGCTGCCGGCCGGGGGTGCGCTCTGCACCCCGCATCCGGTGATGCCGGCGAGCGACACGGCTACAGCTACAGCCAGAACACGATTGATGGTTCTCATGGGAATCTCCTCGACGGGCGTGTTGTTGTTACTCCGCGCACGCCCGGTGGCGAACGTCAGGAAACTACCCCGCGCAGATTATTCGCCGCCGACGGCGCCACGGACTGCCCGGTACGGCATCTCTGCGGTCCGGGCGCCGGCAGCAAGACCTGCCGTGGCGGGCTACGCCGGTTCGAGTTCCGTTCGCAGCCGCGACAGGCCGTCTCTGATGCGGGACTTGATGGTGGGCAGCGGTGTGGAGAGCTGTTCGGCGACCTCACGGTAGGTCAGGCACCCAAGGTAGGCCAGGACGATGGCCTCGCGCTGGAGCGGGGACAGGCAACCCAGGGTCCGGTGAAGGGTTTGGGCGTCCATCCTGTTGATGACCGTCTCGGATACTTCGTCATTAGCCGTGTTCTCGGTGTAGCCAGCCCAGCGCCTGTCCCGGATTTGGCTGCGGTATTGCGAACGGACTCTGTCAACCGCTCTGCGGTGCGCGATCGTCATGAGCCATGCCATGGGGCTTCCCGCGATCGGGCTGTATTGCGACGACTTTTGCCAGACCATGATGAAAACTTCCTGGGTTACGTCCTCGCTTAGCTCGCGATCGATGAGCACGCGGCGGACCAGGCCGAACACCCGCGCCGACGTTTGATCATAAAAATCGCTGAATGCCTGATGATCACCCTGCGCTGTGCGCACAAGGAGTTGCGCCAGGGCATCCCTGGCCGTCTCAGGGGACAAGGGACGTTGTGGCTCGCTCGAACTGTTCATTGTGCCTTCAGCCGTCAGGTGCGACCGCCCCCAGCGGGCAGCCCTGGTCCAGCAGGTATTGCAATCAGGCCAGCCGTCACCGGGGTCTGCAACCGGGCCTTCGGCCAAGTCGAGACAGATCCCACCTTGCACCGTGCGCATCGTGGCCTTCACCGGCCAGAGCCTGCGAAGAGGCGCCAAACGGGTTATTCAGCAAGTTAGAGAACGCATGTTCTCTGCCTTGCCCCTTACACTAGAGAACGATCGTTATCCATGCAAGCGAACAGGAAGAAATACTCTCTGTGGCCCCACACGAGTCAGACGGGAAGGCCCTTGCCCCCGGTAAGCCGGATGATGACACGGCCAGAGAGCTCGTGCTCGCGGCCGCGAGCCAACTCTTTTATGCCCGCGGGTTCACAGCGGTGGGGATGGATGAGTTGCGGGCCGAATCCGGTGTCTCGCTCAAGCGCCTGTACCGTCTGTTCCCGGCCAAGGAGGCCATCGTGGAGGACGTCCTCCACATCTGGAGGGACATCTGGACCACCGGAGTCACCGCCCAGGTCGAGGCAGCACAGGAGCCCCGCGAACAGCTTCTGGCGGTTTACGACTTTCTGGCCAGCTGGTTCACATCAGAGGGATTCCGCGGGTGCGCCTTTATCAATTCCTTTGGTGAGGTCGGAGGGGCATCCGGACGCATCACCGACATCGTCAGGGAACAGAAGAAGCACTTTCAGGACTATCTGGCCCAGCTGGCCGCAGGGGCGGGAGCACCCGCTGCGCTTGCTCCGCAGCTGGCCATACTGGCGGAAGGGGCAATCACAACAGCGGCGATCTCCGCCAGCGCAGAACCGGCCCGCCAAGCCCGCGCAGCAGCGGAAATCCTCATTGACGTCGCCTTCCACAACTCCCGCACCAGCCGTTGATCGCGGCCGGGATGTCCCATTCAGTGTGGTCGGGGGTCCGGTTTTCCCGGGCGGCCGGGCCGCGGGCCGCGGGCCTGGGTTCACCCTCCCCGAAGTTCAGTCAATAGCACTGCCCATCAGCTCTTGACATCGAGGTACACGGCTGCGGCCGGCTCACCGATCCCCGGCACTGAAGAGACCGCCTGCAGCTGGCGTGCGGCATCCAGCCGGGCTTCTTCGAGGCGTCGCGTAACGCTTTCCTGCTTCTCTGCCAGTGCGTTTGCGCGTGCGCTGAGCTCTGGCGGGAAGGGCGTGGTGAGGATGGGCGGCAGCCAGGTTTTTACGCCTGCGCTGCCAGGTCCGGCGGACAGGTGGCCTAGCGGGTCCTGCAGTGTTGACTCGGCTGCGCCGACAGACACTTCCAGACCTTTCAGGACCGCCACCCAGGCGGCCAGGCCTGTGTTGACGGCGTTGTCCTGGGCGTCGTCAAGGTCCGGGTGCCTAGCCAATGCCGAGCGTCCCGCCGCCTGTTCCGGGCGTGGCCGGAATCGCGGCGGCGGCCTCGTGCCAGGTCTGCCGCAACGGTTCCAGCAGGTCGATGGCCTCCCGGGTCAGCCCGGCATCCCGCTGGATGTTCGCGTTGATCAGTGCGGTGGATGCGTAGTTGTAGATGCCCAGCAGGCCGCTGGCCCCGTCCCAGGCATCCACGTTCAGTGACGAGGAGAGCTCCGTCAGGATGGCCTGGGCGTGCAGGAGGTTTTCTGCAGCCACCGGCCAGTTGGCTGCCTGCTGCGCCGTTTCGGCCCTGGCCAGGTCCAGCAGGAGCCGGTCGTAGAGCATGGTGAGCAGGCGCGCCGGCGGGGCCGAAAGCACGGAGTCCGCCAGGTACTGGTTGCGCTGGCCGGCGTTTGCGTAGCCGAAGGAGGTGGTCATGATGAGGAGCTTCCTGAGGAGAGACCGGCAAGTTGAGAGGACAGCCAGGCGGATTGGGCTTTCATGCCGCTGAGGGCAACTTCGAGGGCAGAATAGGTCCGCTGGAGGGTGGTTCGGCGGGTTTGCAGCCGGTCGTCCCAGTTTTCGATCTGGGTGGCGTAATCCTTGGCTGTGCTCTGCTGTCCCTTGATTTTGGTGCTGAGCAATCCGTTGACCGGGTCGGAGGCCTGCTTGGCGGCGTCCGCCAAGCGGCCCGCGATCGTGGCCACAGCTGCCAGGGTCCCGGTGGGGTCCTTGGCCAGGGCGTCGCCGAACTTGGTGGCGTTGAACTCCATAGTTCCGGTTTTGGTGATGCTGATGCCGAGCTCGGAGGGTGATTTTCCGTCGAGGGGCTGGGATGCGGCAGCCAGTATCGCAGCATTGACAGTCCGGATGGTGCTGTCCCCGGTGAACACTCCACCGGACGTGATGGGGGACCCGGTGGCGTTGGTGCTGCTGACCACTGCGGTCTTAGTGGAGATCTGGGCCAGGATTCCGTTGACGCCACTGACCAGGTCCGAGACGGCCTTGCTGATCTGGGCGTTGTCCCGGGCAACGGTGACCCGGGTCGCCGTGCTGGAAACTTCCGACACTGCGGCAGAGACGCCCGGCAGCAGCTCGGCAAAAGTATTGGAGGGCGAGTTGAGCGTCACTTCCGCTGCCGTCCCGGTCCACAGCTTGATCTGTGCGTCCTGGGAGGTCTGAACCGTTGTCAACCCTGCGGTGGGGTTGGGGTCGGAAATGGTGAAGCCACCGGATTCACCGGATTTTGCCGAGGTAAATTGCAGTCGATATTCGCCGCCGCCCACCGACACCTTCGACGCGACGACCCCTGCCGCAGATCCGTTGACGGCGGTGACCACGTCGTCAAGGGAGGTGCCCTGCGGGGTGACCGTTGTGGTCTTGCCGTCCTGACCGACGATAGTGAGGGTGGCCTCCGGCCATGCGGTGAGGTTCCGGGTTACCGAGACCTGGGTCTGAGCGATTTGTGAGACGGTGAAATCCATGGCACCCGGCTTGGCGCCAGCGCCGACTGTCGTCGTCACTTTGGCTGAGCTGCTGGTGGCTGTGTAGAGCTCGAGGCTCTTTGGATCGGCGAGTTTTGTGGCCCTGGTGGCGAGGTCCGCGAGGGCGGAATTGAGGCCCTGCAGCGCGGAAATGCGGGATTGCACCGCGGCGGCTTTGCTCTTGATGAGGTTCTGCGGCGCCGCCTCGAGCGTCATCAGCGATTTGATCAGGGACGTGGTGTCCAGACCACTGGAGAGTCCATCGATGGCTAGGCCCACGCCCACGACTCCTTAAGAACAATTGACCGGCATAGTGACTGGCTTGTGGTGGTATGGCACGGTGCCCGGGAAGAGTGTTCGTTTCCCCGGGCACCGCGTCCACACTGGCTAACTGGCGGAAACCACCGGACTGATCGCTGCGATTTAGCGCAGGAGCTGCAGAACACCCTGGTTGGACTGGTTGGCCTGCGCGAGCATGGCGGTTCCGGCCTGGGACAGGATGTTGTTGCGGGTGAACTTCACCATTTCCTCAGCCATGTCCGTGTCGCGGATACGGGAGTTGGAAGCGGTCAGGTTTTCCTTGGCCACGTTGATGGTCTGCACAGCCGACTCGAGACGGTTTTGGACCGACCCCAATGTCGACCGGGCAGAAGATACCAGTTCGATCTGAGTGTCGATGGCGGCGATAGATGCCGTAGCCTCTGCGGCCGAGTCGAATCCAAGAGATGTGGGGGTGTTCACAGTAGATACTGTGCCACCTTGATCAACAAACACGTCTCCGGCGGCTGTCGACTTTGACGTGATTACCAACGCCCCGTCCTCGGTCGACGCCTTGAAGTTCTGATTGAAGCCCTCGTCGAGGTTCAGTTCCGCGGCCTGTGCACTAGCCGTCGTTCCAGCGAGGGTAACGGACACAGTAGTCGAACCTTGTTTGAACGTGGCGGCCGCAGCGGTCAGAGGCGTGGTGACTGTAGCCGATTTAATGGAGCTGTTCCCGAAATCGAGAGCCTCGGCTACCTTCGAGACGCTTGCGTCCTTAAGGTTTACGGTAATTTGACTGCTTACATCGTCACTTGCACCGACCTGAAACGAAATAACTTTGTTCGTGGCCCGGTCACCATTCAGGAGCTTGGTTCCATTGAAATCAGTCGCATCGGAGATCCTGGTGAGTTCCGCGACCAATTCCTTGGCTTCTGTCGTGATCGCCTTCCGGGAGTTTTCGCTGTTAGTATCGTTCGCTGCCTGAACGCCCAGGTCGCGAAGACGCTGCAGGATGGAATGAGTCTGGCTCAGGCCGCCTTCCGCGGTCTGCACCATGCCGATGCCGTCCTGCGCGTTGCGGGAAGCAACGGTGAGGCCGCCGATCTGGGACTTGAGGCCTTCGGACAGCGCCATGCCAGCCGCGTCGTCGCTGGCACGGTTGATGCGCAGGCCACTGGAAAGCTTCTCCAGCGACTTGGACAGGTCGTTCTGGGTGTTGCTGAGGCTGCGGTACGCGTTGTTCGCAGCCAGGTTGGTGTTGATCTGCATTCCCATGGTGTTTCCTCCGTGATGTGGGACAGGTTGCGAAGGCCCATCCATGGGCCTTCACCCCTAACTATCGGACCAACGACCCGCCCGGTTAGGAAAACGTTGGTTAAGTAGCCATGGACAAATACCGGCTCTGGTGAGCGGGCCGCTCCTAACGCGCCCGCCGCACCGGCCGATAGTTTTCTCCTGACACGGCGCTGCGCAACGGAAAGCGCAGCCGCAGAAACATCCGCACGCTTTATGCCAACCCGGAACTGGAGTTGACCAGCCAATGGCCATCCATGAACTTTCGGCCCTGCTGTGGCGCGAACGCGAGCTCCTGGACCTCCTGACGTTCAAGCTGGAGGAAGAGCAACTCCTGCTCACCGCCGGAAAATCCCGCTGGCTCCCGCACGGCACACGCGAAGTGGAACAGGTCCTGGAGCACCTCTCCAGAGCCGGCATGGCCCGCGCCGTGGAAGTGGCCGCCGTCGCCCAGCAGTGGGGCCTGTCCGCAGACTCGTCCCTGAGCGAACTGGCCACTGCCGCACCCGACGCCGCCTGGGCAGAGGTGCTGTCCTCGCACCTGAAGGCCATGCAGCGCCAGACCGCAGCCATCCAGGAACTCCGCGATTCCAACGAACAGTTCCTGCGCGCCGCGGTGCGTTCCACCCAGGAAACGGCCGCGGACCTGAAACCGGCGGCTGGAACCTATGACGCCCACGGCATGACTGGGGAAACATCCCCGTCCCGCTTCTTCGACCAGAAACTCTGACCGGCAGCCCGGCCCATCAAAGGACAGCAGTGAGCACATTCGGCGGACTCAACACGGCCTACCTGGGCCTCACCGCGGCCCGGCAGGGCATGAACCTTGCGGGGCAGAACATCGCCAACGCTGGCACGGCCGGCTACACCCGGCAGCGGATTGAACAATCGGCGATCGGCGCCCCCGGTCCCACTGGACTGAGCGCGGCCGGAGTCCGGGCCGGCCAGGGCGTGTCCGTGGACGGCATCGCGCGCCTCGGCAGCAGCTTCCTCGACGCCGGGGTCCGTTCCACCGCCGCACAGGCCGGCTACACCGGTTTCCGTTCCGCCGAATTGCAGCGGATCGAGGCAACTCTCCAGGAGCCCGGACCCCACGGGATCTCGACGGCGTTGCAGGGCTTTTGGGCGGCCTGGCAGGGAGTCTCCAACCACCCGGGCGAGGCCGCCCCCGCCGGGGTGCTGCTGCAGGCTGCTTCCACGCTCGCCGGCAGCGTTTCCGCCGGCTATCAGGCCCTGGACGCCCAGTGGACCCAGGTCCGCGCCGAGGCCCAGAGCACCGTCGCTTCCGTCAATGACGCCGCCGCCCGTGTGGCCGGCTTCAACAGCACCATCCGTTCCGTCCTGGCTTCCGGCGGCAACGCGAATGAGCTCATCGACGCCCGCAACAAAGTCACTGAGACCATCGCCGCCCTGGCCGGCGGCACGGTTCGAGAGAATGCGGACGGCACGTCGGACGTCTTCGTCGGCGGCAACGCCCTGGTTTCCGGAACGTCGCACCGGGCATTGGCCCTGACCGGCCAACCCGCCATGCGAGACGACGGCGCTTCGGTACAGCTGGAATGGGCGGACCGTCCCGGAAAATCCGTTGGGCTCGACGGCGGTAAGCTGGCCGGCGCCATCTCCCTCCTTGCTCCCGCGGCCGGTAGCACGGGCGGGGCGATCGCCGAGGCCGCAGCTTCCTACAACGCCTTCACTGAGAAGCTCATGAACGACGTCAACGCCGTGCACCGCACGGGCCAGTCCACCACGGGCACCGGCAACCTGGACTTCTTCGCCACCGGGCCCACCGGCCCGGCCGCCCGGTCGCTGCGGGTGGTCCCCGCCGCAGCCACTGAAATCGCCACTGGCGCTACCGGCTCCGGGGCATTGGACGGCAGTATCGCGGACAAACTCGCCCAGCTCGGCACCGCAGCAAATTCGCCCGACTCCGCCTGGACCGCCGTCGTGACCGTCATCGGCATCCGCTCCCGCTCGGCCCAGCAGCACGAACAGCTGGCGGATGCGGCGAGTATCGCCGCGGCCGGGCAGCGCGACTCCGGCTCCTCGGTCAGCCTCGACGAGGAAAACATCAGCCTGCTCAGCAACCAGCACGCCTACCAGGCGGCCGCACGGGTGATGACCGCCGTCGACGAAGCCCTCGATGTCCTGATCAACCGCACCGGACTGGTGGGAAGGTAACCCATGCTCAACCGCGTCACCAACCAGACCATGGCAGCAGCCGCGCAGCGCAACCTGCAGGCCGGCCAGTCCAGGCTCGCCGCCCTGCAGGAAAAAGGCAGCACCCTCCAGAACATCACCAGGCCCTCGGACGATCCCGCCGCCCTGGCCAGCGCCCTCACCACGCGCGCCAGCATCCGGGCCGCGGACCAGTACTCGAACAATATCAGCGACGGCAACGGCTGGCTGAACACCGCGGACGCAGCACTGGGCCAGGCCACCAACATCCTGAACCGGGTCCGGGACCTCACTCTCCAGGCCTCCAACGCAGCGCTCCACGACGCAGCAAAGGAAGCGATCGCCGTCGAACTCGAAGGGCTCAACAAGGACCTGATGGCCCGCGCCAACACTCAGTACCTGGGCCGGAACATCTTCGCCGGCAACACCGACGCCCCCGGCGCCTTCAGCAACGGGATACCGCCTACCTATAACGGGACACCCGGCACCGTGGAACGGCGCGTCGATGCCGGGCAGACCGTGCGTGTGGACGCCGACGGCGGCGCGATCTTCGGCGACGGCGCCGACTCGGTTTTCGCGCTGGTGAGCAACGTCGTGGCGGACATCCGCGCCGGGTCGAATCCCGTTTCCCGGCTGGGCGCCGTCGATCAGCGGATCAAGACAGTCATCAACGGCCGCGCCGAAGTGGGTATCCGCCAGACGCAACTGCTCCAAGCGCAGGAGGCCTTGGATGGCGCGAAGGTTACGCTGGAAGCCCAGCGCTCCGCCATCGAGGACGCCGACATAGGAAGGGTGGTCCTGGACTTGAAGCTGCAGGAAACCAACTACCAGGTGGCCCTGGCGGTCACGGCCAAGGTGCTGCAGCCAACGCTGATGGACTTCCTGCGATGAGTTCCGTTTCTAGCCTGGCGGTCACTTTCACGGCCCCGATGCCCGGGCTCGAGGGCGCGGATGGCTTTACCCTGCGCAGCGTCGACGGCGCCCCCGGGCTCTTTGCGCTCGAAGCCTCCGCCGGCACGGCCGTACGGCTGTTTCTCGCCGACGCCTCCGTCTACGTCCCCGGGTATTCCCCACCCATACCGGAGCAGGCCTCAGACGCAGGCCAGACCACCACGCTGCTGGTAGTCAACCCCGGCACGGGGAAACCCACCGTCAACCTGGCGGCGCCCCTCGTGCTGAACCCCGAAACCGGCACCTGCACCCAGCTGCTTCTGGAAGGCGACGCCTACTCGCTGCGGGCGGAGCTCGGCGGCGCATAGTCTCTGCAACCTGCCCCGGCACCTTCGGCCTGCCGAGTCCCGAAGACGGGATCCGTGAAGCTGCCGCATGAAACTACTAGAATTGCCCCATGAACCCGCGGGAGCTGGCCAACCTGGCCCACTTGCGCCGGGCCCGTGACCTGATCGACCGCCACTATGCCCGGCCGCTGGACGTGCCCACTATGGCCGCCGGCGCGCTCATGTCGGCGGCGCACTTTTCCCGCCGGTTCAAGGCGGCCTACGGCGAGACGCCTTACAACTACCTCATGACCCGGCGGATCGAGCGCGCCATGGCACTGCTGCGCGCCGGTGCCAGCGTGACCGATGCCTGCATGGAAGTGGGCTCCACCTCCCTAGGTTCGTTCAGCTCGCGGTTCACCGAGATCGTCGGCATGACGCCCAGCGCCTACCGGGCCCGCGAACACCACGCCGTAAAAGCGATGCCCACGTGTATTGCCCGGCAGCACACCCGGCCCGCGCGCAAGCCGAGCAGGATTGAAGAAGCTTCCTCATAGCCACTGCCATAGCGTGTGACCCATGAACATTTCATTGAAGTACGCACACGTCACCGTCAACGATCTCGATGAGTCCCTCGCGTTCTACCGCGACGCCCTTGGCTTGGAAGTCCGGAACGACGTCGGCTCGGACGGCCAGCGCTGGGTCACCCTGGGCAGCGCTGCCCAACCCGATCTTGAGATTGTCCTGTCCCCGCCGCATGCCGGCCGCTCCCAGGCCGACGGGGACGCCATCCAGGAGCTGGTCACCAAGGGCGTTATGCCCATGCTCGTGTTCAGCACGGACGATCTCGACGCCGCCTTCGAGGCCGCCCGGGCCTCCGGCGCCGAGGTCCTCCAGGAACCCATCGTCCAGCCCTGGGGGCCACGCGACTGCGCCTTCCGCGACCCGTCCGGCAACATGATCCGCATCAACCAGGGCTGACGTTCTGTGCGACGCGCAACTTCGCTACCGACGCCCATATTCCAATACGCAGTCCATATTCCGGGTTAGCGCGAGAACCGAATCCGGGCCGCCGGGTTCAACGTGGTGAGGTGGGATTGGGCCGATCTGATGGAGCCCGGGAAGCTGGAACGCATGCTGGCAGCGGCCGGCGTGCCCCGCCGTCGTGCGCGTTCTGCCGTTTTCGACGCGCAAACCCGACCCTGACGCGCATATTCCCTGGCGCCACCGATATTTAGGTGTCGACAAGGAATATGCGCAGCGCCAGGGCCGGCTTAGGTTCAGCTCGTGACTGCTGTGCCGGCGAGCCGGAGCCAGGTATCCACTACGGTGTCGGGGTTCAGGGAGACCGAATCGATGCCTTCCCCGACCAGCCACTCCGCGAAGTCCGCGTGGTCGCTGGGACCCTGGCCGCAGATGCCCACATACTTGCCGCGCTCCTTGCAGGCCTTGATGGCCATGCTCAGGAGCTTCTTGACGGCAGGATCGCGTTCATCGAAGCCGCCCGAGACGATCGCGGAATCCCGGTCCAGGCCAAGGGCCAGCTGGGTCATGTCGTTGGAGCCGATGGAGAAGCCGTCGAAGTAGTCCAGGAAATCGTCCGCCAGCAGCGCGTTGGACGGGATCTCGCACATCATGATCACCTCGAGGCCGTTCTCGCCACGGACCAGGCCGTTCTCCGCCAGCAGGTCGATGACGCCGCGGGCCTCGTCCAGGGTCCGCACGAACGGGATCATCAGCTTGACGTTGGTCAGGCCCATCTCGTTGCGGACGAAGGACAGGGCCTCGCACTCCAGGTCGAAGCAGTCCCGGAAGGACGGCTCCAGGTACCGTGAGGCGCCGCGGAAGCCGAGCATCGGGTTCTCTTCGTGCGGCTCGTAGGCCGGCCCGCCGATGAGGTTGGCGTACTCGTTGGACTTGAAGTCGGACATGCGCACAATCACCGGCTCCGGCGCGAAGGCCGCCGCGATGGTGGACACGCCTTCAGCCAGCCGCTTGATGTAGTACTCGCGAGGACTGTCGTAGGCGGAGATCCGTTCCCGGATTTCCGCGGCCACGTCCGCCGGCTGGCTGTCCAGGTTCAGGAGCGCCTTGGGGTGGATGCCGATCTGGCGGTTGATGATGAATTCCAGCCGGGCCAGGCCCACCCCGTGGTTGGGCAGCTGCGCGAATGTGAACGCCTGCTCCGGGGTACCCACGTTCATCATGACCTTGACCGGGGCCTCGGGCAGCTCGGTGATGGCGGTTTCCTCGATGCTGAAGTCCAGGAGCCCTTCGTAGATGGTGCCGGTCTCGCCGTCGGCGCAGGAAACGGTCACCTCGAGGCCGTCGGTGAGGGAATCCGTGGCACTTCCGGTGCCGACGACGGCGGGAATCCCCAGTTCGCGGGCGATGATGGCCGCGTGGCACGTGCGTCCGCCGCGGTTGGTGACGATGGCGGAGGCCCGCTTCATGATCGGTTCCCAGTCCGGGTCGGTCATGTCCGCGACCAGGACGTCGCCGGTCTTGAAGGCGGCCATCTGGTCGATCGCGGTGAGGATGCGGACGCTGCCGGCACCGATGCGCTGTCCGATCGCGCGGCCCTCGGCCAGCACCCGGCCGGTTCCGTTGAGGCGGAAGCGGCTCAGGCTGCCGGCGGCCCGGCGGGACTGCACGGTCTCCGGGCGTGCCTGCAGGATGTACAGGCCGCCGTCGATCCCGTCCTTGCCCCATTCGATGTCCATGGGGCGGCCGTAGTGGGTCTCGATGGCGACGGCGTGCCGGGCGAGCTGCTCGACGTCGTCGTCGCTGAGGCTGAAGCGGTTCCGGAGCGAGGCCTCCACCGGCACGAAGTCGATGGTGCGGCCGATCTCGCGGCTCTCCGTGTAGGTCATCTGGAGGGCCTTCTCACCCAGGCCGCGCTTGAGGATGGCGGGGCGGCCGGCCTGCAGTGCAGGCTTGTAGACGTAGAACTCATCCGGGTTCACGGCGCCCTGGACCACGGCCTCGCCCAGGCCGTAGGAGGACGTGACGAACACGGCGTCCTGGAAACCGGACTCGGTGTCCATGGTGAACATCACGCCGGAGGCCCCGACGTCGGAGCGCACCATCCGCTGGATGCCGGCGGAGAGTGCCACCTCGGCGTGTTCGAACTTGTGGTGCACGCGGTACGCGATGGCGCGGTCGTTGTAGAGGGACGCGAACACGTCCTTGATGGCGATCAGGATGTTCTCGATGCCGCGGACGTTCAGGAAGGTTTCCTGCTGCCCGGCGAAGGAGGCATCCGGGAGGTCTTCCGCGGTCGCGCTGGAACGGACGGCCCAGGACAGGTCCTCGGAGCCCCCGTGCTTGTCCACCAGCTGCTGGTAGGAGTTCCGGATCTGCGCCTCGAAGTCCGGCCGGAAGGGCGTCTCGCGCATCAGCGTCCGGATTTCCTGGCCCGCCGCGGCGAGGGCCGTTACATCATCGGTGTCCAGGCCAACCAGCCGGTCCACGATCTTCTGGTCCAGGCCCGAATCAGCCAGGAAGCTCCGGTACGCGTCGGCTGTTGTGGCGAAGCCGTCCGGCACCTGCACGCCGGCGGAGGTCAGGTTCTGCACCATCTCCCCGAGGGAGGCATTCTTGCCGCCTACCCGGTCCAGGTCCTTGAGTCCGAGTTCTGAGAACCACAGTATGTCTGTCGTCATGGTTGCTGCTCCTTTGCAGATGCTGGCATGCGGGGGCGCCGCCCCGCTCGCGGCTGTAGCCGGTTGGTGGGCGCGAATCCTGTCTACAGTGACAGGTTCAGAGCGCGCTTCCAACATGATGTGCGCCACACAGGGCTTGTGAAAATTTTCCCTAATGCTTGAGGTTCATGCGCTGCAGGATGGTGGCGGCCATTTCCTCCACGGAGACCGTCGCCGAATTCAGGTACGGGATCCGGTGGGAAACGTATAACTGCTCGGCGCTGCGCAGCTCGAAGCCGCACTGCCGCAGCGACGCGTAGGGTGAGCCGCGGCGCCGTTCGGTGCGGATCTGGCTCAGCCGAAGGGGGTTTGAGGAAAGCCCGAAACACTTCTCAACAAATGGCCGCAGCGGCTTGGGCAGCCCTTCCCGCTGAAAATCCTCGTCCACCAGGGGGAAGTTCGCGGCGAAGATGCCGTGTTGGAGCGCCAGGTACATGGTGGTGGGCGTTTTGCCGCAGCGGGACGGGGCCACCAGGATGACTTGCGCCTTCTCCAGCGCCCGCAGGCTCTGGCCGTCGTCGTGTTCCATGGCGTACTCGACGGCGGCCATCCGGGACTGATACCGCTCCGCGTTGCCCAGTCCGTGGGCCCTGCCGGGTTCATGACTGGCCTGGGACCCGAGGGCCTCCTCCAGCTGTCCCACATGCATCCCGATAAGATCCACGATGATCCCCTGGCACTTTGCAATGGCCTGCCTGATGTCGCTGCTGACGGCCGTGGAAAAAACGATGGGCCGCGGACCGGTGGCGACCAGCTTGTCGATGGTGCCCACCACCGTCCTGGCCTGTTCGACGGTGGTAATGAACGGGACCGTGATGCGGTCAAAGTTATTGGCGGGGAACTGGGTCAACAAGGTGTTGCCGAGCGTTTCCGCGGTGATGCCGGTGCTGTCCGAAAGGAAGTAGACAGGCCGAATCTCGTGATTGGTCATGAACGCATTCTCCACCGGAGAGCCGACACGGAAAAATCATCCGGTTGAAACACCCCCGCAACCTGGGCGGGGCATGCTGGGCAGACGGGGACAACCAGCAGGGGGCACAGCATGATTACTGACCAGGTTCAGACACTAGGAATCCAACCCGGCGACCACATCGAGGCGTGGCACAACGGCAAGCTGTTCCACAAAGGGCAGGTGACCGACGTCGTGCGTTCACTGGAACTGATCTGGATCATGGACGCGAGGACCGGCACCCGGAAGCTGCTGGACCCGGACGCTCTGGAGATCATCCGGGTGCGGGTCTAACGTGGTGCATGGTGGGCCGCCCTGACGCGTTCCTGGGCGGGACGCCGCGGGTTTCGCTCCCCACCCGCCCCCTTACCGAGCGCCGCCACTGCGCTGATTGCCAGCTTGTGGGCACCCTGCGTTCGGCCTAGATTTGGGCATGACCAATTCGCCCGAACACGAACTGCTCCTTGAGCTGCAGGACCTGATCATCGGCACGGGATCGGTGGCCGATTTCCTGGGCGGGCTGTCCATCATCGCCGCATCCGCACTGAGCCGCAGCGCCGGCGCCACGGTGGAATGTGGGGTCACCCTCAAGCTCGCCAGGCGGACGGCAACGGTAGGCGGAAGCACCGAGCGGGCCATCCACCTGGACCGCATCGAACAGGCCGTGGGCGAAGGGCCGTGCCTCGCAGCGTTGAAGGCGGCCACCCCTGTCCTGCTGGCCGATGTCAGCACTGACACGCGCTGGCCCACCTACCAGAAACGCCTGATGGAGGAGGGCATCCACAGCGCCCTGGGTGTCCCCCTTGAACTGGGTCAAAACGCCGCCGCAGTCCTGAACTTCTTCGCGCCGGCCACCGGCGTGTTCACAGAGGACACCATCACCGAGGCAGCCAGCTTCGCCGCCGTCGCCGGCAGCGCCGTCCGCCTGGCCGTCAGGGTGGGAACCGCCGAAAGCGCCGCGGATGACCTCAGCGCGGCGATGGTGAGCCGCACCGCCATCAACCTTGCCAGCGGAATCATCATGGCCCAGAACCGCTGCAGCCAGTCCGAGGCCATGTCCATCCTGATGAACGTCTCCAGCCACCGGAACCAGAAGCTCCGGGACGTGGCCGACGAGATCGTCCGGAAGGTCTCGGGCGAGGAAGCCACCACCTTCTTCGACATGTAGGCGTAGTCAGCCCCGTCCAGCGCTCAGCCTTAAGTTCAGCCGGGCTCAGTGTGCACACGCAACCTGGTCCGGGCCTGGCTGTAAAAAAGCGAGTACTCACTACTCGTGTCCTTGCCCGCCGGGCCTTTTATGATAAGGGCGTACCGACACATGAGGACTGGGGCATGATGATCGATCAACTGGTGGACTGGCGCGTCTCAGGCGTCCTGCTGGACATCCGGGGACACTCGGAAGCGGCATCGGCGTGCACCCTTGCCCGGATTGCGGCTCCCGCGGTGAGCGACATGGCAGGTTCCGGGGTGGAGAGCACTGTGACCATCGTGCGGCCCGACGGAACGCCTTCCACTGCGGCAACCACCGACGGCGCCGGCGGCCTTTCCCGCTGGGACCAGCTCGCCGGACGGGGCCCCACCTCGCGGGCACTCGGCGGCCGCCTGACCATCATTCTCAATGCCCGCGCCCTGGACAAGCGCTGGGATGAGTACCAGGCCACTCTCAGGGCAGCCGGCTTCCGTTCCGCCTTCGCCGTGCCATTGCCGCTGGAACGCGGCTACCGGGCTGCACTGACGTTGTATACGGCGGAAACGAACGTGTTCACCCCGGTTGTGGCCGCCCAGGCGCTGGCTTTCTCCGACGTGGCGGCCAAAAGCCTGGCCCTGGCACTGCAGGTCCGGGCGGGCCTGGCCCAATCCGCGGATCTCCGCGCAGCCATGGCCAGCCGCACCGCGATCAACACCGCCTGCGGCGTGATCATGGGCCAGAACCAGTGCTCCTACGAGGCGGCGTTCCAGATCCTCACCGCTGCCTCGAGCCAGCAGAACCTGACCCTCCGCGACGTCGCCGAAGGGATGCTGCGCGCCCTGCCGGGCGGCGTACCGACCACACACTTCCAGCACCGCACCTAAGCCGGCTCCCGCCGTCGGGCATTGCGCCGTCGGGCATTGCACCGTGGGACGCGCCGAACGGTCAGCGCAGAACGACCGTGCGCCCGCCGTCGAGCATTACCCGGCCTTCACAGTGCCACCGGACCGCGTTGCTGAGCGCTTTGCTCTCAGCGTCGCGGCCCACGCGGACCAGGTCATCGGCCGTGTACGTGTGGTCCACGTCGATGACCTGCTGGGCGATGATCGGTCCCTCATCCAGTTCGGCGTTGACGTAGTGCGCCGTAGCGCCCACGGTCTTCACGCCGCGGTCATAGGCCTGGTGGTACGGCTTGGCGCCCTTGAAGCTGGGCAGGAACGAGTGGTGGATGTTGATGGTTTTGCCCGTCAGCTGGGCCGACAGCTCATCGCTGAGGACCTGCATATACCGGGCCAGGACCACCAGTTCCACCTCGAACCCGTCCACGAGCTCCAGCAGGCGGGCTTCCTGCGCAGGCTTGGTCTCCTGGGTGACCGGGAGGTGGAAGAACGGGATGTTGTGCCACTTGACCAGCTCTTCGTGGTCCGTGTGGTTCGAGACCACGGCCACGATTTCCACCGGAAGATCACCTGTGCGGGCCCGGAACAGCAGGTCGTTGAGGCAGTGCCCGAACTTGGACACCATCACCAGGACCCGGCGCTTGCGGCCGTGCGGTTCCAGCTGCCAGTTCATGGCCCACTCAGCGGCCAGCGGCTCGAAGTCCCGGCGCAGGTCCTCGGTGCTGAAGGCCGTCTTCCCTGCCGCGAAATGCACCCGAATAAAGAATTGCTGGGCCTGGCGGTCTCCGAAGTGATTGGTGTCGATGATGTCGCAGCCGTGATCCAGCAGGTACCCCGTGATCGCGTGGACGATCCCCGGGGACTCGGCGCAGTTGACCGTCAGAACGTGTTCGGTTGTCACTCCCGTGAAGCCTTCGCCTCGGCCAGGTGGGGAGTTTGGGGGGAAACGGTGGTCTTACTGCTCACGTGCTGCTCCTCGAATCAATGCTGGCTGGAGTGCCGTTGGGGATGATGCGTGGCCCGCTTCATTGGGGACCGCATCGAGGTTGTTGAAGCTGTAAAGGTGGATCCCTGCGATGCCGGGCTGGCTTTCGAGCCCGGCCACCAGGGTATGGGGTGAGTAGCGGTCGCCGCTGAGCAGCTTGCGCGCCAGCGTTCCTTTGCTGCTGAGGAACTTCAGGGAACTTCCGACGCCGATCTGCGTGGCAAGTGCCAGCAGTTTGGTCCGCGGGACGGACCCCGCCACACCCGCCCAGACGGGCAGGTTCACGCCTTCACGGCGCAGGAGCGCCGCGAAATCAAGGATTTTGGGCGCATCGAAGCACATCTGGGTGACCACGTGGGTGGCCAGGAGCTGCTTGTCCTGCAGGGCCTCGAGCAGGTCCAGGGCGGCCACGGTCGGGTGGCCTTCCGGGTAGCCTGCCACGCCGGCGCGCATCCGGCCGCCGGTGTACTGGGCGAGGTCTTCAAGCAGCGGCAGGGCGGACCCGTACGGGCCGGCGGGCTGCTTCCGGTCGCCGCCGATCACAAACACCTCGCCGATGCCCGCGCCGTCGCAGTCCCGCATGATCCGGGTCAGTTCGGCCCGGTCATGAATGCTGCGCGCGGCCAGGTGCGGGATAACGGTGTAGCCGAAGTCGCTCAGCTCCACCGACGTGCGCATGGTCCGCTCGACACCGTGGTGCGGCAGGCACGTTATGGTCAGCGTGGTGGTCAGCGGAACCAGCGCCCGGACCTGGTCAACGATCCCGGTTGAGGGGATGATTTCGATTCTTGTAGGGAGCATCTTCGGTCCTTTCCTGATATCGAAGGGTCAGCTGGCGTGGGCTGCCAGCAGTGAGCTGGCTTCCTGGCGGGTGCTGCCGGAGGACTCGATGTGGGCGAGCTGGGCGGGGATTTCCCAGCCCTTCTTGCGCATCGCGGTGGCCCAGAGCCGGCCGGCCCGGTAGGAGGAACGGACCAGGGGTCCGGACATGACGCCGAGGAAGCCGATCTCCTTGGCCTCGTCCTGGAGGTCCACGAACTCCTGCGGCTTGACCCAGCGGTCCACCGGCAGGTGCCGCTCGGACGGGCGCAGGTACTGGGTGATGGTGATCAGGTCACAGCCGGCCTCGTGCAGGTCCCGCAGCGCCGCGGAGATCTCCTCGCGGGTCTCACCCATGCCCAGGATCAGGTTGGACTTGGTCACCATGCCCAGGTTCCGGCCCTGGGTGATGACATCCAGCGACCGGTCATACCGGAACGCGGGCCGGATCCGCTTAAAGATCCGGGGCACGGTTTCGACGTTGTGCGCGAAGACCTCCGGCTTCGAATCGCAGATCGCCTCGATGTGCTCGGGCTTGCCGGAAAAGTCAGGGATCAAAAGTTCGACGCCGGTGCCCGGGTTCAGCTCGTGGATCTTCCGCACCGTCTCGGCATAGAGCCACACACCCTCATCGGCCAGATCATCCCGGGCCACCCCGGTGACGGTGGCGTAGCGCAGCTGCATGGCCAGGACCGAGCGGGCCACCTTCGCGGGCTCAAACATGTCAACCGGGGACGGCTTGCCCGTGTCGATCTGGCAGAAATCACAGCGCCGGGTGCATTCGGAGCCACCGATCAGGAACGTCGCTTCCTTGTCTTCCCAGCACTCAAAAATGTTCGGGCAGCCGGCCTCCTCACACACCGTGTGCAGGCCTTCCTTCTTAACCAGGTTCTTGAGCTGGACATACTCCGGACCCATCTGGACCTTCGCCTTGATCCACTCCGGCTTCCGCTCCACAGGTACTGCAGAGTTACGCTGCTCAACGCGCAGCAGCTTCCGGCCTTCTGGTGCCAGTGTCATTAATACTCTTCCCTTAGCATTCCACTACGTTGACGGCGAGGCCGCCCATGGCTGTTTCCTTGTACTTGGAGCTCATGTCCCTGCCGGTCTCGCGCATGGTCACGATCACCTCGTCCAGCGACACCCGGTGGGTGCCGTCGCCCCAAAGCGCCATCTTCGCGGCGTTGATGGCCTTCGCCGCCGCGATCGCGTTGCGCTCGATGCACGGCACCTGGACCAACCCGCCGATCGGATCGCACGTCAGGCCCAGGTTGTGTTCCATCGCGATCTCCGCGGCGTTCTCCACCTGCTGGGGTGTGCCGCCCATGACCTCGGCGAGGGCACCGGCCGCCATGGACGACGCCGACCCCACCTCGCCCTGGCAGCCCACCTCGGCGCCCGAAATGGACGCCTGTTCCTTGTACAGCACCCCGATGGCACCGGCCGTGAGCAGGAACTTGACCACAACGTCGTCGCGGTCTTCCTGCGTGGCTTTGTCCATCCCGGGTGCGAAATGCAGTGCGTAATACAGGACTGCCGGGATGATCCCCGCGGCACCGTTGGTGGGTGCCGTGACAACCCGGCCGCCCGACGCGTTCTCCTCGTTCACTGCCAGGGCGATGAGGTTCACCCATTCCTGCCAGTACTTCGGGTCCCGGTCCTTGTCCTCCTTTTCGAGGCGCTCACGCCAGTCCGGAGCACGACGGCGGACCTTCAGTCCGCCGGGCAGCAGCCCCTCACGCTTGAGGCTGGTTGCCACACACTCCTCCATGACGGAGTAGATGTGCAGCAGGCCTTCGCGGATTTCCTGTTCGGTGCGGGAGGCGCGCTCGTTGACGAACATGATCTCGCCGATGGACAGGCCTTTGGACTGGCACCGGCCCAGCAGCTCGGCCGCGGTGCGGAACGGCAGCGGCAGTTCCTGCTTGGACTCGTCGAGTTCCTTCAGGGCCGCGTCCTCTTCACCTTCGCGGACAATGAAGCCGCCGCCCACGGAGAAGAACGTGGCCTTGTGCAGGACCTCGCCTTCTTTGTCGCTGACTGTGAAGGTCATGCCGTTGGTGTGCCGCGGCAGGACAGTGAGCGGGCGCAGGACCATGTCCTTGACCCCGTAGGGCAGGGGTACGGAGCCGGCGAGCTGGAGGGTGCCGGTTTCGGCGATCGCGGCGAGCCGCTCCTCTACCTCGGCCGGCAGGATCTTTTCGGGGTGGAAACCCTCCAGGCCCAGCAGGATGGCCGTCATGGTGCCGTGGCCGTGGCCCGTCGCTGCCAAGGACCCGTACAGGTCCACCCGCAGCCCCGCCACCTTGTCCAGGTGGCCGGAACCCTTCAGCTCCTCGGCAAACACCGCGGCAGCCCGCATCGGGCCAACGGTGTGCGAACTCGACGGCCCGATCCCGACGGAGAACAAATCAAAGACTCCAACGGCCATGTGCGTTTCCTAACTAAATAATTCTTCGTGACCAGTCAGGAGTTTTTGTCCAGATAATGGGCCTAAACGAGCTCAAAAGCTGCATTATCTGGACAAAAACTCCATCAGCTGAGGGGAGCGACTGACGGGTACAGCGGGTGGGCGGCGGCGAGTGCCTCTACCCGGTGACGCAGGCCGGAAAGGTCCGCGTCGGCGTCGGCAATCAATGCCTCGGCGATGATGTCCGCAACTTCACGGAAGGCTGCCTCGCCGAAACCACGGGTTGCCAGCGCGGGGGTGCCGATCCGGAGGCCGGAAGTGACCATCGGCGGGCGGGGATCGAAGGGCACAGCGTTGCGGTTGACGGTGATGTCAATCGCGGCCAGGCGGTCCTCGGCCTGCTGGCCGTCCAGCTCGCAGTTGCGCAGGTCAACCAGGACCAGGTGGACGTCGGTGCCGCCGGAGATCACGTTGATGCCCTTGGCGGTGACGTCCGGCTGGACCAGGCGGTCGGCCAGGATGCTGGCGCCGGCCAGGACGCGTTCCTGGCGTTCCTTGAACTCCGGTGTTGCTGCGATCTTGAAGGCCACGGCCTTGCCGGCGATGACGTGCTCCAGCGGGCCGCCCTGCTGTCCGGGGAAGACGGCCGAGTTGATCTTCTTGGCGATCGCGGCGTCGTTGGAGAGGATGATGCCGCCGCGCGGACCGGCGAGGGTCTTGTGCGTGGTGGAGGTGGTGACGTGGGCGTGCGGCACCGGGTTCGGGTGCAGGCCAGCTGCCACCAGTCCGGCGAAGTGCGCCATGTCCACCATCAGGAAGGCGCCCACCAGATCGGCGATCCGGCGGAATTCGGCGAAGTCCAGCTGGCGGGCGTAGGCCGACCAGCCGGCAACGATCAGCTGCGGCTTGTGCTCCAGCGCCAGGCGCTCCACCTCGGCCATGTCAATGGTGTGGGTGTCTTCGCGGACCTGGTAGGGGACCACGTTGTAGAGCTTGCCGGAGAAGTTGATCTTCATGCCGTGGGTGAGGTGGCCGCCGTGGGCCAGGTTCAGGCCCATGATGGTATCGCCCGGCTTGATCAGCGCGTGCATGACCGAGGCGTTGGCCTGGGCGCCGGAGTGCGGCTGCACGTTGGCGAACTCGGCACCGAACAGGGCCTTGACCCGGTCGATGGCCAGCTGCTCGATGACGTCCACGTGCTCGCAGCCACCGTAGTAGCGCTTGCCCGGGTAACCCTCGGCGTACTTGTTGGTCAGGACCGAGCCTTGCGCCTGCATCACGGCAACGGCCGTGTGGTTCTCCGAGGCGATCATTTCCAGGCCATTGCGCTGGCGGCCCAGTTCGTCATCGATCTTGGCAGCGATCTCCGGGTCCAGCACCGACAGGTCGGTGTCCAGGCTCGCGGAAACTACCTGCTCAAAGACTCTGATTGTGCCCGCGGCCGCGGCAGCGGCGCTCACAGTTCGCCACCGTTTACTTCGGCGTATTCCTGCGCGGACAGCAGCGGGCCCTCGGACTCGACGGTCACCTTGAACAGCCAGCCGGCACCGTAGGGATCGGAGTTGATGAGTGCAGGATCGCCGACGGCTTCGTCATTGATCTCCGTGACCTCACCCGTCACCGGGGAGTACAGGTCGGAGACGGACTTGGTGGACTCGATCTCGCCGCAGGTCTCCCCCGCGGTCACCGTGGAGCCAACTTCGGGCAGGTCAACGTAGACGATGTCGCCCAGCGCCTCAGCGGCAACAGCAGACACGCCAACAACGGACGGGCCCGAGCCATGAGTGGAGATCCACTCGTGCTCGGCGGAGTACTTCAGTTCAGCGGCAACCTTAGCCATGTTGTCTATTCCTTAAGTTTAGAGTTCAAGAGTGAGAGAGCGTCCGCCCAAACACCGCATTAAGTGAGAGAGCGTTGGCCTAAAACGTGCGTTAAGTGAGAGAGCGTCTGGAGACTACTTTTGGCGCTTGTAGAACGGCAGGGCGACAACCTCGAAAGGCTCCGCCTTGCCGCGCAGGTCGATGTCCAGGGCTGTGCCGATTTCGGCGTGCTCGACGTCGACATAGGCCATCGCGACCGGGTAGCCAAGAGTGGGGCTGGGCTGGCCGGAGGTGACTTCGCCTACCACGGCGCCGTCCTTGAGTACCGGGTAGTGCCCGCGGCCGGCGCGACGTCCGAGTCCCTTCAAGCCCACAAGCTTACGCTTCGAACCGGCTTCCTTGGCGGCTTCCAGGGCGGAGCGGCCCACGAAGTCGCCTTCCTTGCTCTTGAGTGCCACAACGCCGCCCAGGCCGGCATCGAACGGTGACCGTTCGAGCGAAAGCTCGTTGCCGTAGAGCGGCATGCCGGCTTCGAGGCGGAGCGAATCGCGTGAAGCGAGGCCGCACGGGACGATGCCGAACTCGGCCCCAGCTTCGGCGACGGACGCCCAGAGGGAGGCGGCGGCGTCGTTCTCTACAAAGAGCTCGAAACCGTCTTCGCCGGTGTAGCCGGTGCGGGCCAGGATGACGTTGTGGCCGGCCACGGTGGGCTCGTTGAACGCGTAGTACAACAGGCCCGTGACCAGTTCGTGCTGGGCCTCGTCGGTCAACTTGAGCAGGATGGCCTCGGCCTTGGGGCCCTGGACGGCGATCAGCGACGTGATGGCGGAGGCGTCCTCCACCTTCACGTTGAAAGCCGCGGCGCGTTCGGCCAGGGCGACGGCGACGGTGGGTGCGTTGCCAGCGTTGGGGACCACGAGGTACTTCTCGTCGCCAAAGCGGTAGACGATGAGGTCATCGATGATGCCGCCGTCGGCGTTGCAGATGAGTGAGTACTTGGCTTTGCCGTCCGCGATGGCGGAGAGCTTGCCCACCAGTGCGTAGTCCAGGAACGCGCCGGCTTCCGGGCCGGAAACCCAGACTTCGCCCATGTGAGAGAGGTCGAACAGGCCCGCAGCCTTGCGCACCGCGTGGTGCTCGGCCAACTCCGAGCTGTACTTCAGGGGCATCTGCCAGCCACCGAAATCGGTGAAGGAAGCGCCGAGTTTCTTGTGCTCTTCGTAAAGAGCGGTGTAGTTCTCAGTCATTATGAAAGCCTTTCACACGAAACTAGTTCGCGAATTCCTCGATGGGCGGGCAGGAGCAGATCAGGTTGCGGTCCCCGGCTGCGCCGTCGATGCGGCCTACGGGCGGGAAGTACTTGTCCTGCTTGAGGTGGTGGACCGGGAAGGCAGCCTGCTCGCGCGGGTACGCACGGTTCCAATCGGAACTCACGACGGCGGACGCGGTGTGGGGTGCGTGGCGCAGCGGGCTGTTCTCGACGCTGAAGTCACCACTGGCCACCTGGTCGATTTCCTTCCGGATGGTGATCATCGCGTCGATGAACCGGTCGATCTCCCCAAGGTCCTCGGACTCGGTCGGTTCCACCATCAGCGTGCCCGCCACCGGGAACGCCAGGGTGGGGGCATGGAAGCCGTAGTCGATCAGGCGCTTGGCCACATCCTCAGCCGTCACGCCGGTCTTCGCCGTCAGCTCACGCAGGTCCAGGATGCACTCGTGCGCCACGAGTCCGCCCTCACCGGTGTAAAGGACCGGGAAGTACTCGTTCAGGCGCGCCGCAACGTAGTTCGCCGCAAGCAGCGCCGACTTCGTCGCCTCGGTCAGGCCCTCGGCACCCATCAGCTTCACATACGCCCACGAGATGGGCAGGACACCCGCGGAACCGTAGTTGGATGCGCTGATCGCCACGCCGTGGCCCGCTTCGTGGGCTGACTTGTTGGCGTCACTGGGCATAAACGGTGCCAGGTGGGCCTTGGCTGCGACCGGACCAACGCCGGGGCCGCCGCCGCCGTGCGGGATGCAGAAGGTCTTGTGCAGGTTCAGGTGGCTGACGTCGCCGCCGAACTTGCCCGGCTGCGCCAGGCCCACAAGGGCGTTCAGGTTCGCGCCGTCCACGTAGACCTGGCCGCCCGCCGCGTGCACGGCGTCGCAGATTTCGGTCACGTCCGCGTCATAGACACCGTGCGTGGAGGGGTAGGTGATCATGATGGCCGAAAGGACGTCCCTGTTCGCCCCGATCTTGGCGTTCAGGTCAGCATGATCGATGCTGCCGTCCGCAGCCGTGGCCACCACAACCACCTTCATGCCGGCCAGGACGGCCGAAGCGGCGTTGGTGCCGTGCGCCGAAGCCGGAATCAGGCAGACCGTGCGCTGGTCATCGCCCCGGGACAGGTGGTACCCGCGGATCGCCAGCAGGCCAGCGAGCTCACCCTGGGACCCGGCGTTCGGCTGCAGCGAGACCTGGTCATAGCCGGTGATTTCCGCGAGGTCAGACTCCAGCCCGCCGATCAGTTCGCGCCAGCCCACGGTCTGGGAATCCGGGGCGAACGGGTGGATCGAGGCGAACTCCGGCCAGGAAATGGCTTCCATCTCCGCCGTGGCGTTCAGCTTCATGGTGCAGGAACCCAACGGGATCATGGTCCGGTCCAGGGCCAGGTCCCGGTCGCTCAGCCTGCGGATATAACGCAACAGCTGGGTCTCGGAACGGTGCGTGTTGAACACCGGGTGCAGCAGGTACTCGGAGGTGCGGAGCACCGATTCGGGCAGGTCAAAACCCTTCGCGTCCACCACGGGACCGGCACCGAAGGCGACGGCGATCGCGGAGAGGACATCCGTCGTCGTGGTTTCATCAATGCTGACGCCGATGGTGTCCTCGTCGATGTGGCGCAGGTTGATGCCGCGTGCCTCGGCAGCGGCGATGACCTTGGCCGCCTTACCGGGGACGCGCACGGTGACGGTGTCGAAGAAGGTCTCGGTGACCAGGTCGCGGCCGGCGACCTTCAGCGTGGTGGCCAGGGTGCGGGCGTTGCGGTGGACCTGCTCGGCGATTGCCTTCAGGCCATCGGGGCCGTGGTAAACAGCGTAGAACGAGGAGACAATGGCCAGCAGTGCCTGCGCGGTACAGATGTTGGACGTGGCCTTCTCACGGCGGATGTGCTGCTCACGGGTCTGCAGCGCCAAACGGTACGCCGGGACACCGGCGTCATCCTTGGACACCCCCACCAGGCGGCCGGGCATGGACCGCTCCAGGCCCTTCGCCACCGCCATATACGCCGCGTGCGGGCCGCCGAAGAACAACGGCACCCCGAAACGCTGGGTCGAACCGACAGCAATATCCGCACCCTGCTCCCCGGGAGGGGTGATCAGCGTCAACGCCAACAGGTCAGCAGCGACCGTGACCAGCGCGCCGCGCTCCTTCGCAGCGGCAATCACGGCGGCGTGGTTGAAGACCCGGCCGGACACACCCGGCTGCTGCAGCACGATGCCGTTGATGACGCCCTCGGGCAGGCCCTTGGACAGGTCAGCGACCTCCACCTCAAACCCGAGCGCTTCGGCGCGGCCCTTCACGATGGCGATGGTCTGCGGCAGGCAATCCGCGTCCAGGACGGTCTTGCCGTCGCGGGCTTCTTTGTTCTTGTTCGCCCGGCGCATCATCAGCACAGCCTCGGCCACCGCGGTGGCTTCATCCAGCAGCGACGCGTTCGCGATGGGCAGCCCCACGAGGTCCTGGACCATGGTCTGAAAATTCAGGAGCGCCTCGAGCCGGCCCTGGGAAATCTCGGGCTGGTACGGGGTGTACGCGGTGTACCAGGCCGGGGCCTCAAGGATGTTCCGGCGGATCACCGCAGGCGTCACCGTGTCGTAATAACCCTGCCCGATCATCTGCACAGCAGTCTTATTCTTCGCAGCCAGCTTCCGCAGCTCAGCAAGGACCTCAACCTCACTCAGGGCGTCCTTGAGAGCCAGCGGCTTGGCCTGGCGGATGGAATCCGGGACAGCAACGTCCACAAGGCCGTCAACACTGTCATAGCCGACGGCCTTGAGCATGGTGTCAATATCGGCCTGGCGGCGAGCACCGATATGCCGATCGGCAAAGGTGGAGGGGGACGACTGGATGGTCATGAAGGAACTCCATAATTCAGGTGGCGCGCTGGGTACGCCACATTGATTCGGGTTCCTCCCCGCTCTGTATTGGACCTGAGAGTTTCCGCGCCTACCCGCTTTACAGGGTGACACTTGCACCGTCGGTGAGCCCGTTACCGGACTACTTTCCAGAGTTGCCTAACCGCGGCGGTACGTGGGCCTGAGAGATTCCCGGAGAGGATTTGCTCCTACGGCGCCTGCTGAACGTACCGGCAGGACTCTCCCGCCGCAGATCAAAAGCATGTGCCACTTCGTCAGTGACACGTCTCACAGCTTAGCCGGGTTCCCGGCTGCTAGCAAGATTTCCACGGGCGACGGCGTCGCATCGCCGTAGAAATCGGGCACGTTCCCTACTTTCAATCGATAGCTCACACGTCGCGATGACCCGGGCGACCCGGCAACTCCTCATCCTCACACGCCCGGAAACATAGCCGCCTGCACAGCGCTACTTGGCGGCGTCGTCGAGCAGCTGCCGGAACTGGGCTTCGGTGTTGAGGGTGAGTTTTTCGCCGTTAAGGAAGAACGTCGGGGTGCCGGTGACGCCGAGGGACTTGCCGTCGGCGATGTCCCGGCGGATCCGGTCCTTGGCGTCCTCGGCCGCAACGTCCTGATCGAACCGGGCCATGTCCAGGCCAAGCGCTTCGGCGTATGTCCGGATCAGGGCGCCCTGCGAGTCCTGCTTTCCGCCCCACTCCGGCTGGGCCGCGAATAGCTTCGTGGCCATCGCCTCGTACTTGCCCTGACGTGCGGACGCTTCGACGGCGAGGGCTGCGGCGCCAGAGTTCAGGTGGCCCGGCAGCGGGAAGTAGCGGTGAACGAACGTGATCCGGTCCCCGTAGTCCTTTTTCAGTTCGTTCACCAAGGGTTCGGCAGCGCGGCATGCTTCGCATTCAAAGTCCAAGAATTCGACGAGCTGGGCTTTCTCGGTCGCTGGGGTGGTGAGCCTGTGGCTGTCTTCCCTGACAATCGCGGGATCAGCGGATGCCTGCGGCGCGGGCGCCGCGGGTTTGTTCGCGGTAAACAAGGCAAACCAGATCACGCCGCCAATCACGAGGACCCCCAGCAGGGTCCAGATTGCTACTCGAACGTTGCGCGCAACAGTGACAGCACTCATTGGTTGGTGTCCCCTCAGATCAGAAACCAGGTACCTCGATCATAACCAGAGCTGGCCGCGCCGCCGTCGGACAGCACACCCCGGCCGTAGACGCCCGATGCCGGTCCGGGGGTTGACTTAGCCAGGTCTCTCGTCACGCTGAGCAAGGAGCCGTGCGTCGCTCATGTCGCGGGCTCGTATCCGACGAGCCAGTGAAGTCCGTGACGATCAATGACCTGTCCATCGGACGCGCCCCAGGGCTTTGGCGAGAGCGGATCGAGCACGGACCCGTCAACGGAGAGTTTGTCGAACCATTCATGGAGTACTGCCGGTTCGGCGGTTCCCAGCAGCGAGAGCATGATGCCTTCGAGCCGGACCGTTGTTTGGCCTTCGGTTGCGTCCGATCCTGCCAGAGCAACGACGCCGTTGAGCACACCATGAGCTACGGCTTCTGGCGGGCCGTCGCTCCTGCCGAAGTCCTCGTAGGTGTGTAGGGACAGCTCACCGCCGAAAACATCCGCGTAAAAGTTCAATGCTTCCCGCGCCGTTCCGGGAAAGTAGACTTAGATCTGGGGCCCTTCCACGCGCCCATGGGTTTTGGGCGTTATGGCAGTGCTGTCCTTAACCCGATCGATGGTGGCACCCCAGCCCTCCTGAGTGCCGCCGAGAATAAGCTTTTGCACTTCTTCGATTTCGAGATGCTCAGAGAACCGAACTGTGAGGACGAGCTCTGTTTCGGTGCCCAGCTCGTTGAGCTGCACCGTGACCACAGGAGCGGTAAATTCGTTCTCGCCGTCGAGTTCGGGCCAGCCTCCGACGGCTCCCCAGCGGAAGACGAGTCGTTCGTCGGCAACGATCTCCAGGTAAATCCCCCCGGTGGGGTAGCTGAGGCCCTCATTAACGATCATCTGCTGCTTCCACGTTCCCTCAACCCGGAGGTCCACCTCAATGGGTGTGGTCGGCGTAGGCATGTCAGGGTTATAGAACCAGGCTAGGTGATCAGGGTCAGTCCACGCCCTGAACACCGACTGCCGAGATGCAGCAAGAATTCGGGTAAGGGTGAAGCTTCGATCCTGTGGCTGGTAATCAGTCGTCATCTATCCTCCGGTTCAGTGCGAGCCCCGGGCCGTTCGGGTGTTGTGGCGAGCTGAGCTTCAAGGCGATCCAGGCGGGTGCTCAGGAAATCGCGGTACGGGCCCATCCATTCCTCAACCTTTCGTAGCGGTGCGGGTTGAAGCCGGCAGTTCCTCCACTGCGCAGATCTGGACTTCGTGATCAGCCCGGCCTGCTCGAGCACTTTGAGATGGCGTGATACGGAGGGCACACTAATCGAGTGCGGAGCGGCCAATTCGGTCACCGTCGCCTCGCCCTGCTGCAACTGCGCCAGCAGAGCACGGCGGGTGGGATCCGCCAACGCAAGGAAGATCGTAGTCAATTCGTCCATTTGCGCCCCAGCCTAATTACGTATCAACGCAAATACGAGACTGGATGATCGCTTAGCGGGCCCCGATAATACTGCAATCCCACGGTCAGGTGGGCCCCGATCAGATTGACATTCTCACCCAGGTCTGTTGACACCGTTCCCCGGTGGTGGGCACCGTTATTTGCACCATCCCCGGCAGTGCCGGGTTTTCATGGGTTCAGGTTCCCTCCGGGATGCAGGTTCTTTGTCTGTATGAGGTTTATGGCCTCCGCCCGCTCCAGCAGGGTCCGTCGTTCGCTCGCGGAATAATCGGCGGCTGCGATGGTGTTGCGGAGGAGGCCTAGATGCTCTCGGATCTGCCGCTCCGTATTGCCTGGGCTGGTTCATTGCCATGTCGAGGAGGTCGTGGAGTTCCGGAAGTGAAACCACCACCCGCACCCGCCCGGCATCGTCGGTGAGGTGTTCGGGGCCGGGGCTTCTCCCTGCCAGCCGACATAGGAGAACGGAGAGGTGCCCGATGACGTGCACTGCGGTCGTGGGGTCGTTGATGCCGGGGAGAGTGCATGGGCGGCGACATCCACCAGTTGGCGGAATCCGAATCCGACGTCCTGGACGTTGGTGCGTTCAAAACCGGTGGACACGGCGGCGTTGGCGTCATCAGTCAGCTTTTACCTGACTGAGGTGGTGAGCGCTGCTCCCGGTTTGGCGGGCCAGGCGGTGGCGAAGGGAACGCCCTCCACCAGTGAGCTGCCCGGTTCCCGGTCTATCCCTATCACGGCGCCGGACTCCTCCGCCGCCCTCATCAGTGCGCTCTTGTCAAGGGAGGTCAGGAACCCTGAACTGGTGGAGACGATGAGGAACTTTTCGGACACCGGGACTGGTTCCGGTCCACGGGGAGGACGCCCCTCGGGAAAGACCCGGTCGATGGATTCCTGGGTTTCCACATTGACCCTGCGCATCATGGTTTCCACCCGGATCTCCCGGGTGAGATGCGCCAAAAAGAGCACCAGCCCAATGACACTTGCTATGGCAAGAACGAACGCGACAGTCACGGAAATTTCAGGTACGAACGGGCTAATTCCGCTGCCTTCGCCGCGGACGCTTCGAAGGACGGTCAACGCGAAAGCAAAGGCAGCCAGAAAGAGGGCCAGGGTCCCGTGGACGAACCGATCCGAGGTAAAAGTCCGCAGCAGCCGCGGGGAAAACTGGCTGCTGGCCAGCTGCAACGTGACCACGGTGAGTGAAAACGTCAGGGACGTCACCGTGATCAGGGAACCCGAGATCGCCTGCAAAACAGACCTGGCCGCCTCCGGCCCTCCACTGAAGAGAAACACCGTGATACCTTCGGGCAGTTCGTCGTCCACTGCAGCATCCAGGACGGGCACCGCCGTTCCCAGGACAACGGCCAGGGCGACCGCCAACACCGGAAGCGGCCACAGCCGTGTCCGCAAAGCGTCCATCCAGTGCGCGCCGCGCCCCGTCATCGGCAACGCCCGGTCGGCATTACAGGTGCTTCAGTCATTGACTTCACTCCCGTCAGTGGAGCAGACACCGGGAATCCATTTCCCCGTTATCCGTATCCTAATTACTGGCTCGAAGCTGGCTGAACCGGAATACTAAGCTTACTGTCCAGCACGTCCCGTTGTCCGTAACAGCAGCCCAAACCCCTTCAACATCACAGGGAGTGCCCATGCCAAGAGAAGCCCAAGTCATGTTGGAGACTAGGCAGGAATCCCATGTGGTTTGATTCCTGGTCGGAGATCCTGCGCGTCCTCATCATCGGCACGGTGTCGTATGCGGCCCTGGTGGGGCTCCTGCGGGTCTCGGGCAAAAGGACCCTGGGGCAACTGAACGCTTTCGACTTCATTATCACCGTCGCCCTCGGATCAACGTTGGCGACCATCCTGCTCAGTTCCGACGTCACCTTCTTTGAAGGGTTCGCGGCGCTGGCGCTGCTGGCGGGGCTGCAGTTCCTTATCGCCTGGGCGTCCGCGCACGTGCCCGGAGCCAGGGCCGCTGTCACAGCCCGGCCTGTGGCTTTGGTGGTGTCCGGCCAGATTCAGCATGCCCAGCTGCGCAGGAACCGCCTCAGCGAGTCCGAGGTGCTGCAGGCCGTCCGGTCCACCGGATCCGGGGATCTAACCGACATCGCCGCAGTCGTCCTGGAAACCAACGGGAGCATCCGCGTGATCCCTAAGGACAAACTCGGCAACGGATCAGCCCTCGAAGGTGTCCCAAACGCGCCCGGGTCACACAGCGCATGACGGACTCCGGGCAAAGCCCCGGTCCCGGCGGTAGCTTCCCGGGACGTGACCGGCTTCACACCGCCGAAAGGGTGGCCCGCCGCCTGGATAAGCCCATGGGGATTTTGGGTGTCATTTTCCTTTTTGTGGTGCTTGGCCAGCTCGTTGCAACAGAGCCGGTCATGGCCGGAGTTTTCGCCATTGTGGGCTGGGTGTTCTGGGCCGTGTTCGTGGCGGAATTCCTGTTACGTGCCTCCATCGCAGGCTTCAGCAAGGACTTCTGGAAGAAAAGCTGGTGGCAGGCGATTTTCCTGCTCGTACCGTTCCTCAGGTTCTTCCGTGCCCTGCAGGCACTCAGATTTGTCCGCATCGCCAGGCTGGCCCGCTATGGGTCGATCCTCTCAGCAGGGGTACGCGGTTCCCGCTCGGCCGGGAGGCTTTTGACCGGCCGGATCGGATGGCTCACCGCCATCACCGCGGTGGTCATCCTGGCATCAAGCCAGCTCCTCTACGCGACAGGCGATCACGACTCCTACGCCGAATCCCTCTACGAGTCAGCCATGGCAGCCATCACGGGCAGCGGAATCACCGGCACCAGCTTATTCTCCCGCATCATCCAGGTCCTTCTGGCCATCTACTCCGTGGCCGTCTTCGCCACCCTCGCCGGGACCCTGGGCGCCTACTTCCTGAGAGAGAAAGACTAAGCGTCGCTACGGGCCAACAAGTGCTCAAGCATCGCAGCAGCTATTTCCCGCACCAAACAATGACTTTGATCCGTAAGCCACAGTCACGGACCTGTCACACCCGGACCCGCACGGTAGACGTGGCGCATGAGCAGCAGAAGGACGCGGGGGTACGCGTCAGCTGGGGTGGTCCTGGGGCGAGGCTTCCTGTGAGGGTGCGCCGTCCCGACGCCGGTGGCGCACCACGATCCACTGGGCAAGAGTGATCACTGCGGCCACGACAACGGTGATCACGATGGTGAGCGGATCCGACTGGGCCTTGATGAGCACGAACGGCACGAGCACGGCGGTGTCGAGCACGATGGCCGTCCACGGGATCCAGACCTTGGCCTCGATGTCCCTTCTGAGGTGGCGGATTACACCGACGTGGATGGCGATGTCCATGGCGAGATACAGGATGGCTCCGAGAGAGGCAATCTGGGACAGGTCGAAGAACGCGGCCATCACCATGGCCAGTCCCGCGGTGATGTACAGCGACTGGTGACCCTCCTGCCCGGGCAGCCCGGGGACCTGCCCCATGTCTCGAAGCATGTCATAGAGCTTCGAGACCGAGAACAGACTGGCCACCAGTCCGGAGAGCGTGGCGACCACAGCGATCGCCACGGTCAGCGTCACGCCCCAGGAGCCGAAGGTCGGCACGGCGGCCTCTGCCAGGGCATAGTCCCGGGCCCCGAGGATCTGCTCGACCGTGAGGCTGCCGGTCACCGCTACGGTGATCAGCAGGTAGAGCGCGGTGCAGAGGCCGATGGCAATCATGATGGACCGGCCGATGTTGCGCTCAGGGTTGCGCAGGTCAGCGCCCTGGTTGGTGATCGTGGTAAAGCCCTTGTACGCCAGGATGCACAGCGTGACCCCGGCCAGGTAGCCCAGCCACCCCTGATCCGGCGGCGTGCGGTCCGCTACGGTAAACAACCGGCCCAGGGACGACACGCCGGCCGCGAGGATACCCGCGATGGCCAGCACGGCGATACCAATAATCTTGATCGCCGCCGTTACCGTGGCCGATCCCTCAACCCACCGGTTGCCCACCAGATTCACCAGGGCAGCGACCGCGATCGCGGCCACCGCCAGGACCGGCACCCACAGGACCGAGCTCTGCAAACCAAAGGGCCGCAGCAGATAGGTGGCGAAGGTGCGGCCCAGCAAGGACTCAGCCAGGATCATGGACACATACATGAACAGCGAAAAGGACCCAGCGACCACTCCTGGCCCGTAGGCGGCCTTAAGCAGCATCGCAATCCCGCCCGAGGACGGGTTCGCAGCGGAGTAACGGATGTACGAATAAGAACTGAAAGCCACGATTACGGCACCGGCGAAGAACGCCCACGGCACCCAGCCACCGGCCAGCTCGGCGACCTGCCCCACGAGAGCGAAAATCCCCGCCCCGATCATCACCCCTGTCCCAAGGGCCACGGATCCGGTCAGAGACAGCTTCTGGTTCTTCTGTGAGGTGGAGCCCTTACCCATCAGAGATTCCTTTCCGGAGTCGTTGCGCAGTACCACGGTAACCGACCCTCTCAGGCGCCGTCCGCCGTCACCAGCGGACAGGGTCGATGGTATGCCGCGGGCGGCTGACCGGCCTTGCGGCGCGGTCAGCAGCCCGCTTTGGGAGGGGATTAAAGGGTGTTCAGCAGCTGCTGCATTTCTTTGATCTCCGTTTCCTGGGCGCTCACGATGTCTTTACTGAGCTGGAGTGCCGCGGCATCCTTGCCGTCCGTGGTCTCGGTTTTGGCCATCGTCACGGCACCTTGATGGTGGGCGATCATCTGGGTCAGGAAGAGCCTGGCGGCCTCGACCCCTTGGGCGGTCTCGAGTTTCGCCATGTCTTCGGCGCCCATCATGCCGTCCATGGTGTGCCCGGCATGCATCTGCGTTGACTCTCCCCAAGCCGTCAGCCAACCGGTCATTTTCTCGATTTCCGGGCCCTGGGCTTCCTTGATCCGGGTAGCAAGAGGGGTGACATCGGCAGGGATGTCCTGCTTCTCCAGGATCATCTCGCTCATCTGAACAGCCTGGGAGTGGTGCGGAATCATCGATTGGGCAAACATCACGTCCGCGGCGTAATGGTCCCCGGCCGCCGCGGGGCCCGATGAGGAGCTGCCGTGGTCCATTCCCGGCATGGACGTCCCGGAGGAACCGGAACCAGTGCCGGATGCGCCGCAACCGGCCAGGGCGATCGCCGCCGCGAAGGCAGCAGCTGTAAGGGGCAAAAACTTCTTGGTGATAATCAAGATCAGGTCCTTCGAAAGGGTTCTCGGGGCGCGCAGACGGCCGCGGGAAGGGTGAGTTTGTATCAGCGATAGAGCCCGACGGCTGCTGACCGGCCGGCGGTACGGGAAAAGGCCGGGACCGGAAGAGGAGGCGTCTATGTTCTGCTGATGGACAATTCGGCTGGAGAAGGACTGCCAAGCCTGTATGACCATACCCTCCGGGCGATGATGGTGGAGGTCTGGGACGGCGCCGTTATCGATGGTGTGTCGTTCGGTGCGGGCGCTGAGAGGCCACCTGGTGCGACCGAGGGGATGCAGGAGGCACTCATCGTGTGCTGGTTAGTGCAGTTTCCCGAACAGGAACACTGCGCCGGGGAGGCGGACGTACCCGAAGCTGCCGCGTCCCCTGACGCGGCACGTTCCTGGGAGGCACCCGCATGACCGGAGTGCCCTGTGGATTCACGGTCCGTGGTGGTCGAAACTGAGCCGACAGCGGCAGAGGGCGTACCGGTGACGGCCGTGAAGGCGTGCATCGAATGGGTACCCGTCATAACGTGCATGCCCAGGATCCCGGCGGTCAGCGCCACCACGGCGGACAGCAGGCCCGCTGTGAGCAGGGCGGATCCGGGCATGGTGCGTTGTGTGGCCACGACGGGGCGTCCTCCCTGAGTAGTGGTCTTTCCAGGCTACCGGCACCGGCGCGTCGATCCGTGGGGATGCGTTACGTCGGCCCCGATGGCCTGAGGGTGGTTTAACGAACCTGTGATGGGTTCAGTTTCACCCGCCTCAGCGGCTGGGCGTTGAGGGGCGCAGCAGCGCCAGCCCACCCACCGGGACAGGTGATCATGGACTCGTCGAACTCGGCCTGCCCGTCAACGATGGTCCCGTCGGCTGGCATCCGAGCCCGGACCGAACCAGGCCAACTGCTCCAGTTCCCACCAAAAGTCCAGATCGAAGTTCCGATCCGCAGGCTGGTCGCCCAGGACGCTGCGAACGCGACCGTGATGGCCATGGCTATCAGCAGCATCATGCCCGGCTGCCGGGACTTCAAATCATGCAGGCCGCCCTTAGGAAACGGCAAGCCGCCGTAGACGAAGATGACCGTTCCCAAAACGGGAGGGATCCAGGCCGGCCCCGGGAAGTCCGGCGGCATATATCCCAGAAGGTGTCCGAACATCGGGCTGAAATAGACAACCGGGACCGACAGTGCCAGCGTCAGCCAGAACCTGTCCTTGAACATGGCCGTGCTATGCCCGGCATGCTGGCCATGATTGTGCACCGCATGATCGTCCGGGTGGTGGTGATGCTGATGCGATGGCGCCGGCGTGCCGGGCGGCTCATGCGGCGGAGCCAGCTTCGGGTCGGCGTCGCTGACCGGCGAACGGTGGTGGCCGTGGTGATCGGTGCGCTTAGCGCAGCACGCCGCAGGCGGCAGGTCTAGAATGAGTGCATAAGTACGCACATATTGTTTTGATTGAGGGATCCTCATGCTCGAAGTTCTGGCCATCCGCACCTTTCGAAAGCTCTTCACAGCCCAGATCGTTGCGTTGCTGGGGACCGGCTTGCTGACGGTGGCCCTCGGACTGCTGGCGTTCGACCTTGCCGGAGCGCAGGCCGGGGCCGTGCTGGGGACAGCGTTGACCATAAAGATGCTGGCCTACGTCTTCGTCGCGCCAGTCATGGCGGCACTGGTGGAAAAACTGCCGAAAAAGGCCGTGCTGGTGGGCGCGGACCTGATCCGTGGCGGAATCGCTCTGATCCTGCCCGCTGTGGATCAGGCCTGGCAGATCTATGTGCTGGTCTTTGTGCTCCAGAGTGCTTCGGCGACGTTCACGCCCGCCTTCCAGTCCCTGATCCCGGCGGTGCTTCCCGACGAACGGCAGTACACGCGGGCCCTGTCGCTCTCCCGCCTTGCGTATGACCTGGAATCCCTGGTCAGCCCGGCCCTGGCCGCCGCACTCCTGTCCGTCATGACGTTCCACGAACTTTTCCTCGGCACCGTGGCAGGCTTTATGTTCTCGGCGGCACTGGTAGTGACCACGCAGCTGCCCACGGCCACCGCCGTGAAGCAGGAAGGATCACTCTGGCACCGCACCACCCTCGGCGCAAGGATCTTCGCGAAGACGCCGGAACTGCGCGGCCTCCTCGCATTGAATCTGGCCGTGGCGGCCGCTACTGCCCTGGTGCTGGTCAACACCGTGGTCTATGCCCGGGACCTTTTCGCAGGATCCAACGCCGACGTCGCCATCGCCCTGGCCTGTTTCGGCGCCGGTTCGATGGCTGCAGCGCTCAGCACACCCAGGGCGCTGGACCGAATAGCGGACCGTTCACTGATGATGACCGGTGCTGCGCTTCTTGGCCTTGGCCTCGCCGGCACGTTTGTGCTGCTGGCCACCGCCGGGCCATGGCACATCCTGCTGGGGCTCTGGGTTGCCCTGGGGGCCGGGACCTCGATGATCAGCACCCCTTCGGCGCGGCTACTGCGCCGCTCTGCAACGGAAAGCACACGGACCCGTATCTTCACCGCCCAGTTCTCCCTTTCCCACGCGTGCTTCATCATCACTTACCCCGTAGCCGGCTGGATCGGCGCGTCCGCCGGCCAGCCCGCGGCCGCAGCAGTCCTGGCCCTGGTGGCTATGATCAGTACAGTAGCGGCCCTGAAATTCTGGCCGGCAGCCGCCAGGACCGGCGCAGAACCGGCCAGCAGGAAAGGGTGATCCGGTGGAAGAGGCCCAACGCATCAATACACCGAGCCTTCACCACCCCAGGCTTCCCGATGCCCGCCGGCTCGATGCCGCCACGGCCACGTTCCGGATGCTCTCCGATCCCACCCGGCTGCACCTGCTCTGGCTCCTGACACAGGAACCGGCCGACGTCACCACCCTGGTGGAACGAACCGGAGCCTCCCGTACCTCAGTCAGCCAACACCTGGCCAAGCTCCGCTTCAGCGGCCTCGTCAGCACACAAAAGGTCAGCCGCAGGGTGGTCTACAGCATCGCGGACGGCCATCTGGCCCGGCTTGTCCTGGAAGGCCTGAACCACGCCGACCACACCGTCACCGGGGAACCCGGCCACGGCTGACCGTCCCGGCGGCAAGGCGAGCGCGCGGCAGCCCGCTCCCCCGGAACTGTGGGCAGCGACACCTTGCAAAATATACCCCATGGGGGTATTCTCAGGGTGTTGCCAATGAAGAGGTTTGTCCAGGCCGTGTAAATTCCGGTCCTTACAGCCGTTCATCCCCAGCACCTCATCACACCTCTCTTGCAAAAGGACAGAACTGATATGAGTGCACCCCAGGTCCGAACCGAACTGCCCCTCGTTGCAGCTGAAACCGCAGGGTGCAGTTGCTGCTCCACCCCTTCAGCGAAGCAGCTGTCACCCCAGGCGGAAGGTACGGAGTACTCCGTGACCGGCCTGACGTGCGGTCACTGTGCCCAGACCGTTGAAAAGGCAGTCTCCGCGCTCGACGGCGTGACGTCGGCCGCCGTCGAACTCGTCGCCGGCGGGACCTCCCGACTGAGAGTCTCCGGGCCCCAGACGGAAGCAGCCGTCCGGGACGCCGTCACCGCCGCCGGGTATAGCCTCACCAGCAGGTAGTCCAACTCCCACCCTGAGGACAGCTTTGCTGACGCCGTCAGGGAACACTCCTCTCAACAGGACGACAACAATGGAAAACCACCACGATCACCACGACGGAGAAGACCACTCCGCCCACCAGCTCCCAAAGCCCGTACCGGGCCATGCGACGGCGGTAGCGAGCCCGCCCGCAGATCACGCCGGCCACGCCGGCCAGCAGCATGGTGCTCACGACGACGACCACACGGTCCACAGCCACGGGCAGCACGCCGGGCACAGTACCGCCATGTTCAAGAACAGGTTCTGGCTCACCCTGGTCCTGTCCGTGCCCGTGGTGTACTTCAGCCCGATGGTCGGCCACCTCCTGGGCTACATGCCGCCGGTGTTCCCCGGCTCAACCTGGATCCCGGCCGTGCTGGGAACGGTGATTTTCTTCTACGGGGGCCAACCGTTCCTCAAGGGCGGCCTGCAGGAACTGAAGACCCGGAGTCCCGGGATGATGCTGCTGATCGCCATGGCCATCACTGTTGCGTTCGCAGCGTCCTGGGTCACTAGCCTTGGCCTGGGTGGATTCGATCTGGACTTCTGGTGGGAACTGGCGCTTCTGGTCGCGATCATGCTGCTGGGCCACTGGATTGAAATGCGGGCCCTCGGTTCCGCGCAGGGCGCCCTGGACGCCCTCGCGGCCCTGCTCCCGGATGAAGCAGACCGCATCACCGACGCCGGCACGGAGACCGTACCCGTCTCCGAACTCCGTGAAGGCGACATCGTCCTGGTGCGGTCCGGCGCGCGGCTGCCTGCCGACGGAACCGTCGTCGACGGCCAGGCGGAAGTGGACGAATCCATGATCACCGGCGAGTCCAAGACCGTTCCCCGCGCCCCGGGTGACGCGGTGGTGGCCGGCACAGTCGCGACGGACAACACTATCCGGGTCAGGGTGACTGCCGTCGGCGAAAACACCGCCCTGGCCGGCATCCAGCGCCTGGTTGCCGAGGCGCAGGCATCCTCGTCCAAGGCACAGGCGCTGGCCGACCGTGCCGCGGCCTTCCTGTTCTACTTCGCCGCCGGCGCGGGTGTCATCACGTTCATCGTCTGGGCCCTGTTGGGCAGCGTCCCGGAGGCGGTCACCCGCACCGTCACCGTCCTGGTGATTGCCTGCCCCCACGCCCTCGGCCTGGCCATCCCGCTGGTCATCGCTATTTCCACTGAACAGGCCGCCCGGGCCGGGGTCCTCATTAAGAACCGGATGGCCCTCGAACGCATGCGGACCATCGACGTCGTCCTCTTTGACAAAACCGGCACTCTCACGAAGGGTGAGCCCGACCTGAAGGAAGTCGCCGCCGTAGCGGGCGGGGATACAGACCGCCTGCTGGCGCTGGCCGCAGCTGTGGAATCCGACAGTGAACACCCCGTGGCGCGGGCCATCGTCCGTGCCGCGCGCCAGCGGAACCTGGCTGTTCCCGAAGCCACCGGCTTCTCGTCCCTCACCGGGCGGGGCGTCCGCGCCAGCGTGGACGGGCGCACTGTTCACGTCGGTGGACCGGCGCTCCTGCGCGAGCTCGGCGCCGTCGAGCCTGAAGAGCTGGCTCGCTCCACCCGGGCATGGATGGACCGTGGCGCCGCCGTGCTGCACGTGATCGACGGGAACAGTGTCCTGGGCGCCGTCAGCCTCGAAGACGCCGTCCGCCCGGAATCCCGCCAGGCCGTGGCGGCTCTGCAGAACCGGGGCATCAAGGTGGCCATGATCACCGGCGACGCCCGGCAGGTGGCCCAGGCCGTGGCCGACGAGCTGCACATTGACGAAGTCTTCGCCGAAGTCCTCCCGGCGGACAAGGACAAAAAGGTCGCCGAACTCCAGGCCCGCGGGCTGAAGGTGGCAATGGTAGGCGACGGCGTCAACGATTCCCCGGCCTTGGCCAGGGCTGAAGTAGGCATCGCCATCGGCGCCGGAACCGACGTCGCCATGGAATCGGCCGGCGTGGTCCTGGCCGGCAATGACCCCCGCGCGGTGCTGTCCATGGTTGACCTGTCCCGCGCCAGTTACCGGAAGATGTGGCAGAACCTCATCTGGGCAACCGGCTACAACGTGGTGTCCGTCCCGCTGGCCGCGGGCGTGCTTGCCTTCGCAGGGGTTGTACTGTCCCCCGCGGCCGGCGCCGTGCTGATGTCCGTGTCCACGATCGTGGTGGCGTTGAACGCCCAACTGCTGCGCCGCGTGAAACTCAACCCCGCCGAGGTGCGTTGAACGAGAGAAACCAGCACAGTGCTGTCTGTCTACAAGCCGCGTGGCCTCACCAGCTACGGGCAGGCCCGGACCGTCCTGCCGCCGAACGTCCGGGAGCAGGAAGGGCCGGTCCGCACTCGGCGGACCGGCCCTTCGAAGACATCTTCATTGCCCTCTCCCGGCCCAGCACGGCACTGGGGCTTCAGCCTTACTGGGGCCAGAAGAGCACAACGCGTGCTTAGCGCAGAACGCCGCAGGCCGCAGGGTCGGTAGCCTCGGCCGGGAGGTTCGGGTTAAGCTCGCTGGCACCTTCAGGATCGCTGAAATTGTAGGTTCCGTTGCCGTCGTAATCCAGCCCGTGGATCACCAGGACACCCTCGCCATCGCGGATGGAGTCCGCGATCTGCTTCGCGGTGCCAAGCCCGCCGGCTCCCGGGTAGCCGGTACCGGCCACGTCCGTGAACTCGATATTGTCCCGGCTGTAGTCATAGCTGCCACCATGCGAGACGGGGAACCGGGAAACGTCCAGGAAGCTGGCGGGGGTTGTATCGCCGGTGGTGTTCAGCGACACCACCACGGGGCCGTAGGCCGGAACACCCTCCAGTGTGTTAATGCGTCCGTCACCGTTGCTGTCCTGCGCCAGTGTGGGGCACTCGTTCAGGGCCTGGTTGCCGTAGTGGATGTGCTGGGCGTGCGGGGCGTCGGGGGTCAAGCCAGTAGCGTGAACCTCGATGTGCCGGATTTTCTGGTTGCGGACAACCGCGGTGGCGGTGCCCGAAGCGCCTGAGCCGTTAAGCTGCGTGAGGGTGGCTGTCAGCGTCACGGTTTTCTCCGCCGCTTTGGCGTTCTGGGCCATGACTGGCCCGGCACCCAACGACACAGCAGCCAGCATTGCCACACCGGTACCACCCAATACCAATTTTGTATTCCGCTTCACGATTTACTCCTTGGTCAACGATCGCAGGGGAAGTCCCGCGGTCATGTGTGATTCGTAACACAGGGCGTTACGGATGGGTCACCGCTTGAAGCCACTGCGCACACCCTGCCCGCACATGTTAAGTTGAGAGCCACGACGGGCCGCACCGGCCCTCGCGCATCGGCTGGAAAAGAGAAGTTCCGTGGAATCCCCCGCATCTGCCCCCGCACCCGTGAGGATCCTGACGGTCTGTACCGGAAACATCTGCCGCTCCCCCGTGGCCGAACGGCTGCTGCAGGCCGGTCTGGACCAGGTGATGCCGGGCGGGTTTGAGGTCACCAGCGCAGGAACCCGTGCCATGGTGGGCGACCCCATGCAGCCGTTGTCCGGTGACATCGTGCGCACCTTTGGCGGAAACCCGGACGGTTTCGTCTCGCGGCAGCTGACCAGCAAGATCCTGCGCGGCGTGGACCTGGTGCTCACCATGACCTCCGGCCACCGCGGTGAAGTGCTCCAGCTGGACGCCTCCCTGCTCAAGCGCACCTTCACCATCCGCGAGTTCGCCCGGATGCTCGACGTCCTGGACGAGCGTGCGGACAGTGCCGCAATCGTTCCGGTAACTGCCGACGGCGGCACTCCCCTCAGTGCCAACACCGCCTTCTGGCGGGGGCTGCCCGCGCGGGCCGCGTCCGTCCGGCACCTGTCGCTGCCAGCGGATTCCTCGGAGAACGACATCATTGACCCCTACCGGCGCAGCCCCGAGGTCTACCGCCAGATGGAGGACGAGCTGGCCCCCGCCATCGTTTCCGTCCTGCGGCACGCCCGCCTGAACGTTCCCGCCTGAGCAAGCGCGCTTTCCACCGAACCCGGCGCGCCGCCGTCGTACATCACAGCACGGAAACGACACGCTCCGCGTTATAGCCGTAACCGGGCACGAGGGCGGACACTAAGTCATGGTAAGCACCCCAAGCGGTTCTGATCCGATCGGCCCGACCCCGTCCGGCCCCGAAGCTGCCGCGCCTGCCGCGCTGAAACGGCGGCGCGTGATCGCGGCGGTGCTGTCGCTCGTGCTGGTGGCCGTCGTCGTCGTGTCCGCCCTGGTATTCACCCGGCCAGCCGCGGATGTTGCGGCCCCGGCGCCCATCATCGCTGACTCCGCCACCCCCACTCCTTCAGAGACGCCGCCGCCGGCGCCGGCCCTTCCCCCGCCGCCCGAACCCATCGCGGAGCTCCCGGCAGCGCCCATGAACATCCTGGTGATCGGCAGCGACAGCCGCGCCAACGCCCGGGAGCAGGCGGCCATCACCCAGTCCACTGGCGAGTACCAGGACCAGCGGGCGGACTCCATGATGCTGGTCCACGTCCCCGCAGACCGGCGGAGCGTGCACGTGGTCTCCATAATGCGTGACCTCTACGTGAACATCCCGGGCTACGGCGCCTCCAAGATCAACGACAGTCTTTCGGTGGGCGGCACCCCGCTGGCGGCACAGACCGTGAGCCAACTGATGGGCACTCCCATAGACCACACTGTCATGCTGGACTTCAACGGGTTCAAGACGCTCACGGATGGGCTGGGCGGAATCGACGTGAACGTCACAGTGCCGTTCCAGTCCACGCACGAAACCCAGCACGTCTTCCCGGCGGGGGTGAACCACCTCGACGGCCAGGCGGCACTGGAGTTCGTCCGCGAGCGCTACGCGTTCCTCGACGGCGACTTCCAGCGGGTCCGGAACCAACAGACGTTCCTCCGCGCCATCCTCGCCCGGCTGACCAGTGACGGCGCCCTGCACGATGTGACCGCCGTGCGGGCCCTGGTGAATTTCGCCGGGAGCTACCTCACCGTGGACCAGGGCTTTGACCCTGTGGGCGTGGCCGTCCTGGCCTACGCGATGCGCGGCATCGACCCGAACAGCTTCGTCTCCATGACGCTGCCCACCGCCGGCACGGGCATAGCCGCCGGCGGAGCCTCGGTGGTGTTCCCTGACTACAACGGGATCGCCCAGATGTCCGCCGCCATGCGCGAAGGCCGGCTGCCCGAGTACGCCGGCGGATAGTACGCAGGCTTGCTGTACAGCGGGCGCTGAGCGCCTGGACTTGAGCGCGGCCCCAGGGGGCGTGCAGCGGAACGGCCCTGGCTATGCCGCTGCCGGGGCCGTTCCATTGGTGACTTAGCTCCGGGTGGGGTCCGGGCGCAACGGTGCTGGCCCCGGGTCCGGAACGGGCAGCGGGCCGGGAGGTTCCGGCGTCGGGATGGGGCTCGGCCTCTCCGGCCCCGGGTGGCCGGGATAGGTGGGCTCCGGATTGAAGGGGTCCGGGCCTGGTTCGGGCGGGAACGGCTCTGGTTCGTGCACTGGCGGGATGGTCATGAAACTTCCCCTCTGACTCTGGGCGCGTGCGCCTTTGCGTGATCAGGATACTCCCGCCCGCCATCAACGCTCTCTCACATCCTGCAGAAATTTCCCGAACGCTCTCTCACATCGGCTGTGAGTGCGTTCTAGTCCGACCTGCTTCTAGGCCGGACGGCGCAGTCGGACCGGGCGGGAAACCGGCGCCTTGGCTGCTTGGCCGGCTTCCCGCATCAACGGGACGGCGAAGGTCACCACGAGGCGCGGGTCGGCGTCATCGTCCGTGGACCTGATGGTCAGGCTCCGGGTGCCGGGCGGCAGGGACGGAGTGAAAACCTGCAGGTTCCGGGTGCCCACACTGGCTGAATCCCGGAGCGTGTATGGGGTACCCCAATGATCCTCGATGGCAATCTCAGGGGCGGCTCTCCCAGCAGCGGATTCCACGTGGATGTTGACCACCAGGCACGTGCTCCAGACTTCGACGGAGAGTACCGTGAACTCAGCGCCGGGTGTCAGGTGCAGGCCGTACGTGGGCGGCAGGAGCATCTTCCGGAGGATGCCTTTCGGTATTAGGTTTCGCATCGTCGCCCCCAAAAATTACTGAGAATGCTTCCAATTACCCCGCGATAATGACGCATTGTCAAGGTCCTGGCCAGGGTCCTGTGGCAAGCCACACCGGCATGAGTTAACCCGCGCCACGCTCGGCGTTCATCCGGGGGAAACGGGCTGTGTATTCGCCCCCGGCAGGGTGGGGTCATGACTGATATCTCACGCCGCACCATCGTCAAAGGTTCCGTCCTCGCAGCAGCGCTGGCGGCCGCGCCCGCCGCCGCGAACGCCAGCAGCTTCCCGGCCGGCCGGACCGGGATCCCGCTGGTCCGGAACCGCCTTACCCTGCCCAGCGGCATCGCCACCGGTGACGTCACTTCCGATTCCGCCGTGCTCTGGTCCCGCTCCTCCGCCGCGGGCCGGATGACCGCCACCCTCCGCTCGGTGGGAGCCGGCGGCGAAATCCTGCGCGGCCGCGGAGCCTTCGAACGCACCCTCCGCGGTCCCCGGGCCACCCAGGCCTCCGACTTCACGGCCAAAATCCATGCCGGCAACCTGCCATCCAACACCCGCTTCGCGCTGGATATCAGCTTCGAGGACGACGGCGGCGCGGCCGGCGAGACCGTTAAGGGAACCTTCCGCACGGCACCCGACGCCGGGACCTTCCACGGGGAGGGACGCACCGGCGGCGACACCACGCCGTCGTCCGCCCAAAGCTTTGTCTGGACCGGCGACACCGCCGGCCAGGGCTGGGGCATCAACGAGGAGATCGGCGGCATGCGCGGCTACCGGGCCATGCACAACACCCGGCCCGACTTCTTCATCCACTCCGGCGACACCGTCTACGCCGACGGCCCCATCGCCGAAACCGTGGTGGAGCGGGACGGGCAGGTGTGGCGCAACCTTGTCACGGAGGAGGTCTCCAAGGTGGCCGAAACGCTCACCGAGTTCCGCGGCCGGCACCGCTACAACTCCCTGGACGCCAACATGCGCGCCATGTTCGCCGACGTCCCCGTGATCGCCAACTGGGACGACCACGAAACCACCAACAACTGGTACCCGGGCGAAACCATCGACGACCCCCGCTACACCGTGCGCGACGTCAACACCCTCGCAGCGCGTGGCCGGCAGGCGTGGCAGGAGAACATGCCCATCGCTGACGGCTCCGCGCTGTGGCGCCCGGGAACGTTCGACGACGGTGGGCACTACCAGCCGGCCCGCATCTACCGGAAGATCCCCCGCGGTCCGCAGCTGGACGTGTTTTGCCTGGACATGCGCACCTTCAAGTCGCCCAACACGGACGGCAAGGAGGCCCACGCCACCTCCATCATGGGCCAGGAGCAGGTGGACTGGCTGATCCGCGAAGTTTCCAAGTCCAAGGCGACCTGGAAGGTGATCGCCGCGGACCTGCCCCTGGGCATCATCGTCCCGGACGGTGCCGTGAACCAGGAAAGCGTGGCCAACCGCGACCCCGGTGCGCCGCTGGGCCGCGAGCTCGAGATCGCCGGGGTGCTGAGCGCGTTCAAGCGGAACCGGGTGAAGAACGTGGTGTGGCTGACGGCCGACGTCCACTACTGCGCCGCCCACCATTACTCCCCCGAGCGCGCAGCCTTCACGGACTTCGACCCGTTCTGGGAGTTCGTGGCCGGCCCCATCGCAGCCGGATCCTTCGGGCCCAACCCGATGGACGGGACATTCGGACCCGAGGTGGTATTCGCCAAGGCCGGACGGTTCCCTGGCGAATCACCGCGCGACGGCGAGAACCAGTTCTTCGGCCACGTCCAGCTGGGCGAGGATGACAGCTTCACCGCAAGCCTGCGGAACGCCAACGGCGCCGTTGTGTTTTCCAGGGTCCTCACCCCCGAACGGTGAGGGATGGCCCCCGGCGATGCCGAGGGCCACCGTATCGGGAGGGTCACCCGCAGACTGCCGATGCGCTATCTGGCGCTGTGGCGTGCCCAAACGGCTAATCGCCCTCTAGAGGCAGATGAAAAAGAGACGCGTCCGGATCCTCCCGGTAATGCTGTTCTAGCACCAGGCGGAGGACGGTTCAAGTGGTTCCGGCGAGTAACTTAGCTGCTTGTCCAAACGCTCTCTCACTTGATGCAGGTTTTCCAGCGACGCTCTCTCACTTTCCTCAGGAAAGTGAGAGAGCATCGGCCATTTAAGCCCGATTAGTGAGAGAGCGTTTGAGGGGGCTACCCCGGTAGCGAACGGCGGCCTTTTTGTCCGCCCGGCTCTATATATTGAAGGCATGACCCAGACTCCGCTGCAGGATTCCGCCAACCCTTCCGTCGCTGCCTCCCCCGCGCCCCCCGTGGCCAAGAAGGTCCCGCACGAGCGGACGCACCACGGCGACACTTTCGTGGACAACTACGAGTGGATGCGCGAGAAGGAATCCGCCGAGGTGGTTGAGCACCTCAAGGCCGAGAACGCCTACCAGGAGGCGGTCACCGTCCACCAGGAGCCGCTGCGCGAGGCCATCTTCCAGGAAATCAAGGGCCGCACGCAGGAGACAGACCTGTCTGTCCCGAACCGCAAGGACGGCTGGTGGTACTTCAGCCGCTCGGTTGAGGGCAAGGAGTACGGCATCCAGTGCCGCGTCCGCGCCCAGGACTCCGGCAACCCCGTGGCCGACTGGACTCCCCCCGCGGTGGAGGCCGGCGTCGAGATCCCGGGCGAGGAAGTGCTGCTGGACGGCAACGTCGAAGCCGAAGGCAAGCCGTTCTTCTCGGTGGGCGGCTCGGCCGTCACGGTGGACGGGAACCTTTACGCCTACGCCGTGGACAACGCCGGCGACGAACGATTCACCCTTCACATCAAGGACCTCCGCACGGGCGAACTCCTGCCGGACCTCATCGAGAACATCTTCTACGGCGTCAGCTTCTCCCCCGACGGCAGCCGCATCTTCTACACCGTGGTGGACGATTCGTGGCGCCCGTACCAGGTCAAGTCCCACGTCCTCGGCACCCCCGTCACCGACGATGAGGTGATTTACCAGGAGGACGACGTCGCCATGTGGCTGGGCTTTGAGCTCTCCTCTGACAGGCGCCACCTCGTGCTGGGCATCGGCTGCTCCGAGTACAGCGAGACCCGCCTGCTGCGTTTCGATGACCCGACGGCGGCCCTCACCACCGTGATTTCGCGGGACGAGCGCGTCCTCTATGAGGCCGAACCGTTCCTGCTCACCGGTCCTGACGGCGCAGTATCGGAACGCATCATCATCACGCACAACCGCAATGCCGTGAACTCCATGGTCTCCCTGATCGACCCCGCTGAGCTCACCAAGCCGCTGGCCGAGCAGCACTGGAGCACCGTCGTCGAGCATTCCGACGACGTCCGCGTCAACGGTGCCGGCGTCACTTCCACGCACCTGATTGTGTCCGTCCGCAAGGACACCATCGAACGCGTCCAGGTGATGGGGCTGGCTGGCCTCGGCACGCCCGCGCAGGAAGCCCCGGTGGAACCCGCATTCGACGAGGAGCTGTACACGGCCGGCGTGGGCGGATCTGACCACGAGGCGCCGGTGATCCGGCTGGGCTACACATCCTATTTCACGCCGTCGCGCGTGTACGACTTTGTGCTGCCCACCCCGGCGCAGCCCGCCGGCGAACTGCTGCTGCGCAAGGAAAGCCCGGTACTGGGCGGCTACTCCGCCAGCGACTACGTGGCCACCCGCGAATGGGCCAAGGCCGCTGACGGCACGCGGATCCCCCTGTCGGTGCTGCGGCACAAGGGCGTCAAACAGGATTCGACGGCGGCCGGCCTGGTCTACGGGTACGGCTCCTACGAGCTGAGCATGGATCCGGGCTTCGGCATCGCGCGGCTGTCGCTGCTGGACCGCGGTGTGGTGTTTGTGATCGCGCACATCCGCGGCGGCGGCGAACTGGGCCGGCACTGGTATGAGGACGGCAAGAAGCTCACCAAGAAGAACACGTTCACCGACTTTGTGGACGCCACCGACTGGCTGGCCAGCTCCGGGTGGGTTGAGCCGTCCCGGATTGCAGCCATGGGCGGTTCCGCGGGCGGTCTGCTGATGGGCGCCGTGGCCAACCTGGCACCGGAAAAGTACGCCGCGGTGGTGGCGCAGGTTCCGTTTGTGGATGCGCTCACCACCATCCTGGATCCGGAGCTTCCGCTCTCCGCGCTGGAGTGGGAGGAGTGGGGCAACCCCATCACGGACCCTGACGTGTACGCCTACATGAAGTCCTATTCGCCGTACGAGAATGTGCGTGCCGTTGCGTACCCCAAGGTGGCCGCGGTGACCTCCTTCAACGACACCCGCGTCCTGTATGTTGAGCCGGCCAAGTGGGTCCAGGAACTGCGGAACAGGACCACCGGCACGGAGCCTGTGGTGATGAAGATCGAGATGGACGGCGGCCACGGCGGCGCGTCCGGGCGTTATGTCCAGTGGCGCGAGCGCGCGTGGGACTACGCGTTCATCGCCGATTCGCTGGGTGCGGTTGAGCTGCTTCCGGGGGCTGGGCTCAAGTAGCCCATCGGACCCCTGGATCTCGCTCCCCACCCGCTCCCTCACCGGGCCGAATCCGGTGGTTGAGCTTGTCGAAACCCGGATCTCGCGGCTCAGCTGTCATCCCTGCCGTATTCCGGGTGCACAGTGAGCAACTCGGCGAGGGTCTCGAGATTGGCGCGGACAGTCCGGGCCTGGGCTTGTTCCACGAACCGGTCGGCCAGCTTGCCGAACACCCCGCCCAGGCCAGATGCCGCATCGATCCGGAAGTTCAGGCGGGTCCCGTCACCTTCAGGTTCCAGGACATTGGTTACAGTGAATTCCAGCTTTCCTTCCACCGAGCGGGATACAAAGCGGGTTGGAGGCTGGAATTCGATGACCTCCGTTGTCCAGTCGAATTTCCTGCCCACCACCTTGCTGGCGCCCTTGACCCGGGTGCCGACTGCAACAGGCTCGGTCCCGACTGTTTCGGCATGGACGGCCGAGGAGTCCCAGACTGGAATGTTTTCGCCCTTTGACAGGAAATTAAAGACTTCCTGTGGCGGGCGGGCAATGTAGACGTTTTCTTCCACGGTGGGCATTGGATCCTCCTTGGACAAGCCTGTTGCCAGCGCGGCATGGCCGGCAGCTAGGCACAGCGCCAGTTTGGCCTTGGCCCAGCAGGCAGTCAATGGCCTGAGACTAACCCATCCATTTGCACCATTGCTGGCGTCTTCAGCGCTCAAAGGGCCGCTACGGAGCAATCGATCGGGTCTCGACGGGCTCGATCACCGGGACGCTCGATCACCGGGAGCGGGAGCGCCATTCGCCCTCGAGGATCGCGTAGACCAGCTCGGTGGCCCACTGGCCCTTGTAATGCCATTTGTCCACCAGCCGGGCTTCCAACCGCATGCCGAGCCGTTCGCACAGAGCCGCGGAGGCGGTGTTCAGGGCGTCGAGCTTGGCCTCGATCCGGTGCATCCCCAGCTCCTCGAACCCCAGCTTCAGCACCGCATCCGCGGCCTCGGCCCCGTAGCCCTTGCCCCGCGCGGCCGGCGCCAGGGTCCATCCGACTTCGCCCTGCCCGCGCCCCGGAAGCCATTTCAGCACCACTTCGCCCAGCAGCCCCGGCGATTCCTTCGCCTCGATGGCCAGGCAAACCCAGTCGTTCTCCTTCTCTAAGACGAAATTGGCGTACTTGCCCACGGACTCCATGGCCCTGGTGTAGCTCTTGGCCTCCCCGGGCAGGAATCGGGCGGTGTCGGGCAGCGAGTGGTAGGCATAAAAGGCGTCCAGGTCCGCACCGTCGAACCGGCGCAGGATCAGGCGCTCGGTGCGGAGGGGCAAAGTAATCTCAGGCATGGACTGAGGCTATGCCATGGACCCAGGGTGGACGACGGCGGCAGTCGCCTCTGCGATGGCGCGCTCCTCGTCGGTGGGCACCACCAACACCGGGATGACGGACGCAGCCGTGGAAATCACCCGCGGTTCCTTGGACCGCTGACTGTTCAGGCCGGCGTCGAGCTCTATCCCCAACGCACGCAGCCTTTCAGTCACCAGTGCGCGGAACTGGTGCGAGTTCTCGCCGATCCCCGCAGTGAACACAAGTGCCTTGGCTCCGCCGACGGCCACATGGTAGCCGCCGATGTACTTTGCCAGCCGGTAGGACGTGACCGCGAGAGCCATCGACGCCTTGGCGTCACCGGCCTCTGACGCCTCCACGACCGAGCGCATGTCGTTGTTCCCAGCGAGCCCCTTCAGCCCTGATTCGCGGTTGAGCATGGTGTCGATGTCCTCCGGCGTCCAGCCGTTCCGGCCGAGGAACACCAGAATGGAGGGGTCGAGGTCGCCCGAGCGGGTGCCCATCACCAGGCCCTCCAGCGGGGTGAAGCCCATGGATGTGTCCACCGACTGACCGCGGCGGATGGCCGTGACGGAGGCGCCGTTCCCCAGGTGGGCGATCACGCCGTCGAACTCGTCCACGGGCAGATCCAGCAGCGCGGCGGCGCGCTGCGTGACGTACTCGTGCGAGGTGCCGTGGAAGCCATAGCGGCGGATGCCGTGGTTCGTGTAGAGCTCGTCCGGGACGGCGTAGCGCCAGGCATGCTCGGGCAGGGTGCGGTGGAAAGCGGTGTCGAACACGGCCACCTGCGGCAGGTCCGGCCACTTCTTGCCGATGGCGCGGATGCCTAGGACGTTGGCGGGATTGTGCAGCGGTGCGAGGGGGTTGAGGCGCTCGATGGCGCGGGTGATTTCGTTGTCGATCAGCACCGGCTCGGCGAACCGCTCGCCGCCATGCACCACGCGGTGGCCCACCGCCGTCAGCTTGAGGTCACCGAACTCGGCATGGATCGCGGCATCAACCTGCTCCAGCGCCTCCGCGTGGTCCCGGGGGCCCTCGATTTCGCCGTCGCCGTCACCGCCGTTGCCCATGCCGATCTCCTCGATCAGCCCCTCCGTCAGCACAATGCCGGCGGCCACGTCACGGACCTGGTACTTGAGCGAGGACGAACCGGAGTTGATGACGAGCACAAGCATGGGGCCTCCTGGAGCCTTGGTACCGCGGGCACAGCTGACGAGGGATGGTGCTGGAGCCTGGCGCAGCGCTCCCCGGAATCCACTCTATAAGTTGCCCCTTGGATACTTGGGTTGTAAACGATAATGATTCTCATTAGAGTGATGAGTATGCATATCACTGTGATCAGCTCCCTGGACGGCCTGTGCCGCCAGCAAGCCTGCCAAGACGCGGCCGCGGCCAATCCCGGCGCCGCGGTGGTCCTGCACGACCTGTTGGAGAACGGCGTGGTCCTCCGCAGGATCTCCAGCCAGTCCGGGCTTGTGGAGCGCGCCGAGACGCAGCTGGAACACGGCTGCCTGAGCTGCACCGTGCGGCTGGACCTCGTGCCCACCATCGAGCGGCTGCTGGAACGCTGGGAGACCCAGGCCATCATCGGGCTCCCTCCCGCCGTGTCTGCGGAGGCCGCGATCGGAGCCCTGCGACGTGGCCTTTCCCGCCCGGTGACGATTGATTCCGCTGTCCTTGCCTGCGCCCCTGACACGCTGGAGGACCACATTTGGGACCACCACACCCTGTTTGAGTCCGGGTTCACGCCGGTCCCGGAGGACCAGCGCACTGCTGGTGAATTCCTTATCGGCGAGCTGTCGTTCAATGACACCGTCCTGCTGGCGGAGGTGGACCTGTTTCCGGCCGACCCTGCCCTGCGGGTTCGCGGCGTGCAACTGGTCAGGGAACTGGCTCCTCACGCTGACGTGGCGGAAAACGCCCGCCTCATCCGCCCAGGCCGCCACAACTACCACGACGCCCTGAGCCGGACGGTCCCCGGTTCGGTGCGGATCCCGGCGCCGTCCTCAACGTCACCGTTCACTACCGTCACCCACCGGGCCCAACGGCCGCTGCACCCTGAGCGGTTCCGGCACGCCCTGGCGTCCCTCGCGGAAGGATGCTGCTGGTTGCGGGGACGCCTATGGATCGCCGCCGCACCGCAGTGCCGGATCGCCATCCAGGGCATCGGCCCGCGTGTCTGGCTCGAAAATACCGGACCGTGGCTGGCAGACCAGGACGCCGGTGCGGCGCCCGATCCCCTCAACCATGTGGACGCCCACCTGGACTGGCATCCGGAACACGGGGACCGCGGAAGCGTGCTGGCCGCGACCGGAGAGGGCATGGACCCGGGGGAAATTGCGCAGCTGCTCTCCGCCTGCGAACTCACCGACTCGGAAATGGAGGCAGGGTTCGCCGGTCTGACCGACCCGTTCCAGCTCGACCCCGCCCCGTCCTGAACGGTCCCGGCTTCACACTGCGCCACCGGTCAAAACGCCACCCACCAACCGCCACCGAAACAAGGAGCAAGACCATGAAAGTCAGAAATTCCCTCCGCGCCCTGAAGAAGGTTCCCGGCGCACAGATCGTCCGACGCCGGGGCCGCACCTTTGTGATCAACAAGAAGAATCCGAGGATGAAGGCCCGTCAGGGCTGATGCTGCGGGGCGCCTGCTGCGCCTGCCGTTGCGTCAGCCGCGGCAGGGGCTTAGAGTCGGCGGACACGTTGCACTACGCAGAGAGGGACTTCCATGCCGAACGACACCACTCAGCCCGACAACACCGAACCTGAGACCGCAGAACCCGCCTCCGGCACCGGCACGAAGGATCCCACCGTCGTCGAGGGCGCCAACCCGGCCCTGGACGATACCGGAAAGCCCAAATCCCCGGAAGTGGGCGAGGCACCTGAGCAACCCAAGGATCCACAAAACCTGGACCTTACGCCCGAAGGACTCTCCGATGAGCCGGCCAAGGAAGAAGACCCGGACAGCTTGGCCAAGCCGGAAAACAGCTAACCTGGCTTACCGTCCTCGACCTGTTTCGGCCGGGTCGACTGCCTCCACGGAGATGAGAACCACCCCGAGGGCCCGGACCTTCAACAGCAGCCCATGCAGGCCTGACTGATCTGCGACGAAACCGCAAAGACTTGTGGTGCCGTCGCTTTCGTGGGTCAGGGTGAGGTCATCGAACCAGGCAGACCAGTGCTGGTCCAGGTGCCCGCCGATACGAATCCGGTATTGGGTGGGCACCTGGTGTTCTGGGGACGCAGTCATGAGTTTCTCACCGGGCCACGGTAGGTCCGGTCCTCCGGCCGCCGGCCCGGCGGATGAAGAACTCCGCCACTGCAAGATTGATGACCCATCCCGCCCCCAGCATCAGGTCGGTGCTGAGCTCACCCCGGGGTGCCGCCGTCGGACGTTAACCCTGGGGCGTGGGCACCTGCGCCTGGATGGCCGTGATGGCCACTGTGTTTACGATGTCCTCCACGGTGCAGCCGCGTGAGAGGTCGTTGACCGGCTTGCGCAGGCCCTGCAGGACGGGCCCGACGGCGACCGCCCCGGAGCTCTGTTGCACCGCCTTGTACGTGTTGTTGCCGGTGTTCAGATCGGGGAAGATGAACACGGTCGCCTGCCCTGCCACCGACGAGCCGGGCATTTTGGAGGCCGCGATGGAGGCGTCCACGGCGGCGTCGTACTGGATGGGGCCCTCGACGGCGAGATCCGGGCGGCGTGCACGCACCAGTTCGGTGGCCTGCCGGACTTCGTCCACGGCCTCGCCGGAGCCCGAGCCGCCGGTGGAGTAGGACAGCATGGCCACCCGCGGCTCCACCCCGAACTGCACCGCGGTTTCGGCCGAAGCGAGTGCAATGTCCGCGAGCTGCTCCACGTTGGGATCAGGGTTCACGGCACAGTCGCCGTAGACCAGCACCCGGTCCGGCATCAGCATCAGGAACACGGAGGACACGATCTTTACGCCGTCACGCGTTTTGACGAACTCCAGCGCGGGGCGGATGGTGTGCGCCGTGGTGTGCGCGGCGCCGGACACCATGCCGTCCACCACGCCCAGCTGGACCATCATGGTGCCGAAGTAGCTGCCGTCCTGCATGATTTCCAGTGCCTTTGGCAGGTCCACGCCCTTGTGCGCGCGCAGCTCGGCGTACTTCTCCGCGAACCCCTGCCGCAGTTCCGAGGTGGCCGGGTCCACGATGTTGATCCCGGCGAGGTCGATGCCGTTGGCCGCCGCCAGCTCGCGGACCTGCGAATCCGGTCCCAAAAGGGTGAGGTCGCAGACGTCGCGGCGGTGCAGGATTTCGGCGGCCTGCAGGATCCGGACGTCCGTTCCCTCCGGCAGCACAACGTGCCGGCGCTGCCCCCTGGCCCGTTCGATGAGGTCATGCAGGAACCGCAGCGGAGTCATCCGTTCCAGGCGCGGCAGGTGGAGGCGCTCCACGAGCTCAGCCTCATCCACCCGCCTGGACCACAGGCCCAGCGCGGAAGCCACCTTGCGCCGGTGCCCGGACCAGATCTCGCTGCGGACCTCGGAGACCCGCTTGGCCGTGGTGTAGGTGTCCTCGCTCGCCGCAAACACAGGGAACGGCGCCTGAGCCAGGAGCGGGTAGATGTTGGCGTCCGGGGACAGGCCGCCCGTCAGGATCAGCGCCGACGGCACCGGGAATTCCGGCGAGAACGACGACGCCAGGCACGCCACCATTACGTCTGCGCGGTCGCCGGGAACGATCACCAGGGCGCCCTCATCCAGCACGTTCAGGAAGTTGCCCACGTTCATGGCGGCCACCTTGATGTCCCGGACGTCGCGTTCCATGTCCGCGAGGCCGGCGATCTGCCGCACGCCAAGGGCCGCAGCAACTTCGCCGGTGGTGGGCCGGGCGATCTCCTCAAGCTCCGGCAGGACGTACACGGGCCGGTTGGATGCCCCGGGCCTGATCTCCGCGGCGATCTCCGCCACCAATTCAGGGTCGGCGCGGTTCACCATGATGGCCAGCAGCGTGCACTTTTCGGCCGCCAACTCCTTGCGGGCAACCTCGACGGCGGCCGCAGCCTCCTCGACGCTGAGCCCCTTGGCGCCCACCACGGCAACCACCGGCGCGGCGAGGTTGTTGGCCAGCCGGGCGTTGAGGTCAAACTCCACGGCGGCGTCCTGGCCGGTGAGGTCCGTCCCCTCCACGATCACCACATCGCAGTGCTTGGCGATCTCGGCGAAGATCTCCACACAGCGCGCGTCGATGTCGGCGCGTTTTCCGTCGGCCAGGAGGGCCCGCACCTCGGCAGACGTCAGCCCGCCCCGGCACCGTTCGTCGTCAAGCGCGAAGCGTGATTTCACCAGGGCAACCATGGGGTCGTCTGCGGCATCCGGGCCGTGGACCACCGGTTTGAAGAACCCGATCCGGTCCGCGTGCCGGTGGAGTGTGTCCGCGAGGCCCAGAGCCACGAGCGATTTGCCCGATCCCGGGGTGGTCGCGCTGACGTAGATGCCTTTGGCCATGGTCCGCCCTTTGCTGTGCGTGGTGCCGGTCCCTCCATCCTTGCACTTCCCGGGCCCGTCACAGGGCACCTGAAACCGCCGCGCCCTTGACATCGGACCTGCATCTGGGATTACCTAATGAACATTCGGTAAATAAAGCTGGAGGCAATGACGCATGGTTGAAGCAGCACTCTCCGGGGCCACCCACCCCATCCTTGAAAACGACTATGCCTCCGAATGGATGGGCGTTGAAGTCCTCGCCGTCAGCGACGGGCACGCCACTATCCGCATGACACTCCGGCAGGAAATGCTCAACGGCTTCGGCATGGCGCACGGCGGAATGATCTTCGCCTTCGCCGATTCCGCCTTCGCCCTGGCCTGCAATCCGGTCAACCCGACGCCGGAAGAGATCAACAACATCACCGTGGCCGCCGGCGTGGACATCAACTTCCTGAAGCCCGCCTACCGCGGCCAGGTGATCACCGCCGTCGCGGACCGCCGGTCCAGCTCGGGCCGCAGCGGCCTGTACGACATCCAGATTTTCGCGGCCGACGCCGGTGCGAAGCGCGATTCGCTACCCAGTTCCGGCACGCCCGGGGAACTCATTGCCGAGTTCCGCGGACGCAGCCGCACCATCCCCAAGAAGTAGGAAAATCATGACCCTCCACGCCCCCGAAACCCCCGCTCCGCAGCCGACCTCCCCGCGAACAGATCCCGTCCTGGACCGCGAGGAAACCATCTCTCGCGACGAACTCGAGGCCCTCCAGCTCACCCGCCTGCAGCACACGGTGGCCTACGCCTACAGCCGGGTGCCCCTGTACAAACGCAAGTACGACGACGCCGGCATCCACCCCACGGACCTGCGCGAACTCAGCGACCTCGGCAACTTCCCGTTCACCACGAAAGAAGACCTGCGCGCTGAGTACCCGTTCGGCATGTTCGCCGTCCCGCAGAGCGAAGTAGCCCGCGTGCACGCGAGCTCGGGCACCACGGGCCGGCCCACCGTCGTCGGGTACACCAAACAGGACCTGGCCGACTGGGCCAAACTGGTGGCGCGCTGCTTGCGCGCATCCGGCGTCCGGCCCGGCATGAAGGTCCACAACGCCTACGGTTACGGCCTGTTCACCGGCGGGCTGGGCGCGCACGCCGGCGCCGAAGCGCTGGGCTGCACCGTGATCCCGATGTCCGGCGGGCAGACCGAACGCCAGATCCAGCTCATCCAGGACTTCGCGCCGGACGCCATCCTGGCCACGCCCACCTACCTGCTCACCATCGCCGACGCCATGGCGCACATGGGGATCGACCCGACGTCGACCTCCCTTAAGTACGCGGTTCTGGGCGCCGAGCCGTGGACGCAGGAGATGCGGCACGAACTCGAAGTGACCATGAACATCAAGGCGTGCGACATCTACGGACTGTCCGAGGTGATGGGCCCGGGCGTCGCCGGGGAGGCAGTGGAAACCCAGGACGGCAGCCACATCTGGGAGGACCACTTCCGCCCCGAAATCATTGACGCGTTCAACCCCACGGTGGGCAAGGAAAACGTGCTGCGCGACGGCGAACACGGCGAACTGGTATTCACCTCGCTCACCAAGGAAGCCCTGCCCATCATCCGCTACCGCACCAAGGACCTCACCCGCCTCCTGCCCGGCACCGCCCGCCCCGCGCACCGCCGGATGGGCCGCATCACCGGCCGCAGCGACGACATGATCATCCTGCGCGGCGTGAACCTCTTCCCGTCCCAGATCGAGGAAATCGCGCTGCGCATCCCCGAACTCAGCCCGCACTTCCAGCTCGAACTCGCCCGCCCCGAAGGCCAGCGGATGGACCAGCTCACAGTCAGGATCGAACGCCGGGACGCCGTCACCCCCGAGCAGAGCACGACGGCGGCGCGCGCCCTGCAGGAGCAGATCAAGATCCACGTGGGTTCTTCGTGCGCCGTTGACGTGGTGGACCCCGGCTCGCTGGAACGGTCAAACGGGAAGTTGCGCCGGATCTACGACCTCCGGCCCAAGGCATAGGCGCCCACCACCTTCCCGCGCGAGGGGTCACTTGGGCCTCCTGCCTGCGGGTCCGCTGCGCCGCTACCGGGATTACTGAACGTTCGTGGGAAAATAGCCGGTATGCCCACTACAGCAGCCCCCAACAAGCGCGGACGTCCCGGTTACGACCAGCAGTCGGTGCTGCTCATCGCCGTCGACGTCTTCAACCGGCACGGCTATGACGCCACGTCCATGGGAATCCTCGCCGAGAACCTGGGCATCTCGAAATCAGCCATCTACCACCACGTGCCGTCCAAGGGCGACCTACTGAAACTCGCGCTCGACCATGCGCTGGGCGGCCTGGAATCAATCCTCGAACAGCCCGGGGCGCAAAGCGGCGCGGCGGACGCGCGGCTGGAATTTGTCCTGCGGCAGACCGTGGCGGTACTCGTGGAGCGGCTGCCGTTCGTCACTCTGCTCCTGCGGTTGCGGGGCAATACAGACATTGAGCGCGACGCCCTGGAACGGCGTCGTGCGTTTGATCACGAGGTGGCCGCCCTCATTTCCGCAGCCCGCGACGAAGGATCGCTGCGCCAGGACATCGATCCGCGCACCGTCACGCGCCTGCTGTTCGGGACCATCAACTCAATCGTCGAATGGTACAAACCGGGCGGCTCCCTCACACCGGAAAAACTGGCCGACGACGTCATCACCATCGCGTTCGACGGGCTCCACGCGCAGCACTAGGGAGTGCTGCGCGACTGCCTGCTGCGAGCCTGCCGAGGGGGTCAGAGCTGGTATTCGGCCTGCATGCCCAACGTCTCGTGAACGCACAGGATGTTGTGCTCCGTGTCCATAAACCAGGCGCACTTCTCGGACTCCGTGGTGCAGATGTGGTTCTCGGTCTTCAGGGTGGGCAGGTCGTAATCCTGGAACCGGACGCCCTTGGCCTCCATGTCCTGCACGATCCGCTCAATGTCACGCACCTCGAAACTGAGGGCCGTGTGCTCGGAGTGTTTCCCGTCCGAGACCGGCAACAACTGCAGCATCGGGCCGCCGTCGTTACCGAGCAATTCGCTTCCATCGTCTGTCATTCCGCGGTGCGGGAGGCCCAGTTTTTCGGTGTAAAAACTGCGGGCGCGCGCTGCGTCATCGACGGGCAGGATGGTTGTGGCTGTGTTCAGGGCTAGGTTCATTTGGCCACCTCCTACGGTGGAAATTTTACGCCGAGGGAACCCGGAAAGATCCCCACACCCTCTCTCACTTAATGCGGGAAAACCCCCGACGCTCTCTCACCAGTGCGAGAGCGTCGCCGGAAAACGTGCAGGAAGTGAGAGAGCGTCCGGGGGTGGGGCTACTTTTCGACGAGGGTGAGGACGTCGTAGGTGGCTACGATCTCGTCGTTCTGGTTGGTCAGGAGCGCGTCCCAGGCCACCTCGCCGTATTCGTCGGTTTCGCGCGGTGTGATCTTCTTGGCCGTGAGGGTGACCCGGATGGAATCGCCGGCGGCCACGGGCGTGATGAAGCGGAGGTTCTCCAGGCCGTAGTTGGCCAGGACCGGGCCCGGCGCCGGTTCCACGAACAGTCCGGCGGCCCAGCTCAGCAGCAGGTATCCGTGCGCCACGATGCCCGGGAAGAACGGGTTGGCTTCGGCCGCTTCCTGGTTGGTGTGGGCATAGAAGGTATCGCCGGTGGAGTTGGCGAACGCCGTGATGTCCGCCAAGGCCACTTCCCGAAGCCCGGACCGGACGGCGTCGCCAATCCGCAACGAGGCCAGGGACTTCCGGAACGGGTGCGTCCCCTCGGTCTCCACAGTGAAGTTCCGGTCCGCCCCGGTGTGCCAGAGACCGGTGACGGCCGTGAGCATGTTGGGTGAACCCTGGATGGCCGTGCGCTGCATGTGGTGCATGACAGAGCGGATGCCACCGAGTTCCTCGCCGCCGCCGGCCCGGCCGGGGCCGCCGTGGACCAGATGCGGGACGGGTGACCCGTGGCCGGTGGAACTGCGGGCGTCCTCGCGGTTGAGCATCAGGACACGGCCGTGGTGGGCGGCGATCCCGGTGACCAGTTCGCGTGCTACGGCAGGATCGTTGGTGCACACCGATGCCACGAGGGAGCCGCCGCCCCGGGCGGCGAGCCGGACGGCGTCGGGCAGGTCCTTGTATCCGATCACGGAGGCTACCGGGCCGAACGCCTCCAGCGAGTGGATCGCGTCAGTCTCTGCGTCAGCCCAGCTCAGCACCACCGGCGACATAAAGGCGCCAGCCTCCACCACACCCGTGGCACCGTTGGCAGCCGTGGACGACGGCGAATCGAGCGTTCCGTACGCAAGCTCACCGCCGGCGTCGAGCATTGACTGCACCGCGGCGCGGACGTCGGCGAGCTGCTCGAGCGACGCCAACGCGCCCATGGTGACACCGTCGGCGCGGGGATCCCCCAGCACAACCCGCTCATCCACCCGCTTTCCGATCGCGGCGATCACCGCCGGCACCAGCTCCTGCGGCACGATGGCGCGGCGGATGGACGTGCACTTCTGGCCGGCCTTGACCGTCATTTCGGTGACCACGGACTTAATGAAGGCATCGAATTCCGGCGTGCCCTCCACCGCGTCGGGCCCAAGGATGGCGGCGTTGAGGGAGTCCGTTTCGGACGTGAACCGGACGCCGCCCTGCACCACGTTGGGATGCGATTTCAGGGACAGCGCGGTGGACGCGGAGCCGGTGAAGGCCACCAGGTCGCGGTAGTCCAGCACGTCCAGGAGGCCGCGGACCGAACCCGAGATGAGCTGCAGCGAGCCCTTCGGCAGGATGTTGGATTCGATGATGGCTTTCACCACGGCCGCGGCCACGTACCCGGTGGGGGTGGCCGGTTTGACGATGGTGGGGACGCCGGCAAGGAACGCGGGCGCGAGTTTCTCCAGCATGCCCCAGACCGGGAAGTTGAACGCGTTGATCTGCACCGCAACACCGGGAATGCGCGTGTAGATGTGCTCGGCCACGAACGAACCGTCCTTGGACAGCACCTCCATGGGCCCGTCCACCACCACCTGCGAATTGGGCAGCTCGCGCCGGCCCTTGGAGCCGAACGTGAAGAGGACGCCGATGCCGCCGTCGATGTCGATCATCGAGTCGATCTTGGTGGCACCGGTCTGGGCCGAAAACGTGTAGAAATGCTCGCGCCGGGCGTTCAGGTACTGCGCCAGCTCCTTGAGCTTGAGCGCGCGCTGGTGGAAGGTCAGCTTGCCCAGTTCCGCCTGTCCCGTGGTGCGGCCGTAATCCACGACGGCGGCCAGGTCCAGACCGTCGGTGCTCACCTTGGCCAGGACTTCCCCGGTGCTCGCATCCCGTACGGGGACAGCCGAAGCTGCCGCACCGGCGTCGGGAGTCCACCAGGAATCCTGGATGAAACTGGGAACGGTCTGGGCTGTGTCGACTGTGGCTTCGGCAGTGGTGGTCATCGTTGACGGGTCCTTCCAACACGGGGACAAACGGGGTCAAGGCTTTACTGACCGTCCGTTCGGTAATATGTCTACAGTACATGACTGTGCCGTACTGCACACTGGAAGTTCAGCCTCGACAAAGGAGACCCATGAGCGCTCTATCCCCCGACGCCGCTGCGCCGGACGCCACCGCCCATGGCGCTACCCCGTGGAAGATCGTCCTCGGCGAGCTCGACGAGAAGATGGGTGTGAAGATCATCGAGGAATCGGTCGAGCGCGTGGTGGCGACGATGCCTGTGGAGGGCAACAGGCAGTCATTCGGGTTGCTCCACGGCGGCGCGTCCTTGGCGGTAGGCGAGGCCGTAGGCTCCTGGGCGGCCGTGATCCACGCCAGCACATTGGGGAAAACTGCCGTGGGCGTGGACGTCTCAGCGACGCATCACCGCTCGGCGCGCGAGGGGCAGATCACCATCACCGCGACGCCCATCCACCTCGGCGGCACCCTGACCACGCACGAGGTCCTGATCACCAACGACGCCGGCCAGCGCCTCTGCACGCTACGCATCACCAACCTGCTGATGAAACGGAAGAAGTAGCCCTCCGCCCCAGTTGCCCTGTCACGTAGCGTCGCCTGTCGTCACGGATGACGACGCTACGTGATAGATCAACTGCGGGTGGGGCGCTGCCGCTTCCGCCGCTTCACCAAGACCAGGAACACACCGCCGACGGCAAGCGCACCGGCCGCGAGCCCGGCGAACAGGACCAGCCCGGACGCTCCAGTATTGGCCAGGCTTGCCGCCCGGCTGTCACCCAGCGGACGTACGACGGCGGCGCTGTCAGCTGCCGGAGGCACCGCACCGTTCGCGGCTGGTACCTCAGCCGGCCCGGCGGCAGCAGGGATTACTACGGGGGCCGGGGCGTCAATGACGAACGTCGCAACAGCCGGGGCAGAAGCGATCCCATCAACAGCCTCCGTCACAGACAACGTATGCGTACCAAGGGCCAACCCGGCGGGGAACGGTACGCTCCAGGCTCCGTCAACTACCAGCAACAGCGGAGCTACTGTACGGGCCACAGACCTCGACCCGGTTTTGCCCCCCGCTGTTGCACCGGACAGGGGAATGCCGTCAATGGACACCGTCACCTCTGCGCCGTTAACGCCGCTTCCTGAAATGCTTTCCGGCAGAGCGTCTTGCCGGAGGTGTAGCCCGTCAGAGATGCTGGAAATGATTGGAGCCGGCGGAGTTACAGTAAACGTTCCAGTTGCGGGCGGGCTGTCAGCTATTCCGGTGTATGACAGCACTGCCGTCACGTTCACCCTCCCGAAGACGGCCGGGCCTGTCAGGGGAACTGACCAACGGCCCTCCGGTCCGACAAATGCAGACCCTGTCACGTCGCCTGTGAGAGACACGGTGGCCCCGGGCGCTCCCGTGCCCGCAAGACTCTTCAGTTCTGGCAGCGGGGCGGCTGCCGGCGTCGTGATTGTGGGCGTGGAAAGGGAGGACGGAGCGACGATGGCAGTCAGAGCTGCGGCGCCCGAGCGGCTGAAACCGTTGACGGTTTCAGCCGCGAATGTAAATGTTCCAGGGGCCTCGGGCGCTGTGAAGGACCAGTTGCCTGCGGCGTCCACGGGCACCTCGAGTGGTTGTTGGCCAGCCACCGTGATAAGGACTTTCGAATTGGCGGCCACGGTTGAAGCAGGCGCGGCTCCAACACGTCCTGTGACATCTGCCCCGGCAGCGAATGTCAGGTTGGCGGGTGCAACGAGTTCAGGCTTGTTGAGGAACAGCTGGACCTGCACTCCACCAGGAATCGTGGCGATGGAGTCCTCGAGGGTGGCGGCAATCGCCAGGGTCTGCGTCCCGTTCAGTATTTCGGCTCCGGTATGGGTGCCTACAGCAAAATTGCCACTGATCCATGGGCCGCCGGAATCGCCGCCTGCTGACTTTACTGACGTTGAATCAAAGGCGCGGACGGCGCGAAGGTCGTTGTCGTAATTCGGCGGGGCGCTCTTAGGGCCAGGCATCATCCAGATACCGACTGCATCAACGGTGCCGCACTTCCAACCTGATGTTCGCCCGGACCTGCATACGTCCTGGCCTTGGAAGGGCGCCGTAGTTCCGATGATCTTGACGGGATCCGGGGTACCGGCGTTTCCCCACGTGGTGGCGGCCGGCTGAAGGCTAAGCCCGGGCGTGATGGCCTGGATGACGGCGATATCGGTGCCGACACTGGATCCGTCCGATGCTGCTGTCGAGTTGTTTGGGCCACCGAACTGGCTGAACCCGAAGCTGCCGAGCGAGGCAAGCGGCCCCGTCAGCGGGGTAGTGGACCCGCCAGCCGGCGCCGAGCTGAGCGGCTCGATCCCGGCAGCCTTAGCCAAGCCGTCAGCGGCGCAGTGTCCAGCGGTCAGGACCAGCGGCAGTCCGGCGGGGCTGAACGCGCTAAAGCCCGCCGAGCAGATGGCCTGGTTGTCAGCAAAGTATCCCTGTCCGCCGAAGATGTCGTCCTCGGTTTTGACGGCGGCGCCTTTTTCCAGCTGAACATTCGCGTAGCGCGCCACGAACTGCGCGGGGGTCAACTTCCCGGGTTCGGCCGACGCCGGTGCCGACGCCCCCGCGGCGGGCTGGCTGTCATGGGTTGTCGGGACCTCTGATTCCGGGGTGTTAACAGAACCTGTGCGGATGACAAAGTGCCCGTCCGTGTAGGCGACTGCCTGGAGCCCTTTAGTCCCCACATCGCGAACGTAGGCCTGGAACAGCTGATCAATACTCCCCGCGACCAACTCGGGCTCTGCTATAGCGGGAACCGACGGGACTGCGGTGGGTACAGGAGGCGTGGCCGCCGTTTCAGGAACCGGCGTTGCCGCAACTGAAGTTGGAGGGGACACCAAAACGAAGTCGGCGAGGCCGGGCTGGTTCAGCTCATCCACCCTGGCCTGCAGGGCGGAGCCTGCCCCTTCAACCATGATTTCGCCGGCCTGCAGGCGGATGCCCAGATAGCCAGGGAGCGCACGCAAGGAATCCGCAGCGTCAGCTGCCCGCCGGCCAAGCTCCCCGGCCGCATTAAATTCCGCCAAGCTCATGCCGAGATCCCGACGGACCGCTTCGGAGAGGCCTGCGGCGGAGGGGCCCCCTGCCAGAACGCCTCCCGCCGGATCTCCAGAATCCAAAACTCCGGCACCGCTGAGGTGAGTGTCACCAACTCCGGAACCACCCGCCGTCGGGCTTTCCACAACCGACGGCGGCTCAACCGCCGGCTGCTCTACAGCCCAGGCCGGCACGGCCCCGAGCCCCACGGAAAGTGCCACTCCGGCAGCCGCTGCTGCTGCAATTACGCGTTTCAAACTGTGTGCCGTCGCTTTCGTTCTATTCATCTGTATCGCTCCGCCGTGCCGTGTACGCGGCGACCACCGCGGCCAGGCACAAAGCTGCCCCGCCCACCATGAGGAAGATCTGGCCCGGGAGCCACTCGCCGCCGACGGTCCCGTCGCCGAGCCCGAAGTTATCCTCCGTAGTCCCGAAATCTGAAGCGCGGACGGCCCAGAACGGCCCAGCCACCAGCATCACCCCTCCGGCCACCGCGAGCGACGCCGCCACATACTTCATGGAATCCATGGCGCCACCCGGCTGCCGAGCAGGCTTGTGACCGCTTCCAGCTCGGCCTCGGACAGGCCGTTGCGCAGCAGGAATCCACGCGTGTCCAGCTCCCGGACAAAGTCCACCACGGCCCGGCTGCGCCGCTCCAGCAGGGGTGTGAGTTCATCGTCATCGATGTAGCGTTCGCCGGCGTGGGGCGGGCCGTGCGTCCGGAAGCGTTCGTTGATGCCACGGGCAGCTTTGGCGTAGCCGTCCGCCAGGAGCTGGTCCGGGTCGCCGGCCAGGTCCTGCAGCATTGCCGCGACCATGCCGCTGCGGTCCCGGCCCGCCGCGCAGTGAACCACAACGGCGCCGGCTTCGGCTGCCGCGACAGCGCGGAACACCGCCACGAACTTCTCCGGGTAGAGCCGGACATTGTGCAGGTAGTGGGCGGGGTCGTTGAGGTACGGCCCGCAGACGGCGGTTAACCGCGGATCATCGGGTTCTTCGGTGGGGGCCGAGACGATCGTGATGCCGGACCAGGCCGCTTCAGCCACGGCGGGGTCGGTGTCTCGGCGCCGCGCTTCCCGGGAGTTACGGAGATCAATCACGGTGCGGACGCCGTCGTCGTACGCCTGCCGCCAACCCGCTTTGGTGAGCCATTCGCGGCGGCCCATCCGGTAAACGCGGCCGCCAACATGCCAGGCATTCACAGCCCCGTCCCAGCCCACGGCTCCGCCTGTCGTCTCCACCCGGACAGCTAACCACAAAGCCGCACTGCCTGCACGCGATAGGCGCGTCATCGGGCAAAGCCGTACCAGTCAGGCGTCCTTGCCGAGCCTGTACTCCAGACCGTTCCGGACCATGGGCCATTCGTGCTCAAGGATGGAGAACACCACGGTGTCCCGCAGCACACCATCCGCGGTCCGGGAGTGGTTGCGCAGCACGCCGTCCTGCTTCGCACCAAGCCTGGAAATTGCTTCGCGTGACTGGTGGTTGAGCCAGTGCGTCCGGAACTCGACCGCCGGGCAGCCAAGGGTCTCGAACGCGTGGCGCAGGAGCAGCAGCTTGGAGTCCGGGTTGGTGCCGGTGCCCTGTACTGACGCCGCATTCCAGGTGGAGCCGATCTCCACGCGGGGAGTGCCGGCGTCGATATTCATGTACGTGGTCATTCCGATGATCCGCCCCGGGCCGCCGGACACTGGATCGATCAGCCTGGTGGTGAACGGCAGCATGGAACCCTGCTCCTGCAGAGCCAGCCTGCGGTCGATCTCTGCGGCCATCCCCCGCGGCGTGGGGACGGACGTGTACCAGAGGCCCCACAGTTCGCCATCCTGCGTGGCCGTCACCAGGCCATCGTGGTGGTCGCGGCGCAGCGGCTCGAGGATGACGTGTTTGCCGGTCAGGGTGAGGGGTTCAAAGTGGGTCACCCGGAAATCCTACTCAGCCCAGTCGAAGAATCCCTTCCCGGTCTTCCGTCCAAGCTCTCCGCGGGCCACCTTGTCCTTGAGGATCTGCGGCGGCGCGAACCGCTCCCCCAGCGTTGAATGCAGGTACTCGGCGATGCCCAGCCGCACGTCCAGGCCCACAATATCCGTGGTTCTCAGCGGGCCCGTGGGGTGTTTGTAGCCCAGGACCATGGCGGCGTCGATGTCCGCCGGCGATGCCACGCCCTCCTCCAGCATGCGCATCGCCTCCAGCGCGATGGCCACGCCCAGCCGTGAGGAGGCAAATCCCGGTGCGTCATTGACGACGACGGCGGTTTTGCCGAGTGCATCGACCCACCTTTTCGCCGCTGCAGCCAGGTCCCGGGACGTCTGCTCGCCGAGCACCACTTCAATAAGGGTGGAGGCGGGGACAGGGTTGAAGAAGTGCAGGCCAAGGAAGTTCTGCGGGCGCTTGAGTTCGCGGGCCAGGCCGTTCACGGACAGGGACGAGGTGTTGGAGGCCAGGAACGCGTCATTGGTCAGACGCTCCTCGATGCCGCGGAGTGAGGTGATCTTCAGGTCCCACTCTTCGGGCACGGCTTCGACCACCAGCTGGCGGTCCTTGAAGTCGTCGTAATCCACCGTGACATTGAGCCGGGACACCATCTCATCCAAATTTCCGTCAACTGCCCCACGCTCGATGCTCTTGGCGGCCGCGGCTTCCACCCGCTCACGGGCGGCCTCGGCGGACGCTTCATCCCGCTCCACCACCAGGACGTTGGCCCCGTTGATCAGGAACGCGTGGGCAATTCCCGCGCCCATGCGGCCGCCGCCCAGGACGCCGACTGTGGAGGGAAGGTTCGGGTTCGTCATGATTGCTTCTTCTCTGATTTCTTGTCGAGGAACGCCTGCATGCGGTCAAACTTGGCCTGGGATTCGAAGAGGATCCCCTGCGCCAGCTGGTCAATCAGCGGGTGGGCTTCGGCCGGGGCGTGGAACACCGACTTCGTGATCCGGACGGCCAGCGGGTCCTGGCGGCCGATCCTGCCCGCCAGGTTGTGCGCGGCATCCATCAGGTCCGGTGCCTCATGGATTTCGGTGATGAGGCCGGCAGCCAGGGCCGCCTCAGCCCCGAGCACCAGGCCCGCGAGCAGAATCTGCTTGGCCAGCGGCTCACCCACCAGCTCCTTCAGCCGCCAGCTGGCCCCGGCCGCGGCCAGGATCCCGAGCCCTGTTTCAGGGTTGCCGATGCGGACGCTGGGCGTTCCGATCCGGAAATCCGCAGCATAGGCGAGCTCCGCGCCGCCACCGAGGCAGTAGCCGTCCAGGGCGGCAATGACGGGCATGGGCAGCTTGGCGATCCGCACGAAGATGGTGGAGTTGATGCCCTGCAGCGCATCATCGCGGCGCCGTTCGCGCAGCTGGGCGATGTCCGCGCCCGAGGCAAAGACGCCGTCGACCCCTGAGATGATCAGGACTTTGGGATTCTGCTCCAGCGCGGCGCAGACCACATGCAGTTCATCCACCATCTGCTGGTCGATGGCGTTCCGGACCTCCGGGCGGTTGAGCAGGACCACCACGCGGTCCTCCCGCTCCTCGACCAGGAGGGCGCCGAATTCAACGGCGCTTAAGTGTCCGTTCGCGCTGTGTCCGTTCGCGCTTTGTCCGTTGGCGCTTTGTCCGTTGGCGCTTTCCGGGGCGGGCATCAGACGCGCTCCAGCAGCATCGCGGTGCCCTGGCCCACGCCGATGCACATCGTTGCCAGGCCGATCCTGGCGTCCTCGCGTTCCATCCGGCCCAGCAGGGTGATGGCGAGCCGTGAGCCGCTGGAGCCGAGCGGATGCCCCAGGCTGATGGCGCCGCCGTCGTTATTTACCGTGTCCGGGTCCAGCCCGAGCCGGCGCATGCTCGCGAGTGACTGCGTGGCGAACGCTTCGTTAAGCTCGACGGCGCCCAGGTCACCGACGCTGAGGCCGCTCCGGGCGAGCACTTTCTGCGTCGCCGGGACCGGGCCGATGCCCATAATTTCGGGTTCGCAACCGGCGGAGGCGCCGTCGATGATCCGGGCCCGCGGCGTCAGGCCAAGCCGAGCGATGGCGGCCTCCGACGCGACGATGATGGCCGAAGCGCCGTCATTCAGCGTGGACGAGTTCCCGGCCGTGACCACGGAACCGCCCGGAACCACCGGGCGCAACCCTGCAAGGACCTCCAGGGTGGTGCCGGCACGGGGGCCCTCATCGGTGTCCACCACCGTTTCGGACTTTCGGGACTTGACCGTTACCGGGACGATCTCGTCCCTGAACCGGCCCGCGGCGATGGCGGCGAGGGAACGCTCGTGGGAGCGGACGGCGAAGGCGTCGGCGTCCTCACGGCTGATGCCGTCCACGCGGGCCACTTCCTCGGCGGTCTCCGGCATGGAATAGGTCATCTTCCCGCCCCGGGCGAGCCCGCCCTTCTGGAAGAGCGGGTTGACGAAGCGCCAGCCGATAGAGGTATCGAAGATCTGGCCCGGCTTCGCGAACGCCGCGGCCGGCTTCTCCTGGGCCCACGGCGCACGGCTCATGGACTCCACGCCGCCGGCAATCACCACATCCGCGGCGCCGGACTTGATCATGTGGCTGGCCTGGATGATGGCGCTCAGCCCCGACGCGCACAGCCGGTTGACCGTGATGCCGGGGATGTGGAGGGGAAGCCCGGCCAGGAGGGTGGCCATCCGGGCGACGTTGCGGTTTTCCTCACCTGCGCCGTTGGCGTTGCCGAGGATGACTTCCTCGATGCTGTCCGGGTCAAGGCCCGCACGGGACACGGCCTCGCGGATCACCAGTGCAGCCAGATCATCCGGGCGGACCGCCGACAACGCACCGCCGTACCTGCCCACGGGAGTGCGGACACCGCCAACAAGAAAAGCCTCGACCATCAGAACATCCTTTACGCCAGGGAGCCGGAATATTCGGGACCGTCCAGTGACCGCCCTATTTACCGACCGTTCGTTCTATAAAGAGTACACTCACAGAACCACGACGCCGAGGTGCCCGGCCAGAAGCGGCGCCAGCAGGCTCAGCTGATAATCGTCGATCACTACACCGGTCAGGTTCCCGAGGCCGCTGATGGTCCGGAAATCCGTGCCACGAAGGTCAAAGTCCTTCAGCCGCGCGCCGGTGAGATCCAGGGTTCCGATGGTGCAGTTCTTCAGCGCCACGCGCGTCCCGGAGGCGGAGCCGAGGTCCAGTTCGTTGATGATGCAGTCGCTGATGAGGACGTCGGTCAGTTTGGACCCGCGCAAATTGAGGAAGTCCAGCTTGCCGCCGTCGATCCGAACGGACTGCCAGCCGGCTTCATACAGTTCAGCCGAGCCCAGCCGCGGATTGTTCAGCTGCACGTCCCGCCACGCGGAGCGGGCGGCCCGGAACACCGGCGCGTACAGCTCGGACAGGATGCAGTCCCGGAAAGTGGACCCACGGAGCTGGGTGTCATTGAAAGAGACGCCCTGGAACTCACACTCGGCGAAATCCGTGCCGCTCAGCTCCAGACCGTCAGCCGCCGCACGGCTGTACCGGACGCCGTCGTACCTTTCACCACGCTGGAAGTGCGGGGCTGGATCATCCGTGACATCCTCCAGGCTGACCGGCGAGAGCCGGGGAGCCGTTACCTTGGGGGCCTTTGCCGCCACTAGAGCGATTCCGCTTTGGCCGCGATTTCCGCCAGGTCCTTGGCGAGGGCCTTGCGCGTCATGCTCATGCCCAACTTGCCGAAGAGGGCCATGGTCACCTTGCTGACGAACGTGGGTTTGACGACGTCGGCGCCGAAGGTCAGCGTCAGGTCCGTCCCGCCGTCGCGCTCGGACAGGCTGAAGCGCGACGTGTAATCGGCCCCGCCCTGCAGTGCCTTGACCATGGTGCTGCGGGGAGGATCGGCCTGCGCCACCCACATCTCCATAGTCTCCGAGCGGCCCATCATTGTGCGCGTTTCCTTCCAGCGCATCCCTTCGCCGTAGGGCCCGTCACTGAGCATCTGCACAGCATCGATGCCGGAGAGGGTGGCTGCGGAGCCCGGGATGTCCGAGATGACCGCCCAGACCTTTTCCGGCGTGGCATGGATGTGCTGGGTCAGGCTTGTGCTGTGTTCCATGCTTCGAGCCTAGTCGGGGGCACTGACATCCGACAGGCAACCCGTCTCCGGATCCCTTGAAATAGTAAGCATGCTTTGTGTTATTCTGAAAAGGCATTGTCAGTTCAACGGGAAACGAAAGGCGGCCAGACACATGGGCCTCGGAGACAAGATCGGTAACGAAGCAGAGCACCTGGGCGGCAAGGCCAAGGAAGCGGCCGGCAACGCCACGGACAACGACAAACTCAAAGCCGAAGGCCAGGCGGACCAGGTCAAGGCTGACGCCAAGAAGGTCGGCGAAAACGTCAAGGACACCTTCAAGGACTAGTCCTCCACATTCGAACGGCGGCGGATTCCCATGGGGATCCGCCGCCGTTCCTGTGTCTGCCCATCCGGGCGATCAAGATCGGCGGCTACCCTTGGCCCATGACTTATGTGGACCTGAGTGCCCAGAGTGCCGCTGCCGGAGGTTCGCCTTCGCTCGGCGGATATCTCGCCACGCCTGCCGGGCCAGGTCCGTTTCCCGCGGTCCTGATGATCCACGAAGCCTTCGGCCTGAACGACCTCGTTCGCGGCCACGCAGACCGGATGGCCCGCGCCGGGTACCTGACACTCGCGGTGGACCTGTTCAGCGACGGCGGCCCGCGCCGCTGCCTGGTCAGCACCATGAGGAGCATGGTCAGGGGAAGCGGCCGGGCGTTCACCGACCTTGCCACCGCCCGCATCTGGCTGGCCAGTTCGCCGCTGTCCACCGGCAAAACCGGGGTGATCGGCTTCTGCATGGGCGGCGGATTCGCGCTGCTGGTGGCCCGCGACGGCTTCGACGTGGCCTCGGTCAACTACGGCCGCCTGCCCGGCAATCTCGAGGAAGCCCTCCAGGGCGCCTGCCCCATCGTGGCCAACTTCGGCGGCCGGGACCGCACACTCAAGGGCGCGGCCGGCAAGCTTGAGACCGCCCTGGACAACCTCGGCATCGAAAACAGCGTCAAGGAATTCCCCACCGCCGGCCACGCCTTCCTCAACGAAACCGACCTGGGCCCGTCAGTTTTCCGGCCGCTGATGCGGGTCATGGGCATCGGCCCGGACCCGGAATCCTCCCCCGAAGCCTGGCAGCGGATCGAAGACCACTTCGCCCGGCACCTCAAGAGCGCGGACGACGACGGCGGGCCGCCCCCGAAAGGGTGACCCGCCGACGTCGGACTTCTTAGCGTCCGTCCGCAGAGCGTCCGGCTGCTGAGGCGAAAAGACCTAGCAGAAGAGCTCGCTCTTGGGCTCGTTGTTCCGGACCTTCTGCCAGCCGAGCCACAGGACCAGGGCGAAGAACGGGATGGTCGCCAGGGTCCAGAGGCCAAGGTGGAAGACCTCGCCGGACTTGCTGGTCATGGTGTCGAAGCCGATGAGCACCGTGATGGCCAGCAGGGCAATCAGGCCGGCCCAGCTGCTCCAGGTTCCGCCGGGCGCGGGCAGGGAGGAAACCTTGCCCTTCTTCTTGCGCAGCGCGATCTGGCTGGCGAAGATGGCTCCCCAGGTGAAGATCACGCCGATCGAAGCGGAGTTGAGCGCCAGGTCGAAGGCGTGTGAGCCGCCGAGCCAGATGTTGAGCAGAATGCCTACGAGGTACACGGCGCCAATGGCCAGGATGGCGGCGTAAGGCACGTGGCTCTTGGACATCCTGGTCAGCCACTCCGGAGCGTGTCCGTTGTTGGCCATGGTCCGGAAGATCCGGCCGATCGAGTACAGGCCCGAGTTGCAGGAGGACAGCGCGGCCGTGATGACGATCATGTTCATCACATCGCCCATCCAGCCGAGGCCCATCTGCCCGAACACGGTGACGAACGGCGAGGTACCGGCCACGTACTGGTCCGAGGGCAACAGCATGGCCAGGAGCGTCACGGAACCGACGTAGAACACCACGATGCGGAAGACGACGGCGCGGATCGCCTTGGGCACTTCCTTGGCGGGGTCCTGCATTTCACCGGCCGTGATGCCCACGAGTTCAATGCCGTTGTAGGCGAAAATCACGGCGTTCAGGACGAGGATCATCACCAGCGCACCCTTGGGGAACATTCCGCCTTCGGCTGCAAAGAGGTTGTTCACCGAGGCGTTGCCGTCGCCCACCTGGGCGTTGGTGACCACCATGAAAGTGCCCACGGCCAGGAAGATCACGATGGCGCCGACCTTGAGGCAGGAGGCCCAGAACTCGAATTCGCCGAACACCTTGACGCTCAGGAGGTTGACGCCCACAAGCAGCAGCAGCGCTGCAATGGCGGACAGTTCAACAGGCACGTTGGGGAAGAAGAACTGGAAGTACAGTCCGATCGCAATGAGTTCGGCGATGCCGGTCATGGCCCAGTTAATGAAGTACATCCAACCGGACAGGTACGCGCCCTTCTTGCCGAACATTTCACCGGCGTAGCTGACGAAGGAACCCGACGTCTGGCGGTACATGATCAGCTCGCCCAGGGCCCGCATCAGCAGATAGGCGATAACGCCGGCAATGGCGTAGGAGAAAATGAGCGCAGGGCCGGTGGAGGCCAGGCGGCCGCCTGCACCCATAAAGAGGCCGACGCCGATGGCGCCGCCCATGGCAATCATGGTGACCTGGCGGCCGGTCAGGGATTTTTTGTAGCCCTCGGCGCTGAGGGTGGAGTCGACGACGGCGGATTGCGCCGTGGGGCTCTCGAGTTCTGTGGGGGTACTTTGAGGCACAACAATTCCTTGTGAGTTCGGGGGGATGGCCGGCACCGGAAACACCAAGTTTTTGTCCAGATAATTCGGGCTTTGGGCCCTCTAAGGGGCATTATCTGGACAAAAACTCTCAGGCGTCGAAGGTTCGCACGGCCTGTTCATCCTACAAGATCCGAACCGCAGCAAGTGACGAGGGCTACACTCGCACCCGGTTAAGCCAAACTATTGCCACTAATGTGGGGATACGCCAGAACAATATTCTGTTCAGCATCCTCTTGGACACCGTATGTGCGCAGAGGTTCGGCGCCGGTGCTGGAGCAGCCCGATTCCAGGCTGAACGCGTGCTGGTGCAGCGGGCATATCACCACCTGCAGGTCGATGGTTCCGTCCGCAATGGGACCGCCCCGGTGGGGACAGACGGCGGACAGTGCGCGCAGGGATCCATCCCTCAGCCGGAAGACCGCCACCTGCTCACCGTCGACTCCGAAGGCACGCCCTTCGCCAAACGGGATCTGGTCCACCGGGCCCAGGACGTGGCTTTTGGTGCTGACGGGCTCGGTGCCGACGTGGTTTGCGCCCGTCGTGTCGGCGCTCATCGGACCGGCACCTGGGGCAGGACGGTGAGCGGAAGCGACGTCCGGAACTGGCCCGGCGTGAGCGGATCGTCGCGTTCGCTCCACGGGTCCACGTAGCTGTCCACGGCGGCCTGCATCGCGGCGTCCAGTTGCGCGGCGATGCCTTCGGAATCTTCCACGATCACCGCGCGGAGATGCTCAATGCCCACCCGCGGCACAAAGGCGTACGTCCGTTCCAGCCAGTTGGCCTGCTCGCGGTAGTACTGCATAAAGCGCCCGGTGAGCAGCTTAACCTCTTCCGGATCGTCCACTGTGGCCAGCAGGTCGCCTTTGCGGATATGGGCTCCGGCCGCTCCCCCGACGTACAGCTCCCAGCGGCCGCCCTCCACAGCCACCACACCCACATCCTTGACCAGCGATTCAGCGCAGTTCCGCGGACAGCCGGACACAGCCAGCTTAAGCTTGGCCGGCGACTCGATCCCCTGGAACCGGGACTCTATCTCGATGCCCAACTTGGTGGAATCGCCTGTGCCGTAACGGCAGAAGTCCTTCCCCACGCAGGTCTTCACCGTGCGGAAGCTCTTGCCGTAGGCGTACCCCGAGGGCATGTCCAGGTCCGCCCACACCTGCGGCAGGTCCTCCTTCGGGATCCCCAGCAGGTCGATCCGCTGCCCGCCGGTCAGCTTGATCAGGGGTACCTTGTGCTTTTCGGCGACGTCGGCGATCCGGCGCAGCTGCTGCACGGACGTCACTCCACCCTTCATCTGCGGGACCACGGAGAACGTGCCGTCGCGCTGGATGTTGGCGTGGACCCTGTCGTTGATGAAGCGGGCATCGCGTTCGTCGATGTACCGGTCCGCGAGCATCATCTTCAGCAGCGAGGCCAGGCCCATCTTGGACTTCGCGTCCTCGGCGCTGCCGGGGGCCAACGCCGTGAACACCTGGGACACGGAGCGCAGGCCCAGCTTCTGGATGGCGGCCATCAGTGACGGCTTGTCCAGCGGGATACCGGGAACGTAGTAGCTGGCGGCCGGATCCTCTTCAACTGCGCCGTCCGCCGCCCACTCCACCACCTGCCTGACCAGGAGCTTGCAGGAACCGCAGCCCTTGCCTGCCCGGGTGGCGTCCATCGCGCCGGAAACGGAGGTGCAGCCACCTTTCACGGCGTCCACCAGGGCCTTCTTGCTGACGCCGTTGCAGTTGCAGACCTGGGCGCCGTCGTCGAGCTCCGCCACGCCCACGTCCTCCCCTGGCCCGCCGACGTCGAACATCAGCGCGATCCGCTCCTCCGGCAGCGGCAGCCCGCGGTCGTAGGCCTGCGTCAGGTAGGCGACCTTCCGGCTGTCCCCCAGGAGCGTGGCGCCCACCATTTTATTGTCGCGGACCACGATGGACTTGAACACGCCGCGGCTGGGCTCCGAGAAGACGATGTGCTCGTCCGTGTCGAGCTCGGGGCCGTGCAGTCCCATGGACGCCACGTCGACACCGGCCACCTTCAGCTTCGTAGCGGTCCGCGAGCCAAGGTAGGCCGCGGACGTATCGGCACCGGTCACGTGGTTGGCGAGCACCACGGCCTGTTCCCACAGCGGCGCCACCAGGCCGTAGACCTCGCCGCGGTGCTGGACGCACTCCCCCACGGCATAGATCTCGTCTTCGTCCTGGACCATGAGCCTGTCATCCACCACGATGGCCCGCTCCACCGGCAGCCCGCTCAGCACCGCCACGTCCACGTTCGGCCGGATCCCCGCAGCCACCACCACCATGTCGCACGCGATGTCGTCCCGGTCGCGGAGGCTGACTCCGCTGACCCGGTCCGTACCGAGGACAGCAGTGGTCCGGCTGGACGTGTGCACCCGGATACCCAGTGCCTCCACGCTCCTGCGCAGCACCGCGCCGCCGTCGGGCCCCATCTGAGCATTCATGAGGTGCCCGCCCGAGTGCACCACCTCCACCTCGATCCCGTGGCTTTTCAGGCCGTAGGCCGCCTCGAGGCCCAACAGGCCACCACCGATCACCACCGCCCTCCGGTGGTGCTCCTGCTGGGCGTGCTGGACCATCCTGCGGGTGTCGTCGATGGTGCGGAACCCGAAGACACCGTTCTTCACGGACCCGCCAGGTGTGTAGAGCCCGTCCATCGGCGGCATGTGGGAGCGGCTGCCGGTGGCGATAATGAGGGTGTCGTAGGGGGTCACCCTGCCGTCGTCGGAAAAGACGTGCTTGGTGAACTTGTCGATCCGGTCAACGCGGACACCGGCATGCAGGGTGATGCTGTTCTCTCGGTACCAGGACAAAGCGTTCAGGAAGATGTCGGCGTCGCTTTCCTCGCCGGAGAGGACGTGGCTAAGCATGATCCGGTTGTAGTTTCCGTACGGCTCGTCCCCGAACATGGTGATGGCGAACTGGTCCGCGCCGCCGCGGGCCAGGACCTCCTCCACAGCCCGGGCGCCGGCCATGCCGTTGCCCACTACCACCAGCCGACGGCGCGGCGCGGCGCCTGAGTGCCTGCCCTGCGGCCGGTCCAGCACGCTGGTCATCAGTGCTCCACCATGCCCAGGTCCACTACCACGGATCCCCCAACACCATCCGGGGCGGCGAGATAGAGCTCCACCACCGAGCCGCCGTCGATGTCCTCCACCACCCGCAGCGGCACATGGACTTCGCTCTTGGCGCCGATGGGGAAATAGCGCATGGGCACGCCGTTGCGCATCAGGACCACCGTGATGAGTTCACTGCTGGAATTACCGCCCCGGAAGTAGAGCGTCTGGTTGATGACACCGTCCGGAACGTAGTGCGAGAGTTCACTGTGGATGGGGACGGGCTTTTCCAGCCCGGTGCCCTCAAACGGAAAAATGCCCTGCAGGAAAAGGTTCTTGGTGATCACGGACAGATCCTTTCGGCCGGCGGACGTCTGGCATAGGCCTATCTTCCGCCGCCCATGTTTCCGCCTGCCGGTCTGTGCGTAACGATCCTTTTACACAAAACTCACCATTTTTCCGGCATGGCGGAATCAGGCCGGGGCCAGCACGCCCTTGTCCATCGAGTACCGGATCCAGCGCCCGGATTCGTCGGTGCGCGAGGTGTCGCTCTTTTTCGCGCACCGGGCAAACCAGTCCCGGAGAGCGCGGTCGTGGCTGACCATAACCAGGGTCCCGGTGAAGCCGGCGAGAGCCTCTTCGAGCTGCTCCACGAGAACCGGCGCCAGGTGGTTGGTGGGTTCATCCACAATCAGCGTGCCGTAGCCGCCCAGCAGCAGCCTGGCCAGGGCGAGCCTGCGCTGCTGGCCCGCGGACAGGCTGCCCACCGGGACGTGGAACTCGCTGGTCCGGAACAGCCCCAGTCGCAGGAGAGCCTCGGCGTGCTCATCAATGTTGCCGCCGAGGCCCGCCGCGAAGGCCGGCAGCAGGCGGAGCGCGGGCCGCTGCGGCAATTCGAGTTCCTGCTGCAGGTAGCCGATCCGGGCAGGCCGCTGAACCAACCCTTCAACGGGCTCCAGGGTTCCCGCCAGCACCGAGAGCAGGGTGGATTTTCCCGCGCCGTTCGGCCCGGTGATGAGGATCTTCTCGCCGGCGCGGGCCGCGAAATCAGTGACGCCCAGACGGCTCGGAACCGCGACGCCGCGGGCCACGAGGACCGCCGACGCCGGCAAGAGGGAGTCCCCGGCCAGGGCAGCTGCCCCGGACCTCACAGGCGCAACAGGCGCCGCAGACAGAGCCTCAGGATCCACCGCCAGCTCCGCCGCAAGGCGCAGCGGTACCGGCGGCCGGTCAATGGGGCTCGCCTCCAGCCGCCGGAGCCGTTCCTGTGCGTTGCGGACCTTGCTGCTCGCCGCCTTCTGCCAGGTGCCGGCCTTGAAATCGAAGCCCACCTTGTCATTGTCGCGCTGACGGGCGTAGCCCATCTTCCCTGCCACTGTGTCCGCCTGCCGCTGCTCGGCATCCATCGCATCGATCCACTCGTGGTACTGCTGGACCCAGCGCTGGCGTTCGGCGGCCTTCTCACGGAGGTAGCCGTCGTAGCCGTTGCCGTAACGGGTCACGGCCAGGCGCTCGGCATCAACCTCAATCACCGTGCTGGCCACTTTGCGGAGCAGCACGCGGTCGTGGGACACCACCACCACCGTCCCGCGATGGGCGGCCAGCCGGTCCTCCAGCCAGGCGGTTCCGCGCGCATCCAGGTGGTTGGTGGGCTCGTCCAGGAGCAGGATGTCCGCCGGGTCGGCCAGGACACAGGCCAGCGCCACGCGTTCCTGCTCGCCGCCGGAGAGCGATCCCAGCGTCCGCTTCCGGTCCAGGCCACCCAGGCCCAGCCGGTCCAGCGCAGCCTCAACACGGGATTCCGCGGCATAGCCCTCGCGCAGCTGATACTCGGTCTGCAGCCGGCCGTACGTTTCCAGCTCGTCGTCCTCGGCATCGGCGAGGCCGGCCTCCAGCCGGTCAAGCTCGGCTTCGAGGGCGCGCAGCGAGGCCAGGGAAGAGTCGACGGCGGCCCCCACGGTGAAGGATTCCGGCAGGCCATGCGTCTGGGCGAGGTAGCCCACGCGGCCGTGGCTGACAGCAGTTCCCTCGTCGGGCGCTTCCAGCCCGGCCAGGATCCGGAGCAGCGTGGATTTACCGGCGCCGTTTTCGCCGACGATGGCGACATGCTCGCCGGCCGTGATGACCAGGCCGATTCCGTCCAGCAGCTGCCGGTCGCCATAGCCATGGGAGACGCCGGAAAGGTTCAGGTGTTCAGTCAAGACAAGTCCTCGCAAGATTCCGCAGTGTGGCCGCCGGAACCGGTGCTCGACGGCGGCCCTGGATTCGGGGAAACAGCCCGGCATGGCCGGACTGTTGCTCAGGACTTCATCGCTCCAGCTTCCCCGCCGGAAGCCGCAGCGTCAAGCCGGGACACCACCGGCGACACCATAATCTGCCAGCAACGCGGGGTCACTTAACGCCCATGTTTCCCCTCGGGATGGGCAGGAAGTGACCCCGCGTTGCTGTGGAGTCCTGGGTCTACGCGACCAGGACCGCGGCGGCTTTCCTGCGGCGGGCCTTCGCCAGCCGGGTGCCGATCAGTCCCTGCCGGGGGCTGAACAGATAGACGGCGGCGAACACCACACCCTGGGTAAGCACCACCATGGCGCCCGAAGCCGTGTCCAGGTAATAGCTGAAATAAATGCCCCCGATGGAGCAGACGGCTGAAATTACCGGGGCGATGACCAGCATCCGGTTGAAGCGGTCCGTAAGCAGGTAGGCGGTGGCGCCGGGGATGATGAGCATGGCCACCACCAGCACAACACCCACTGTCTGCAGTGCAACCACCGACGTCAGGGCCAGCAACCCCATGAGTAGCGCCCCCAGCCGTTTCGGCGAGAGCCCGATCGCGTGGGCGTGGGTGGGATCGAACGCGTAGAGCGTCAGGTCGCGGCGCTTCAGGATCAGGATAACGAAGGCGACGACGCCGAGCACCAGCACCTGGATCAGGTCCGGGATGCTGACACCCAGGAGGTTGCCGAAGATGATGTGGTTCAGGTCCGTCTGGCTGGGCGTGACGGAAATGAGCACCAGGCCCAGGGCAAACAGCGAGCTGAACACAATGCCGATCGCGGCGTCTTCCTTGACGCGGCTCGTGTTGCGGACGACGCCGATCAGGGTCACCGCGATCAGCGCGAACACCAGCGCACCGAGCGCAAACGGGGCGCCCACGATGTAGGCCAGCACAACGCCGGGCAGCACGGCGTGGGAGACGGCGTCGCCCATCAGGGACCAGCCGATCAGCACCAGCCAGCAGCTGAGGACTGCGCAGACGACGGCGGCGAGCGCGGTGGTGATGATGGCGCGGACCATAAAGTCGTAGCTGAGCGGTTCAAGCAGGATGTCGAGGAATTCCATGGGTCAGCCCCTGCTCTCGGTGGTGGCCGGATGGGCGACGGCGGCGGGGTGGGCAGGTTCCGGGAGGTCGCGGTTCAGCACGTCCAGGCCGAACGCCATGGCCAGGTTTTCCGGCTGCAGCACCTGCTCAGGGGCGCCATGCATCAGAACCCGACGCATGAGGAGCACGGCTTCGTCGCAGAGACCCGGGAGCGCGTGCAGGTCATGGGTGGAGATCAGGATGGTGCAGCCGTCGGAGGCAAGCTCGCGCAGCAGCCGGGTGATGGTGGCTTCGGAGCGCTTGTCCACGCCGGCGAACGGCTCGTCCAGGAGCATCATGGTGGCGCCCTGGGCGATGCCGCGGGCCACAAAAGCACGCTTCTTCTGCCCGCCGGACAGCTGCCCGATCTGCCGCTCCGCGTACTCGCCCAGTTCCACGCGGTCCAGCGCCTGGTCGACGGCGGAACGGTCGGCTTTGGAGGGGCGCCGGGTGAAGCCCTGGTGCCCGTAGCGTCCCATCATCACCACATCGCGGACGGACAGCGGGAACTGCCAGTCCACATCCTCGCTCTGCGGCACGTAGCCGATCCCGCCCTCCTTGCGCGCCTTGGCAGGTGACTGTCCGCCGATCAGTACGCGGCCGGCGTCGGGCTTGATCATTCCCATGATCACCTTGAAGAGGGTGGACTTCCCGGACCCGTTCATGCCTATCAGTCCGCAGATCCGGGCGGCGTCCACGGTGACGGAGGCGGAATCGAGCGCCAGGACCTCGCCGTAGTGGACGGTGACGTTTTCAACGAGGATGGCCGGGGTGCTCATGATTTCGCTCCTGGGGAGGCGGTGGACGTGCCGGCCAGCGCCTTGGTGATGAGCTCGGCGTCGTGCCTGATCAGGTCCAGGTAGGTGGGTACGGGACCGTCAGCTTCGGACAGCGAATCCACGTAAAGTGTGCCGCCGAACTTGGCTCCGGTGGCGCCCACCACCTGCTGCATGGGGGCATCGGACACCGTGGATTCACAGAAAACGGCCGGGACCTGGTTGGCCTTGACGTACTCGATGGCGCGGGTGATCTGCTGCGGCGTGGCCTGCTGTTCGGCGTTGACCGCCCAGATGTAGACCTCTTTGAGCCCTGCGTCGCGGGCAAGGTAGGAGAAGGCGCCTTCGCAGGTCACCAGGGCACGCTGGCTCTCCGGGAGGCTGGCGAGGCTTGCTTTCATCTCGTCCTGCACGCCCTGCAGTTTGGCCTTGTAGGCGTCACCGTTGGCCTTGAATACTGCAGCGTTCTCAGGATCAAGCTCACCGAAAGCCTTCACCATGTTGTCCACGTAGATCTGTACGTTTACCGGCGACATCCACGCATGCGGGTTCGGCTTGCCCTGGTATGAGTCCTCGCCGATGGACACGACCTCCACACCGTCACTGACCACCACATGCGGCACATCCAGGCCCTCCACGAACTGCCCGAACCAGGCCTCGAGGTTCAGCCCGTTGTCCAGGATGAGGTCCGCCTTCGCTGCCTTGCGGATGTCGCCGGGGGTGGGTTCGTAGCCATGGATCTCCGCACCCGCCTTGGTGATGGACTCAACGGTGAGCTTGTCCCCCGCAACGTTTCGGGCGACGTCGGCCAGTACCGTGAATGTGGTCAGGACCACGGGCTTGTCACTGTCACTCGTGCCGGACGCATTACCCCCGCAGGCGGTCAGGGAGAGGGACAACAGCACGACGGCGGCGGCACCGGCAGCGCGGAACTTCGCCGCTCGCAGGGCGAGGGTTCGGGCGGCTACTTTGGCGCGCCGAAACAAAAAGTTAGGCATACCGAATATTCTACGGGACGCCGATCCGGCCCCGCAATGTGACGCCCGCCCGCGTCGCCTTCCACCCCTGGTTGCTCTATCACTTTTGGTCCCCAAAAGTCCGGTTTGGGGACCAAAAGTGATAGGGCAACAGGCGGGAAATGGGGAGCTAGGCTGAAGACATGGCCACCACACACCGGAAACCACCCGCGCCGCAGCCCGACCTGTACCGGTTTTCCAGCCTTGATCTCACCACCGTGGGCCTCTACGTGGCCGTGGCTGGACTCTTCGCCGTCGCCGGGGAACTGCTGGTCCCGTTCATCCGCCAGCTTGCCCCCACTCCGGCCGCGGCATCGTACGCCGTGAACCTCATCTTCTATGGCTCCATCGGGATCCTGGCCCTGGCCGCCGCCCGCCGGGTGGTAGCCCGGGACCTGCGTGTGCTGGCCACCCGTCCGTGGTTCACCGTGCTGATGGTGCCCGCCGCGGTGGTGGCCATGATGATCCTCACGGCCGTTGTGGTGGCGGCCGGCGGCGGAGTGGAGACGTCGGCAAACCAAGCCGGGCTGCAGGCATTGATGCAGCAGGTGCCCGCCTGGCTGATGGTGCCTGTCCTGGTGGTGGTGGGCCCGTTTGTGGAGGAGTACATCTTCAGGCACCTGCTGATCGGCAAGCTAGGCCGCCGGCTCAACATCTGGTTCTGCTGCGCCCTGTCTGTGGTCCTCTTTGCCGGCATCCACATTGCGGGCCAGGAAACCATCACCCTCAGTGCATTGCTCCCCTATCTGGCCATGGGCGCCACGCTGGTCTTTGTCTACGTATGGACCGGGAAGAACCTGATGTTCTCCTACTTTGTGCACGCGGCCAAGAACCTGCTGGCGGTCATCTTCATCTATGCCATCCCGCCCGAACTCTTTGAGCAGCTACAGCAGGTCCAGCCCTAACCCAACCAACGCGGGGTCAGATTCCGCCCATTAACCGCTCCTGGAGGGGCGTTAAGTGACCCCGCGTTGCTTCAGCTGAGCCGATTACTAGACTTGTCCGGTGAGCAACCAACTTCCCGCCAAGGTGTCCGATGTCTTTGACCCCACCCGCTGGCGCACTGTGTCCGGTTTCGATGACTTCCAGGACATGACGTACCACCGGCAGGTTGAGCGCGACGCCGAAGGCGCGATAACCAGGGACCTGCCCACCGTCCGGATCGCCTTCAACCGCCCGGAAGTCCGCAACGCCTTCCGCCCCGGCACCGTGGACGAGCTCTACCGCGCGATGGACCACGCCCGCATGACCCCTGATGTCGCCACCGTCCTGCTCACCGGCAACGGCCCCTCCCCCAAGGACGGCGGACACAGTTTCTGCTCCGGCGGGGACCAGCGGATCCGCGGCCGCGACGGGTACAGGTATGCCGACGGCGAAACGCAGGAAACCATCGACCCCGCCCGCGCCGGCCGCCTCCACATCCTCGAGGTCCAGCGGCTGATGCGGACCATGCCCAAGGTGGTCATCGCCGTGGTGAACGGCTGGGCTGCCGGCGGCGGGCACTCCCTGCATGTCGTCTCGGACCTCACCATCGCCTCCCGCGAGCACGGCAAGTTCAAGCAGACGGACGCCACCGTGGGAAGCTTCGACGCCGGGTACGGCTCTGCCCTGCTGGCCCGCCAGATCGGCCAGAAGTCCGCCCGCGAGATATTCTTTCTGGCCCGGGAGTACTCCGCGGACGACATGGTCCGTATGGGCGCCGTCAACGAGGCCGTGGACCACGAGCGCCTCGAAGAGGTGGCCCTGGAATACGCCGCGGACATCGCACGCCAGTCACCCCAGGCCATCCGTATGCTGAAATTCGCGTTCAACCTTGCCGACGACGGCCTGGCCGGCCAGCAGGTCTTCGCCGGCGAAGCCACCCGCCTGGCCTACATGACGGATGAGGCGGTGGAGGGCAAGGAAGCCTTCCTCGAGAAACGGGATCCGGACTGGTCCCGCTTCCCGCACTACTTCTAGGCACCTTCGAGGCACCTTCGAGGCACCTCCGAGGCACAAAACTTCCAAGCCGGCCGGCCTCCAGGCCCCGGCTGACTTCAAAGGCAGGACGGCACATGAATCTCGGAACCCAGACCATCGGTCCCACGGACATCGACCCGGTGCTCAAAGCCCTGGCCGCCGCCCTCCACGGCGAGGGACCCGCCGTCGAACTTTCCATGGGCCCCAACGGCGAACTGGTGGTGGGACACACCGAGACGCCCGGCTGCGACGACGCCGTGGCGGTGGTCCGCACGTCCGGCTCGACGGGCGCACCGAAGGCCACCATCCTGAACGTCGAGGCGCTGGCGGCCTCATCCATGGCCACCGCCCTGGCGCTCAAGGGCGAGGGCCAGTGGCTCCTGGCGCTGCCGGTGCAGTACGTGGCCGGCGTGCAGGTCCTGGTGCGGTCGCTGTTCGCCGGCACCCGGCCGTGGGTCATGGACATGTCCGGCGGCTTCACCCCCGAGGCCTTCACGGCCGGCGCCCTGGAGCTGACCGACAAGTTCCGCTTCACCTCGCTGGTGCCCACTCAGCTCCAACGCCTCCTGGAGGCGCCGTCGCCGGAGACCCTGGCCGTCCTGCGCCGCTTCAACGGCATCCTGCTGGGCGGCGCACCGGCGTCGGCCGGACTGCTGGACGCAGCCCGCGAGGCGGGCGTCAGGGTGGTCACCACGTACGGGTCCGCGGAAACCTGCGGCGGCTGCGTGTACGACGGCGTGCCGCTGGAAGGCGTCCAGGTCCGGGTGGCCGAGGACGGCCGCATCCTGCTCGGCGGCGACACCGTGGCCGCCGGGTACGTGGATGCGCCCGAAGCGACGGACACGTTCTTCGAGGAGGACGGCGTCCGCTGGTACCGCACCAATGACCTCGGAACGCTGGACGCGGACGGCCGCCTCACCGTGCTGGGCCGCGCCGACGATGTCATCATCACCGGCGGGGTCAAGGTCTCGGCCGCGCATGTGCAGGAAGAGCTGGAAAAGTCCGACGGCGTCGCGGCGGCTTTTGTGGCGGGCGTCCCGTCCACGGAATGGGGCCAGGCCGTGGCCGCCTTTGTTGCCCTCGACCGCGGTGGCTCTGGCGCAGGTGCCACGGGCACCCCTACCGGGGATCACGCCGTCGTACTCAAAGAGGAATGGCACCGGCGGCTGGGCCTACTGGCACCGAAAACCGTGCTGGCCGGCCCGGAGCTGCTGATGCTTCCCAACGGCAAGCCGGACCGCCTGGCGATGATCGACCGGCTCAACGCGCTGCATCAGGGAAAGTAGAGTAGAGCTGCACCGGCGGCCCGTTCGCGGCCGCCACCACCGTTTCACCGTTCTCCCGACCCAACAGAGGTACTGACCGTGGCCACAGCCGCACAATGGATCCAAGGCGCCCGCCTCCGCACTTTGCCGGCCGCCATCGCCCCGGTGCTGATCGGCACCGCCGCGGCCTACGAGCTGGATTCGTTCCGCCCCGTTAATGCCGTGCTGGCCGCCCTGGTGGCGCTGCTGCTGCAGATCGGCGTGAACTACGCCAATGATTATTCGGACGGAATCCGCGGCACCGACGAGGACAGGGTGGGGCCGCTGCGGCTGGTCGGATCCGGGACGGCCCGCCCGGAGCACGTCAAATATGCGGCCTTCGGAACGTTCGCGCTGGCCATGATGTTGGGCCTGGTCCTGGTAATCATCACCCAGAGCTGGTGGCTGATCCTGGTGGGTATCGGCTGCGTCATGGCCGCCTGGGGCTATACCGGCGGCAAGAACCCCTATGGCTACATGGGCCTGGGCGACGTTTTTGTGTTTGTCTTCTTCGGCCTGGTGGCAACCCTCGGTACCACCTACACCCAGGCCGGCCAGGTCAGTCTGCCTTCCGTGGTCGGTGCGATCGGCACCGGCCTGATCGCCTCTGCCCTGCTGATGGCCAACAACGTCCGCGACATCCCCACCGACATCCAAGCAGGCAAAAAGACCCTGGCCGTGCGCCTGGGTGACAAGCACGCCCGCGAAAGCTACGTGCTGATGCTGGCCGTGGCCATCCTCCTGGTGGTCATCCTGGCTCCCGGACGGCCGTGGATGCTGATTGTGCTGCTGCTCATCCCGGCCTGCCTGATGCCCGCCTGGCTGATGATCAACGGCCGCAAGCGCAAGAGCCTCATCCCCGTCCTCAAGCAGACAGGCCTGATCAACCTGGGCTACAGCCTGCTGTTCTCACTGGGACTGGTGCTCAGCCACGGATTCTAAGCCGACTCCAGGCCGGGCTAGGCCTCGGGGGCCTTCGTTTCGGAGGCCTTCGGGCCGCTGTTCCGGATGGTGATGTCCGGGTTGGCGTCCAGGAGGCTGTCCTCGGCTTCGGCGTCGGCCACCTCGCTTTCACTGCGCAGCGGCTTGGCCTTGCCGGCGAGCCGGCCGTGAATGGCCGCGGCGGCGGCGTCGCGCTGTTTCTGGAAGAAAAGGTAGCTGACCGCAAACGCGATCAGCGCTGCGCAGATGACTGACAGCACCGCCCCCAGCTTCAGGAACATAAAGAGAACAAAGAGCGGCGCAAACAGCGCCAGCCGGATCAGGGAGTATTTCAGAAAAGCCACGTTTCAAGTTTAGCCGCCCTGCCTGAACGCCCCCCGCCTGCGGACGATAGACTTAATGGCATGCTCTTCCGTGTGGTTCTCGCCGTTGCCGTTCTCGTCATCTTTGTGTATGGCCTGGTGGATGTGATCCGCACTGACGGCCGCCTCACCCGCGGGATCTCCAAGCCTGCCTGGATTGTGGTGATGATCGTCCTTCCGGTGCTCGGCGCCATCCTGTGGCTGCTGATCGGCCGTCCGCGCGACTCCGCACCGGTCCGCCAACCACGCAGCCACCCCACCGCGCCGGATGATGATCCCGATTTCCTCCGCAACCTGGAAATGCGCCGCCGCAACCAGACCGAGGCTGCCCGCCTCAAGAAGCTCAAGGATGATCTTGCGGCCAAGGCCAAGGCCGACGGCGATGCCAGCACGGGAGACGCGGACACCCACGATACCGGCGACATAAAGTAACAAAACAATGGCCCAGCATCCTGACGGAGATTCCCAACGGCCAGCTGCACCCGACAGGGCTGCCACACCTCCTCCGCCGCGGCCCGGGCTGTCCTACGCCGCTCCTGCGCCCATTGTGGTTGTTCCGCCGACACCGCGGAGCGTCCGCCTGGCGCGGTCAGCCTGGCTGATCAGCTTCGTCGCCGGCCTCGCCGTTCTCATCGGCTCCTTCCTCACCCGCACCCCCCACCTGGAACGCCTCCGCACCGTAGTGGAGGAAATGGCCCCAGGCGGTGATGCCAACGCGGTGACCACATCGGCAGCCATAGTTTTCTGGGGCAGTCTCAGCGGGTTGCTTCTTGTGATCCTGCTTCAGACGGCCATGCTGGCGGTTGTCTCTGCGCGCCACGGCTGGGCCCGCTGGCTGATGATTCTCCTGCTGGCCGGCCAGATCCTGGTCATGGCAGTGGCTTCCGCATTCCTGGTGCCGGAGGGCGACGCAGGCCGTAACGTCGTTCTCCTGTGGGGATCCCAACTGCTCCTGGCCTTCGTCGGCCTGGTGGCACTGTTTATGCCGCCGGCCGGCAGGTGGCTCAAAGCGAAACGGAATGGGCCGTAACAGCACAGCTGTCAGGCGCCCTGCCGCTGGAGGGCGGCGAACTCCGCCAGAACCCCCTCGCAGCTGCGCACCACTATGCGGCATGCATCCAGCCCTGAACGGTCCATCAAGGGGCTCTCGGCCACCAGCCGCCAACGGTGAAGGACCTGTCTGGCCACTCCCATGATCTCCTCCGGCGATACTTCCGGCTCCATTCCCAACCGAAGGTGCGCCGCCGTGCCAGCACCGCCGATGAGCCTCTCTGCTTCCTCCGCCAGATTTTCGTTCAGACCTGTTCCTGCGGTACGCAGCGTGGCCAGCAGGCGCAGTTCGCGGAACTCATGGGCGTTGACCTGGAGCCGTTCCAGGGCCGCTGCGAGGTGCCCGGAGCCTTCCCGCGGTGTAGTTCGGAGCAGGGTTTCCACGCCGACCAAGGCGGTGCGGGCCTTCAGGGCGTCGGCGCGGGCATGGAACTGGCCGGTCACCATGGCCAATAACGGGTCCAGCCCGCTGCGTCGGGCAAGCTCATGCGCCAGCGGCGTCGGGTCCGTGAATCCGGCCCTGATCAGGACCACTCCCAGCCGGATCCCGAACAGCCCGAAACGCTCCAGCAGCGATGCCCGCGCGTCGGCACCAAGGCCTTCCGGGACACTGGCCCGCAGGAACCTGTCCGCGGAGAGCAGCAGCCGTTCCCGGTCCGACCTGTCCATGGCGGCGAGAAGGGCCAGCGACTCGTAGTCTGACTGGCGCATGCTCCGGGCGCTTTGGGCCAGCAGACCGGCCACCGGGACCACCCCCAATGCCAGCTTTCGCAGGCTGGGGTCCCGGCGGTACCGCTCTGCGATCTCCCCCGCGGAAATCAGGGAATCAATCCGACCCGCGCCGATCTCGTCGGCCCTGGACAACACGGCCAAGGCGTTAACGGTCCCCGACCGTCCTGTCTCGGTGTCCCTGAACGACTCCAGGAACCGGATATCGGAGGCGTGCATGTGGCGCATGAGGTAGAGGACAGCATCGGCCTCTGACGGCGCGTCGGCCGGTGTGAGGAAGCTGACGGACCTGGCGGAGACGCCCTCGGACAGCGAGGCAATTCCCGGGGTATCGATAAGCGTGACCTCCCGCAGGCTCTCCGCCGGCCATTCCACTACCAGCCGTTCCACGTCATCCGGCCGGTCCTGGCCAAGAACGAAAACCAGCCGCCCGTTCTCCCGCTTGAGCGGCAGCGTGCGAGGTTCACCGGCCACCGGATGGAGAGTGATCCGCGGCGTGTGGTTGTAGCGGTACCAGGTGACGATCCGAGTGCATTCACCGGTGTCGGTCGGAGCGATCTCTTCGCCGATGATGGCGTTGAGCAGGGTTGATTTTCCCGCCTTCACCATGCCCGCAACGGCGATCCGGAGGGGTTCGGCCAGCCTAACGGCGTAGCTTTCCAGGGCCGCCGCAGCCGCAGGATCATCATGGTAGACGGCCAGGGCATCCTGGATCAGGTCCGACACCCCCGCGATCGTTGATTCCCTCATTCGGCCGCCACCACGGGTGGGCGACGGGGCGTGGAACCGGCACCGTGCGCAGGAGTGGCACCCGGTTCCGTGACCGCCGCACTCTCAGCGGCCTGTCGGAGGGTGTCCACGCGATTGAGCCCTGCCTTGATATCCCGGATGCGCATCTCTTTTTCGAGGTTGTATGTGGTGGCTGCCTTTTGCGCGGCCGCCACGGAATCCGAGAGTGACCGGTGGTGCTCTTCGGCAATTTCGGTGAAGTGGTCACGGGTGGATCGCTGGACCAGCCGGAGCCGGTCCTTAAGTTGCTTCCCTACTTGGAACACCACATCGTCCACCTGTCGGCGGACCAGTGCCTTGGCCTCCGCCTGCCGGCGCTTGAGCCTGCCTTCCTTGTCCTCCCGGTAGGCTTTACGCCCCAGGAGGAGGCCGGCACCGACGGACAGTGGATTGATCAGGGCCATACCGAAGATGCCTGTCAACAGGCCGAACATCAGCACGCCGCCGTAGGAACCCCGCATGCCGATGAGGACTTTTTGCATCGGGTTGATCCGCCCGTCATCCAGGCCGGGCATGTCGTCCACCGGGTCCAGGGCGTCCCCTGTGTCGGAGACACGAAGGACCGGAAGAGCCACCTCATCCTCGGAGAAGTGTTCAGCCACCAGGGCTGCCAGCCATACGGCCCGCTCGCTGGTCCACACAAACGTGTCGGAAATCGCGGCCGCAGTGCACTCTTCGAGCCATGCCGTGAACGCAGTCCACGTAGGGCCTGGATCCCCCTGGTCTATGGCCGTCTCGGCGTCTCGTTGGATCCGCCGCAGGCGGTCCCGCAGGTCGTACTCCATGTCTGCAATCAGATCGCCGATGCCGTCGTTGAGTGTGATCTGCCAGCGGGCAGAACGTTTGCGGAGATCGTCGGCTTCCAGCTTCGCCGATTCAAGGCCTGCGATCATCGCGGGCGTCCCCTCAGGGTCCTCCAGGGCAGCCAATTCCGACTGCAGGGAAAGCCGAAGATTGTCCGTGACGGAGAGCAGATCCTGGCTCACCGAGCGCCGCTGGATCCGTTGGGACTTACCCACGATTTCATTCCGAAGATGGACGATCAGGTCAGGGAAGCCCGATTCGTTGTTTAGTTCCCCGTCCTGGAGCCGCATGGCTTCCAGCCGAAGATCCGAGGACACGGGGATCAGCGGGATCTCTGGCGAGACCTGGGAGAGGTGTCCGCGGTCCAGTTCAGCCACCCGGCGCCATTCCGCATACAGGTCCGTCTTAGACAGGACTCCCACCACGCTCGGGGTGATCCGCATGGCCTGGCGCAGGAACCTGATCTCCGGCTCGGTGTATTCCTGGGAGGCATCCGAAACGAGCAGCATGGCGTCGGCCGTTGGCAACGCCGTCAGGGTGGAAAGTGTATGGGTGGACCCCAGACCGCCGACGCCTGGCGAATCAACAAGGGCCAGGCCGCCGGCCAGGACTTTCCGGGGCAGGAACACTTCCGCGGCCACCAATTTCTTGGCGTTGCCTGGATTACCGCGTTCGGAAACGTAGGCGGCCAGGTCAGCGATGTTGATGGGCTGGCGGTCGAGTTCCGCTTCTTCGCCGGGCTCAGCATCTGCGCGAGGCAAAAGGACACATGCCGACGCCGGCTCACCGTGCCGGACGATGGTTGGCACCGACGTGGCAATGTCGTCGTCGACGGGGCAGACCGGTGCGTTGAGCAGGGCGTTGATGAGCTTGCTTTTGCCTTGCTTGAATTCGCCCACCACAATTACTCGGATGCTGGGATCCTTCAGCCGCCGCAGGGTCTGATCCAAACGCTTCCGCAAATCGGCGCGGTCTCCCTCGCTGACGATTTCGATGCCCTGTTCCACCAGTTTGACCAGTTGCACCGAGGTCGCCGACGCTGACGGTCCCGCCGGTTCTGAGGAGTCTGCCATCGTTGCCAGAAGCCCCGGTCGCTGCGTTTGAACCACTGCCGGTCCTTTGGTCAGGTCCCGTAACGGGACGTTGCTTTGGGCCGGGAAACGCCCGGCAGGAGATTGGACTCCCGCCGGGCACTGCCTCGATACCCGGGGCTTGACTAGAGGGTGATGTCATCACCTGCCTCGACATGCGTATTACCGACGTCCTCGACCTCGATGTTGGTGTAAGTGGAGCTGTCCTCGATGTTTCCGGAGCCCGAGTTGTCTTGGAACGAGTCCTCGATTTCCACGTCCACGTTGGTGTAGGTGGAGTTGTCGGAGTTGTCGGTGAGTTCAACAGAGTTGTCGGAGTTGTCCGTCAGCACAACGGAGTTGTCGTTGAAGGAATCCTCGATGTTCGTGTCGGTTTGTTCAGAGTTGTCGACACGGTTGTCCGAGTTGTCGTTGAAGGAATCCTCGATGTCGACGTCAAGGTCGGTGTTGAAAGAATCCTCTATGTCCGTATGGGTGTTGCCGACGCTGGCGTCACGGCCGGCGTTGACCGAGCTGTCCGTCGAGCTGTCGTTCGAATTGTCCGTGTTGTAGGAGTCCTGAATGTTGTTGGAGTCCCTCATGTCGACGTCATCGCCGGCAGCCACCGCACGGTCACCGGAGGCGACAACAGCATGATTGTCGAACCACTGCGTGACGTCGCCGTTGGCCCAGATGTTCTGGTTGACGGACTGGTCAGTGATGGTGTCCCGATCATCCACCGTTGAGGTGTACGAGTAGTTGTTTACCACATTCTGCAACTGCTGGACAGCGTGGGCGTGGTCATCGTGGCCATGGCCGGCCGGAGGCGGGGTGACCGCAACAGCGCCGCCGCTGCCAGCGCCACCCCCGCCGGTTGCGGCGCCGTTGCCGCCGGTGCTGTAGGACCGGTCGAAAGACCCATGGACCGTAATGGGCGCGTAGTCCAGGACAACCGGCAATGCTGCGTCAACATCCGCGGAGCAAACGCCTCCAAGGCCGGCGCTTTCCAGGGCCCGCTCGGGATCGTCCAGGAATTTCTGTGCCGCCTGCTGGTTTCCGAAAAGGCTCATCAGGAACAGGACGAGGTCGTTTGCAAGTGTAGGCATTTGGTGGTCCTCAAATCTTCTCTGAGTTGTGGGTGGCCCAGCGACATTGCTGGGTTTGAGTCAAACGTACGGTTCGGTCCTCGGAGCGGCATCGGGTCGGTTCCCTCTACCGGCGGGCGCCCTGCTGGGGGTCCGCCGACCGTCCTGTTAGGGGTACTAGGGGATCACTCCCTTTGGGGTTTTCGGATCCCAGGGCAAGCCGCAGCCGGACCAGCAGATCGGAGCGGTTTTCAGCGCCCAGGCGACGGCGCATCCGGGCAATATGATGCTCAGCGGTCCTCGGAGAAATGTAGATTGCTTCCCCGATTTCCCGGTATGTTTTTCCTTCCAACACCAGCCTCGCCACGTCTTTTTCCCGTTCACTCAGCATCGAGCCGTCCGACTGGGCGCTGCTGTTGCCCTGGTCCGCGGCAGCCGCGCTGGTTGCTTCGGATTGCCTGGCCGTGTTCGCTCCGGTTGCGCTCCCTTGCGGATGAAGGTCCCGGGCGCAGGACAGCAGACGCACCATGTCCTTGCGCTCACTTGCGCGGGCGGCGGCGTGGCCAGCGAGCCGTGCACCTTCCCAGGGCATCCCGACGGCGTTGAGTCCACGGGCGGCCGCCTCAACGTCCGCTGCCCGGACCTTACCGGCAAGGACCGACACCCAAACTTTGCCGGCCGCTGCCAGTACGGACGCGAGGTGGCTGCGGTCCGCCGCCCGTGCCAGTGCCGCTGCATGGGGGGCCAGGTCGGCCGGACTGTCACTCAGCAATGCTGCCTGCACTGCGGCCCAATGCATGGGCACAGCCCATAACGGCGGCTCCCCAAGGTCCTGCAGGAGCTTCCACGCCCCGTCAAGGTACAGCGAGATCCGCCGCGTCTCCCGCAGCCGGGCGGCCGTGATCATCAGCTCCCCCCACGGCAGGAGGCTGTAAAGGTCAACCGATGTGTGCAGCATGGCTTCCCGTGCCCGTTCCCACGCCAGGAGCAGGTCGTGAACTTCGCCGCTGCGGCGTGCCAGGCCGACTTCCAACGCGGCACAAAGGAATTCGTCCCGGGGAACCAACGGCCAGTGGTTGGCCTTGCAGGCCTCGTTGATGGCCAGCCGCGCATCGTCCGGGTTGTCCTGCTGCATTGCGCACCATGCTTGGATCAGGAACAGACGTGGCTTGGCGGCGTCGCCACCCTGGACGGCAGTTGTGGCCGCCCGCACGATGGTTTCCGCCAGATAGGGCTCGCCGCTGTGCAATGCCACCAACGCAGCCAGGGCACCGGGAGTGTCCGGCACCGGGACTGCCGCCCCTGACGCGTTCATCATGTCGGATGCGTGGATCAGGATCGGAAGGACCTGATGTGGATCCATCGCCAGCGACGCAAGGATGCCCTGGCCCGTTTGTGCCTGGGCGACGGCCAGGAGAGTGGGCGATTCCGGAACGGAGCCGGCCGGAAACATCGTTTCGGCCCCGGCCCGATTGCCGCAGCCGATCATGGCCACGGCGGCGGATGGCGCAGACGGCCCTACACGTTCCGGACCCAGCCAGGTGTAAACGTCCGCGCAGCGGGCCAGCAAACCCCGCTGCGCCCATACGGCGGCCGCAACATCCACGCCGAGACGGAGGTCCGGCGGGTCAGCGCACACGAGCAGCACATCGACGATCCGTCCGGCGGAATCCAGATCGCCCGTGGCCGAAGCAGCCAGGGCCCGGCGGGACGCGGTGCCCAGCTCATCGGCACCCGCCAGCAGGGCCTCCTCATACAACTGGGCGGCCAGGCCCGGATCACGTTCCAGTGCCCTGTCCCCGGCTTTTTCGAGTTCCGCCGCCACGCGATGGTCAGCGAGCCCGCTGCGTGCCAGTTCACGGGCAAGGTCGCCCAATGGAAGACCATCCGCAACGAAGCACCCCACCAGTTCGCGCTGGAGCGCATGGATGCGGGGCGTCGACGTGGTGGTCAGGAGCGCATGCCGGGCGGTGCCCGCCACGGCTCCGTCGGACTGGAGAAACCCTGATAATTCCGCCCGTGCCACCAGGGAGTCGAGGCCGTCCGCGCCATCACCGGCCACCTTGCGCAGGAGTTCCCGCGGCAAGGGCCCGGGAATGGTGAAGCCCACCGATAAGGCCAGCAGGAGTTCGCGGACAGCGGCATTCGCACCGCGAAGCTGCTGGGCGACGAGCTGAGGGCCTCCGGTTGCGGACGGCTCCGGTTCTGCCACGGCATGGGGCGTGACGTGCGGCTGTCCGGTCACCATGGGTCAGGCCGCCGGCTCTGTCACGGTAGGTGCCGAGGCTGGCGGTTCGGTGGTCGGCTCGGGCGCTGGCAGGGTGGTCGGATCGGGCTCGACGCTCGGCTCCTGCGTCGTGGACGGATCCCTCGTCGCCAGCGGATCTGTTGTTGTGGGCGGATCTGTTGTCGGGTCCGCAGTTGGATCCGTCGTCGTAGGCGGAGGGATCGTTGGATCCGTCGTCGTAGGCGGAGGGATCGTCGGGTCCGTCGTCGTAGGCATCGCAGGCGGGTTAGTTGTAGGGTCCGGTGTTGGTGTCCCGGCCGTCGTTCCGGCCGCGGCCAATCCGGTGGGACCGCTCGTCGCCCCCGCGCCGGATGTGGAACCCGGGGCCGCACCACCTGCCGCCGGTGACGCCGGCGGCAGGGCGGTGGGCGACGCCGCAGCTTCTATCCCCGCCCCGCTGGCGGGTGCCGTGGGCTTCTTCGAACTGGCCTCAATGCCCACGCTCGGTTTCTGGGCGGCGCCGGCTTTACCAGCAGCGGCTCCCGCACCGCCGCCGGCCGCACCTCCGGGCGTTGACCGGTGGGCATCCGCGCTACCCGCCGCGTCAGCCTTGGCAGCCCCTGCGGCCGGCGGCGCCAACATGGCTGTGAGGCTTTCCAGCCCGCCAGGACTTTGGGCCGCGGTGGCGCTGAGCACTGTGAACAACGCCGCCGCAGCGGCCACCGCAGTCAGCCTAGCCGTGGGCCGCGAACTGTGCGCTCCCGTGCGTGCCCGAGGTGCGTGTGCACCCACGTGTCTCGTGGCTCCGGCACCCGTTCCAGCGCCAGCTGTGCCGCCGATGGAGCCAACAGCGGCTCCCGGCTTCCGGGACCAGCTGGCCGGACGGCGGGCATCGCGGGCCGCGGCCTGCACGGCGTTGTCCGGCTGTGCGGTGACATCCGCCTTCGCCGTCAGCTCCGGCCGCGAGCGAAGGGCAGCTATGGTGGCGCCGAGGCAGATGGATGATTTGGGATCAGCGTCCACGGCGATTGGCCGGTCCAGCTCTTCAGAAATCAGCTGTGCCACCAGCGGAATTCGCGACGAGCCTCCGATCAGCAGCACGGCAGACAGGTCCTCCGGGGTGAGACCAAGGTCCTGCAGGTAACGCCCCAGGGCATCCAGCGTCTCCCGGATCAGCTCACTGATCATTGCCTCAAACTCGGCACGGACCAGCCGCACCTGCTGCTGGATCCCAGGAAGTAGCACCGGGATGCTGGCCTCGCAGTCGGCGGATAACGCCTCTTTGGCCTCCACACATTCCCGCCGCAGCCGCGCCAGTGCTGCAAGGGCGCCGGGCTCCGCAGGGTCAAGGCCGGCAAGTCCCTGCCCGGCGTGTGCGGCTACGTGCTGCATGACGGATGCGTCGAAATCGGCCCCGCCCAGGCCCTCGATACCCACGGGACGGCCCAGGAGCTCGAACTGGCCGGAATCGGCTTTTCTCAGGACTGCGGTATCGAAAGTTCCGCCACCGAGGTCGTAGACGGCGATGGTGCTGCCGTCCTCCACCCGCACTTGGGCGGCATAGTGCAGCGCTGCAGCTTCCGGCTCGCTGACCAGCATGACGTGCTCCAGGCCCTTTGCGGCCAAGGCAGCAAGAATAAGCTGCGTCCGGTGTGCCCCCCACGAGGCAGGGTGAGAGAGGATAATGGCCGACGGCGGTGCGCCCTCGCGCTCTTCAGCGCGGTCTGCGACCCAGCGCGCCATAGTGGCAAAAACGTCTTGGGCGGGAAGCTGCAGGGTGCCCACCGCGATTGGCACCTCATCGCCCACCCGGCGTTTGAACTCACGCACCACCCGTTCAGGGAAATCAAGGCCGCGACGTTCGGCTGCCTCGCCCACCAGAACGGGGCCTTCCTCTGGAAAGTAGACCACAGAGGGCACCGCACTTCCGCGAAGCCCCAGCGGGAGGGTCTCCGGAACACGCGGGGCATTCTGGTCAAGCCGAAGGAGGGCAGCAGCTGTGAAACTGGTCCCTACGTCTATGGCGAGAACGTAGTTCATGGGTACCTCTGAAAACGCAGCGAGCTGTCCGCGAGCTTCATCACAGACGCGCTGCAACCAAGGTAGCATCACAGCCTGCCCGGAAACACCCTTATTCGTACATCGATTGGTGTATTAGGGCCGCGCTGAGGCGGTTCGCCGGAGAAACGCCTGTTCAGAGGCCCGAGTAGGAATGCAGGCCATTAAAGAACTGGTTCACGATGGTGAAATTGAAGACAACGCACAGGTATCCGACGATCGACAGCCAGGCGGCACGGGTGCCGGTCCAGCCACGCGTGGCGCGCGCGTGGAGGTAGCCGGCATAAACCACCCAGATCACAAATGTCCAGACTTCCTTGGTGTCCCAGCCCCAGAACCGGCCCCACGCTTTTTCGGCCCAGATGGCGCCGAACATAAGGGTGAACGTCCAGCCAATGAAGGCGATGGCATTGATCCGGTAGGACAGGTTTTCCAGGCTCAGCGCCGAGGGAACCAGACGCATAAAACCAAGCTTGTCCGCACCGCCGGCAGCCACCGTCTTTTGCCGGTGGGACTGCACCAGCTGCAGGGCTGACATGGCAAATGTGAGGGTGAAGAGCGCGGAGGAGAGCACGGCGATGGAGACATGGATGATCAGCCAGTAGCTCTGCAGTGCCGGAACCAGATGGCCCACCGGAGTCCAGTAGGCCACTGAGGCGGCCACCAGCATGATGATGGCCAGGCCCACCACAAACGTGCCGAGGAACCGCAGGTCACGGCGGATAAGTACCAGCAGGAAAACAGCCACAGCCACAAAAGCGCCCGTAGTCAGGAACTCGTACATGTTTCCCCACGGCACGCGGCCGGACCCGATGGCACGCGTGAGAACGCCGGCGGCGTGGATCAGGACGCCGAGAATGGTGAGGGCAACGGCGACCCGCGCCGGAACGCGCCGTTCCGCCGCGTAGCGCATATCGGCGTCGGCGGTCTGCCCGGCCCCGGAAGCGTCGCCGCCCCGCTTGGCAACGGACGACGACGGGCGCTCGGCCCGTCCCACGGGTCCGGCCAGGTGCGAGTCCACCCTGTCCACTGCCACACTGTCCGCTACCGCGGCTGAGCCAGGCGACGCTCCAACAGACGCACCGGCGCCAGCCATCGCGGGCACCCTGGCCCCGGCAGCCTCGGCCGCTTTCAGGTCAATGGCGCGCAGCGCTTTGCTGCTCTTCGCGAGGTCCCAGGCGAAGGCGATGAAGGCCACGGTGTAGGTGCCGGCGGCGAGCAGCATAAACAGCTCGCTGTACTGGCCCATGGTTTCGTTGATGGCGAACGGCATTACTGGTCCTTTTTCGGCCCGTTGGGGCCAGCTGGGGAGGTGAGCGAGACTGCGCCATTATCGCCCTGGCGGCTGGGAGTTTGCTGGGTGACGCTGGAATCAGCGTGGGAATCGGGATCCTCGAGCTGCCACTCCTCAGATAACAGCTTCCGGATGACAGCCGCCTCCGCGGCGAGCCGGTGGTCCTCACCGCGGGCAAGCAGGCCATACTCCACCATGGTCCGGCCATCCTCGTGGGTTCCGGTCCGGACCCAGACGCGGCGCCGGTTGACGTAGAGCGAGACGATCAGGCCGCCCACGGCCAGCAGCGCGAATATGAGGGCGTACAGCTGGCCCGGGTTGTGGTGGATGTCCACGCCCACATACCGCTTCACGCTGTCAAAGCTGATGCTGCCCTTGCCGTCCGGCAGGTTATAGGTGCTGCCCGGCGCCAGGGTAATGCCGCCGGCGTCCAGGTTGCGGGCGTTCAGCGGCGTGAGGTCACTGACGTCCAGTTCGAAGACGTTCTGTGGGGAGCCGGCGTCCAGGCCGAGGTCACCGAAGTAGGAGTTGAGAGTCAGCCGCGGATTGAACAGGTCCGGATCGCCGCTGAAGGACACGCCTTCGTCGGTGACAAACGCGGTGGGCAGGAAGAACCCCAAGAAGCCAAGCTGTTCGGGCCGGGCGTCCGGGACCTTGATCACCAGGGACGAGTAGTAGTTGTCACCCTGGAGTTTGGCCACCACGGGACCCTGCATGGCCACGTTGCCGGCGCCGTCGCGGATGGTCACCACCGGCGCGTAGCCGTTGCCGGTGAGGTAGATGCTGGTGCCGCCCAGGGTCACGGGATCGTTGACCTTCAGGACTTCCTGCTTGGCAGGCGAGTCCGGGGTTTCCCGCGTGGTGACTTCGGCGTTGAAGTCGATGGGCTGACCGATTTTGCCTGGTGATTCGCGGTCAAACAAGACGTCGAATTTGTCCAGCTGGATGGAGTACGGCTGCAGCTGGCTGGACTGGAAGTTGGTGCCGGGGGTGAACTGGTCGTAGCCCACCAGGGTGTTCACGAAGGTGTCGCCCTCCACCAGGATGCGCTGGCCGCTGTAGCCGAACAGGCCGCCCACGGCCACGGACACCAGCACTCCGATCAGCGACGTGTGGAACACCAGGTTCCCCACTTCCTTGGCGAAGCCGCGCTCGGCGCCCAACGACGGCCGCGCGCCGTCGTCGTCCCTCACGTCAACGCGGTAGCCGCGCTTCTTCAGTACTCCGGCGGCGCTGCGGATGGCGTCCGACGCCGGGAGGCCGGCGTCGGCGGGAACCACCAGGGTGCCGTACTCGGGGAGGCGGGAGAGACGCTTGGGGGTCCGCGGCGGCTGGGAGCGCATGGCCCTGTAGTGGGCGATGGCGCGCGGGACCACGCAGCCGATCAGCGAGATGAACAGCAGGATGTAGATGGCCGAGAACCAGGCCGAGGAGTAGACGTCGTAGAGCTGCAGGGTGTCCAGCAGCTTCCCGTAGTCCGGGTTGCCCTTGATGTACTGCGTCACGATGGACGGGTTGGCCGGGCGCTGCGGGAACAGGGACCCGGGCACCGCGGCAACGGCCAGGAGGAGCAACAGGAACAGCGCCGTGCGCATGCTGGTCAGCTGGGTCCAGGCCCATCTCAGCATCTCCACCGGCCCCAGGACCGGCAGCGCCGCCTCAGTTTTGGCGGCGTCAACGGGGGCCGCGGACTCTTTGTTTGCTTTCACGCGCTCGCTCATCAGATCGGCAACTTCACATCGGTTTGGAACCAGTACTGCAATTCGGTGACCCAGGCGCCCCAGACGCCGCTGGCCATCAGCAGGCCCAGCACCACCAGGATCCCGCCGCCGATCCGCTGGATGGCCAGGCGGTGTGTGCGGAAGAAGGACATCACGCCCATGCCGCGCCGGACCGCCAGTGCGATCAGCAGGAACGGGATGCCCAGGCCCAGGCTGTAGACAAATGCCAGGAAGGCACCCTTGGCTGCGGATGAACCGCCGGACAGGCTCAGGAGCTGGACGGCGGAGTAGGTGGGCCCGATGCACGGGGCCCAGCCGAGTCCAAACGTGAGGCCCAGCAACGGTGCGCCCCACAGGCCGGCCGGCGGCTTGGCGTGGATCTTCGCATCGCGCTGCAGCCAGCCGAACCCGCCCATAAACACCACGCCCATGAGGATGACGAGGACCCCCAGCAGTTGGGTGATCCAGGCATTCTGCGAGCCGGTGATCAGCGTGCCCAGCTGGCCGAACGCGCCGCCCAGCAGGACGAAAATCACCGAGAATCCAAGCACAAAAAGCCCGATGCCCGCAAGCATCCGGCCACGTTTCTGCTTCTCCAGGTCCACGCCGCTCAGGCCGGTGACGTAGCCCAGGTAGCCGGGCACCAGGGGCAGCACGCACGGCGACAGGAAGGACACCAGGCCGGCGAGCAGCGCCACCGGGATGGCAAGCAGGAGCGAGCCGTTCAGGATGGTTTCGGCGAAGGGGCTGTTCACGGTCCGGGGCCGCCGCTACTCTGCCACGGCAGCGGTGATGAGGGCTTTGAGGGTGCCCTTCTGGATTTCGCCCAGCACGCGCGAGGCCACGCGGCCCTGCTTGTCCAGGACCAGCGTTGTGGGTACCGCTCCCGGCGGGACAAGGCCGGAGACGGCCAGGAGCACGCCGCCGTTCTTATCGTCGAAGCTCGGGTAGGTCAGGTTGAAAGTCTTGTCAAAGGCCTCTGCGGTGCCTTTTTCGTCGCGGAGGTTGACGCCGAAGAACTGCACGCCCTGGTCCTTGAACTCCTGGTGCAGCTCTTCCAGGATGGGTGCCTCCACCCGGCAGGGTGCGCAGGCGGCGAACCAGAAGTTCAGGACCGTCACCTTGCCCTGGAAGTCCGCGGACGCTACTTGGGTGCCGTTGAACAGCGTGCCGTTAATGGTGACGGCGGCCTTGCGGTCCGCCGCCGTGAACTCGGTCACCGAGCCGTCCCCGGCAACGTAGTTCTTGTTGTCGCCGGCTTTGGCCTGCTTGGCAAGGGCGTCCTCCTGCGCACAGGCGGACAGCCCCAGGGTCAGGGCGGCAAGGGCGGCGCCGCCGGCAGCGAGCACGACGCGGCGGGATGCGGTGCTGGCCGTTGAACGGGATGTTGTCCGGTTGCCCATCACGTCAGGCTCCGGGGGTGCTGGCGGCGCCGGGAAGGAGCGCGGCAGCGGGCTCACTGTACTCAACACGCAGGAGCGAGCCGTCGTCGTCGAACATCAGGGAGGTTATGGACGTCAGAGTGCACTCGCGTTTGCGCGGGTCATGCCACAGCGGCTTGCCCTCGGCGCTGAGACGGGTGGCCCAGATGGGGAGCTGGTGGCTGACCATGATGGCTTCGGGGCCGTTGGTGCCGTAGTCCCCGGCGGCCAGTTCGATGGCTCGGAGCCGGGCGTCCTCAACGGCTGCCCTGACGCGCGCGGCCTGTGCCTTATACGGTTCGCCCCAGGACGGCCGGAACGGGTTGATCAGGTGCGGCCAGTGCTTGGGCTTCCGGAGCTCGGCCTTGGTGACCTTCATGCCCTGGAAGTAGTTTTCCGCTTCGATGATGCGGCCGTCCGTGTTGATGTCCAGGCCAAGCGCCTCAGCCGTGGGAGCGGCTGTTTCCTGCGCCCTGACCAGCGGCGACGCCGCGAGATAGACGATCCTGGCCCCTCGCGCGGCACGTTCGGCGAAGTGGTCGGCGAGCATCTGCGCCATTTCCCGGCCCAGCTCGGAGAGGTGGAATTCGGGCAGCCTGCCATACAGAACGCGGTCAGGATTGTGGACCTCGCCGTGGCGGAGCAGATGGACAGTGGATTGGGGCATGTTTACCAGTTTCTCAAAGATGGCGTGCGAACCGAAATCTTCTACATCCAGTAGAACTCATTTTTTTGGAAAAATGTTCCGGAACCGGGAACAAAACATGCAAATGCATGTTTATACTGGATGCAGCGGATAGTTGAGGATTCAACAGATGAAGCGTCAAGCTATCCGGAAGTACCACCCGACAAACCCAAGGAGAAACACCATGACTCTTCCCGCAGACGTCACCACCGGCACCTGGACCCTCGACAACTCGCACAGCGAGATCGCCTTCACCGTCCGGCACGCAGGCATCAGCAAGGTCCGCGGCCAGTTCAAGGACGCCGCGGCAACCCTGGACCTCGCCGACAACGTGGCCGATTCCAAGGTCAGCGCCACCATCCAGACCGCCAGCTTCGACTCCGGCGATGTCAACCGCGACGGCCACGTCCGCGGCGAAGACTTCTTCGACGTTGAGACCTTCCCGGAAATCTCCTTCGTTTCCAACGGCCTCGTGGCCAAGGGCAACAGCTACGAGCTGACCGGGGACCTCACCATCAAGGGCGTCACCCGCCCCGTTGCCCTCGAGACCGAGTTCAACGGCGTGGCTGTGGACCCGTTCGGCATGACCCGCGCGGGCGTCTCCGCTGAAACCACCATCAGCCGCAAGGACTTTGGCCTGACCTGGAATGCCGTACTGGAAGCCGGCGGCGTGCTGGTCAGCGACAAGGTTGCCATCAACCTGGAGCTCGCGTTCATCGCACCCGCAGCATAGTTTTTCATCCTGAAGCACCCCGGCCGCCCTTCCCCGGAATCTGGCGGCCGGGGTGCTTTGTTTTATCCCCTGGATACCGGCGGACCTGCGGTCTACAGTGAGACCCATGAGCAACAATGACGTACCACAGCCCCAGCAGCCCCAGCAGCCCGGCTCTGAGCAGCCCGGTGCCCAGCCGCCTGTCACGCCGCCGCCTGCCGGCAGCGCTCCTCCGGCCGGCAACGTTCCGCCCGCCGGCTACCAGCCGCCGCAGGGTTACCCGCAGCCGGGCCAGCCGGGCCCGGCCTACAACCAGCCGGGCCAGCCGTACAACCAGACGGGCCAACCGGGCGGCTTCCAATTTGCGATGCCCACCGACGGCCCCCACAGCTTCAAAGACGTTATGCCCAAGGGCGGTTTCTCCGGCATGTTCAGCGTGACCGGGCTGCCCACCGAACTGAAGGTCTCGTACTGGATCTGGCTCATCGGCGGCATGCTGGGAGTCCTTGGCGGCCTGTTGGGCGTGCTGGGCACGCTGGCGTTGTTCGTTGTGGCACCCGGGCTGGCTGCTGTGCTCCTCCTTCTCGTCCTGGTGGCCCTCGCCCTGGCCGCGGCCCAGATTGTCCTGGTCCTGAAGATGAAGGAGGGCAAGGAGTGGGCCCGACTGGCCCTCACGATCGTCGCCGGCGTTTCACTGGTGCTCGCCGTGATCGGCGGCAGTGTGGGCGGCGGCAGCGGGATCGGCAACAACTGGCTGGGCTTCCTCATCTCCGCCGCGGCAACCGTCCTGATGTGGCTGCCGAACTCGCAGGCCTGGTTCAACTCCGTCAAGGGACGCGCGTAGACGCATCTCACCCGGCGGCACGGGCTGTTATGGGCGTTGAGGAACGTGGATAGACAGCCGCGCGCACGAATATCCCCTGAAAACAGGGTCCTGAACGAAGCAGGCTGACTTCCGCCCGAATACCTCTCTGGAATGATCCCCCGCGGCATTCGCCGGGGGTACGGTGGGAACTAAGCCGTACTGGGGGCAGGCCAGTTGGACTGCACCCAGCAGCCGAACTGACATCCGACCTGCAAAGGACCGCTCATGAGCACGCCTGTCCCGCCTCCCGTCCCAAACGAGCCCGAGCCCGGCAACCAGCCGCCAGCGCCCCGATACGGCGAGAACGCCCCGCAGTATGGCCAGCAGACTCCCCCGGCGCCGCAGTACGGTCAGAACGCCCCGCAGTATGGCCAGCAGACTCCCCCGGCGCCGCAGTACGGTCAGAACGCCCCGCAGTTTGGGCAGAACACCCCGCCGCAGTACGGTCAGAACGCCCCGCAGTTTGGGCAGAACACCCCGCCGCAGTTCGGCCAGCCCACACCTCCGCCCTATGGCCAGCAGCCGTACGGACAGTCCCCCTACGCGCAGTACCCGTCCGAACAGCCGCAGGCCACCGGATCCAACGGGGTTCCCCGGCTGGTCAATATCTCGTTCTGGCTGCTGATCGGCGCGGGTGTTGTGTACGTCATCAGCCTGCTGATGGGCATCGGCATGCTTGACGATCCTCAGATCCGGAACGCGTTCGACGACGCCATGCGCAGCAACGGCGCCACTCCTGCTGACTTCAGCTACGAAGACTTTAAGGGCATCCTTGCCGGATCGCTCGTAGTCTTCGCGATTATCGGTGCGGGGTTGTACGCACTCGTGGCGTTCTTCGTCCGGAAAGGCAAGAACTGGGCCCGCATCCTCGGCACCGTTTTCGCAGCGCTGTCCGTTGTCGGCCTCTTCGGCGCACCGAGCATCGGAACTCTGGGGACGCTGGCGGGGATCGCGGCCATCGTGCTGCTCTACCTGCCGGCGGCGGCGCCCTATTTCCGCAAGCAGCAGGCATTCGGCAGCCCGTACGGCGCCCCGGGCAGCACGCCTGGCAACCCCTACGGCCAGTAGCACCGCAAGTCGAATCCACACCCTAATGGGCGTGGACCCCACCAACCGCCAACGAAACTAGGCGGACTGGTCCGGGGTCTGCGCCCGTTGTGCGTGATAGGCGAGGATCTGTAGCTCGGTGGCCATGTCCACCTTGCGGAGGTTCACGCCCTCGGGGACCTGGAGCATGACGGGGGCGAAGCTGAGGATGCTGTGGACGCCGGCGGCCACCACGCGGTCGCACACGGCCTGCGCCACGGTGGCCGGAAGCGCCAGGACCACCATATTGGCGCCCGTCCGCTGCAGCACCGCCTCCATGTCCGCGGCGTCGCTGACCCGCAGCCAGCCCACCTCGTTGCCCACCACCATCTGGTCGGCGTCGAAAATGGCCACCACGTCAAAACCGCGGGACTCGAAGCCGCCATAGCGGGCCAGGGCTTTGCCGAGGTTACCCGCGCCAACAATGGCGACCTTCCAGTCGTGGGTCAGCCCCAGGGCCGCGGAGATGTGGCGGCTCAGGTACTGCACTTCGTAGCCCACGCCACGCGTGCCGTAGGAGCCCACATAAGAGAGGTCCTTGCGGAGAGTTGACGAGCTCACGCCCGATGCTTCCGCCAGGGATTCCGAAGATACCCGTTCGACGCCGTCGGACAACAGCGTGTTAAGGGCGCGCAGGTAGATGGTCAGCCGAGCCACGGCTGCGGGCGGGATCTGTTTGGCGGCCTCTGTGCTCGGGGTAGGCTGTGCCCCGTGGACAGGCTGCGTCCTGTGGTCAGGCCCTGCACCTTGGACAGCCTGGGGAGATGAATCCAGTGATGTCACTATCCCCTCCGTCCCATCGCGTCGTGACTCCACTCTAGAGCCCCGCCGCTGGTGCCAACAAAGCCTGTGTCATTCTGCGAGGCCCGCTTTCCTATTGGGCCATGGCGCGTTGAAGGACGCGCTCCAGCCGGGCTTCGTCGATCTTCCAGAAATCGCGCTGGATTCCATCCACCAAAACCACGGGAATTTCCTCCGCATACTGCTCACGCAGTTCCGGCAGTTCGTCCACCTGCTGTTCCGTCCACCCGAGTCCCAGCAACGCAGTAACGCGTCCGACGGCGTCGCGCGCGGCTGCGCACAGGTGACAGTCTGCTTTGGTGATGAGGACTACCTCGGGTTTTGCCATGCATTAACCGTAACGCCCTTCGCGGCAGAGGCACTGGCACTGAAATCCTGGCCGCTGACTATTGACTAGACTCGTGGACATGCCCGAGGAGAAATACGTCGCTGTGGTGACCCAGCCGGATGCGTTGATGCAGACCGGCGAAGCCGCCTTTTTCGACGTCGATAACACCCTCATGAAGGGCGCCAGCCTTTTCCACGTTGCCCGCAAGATGCACCAGCGCGGCGCCTTTACGCTGACGCAGGCTGCAGGGTTCGCGTGGAAGCAGTTTAAATTTGTGACGCGTGGCGAGAACATGGACGACGTCCACGCTGTCCGCGATTCTGCCCTCACCCTCGTTGCCGGCATCACGGTGGAAGACGTCAAGGCCTTGGGCGAAGAGGTCTACGACGAAATGATCGCGTCCAGGATCTGGCCCGGCGCCAAGGCACTGGCGCAGCAACACCTCCGCGTGGGCCGGCGGGTCTGGCTGGTCACCGGCACCCCCATTGAGGTCGCCACGGTCATTTCCACCAGGCTGGGCCTGACAGGAGCCTTGGGAACGGTTGGCGAGGTTTCCGACGGCATGTACACCGGCCGCCTGGTGGGCGACATCCTGCACGGTGCAGCGAAGGCTGTGGCCGTCCGGGAACTGGCAGACGCCGAAGGCCTGGACCTGAAGCGATGCTGGGCCTACAGCGACTCATACAACGACATCCCGCTGCTGACCCTGGTAGGGCACCCGGTAGCCATCAACCCTGATGCCAAGCTCCGCCGCCACGCACGGGACAACAACTGGCCGGTCTACGACTTCCGTTCCGGTCGACGCGCAGCCACCTTGGGCCTCAAGGCAGCAACGGCCGGTGGCGCCGTGTACGGGCTCTGGCGCGGATACTCCCGGATGCGCGGCCCCCGCATTTAGGAACCGGGCCGCCAGCTGCTGTGCCTCGCGTACGAGCGCATCGCTGCCGCTCACACGCAAAAAAATGCCCGCTGCCGGGAAGGCAACGGGCATTTTCACGCTTGTTGAAGTATCTCTACTTCTTATTACGGCGCTGGTGACGGGTCTTACGAAGCAACTTGCGGTGCTTCTTCTTGGCCATACGCTTGCGACGCTTCTTAATAACTGAACCCACGAAAGTTCCTCACAAACTAGATGCAGTACCTGTCTGATGGAAAAGGTCCGTGGACAGAGCTACAGAACTGAAACAACTGACAGATTCTTACAATGACGTAAAACGTTCCTTAACAGGGTACCGCTTCTTGGCGATGCCCACTGACCGCAGGTAATGCTCAGGCGGTTTCGGTGTGTCCGTCCACCACAGCACCCTTAAGGTACTGCTCGACGGCGTTTTCCGGCACCCGGTACGACCGGCCGAAACGCACCGCGGGCATTTCGCCTGAATGGACCAACCGGTAAACGGTCATCTTGGAGACGCGCATGACCTCGGCCACTTCGGCGACGGTCAGGAACTTCGCGTTCGAGAAGTTCTGTTCTGCGGACATTTCGCTATTCCTTTGCTGATGGATGACGACAGTAACCCCAGCTGTGTTTCATTTGCGGTGTGCCGATGCTGAGCCATCCACCAACCATGTGTTAGATACTCTAGAGGTTCATGGGGCTGTAGTGAAAGTCATCCGGGCAATCATTAAGCGGTCCGCCGCTTCCGGGCGGACGCCGCGAGCTGATCGAGGACCGAAACGGATACGTCCCAATCCATGCACGCGTCCGTGACGCTCTGGCCGTAGACCAGCTCCGCCCGGCCCGCAGCGTGCTCGGTGACATCCAGGTTCTGGGCACCGCCCACCAGGAAGCTCTCCAGCATGACGCCCGCGATGGCCTGTGCCGCCTGGCCGCCGTCCTCCAGCTGCGCACCGATTTCCAATGCCACTTCCGCCTGCCGGTGGTGGCTCTTGCCGCTGTTGGCGTGGCTGGCGTCCACGATCAGCCGGGGGTTGAGCCCCTTCCCGGCGAGCTTGGCGGAGGCGCTTTCGACGTCGGCCGCTGAGTAGTTGGGTCCCTTACGTCCGCCGCGGAGGATGACGTGGGTGTCCGGGTTCCCGGCGGTGGCCACCAGCGCGGCCCGGCCGTCACCATCGATCCCCAGGAATGCCTGGGCGGCAGCGGCGGCGCCGCACGCGTCGAGCGCGACCTGGAGGTCGCCGTCGGTCCCGTTCTTGAATCCGATGGGCATGGAGAGCCCGGAGGCCAGCTGGCGGTGGATCTGGCTTTCGGTGGTGCGGGCCCCGATGGCTCCCCAGGAGATCAGGTCCGCCATGTACTGGGGGCTGATCGGCTCCAGGAATTCGGTGGCGGTGGGCAGTCCCAGCGCGGTGACCTGCTGCAGGAACTCCCTGGCGGTCCGGAGCCCCGTGACCATGTCGTGGCTGCCGTCCAGGCGCGGATCGTTGATCAGGCCCTTCCAGCCCACCGTTGTGCGGGGCTTCTCGAAGTAGGTGCGCATCACGATCAGGAGGTCGTCACGGTGCTTTTCTGCCTGACTGACCAGCCGGCGGGCGTATTCCAGTCCAGCCTTGGGGTCGTGGATGGAGCAGGGGCCTACGATGACCAGCAGCCTGTCGTCCACACCGTCCATGATGGCCCGGACTTCGTCGCGGCCACGCTCGACGACGTCCGTCACCCGGGCGTCCATGGGCAGCTCGGCGATGAGCTCCTGGGGCGTGGGCAGCGGCGTGAATTCGCTGACACGCAGATTGGACGTGGATTTTGCGGGAGTGGCTGTCGCGGTGCTCATGTTCGGGTCCTGTTCCAGATAGGAAAGCGGGCCCAGATCAGAACCCGCCGGAGAAATGGCGAAGGGCAGAGAATGATCTCTGCCCTGTTGGCTCTGAAGGAAGATGGATGCGTGTCAGTTAGACGCGGGCTCCTCCAGAGCCAACGAAAAATACGCATACCAACGGTTTGTCATAGGCACACCATAACCGTGTGCTGCGACGGCCGCAAAATCGCGGCCGTCACGTTGCGCCAATTGGCAGCTACCGCCCCCAAATCCCTCTGGAAACGTCCATATCTGCCAGCTCGCACGGCGTCAGCCCAGGAGCCTGCGGAGGTACTGCAGCTGCCTGATCCAGTGGTGCTCCTGGCCGCCCTCGTGGTTGTTGAACCGGTAGACCTCGATCTGCTTTTGCGCCGAGGATAGTGCCGCGGAGTCGCTGGCGTAGGCATTGAAGCTGGCGAACACCGTGGACGGCGGGCACACATCGTCCATCTGCGCCACCGAGTACAGGGCAGGCACGGTAGCTGCCCTGGCCAGGTTAACGCCGTCAAAATAGTTCAGGACCGCGAGCATCGGCTCATACCGGTCCCGGTGTCTGCCCAGGAAAGCCGCAATTTCCGGATAGGGGCCGCGGGCCGCGATATCGATGGACCTGGGAAAGTCCTGCAAAAAGGGGACGTCGGGCAGCGCGGCGATGACGCCGTCGAGCCTTCCCGCCACCAGCCCGGCAACCGCCACCGCGATGCCGCCGCCCTGGCTGACGCCGGCCAGGACCACGCGCGACGAATCCACCTCCGGGTGGGACTGCGCCGCTTCCACCGCACGGAACGCGTCCACGTACACGCGGCGGTAGTAGTAGTCCTCGCGGCTGCCTGCACCCCTGGTCATGAGGCCCGCGTAGGCCACTTCGCCTGCTGACGGGTGCGGATCCGCCGTCTCGCCGAGGATGCCGCCGTAGCCCTGGCCTCGGGTGTCCATGATGAAATGCGCATAGCCGGCCTGCGCCCATTTGGTGTCCTGATTGACCAGGCCGCGGCCGCCCGAGTAGCCGATGTACTGCACAACGACGGGCAGCGGAGTTCCGGCGCTACGGTTCGCCGGGAGGTGCAGCCAGCCCTTGATCGGCGAGCCGCCGTAGCCATTGAACGTGACGTCGAACGTGTCGATGACCGCCAAATGGTTCTCCACCAGCTCGAATGTTGCGTTGAGCGGGAACGTCCGGGCCTCGTCGAGCGTGGCGTCCCAGAAGTCCTGCAGGTCCGCGGGCGGAGTGACCTTCGAGGTGTAGCCGCGGAGCTGGTCAAGGGGAAGGTCGAAGAGGGGCATGCTGCCGTCCGGTCCTGTCTCGTCGGGTTGCTATCGGAGATCCTACGTCACACAATACGTCCGGAGTTCCGCCGTTGACGCGAAAGGACACGCGCGTCCTGCCTCCGCGGGCGAGCGGTTACAGGCGGGTGCTGCTATGGACCGTGGTCCGGAAGTCGCCGCGGCAAGCGAGAAAGCGTTTTCTCAGTGCCGCTACATGATTTCTACCAATAGACGCGCGGTCCCGTCAACCCTCGTCCTCTCTGAGAGAAAGCGCTTTCTGTATGTAAGGCCCTGTTTCTGCGGCGGCGCAGCCAACACTCTGCGCGCCGAACGAATGGAAATCGGTTTCCCGGGGCGTTGTATGCTGTCCCACGGGCGCCGGTACTCACGGGACCGGGACTTACGAAAGGCAGGGCCATGGCCAGGAAATCGGCAACCGGAAGGATCGGCATTGCAGATGTTGCTGTGAAGGCAGGGGTATCACACGCCACTGTTTCCCGCGTCATGAACGGCAACTTCACCGTGGACCCGGACATCGCGGCACGGGTACGGGCGGCCGCCGTCGAGCTCAAATACCAGCCCAATCCCGTGGGGCGAAGCCTCGCGCTGGGAAAGACGGACACCATCGGCATTGTGGTGCCGGACCTCGCCAACCCCACCTTCCAGGCGATCCTGCGCGGATTGAGCCGGGCTGCGGCGGAGGATGGCTACCGCGTCCTGATTGCCGATTCCTTCGAGGTCTCCAGCGAGGAAGCCATCCTGGCCGGCGAGGCCCGCCGGCGCTGCGACGGTCTGGTGCTCTGCGCCCCGCGCATGAGCGACGCCGAGCTCGAGGAAATCGCACCATCGCTGCACCCGCTGGTCCTGATCAACCGGAGGACGGCGGCTGCCGGAATTCCGAGCCTCGTGGTGGACTACGGGCAGGGAGTCCAGGACCTGGCCGAGTACCTGGTGGGCCTCGGCCATACGCGTCTGGCCTTCCTGGCCGGCCCGGCAGGCAGCGCCTCCAATGGCCTCCGGCTCGAGGGCCTCGAAGCGTTCAAGACCAGGCACCCGCAGGTGGATGTCACCATGCTCGACGGCGGCTCGGACTTCGATACCGGCCACGGGGCAGTGGACTCGGTCCTTGCCAGCGGCGCCACGGGTATCCTGGCCTTCAACGACCTCGTGGCCATGGGCCTGATGAGCGGCCTGCACGAACGCGGCGTGGACGTTCCGGGCGACATCTCCGTCACCGGCTTCGACGACATCCCGTTCGCCCGCTACACCACGCCCACCCTGACCACTGCGGCAGTCCCCATTGCCGAGCTCGGCGGCCAGGCCTGGCGTGAATTGCGGGCACTCATCCGCAAGGAAGACCACGACGCCCCGGGCGGCCGGTACCAGCCGCGCCTGGAAATCCGGGCCAGCAGTGGCCCGGCCAAGGCGCGCCGTACTGCAGCCCACGGCTGACCCGCACTATTCCTCCGCCGCGGGCCCAAACCCGCCCTCGCGGTAGTAGCCCTCGATGTGGGCAGCCACCAGCGTGGCCGCGCGCGCGCCGTCGTCGTTCCTGATGGCGGCCAGAATGTCACGGTGCTCCGCCTGCAGGCGCGACGCCGTGGCATCCCAGTCCGGGAGATTGGCCGTAAACCGGGCGGTGTACCCCTGGATGGATTCGCGCAGCGAGCCCATCATCGCGCTGACCACGGCATTGCCGGCGGCGTCCGCGAGGGCCAGATGGAACCGGATATCCAGCGCCAGGAAGTCATCCGCCGTCCGGGCAACACGTTCGACGGCGTCCATCTCGCCCAGGAGCGTGGCGGCCAGTTCGAGCTCCGGAGCATCGGGCTTTGCCCGGGCAGCCGCCCAGGTCTCCAGCAGGATGCGCGTTTCCACGATGTCGGACACGGGCAGACGCTGGGTGGCAACGTGAAGCCGAAGCGCCGAGCCGAGCGCTGCCGTCGGATCCGAAATCACCACAGTCCCTGCTTCCGGGCCGGAGCCAACCCCGGCGCGGACCACCCCCATGGCTTCCAGTATCCGGATGGCCTCTCGTACCGAGGTTCTTGACACGGCCAGCTGCTCGGCGAGTGCCCGCTCCGCAGGCAGGCGTCCGCCCACGCTCAGCTGCCCGTCGGAGAGCTGCTGTTCGATCCACGTCAGGACAAGTTGGTGCGTACGCATGGCACCATCCTAGTTGATGTGGTTGGACCACATGGCTTAGAGTGTGGTTAGACCACAGCTCCAACCCTGCGCCAGGCCCACCAACGGAGGCAGCCATGACCCACACCATCCAGCCGAACAATCCCGAGGTCACGCCAGCCCCGGATGCCACGGACGTCCCGGCGTTCACCGCCAGCGCGCCGAAGCCGGCCGCCGCCGCAGTCCCGGCCGCGCTTAAGCGCCGGATCCCCAAGTATTCGGACCTGGCCCCGCTGATGCAGTTCAAGAAGCCCGAATTCAGTAAGGAAGCCCGGCTGAAGCGGGCCAGCACCATCTGGGACCTTCGCGACATGGCCAAGCGCCGCACGCCGCAGGCCCCGTTCGACTACACCGACGGCGCCGCCGAAGGCGAGATCACCCTGCGCCGCGCCCGCGAGGCCTTCCTGGACATCGAGTTCCGGCCCGGCATCCTGCGCAACGTCTCCAGCATCGACCTCAGCACCGACATCCTGGACAAGCCTTCCCGGCTCCCCGTGGGCATCGCCCCCACCGGCTTCACGCGCATGATGCAGTCCGAGGGTGAGTACGCCGGATCGCAGGCTGCGGAAGCCGCCGGCATTCCATACACCCTCTCCACCATGGGCACTGCCTCCATCGAGGACGTTGCAGCCGCCGCCCCGAACGGCCGCAACTGGTTCCAGTTGTACCTGTGGACGGACCGCGACCGGTCGCTGGAGCTGATCGAGCGCGCGGCCAAGGCCGGCAACGACACCCTGATGGTCACAGTGGACACCGCCGTCGCCGGCGCCCGCCTCCGCGACGTCCGCAACGGCATGACCATCCCGCCGGCACTGACCGTCAAGACCGTCCTCGATGCGTCCTACCGCCCGGCCTGGTGGTTCAACTTCCTCACGCACGAGCCGCTGACCTTCGCCTCGCTGTCCCGCTACACCGGAACCGTGGCCGACCTCATCAACTCGATGTTCGACCCCACGCTGACGTTCGAGGACCTGGACTGGCTGCGTGAAACCTGGAAGGGCAAGCTCGTGGTCAAGGGCATCCAGACCGTGGACGACGCCCGCAAGGTGGTAGCCCATGGCGCCGACGGGGTGGTGCTCTCCAACCACGGCGGCCGCCAACTGGACCGCGCACCCATCCCGTTCCATCTGCTGCCGGGCGTCAAGGAAGCCTTCACCAAGGACAACTCGGACGCGGCCATCATGCTGGACACGGGCATCATGAGCGGCGCGGACATCATCGCGGCCCTGGCCCTGGGCGCCGACTTCACGCTGATCGGCCGCGCCTACCTGTATGGCCTCATGGCCGGCGGCCGGGCGGGCGTGGACCGCACCCTGCAGATCCTCGAGAAGGACATGGCCCGCACCATGGCGCTGCTCGGTGTCAGCAAAATCTCCGAGCTGACCCCGGACCACGTTCGCCTGCTCACCAAGTAGCGGCCCCGCCCGCCCCCGAGTTTTTGTCCAGATAATGGCACCAAAAGTCGATATTCCGGCCATTATCTGGACAAAAACTCAGAGTATTGGGGTTACTTTTTGCGGCCGAACTTGGGGAGGTTCGGGAGGTTGGCCAGCAGGTCCGCGGCCTTTGTGGCGGCACGGCCCACAGTGCGGCCGATCTGCTGCGGCACCGTGTCGTCGCTGAGCGGGGCAACGGTGCCGCCCGGAATCACGACGGCGGGGCTCAACTCGGCGCCCGGACGCTCCAGGACGGCGGCGATGGCGGCGTTATCCGGCAGTGCAGTAGCCACGGTTTGCCCGGTGCCGGCTTCCGCCGCAGCACGGGGTGACTTGGCGACGGCGGCCGCCGGGCCGACGTCGAACGTCTCCAGCCAGCTGACGATCCCCTCAAGCGGCTTGGGGTTCAGCGCGTAATAGCGCTTCTGGCCCTGCGCCCGCATGCTGACCAGCTGGGCCTCGCGGAGGACTTTCAGGTGCTTGGAAATGGTGGGCTGGCTCGCGGACAGTTCTTCCACCAGCTCGCCCACTGCCTTGTCCCCGGCGCGCAGGGAAACCAAAATGTCACGCCGGGTTGCTTCCGCAATGACGGCAAATACGTCGTCTGTCACCATGACTCCCACCCTAGCGACATATACGCCGTCAGGCATCAACTATTTCGCCCGTGACCGGCCCTCGTGGGGTGAAGAAGGATCAGTCGAACCAGGGATCCAGGCCGTGCAGCGGGAAAACGGCTTTGCGGGTGGCCATGACGGTGCGGTCCACAGCATCGTTGGGGTCAAAGCCCACTTCCCAGGACCGCCACCAAAGGTCCACGTCGTCACCCATCAGGCCCGGGGCGTCTCTGCCGAACTTGTCCGCAACATAGGCTCGCCAATCCTCCGGCACCGGGGTCCGGAGCGGAACGGGACGCCCGGCAGCGATGGCGATCAGGTGGCTCCAGGACCGCGGCACAACGTCGGTGACGCTGTATCCGCCGCCGCCAGTGGCGATCCAGCGGCCCTCGCAGTGCCGGGCAGCGAGATTCCCGACGGCGGTGGCCACCTCACGCTGGCCGTCCACGCTGATGTTCAGGTGGGCCAGCGGGTCAAGGCGGTGCGAATCGCAGCCGTGCTGGCTGACGATGACTTCCGGCTGGAACGCGCCCACGAGCTGGGGCACCACCGCGTGGAAGGCCCGCAGCCAGCCGGCATCGCCGGTGCCGGACGGCAGGGCGACGTTGACGGCGCTGCCTTCAGCCCCGGGACCGCCGATTTCGTTGGCGTAGCCGGTCCCGGGGAAAAGTGTGAGTCCGCTCTCATGCAGGGAAATGGTCAAGACCCGGGGGTCGTCCCAGAAGATGCTTTCCGTCCCGTCGCCGTGGTGCGCATCGACGTCGATGTACGCCACGCGGCGGATGCCGCCGTCGAGCAGTCTCCGGACGGCAAGGGCGGAGTCGTTGTAGATGCAGAAGCCGCTGGCGCGGTCACGGGCAGCGTGGTGCATACCTCCGCCGAAGTTCACGGCGTGGAGCGCGGACCCGTCCAGGATGGCGGACGCAGCGGCCAGCGATCCACCGGCAAGCCTTGCAGCGGCGTCGTGCATACCGGCGAAGACTGGATCGTCGTCGGTGCCCAGTCCGCGGGCTTCATCCGGCGAGGTCGGGTCGTCACTGACCCGGCGGACAGCAGCCACAAACTCAGGCGAGTGTACGGTTTCCAGTTCGGCATCGGACGCAACCTCCGGGGCCTCCACGGACACATGTGCAAAGTCCAGCAGGCCGAGGCTGCTTGCAAGCCTCGCCGTCAGGTCCAGCCGCGCGGGAGCCATCGGGTGGCCCGGGCCGAAATTGTAGGCCGTCATGGCGGAATTCCACACCACCATTGTCGGCGGCGCGGGCTGGCTGAGACCGGGCAGGAATGTCATCAATGACAGGCTACCGGAGGCCGCACCCGGCCCCGGCCCGGCCATAACGCGGGCATTAGTGGTTTACTACTGGAGGAAACAGTTTCAACCGAGGAAAAGCCCCCCATGACGCAACGCCAGTCGAGGCCCCGGAACCCGGCCAGCTGGCACCCGGCCGCACCGGGGCGCGAAGGCCTATGGATCTTCACCCGCATACGCGACTTCGTTGACGATATTGCCAACACGTCGCCCGCACGGCTTGCCTTGAGCGCCTTCGGGACGGTCTGCCTGGTCTTCACTTTCCTCCTGTCGCTGCCCATCTCCTCCGCCACCGGTCTGGCCACTCCGATCCACCAGGCACTGTTCACGGCGGTGTCCGCCGTCTGCGTGACCGGCCTGACGGTTGTTTCGACGGCGGTGCACTGGTCATTTTTCGGCCAGCTGGTCATCCTGATCGGCATCTTTGTCGGCGGACTGGGAACGCTGACGCTCGCCTCCCTGCTGGCCCTCATGGTGAGCAAGAAGCTTGGCGTCCGCGGCAAACTCATTGCGCAGGAGGCCATGAACAACGCCGGCCGGCTCGGTGAAGTGGGTACGCTGCTGCGAATCGTCATCACCACGTCCGTGGTGATCGAAGGTGTCCTGGCGCTTGCCCTGGTCCCCCGGTTCCTGACCCTCGGCGAGCCGTTCTGGCAGTCCGTGTGGCACGGCGTCTTTTACGCCATTTCTTCGTTCAACAACGCCGGCTTCACCCCGCATTCAGACGGCATCGTGCCGTATGAGACCGATCTCTGGATCCTCATCCCGCTGATGCTCGGCGTGTTCCTCGGCAGCCTGGGTTTTCCCGTTGTTATGGTCCTGCAGCAGAACGGGCTCAACTGGAAGAAATGGAACCTGCACACCAAGCTGACCATCCAGGTGTCCTTCATCCTGCTGGCCGCCGGCGCGGTGCTTTGGGGGCTGATGGAGTGGGACAACGTGCGGACCATTGCCCGCATGGACCTCGGGGACAAGATCACGCACTCGCTTTTTGCGTCCGTCATGACCAGGTCTGGTGGGTTCAACCTGGTGGAGCAGAACCATATGGAGTCCACCACCATGCTCCTGACGGACGCGCTCATGTTCGCCGGCGGCGGCTCGGCCTCCACAGCGGGCGGCATCAAGGTCACCACAATCGCCGTGATGTTCCTGGCCATCGTGGCCGAGGCCCGCGGCGACGCGGACGTCAAGGTTTACGGCCGGACCATCCCGCAGGGCACCATGCGGGTGGCCATCTCAGTGATCGTCGCCGGCGCAACCTTGGTTTCGGTTTCCGCCCTCATTCTCCTGCACATCAGCAACGCGCCCTTGGACCGGGTCCTGTTCGAGACGATCTCAGCCTTCGCAACCTGCGGCCTCAGCACGAACCTGAGTGCAGAGCTGCCACCGTCGGGCGTTTATGTCCTCACCGCCCTGATGTTCGCGGGCCGCGTCGGCACCGTCACCCTTGCCGCTGGGCTGGCACTGCGCCAACGCAGCCAGCTGTTCCACTACCCGGAAGAGAGGCCCATCATTGGCTAATTCCTCAGGCGCCCCCAACCGCCCCGCCCACAACGCGCCGGTCCTGGTGATCGGGCTCGGCCGCTTCGGCTCCTCCACCGCCGAGCAGCTTGTGAAACAGGGGCGTGAGGTGCTGGCGATCGAACGCGACCGGAACCTGGTCCAGAAATGGGCGCCACTCCTCACCCACGTGGTGGAGGCTGACGCCACCAACATCGATGCGCTGCGCCAACTCGGCGCCCAGGAGTTCAGCTCCGCAGTTTGTGGCGTGGGCACCTCGATCGAGTCCTCCGTGCTGATCACCGTAAACCTGGTGGATCTCGGCATCGAGCACCTCTGGGTCAAGGCCATCACGCCATCACACGGCAAGATCCTCACCCGGATCGGCGCGAACCACGTAATCTACCCCGAGGCCGACGCCGGCGTCCGCGCCGCGCACCTGGTCTCCGGCCGCATGCTGGACTTCATCGAATTCGACGACGACTTCGCCATCGTGAAAATGTATCCGCCGCGCGAGACCGTGGGCTTCACGCTGGATGAGTCCAAGGTGCGCTCCAAGTACGGCGTGACGATCGTGGGCGTGAAGTCGCCCGGTGAGGACTTCACCTACGCCCGCCCTGAAACCAAGGTGTCCGCCCGCGACATGCTGATCGTGTCCGGTCACGTGGACCTGCTGGAACGGTTCGCCGCGCGGCCGTAAGTAGAGCCCAAACTCCCGAGGCGGTGGGGATTAGCCGAGCTGCCTGGTGATCTCTGCGGAGCGGTCCGCTGCGGCGCGGGCGCCGGCGGCGATGATGGACGGAATGCCGCGGTCGTCGAAAGTGGCGATGGCCCGTTCGGTGGTGCCGTTGGGGCTGGTCACTCCCCTGCGCAGGGCCGAAGGGTCGGCGCCGGGCTCAGCCAGCATAAAGCCCGCGCCTGCGACTGTCTCCCGGGCCAGGAGCAGCGACAGCTCGGGATCCAGACCCAGTTCGACGCCGGCAGCGGCCATGGCTTCGGCAAGGTAGAACGCGTAGGCGGGACCCGAGCCGCTGATGGCTGACACCGCATCCACCTGCTCCTCCGGCACCTCCACCACGGTGCCTGAGGCCCGCAGGATGTCCTTGACGGTCTGGAGCTGTTCCGGCGTGCAGTTGGTACCGGGTGAAACGGAGACGACGCCGCGGCCCAGTTTCGCAGGGGTGTTCGGCATGGTCCGGATCACCGGTTGTCCGGGAGGCAGTGCCGCTTCGAGCTGCGCCAGCGATACGGCTGCGGCGACGCTGACAACTACGGCTTTCGGGGACAGGGAGCCGCTGATTTCGCGGGCCAGGTCGACGATGCCCACCGGCTTTACACCAAGGATTACGACGGCGGATCCCTTGGCGGCGTCCTTGTTATTGTCCGGTTCCTCTTCGCCAGCGACAGCGGTAATGCCGTGGTGGCGCAGCGCCAGCTCCTCGGCCCGTTCGGCACGCCTGACTGTAGCTATGACGTCGGCGGGGTTGGTCCCGGCGGCCAGAAGGCCCGAGAGGATGGCTTCGTTCATGGATCCACAGCCCAGAAAGGCGATTCGGTTACTCATGGCTCCATCATTGCAGTTCGGCTGGGTGGCTGCAGAAATGGAACGAATCGGACAACGCGGGAACCCGCCGACACTGGTTCACAGCGGACTCCCATGTTCGCTGCAGCTTGCACACAACTTCGCCGCCTAACGTAGTTATTACCTCATTGAGGGTGCGAGTGATGCGGCAAGCATGGGGATGTTTGCCCGAGGCGCCGGTGGTTTGCAGCAGGTTTTCCCCCATTTTCCTGCTGCGGACGCCGGCGCTTTCGCGTTACCGCTGTTTTCAGGCGGGGGTGGCCTCGATCGCCTGACGCGCCGGGGCGGGCTCCACGATGTGCGGGGCCGGATCCAGCGGACCGGCAAAGACCAGCTGGTCGAGCCGGCGCAGGATCAGCCCTTCACGCAGCGCCCAGGGGCAGATTCTGATCTTTTTGAACTTGAACATTTCCAGGGCGGCTTCGGCCACCAGGGCCCCGGCGAGGAGCTGGTGCGCGCGGGCCTCGGACACCCCCGGCAGAAAGAGCCGGTCCTCGGCCTTCATGGCTGAAATGCGCTGCGCCCAGACGCCCAGATCCGTCGCGTTGAGTGTGCGCTTCACGTAGGGGCCTGCGGCGCTGGGGGCGGCCCCTGCGACCCTGGCGAGCGACCTGAAGGTCTTAGAGGTGCCGGCCACAACATTGGCGCGTCCCAGGCCGTCGAACTGCTTCACCGCGGGGGCCAGTGTGGCCCGGATATAACGGCGCAGCTCCTTGACACTCTTGGCGGAGGGCGGGTCCTCGGCCAGCCAGTCGCGGGTCAGGCGGCTGGCGCCCAGCGGGACGGAGGTGGCCACTTCGGGCAGTTCGTCCTGGCCGAAGGCCATTTCGAAGGAGCCGCCGCCGATGTCCAGGTTCAGGATGGGCCCGGCGCCCCAGCCGTACCAGCGGCGGACGGCGAAGAACGTCATGGAGGCTTCTTCGCTGCCCGTCAGTTCCTGCAGGGTGACAGTGGTTTCGTCCTTGACCCGGGCCAGCACCGCGGCGCCGTTGGCGGCTTCGCGGATGGCGGACGTACAGAACGCCAGCAGGTCGTCCGCTTTGTGCCTGGCCGCAAACTCCCAGGCTTCAAGGACAAATTCGGTCAGCTCGTGCTGGCCGGCGTCCGTGATATTACCGCCGGCATCCAGGTACTGGACCAGGGACAACGGCCGCTTGTGCGACGCGAAAGGCACCGGACGCGCGCCAGGGTGGGCATCCACCAGGAGAAGGTGGACAGTGTTTGACCCGATATCGAGGACGCCTAGCCGCATCCTGCCATTATTCCCCCGCCCGGGCCCTCACTCACAACCTGCGCAGAAGATGTCAGTTTGCGGAGGCGTCCTCTGGTGCACCATCCGGGAGTTCATCGGCGCGCTTGAAGTCGCGCTTGATGTTGGCGACGCCCTCCGGGTTGATCTCGAAGCCGTAGGCAGCTCCGGGGTTGATCACCATGCCCAGTTCCTCGCCGATGTTGGCGATAATGGCCGCACCCTGGGTCCCCAGGACGTTCGGGGCAGCCTCAAGGTACTGCTCATCAACCCTGCTGGGGTGCGAGAACACCGCAAGGACGGGCTCGCCGTCGGCGTTCGCCAATACCAGCGGCTCCACCTGGGAATCCTCCCCCTCGATCCCGTCGGTGCTGATGACGAAGACCTCGCTGTTGAGGAAGGACAGGATGACATCCACCGGGCTGCCCTCGGGCTGGCCGCCCTGGGCGAGCTTCTCTTCGAGGTCATTGAGCGGCGTGAGATCGGCTGTGCCGGGCTGTTCAGTCATGTATCTACTCGACCACGTTGGAGAGCCCGGCGCAATTCCGCCCACACTTACTTCTTGGCTGGAGCCTTCTTCTTGGCCGGGGCCTTGCGGGCCGTGGTGGTGCGTTTGACCGGCCCCTTGGCCCTCTTCTCGGCGAGGAGTTCAACGGCTTGTTCCCGGGTCAGTTCCTCCAGGGACGTGGACCGCGGGACGGTGATGTTGGTGACGCCGTCCGTGATGTAAGGGCCGAAGCGGCCTTCCTTCACCACGATGTTCTTCTCGGAAACGGGGTCCGGTCCGAACTCGGCCAGCGGGGCTACCGCGGCACGGGCGCCGCGCTGCTTGGGCTGGGAGTAGATTTCCAGCGCCTGCTCCAGTGTGATGGTGAAGATTTCCTCTTCGGTGCCGATGGAGCGGGAGTCCGTGCCCTTCTTCAGGTACGGGCCGAAGCGGCCGTTCTGCACCGTGATGAGGTTGCCTTCGGCGTCCTCGCCCAGGGCGCGGGGCAGGCTCATCAGCTGCATCGCTTCATCCAGAGTGACGGAGTCCACCGTCATGGACGCAAACAGCGAACCGGTGCGCGGCTTAGCCTTAACAGGCTTCTTCGGCGGCTTCGGCTTGCCGTTTTTGTAATACTCCACGGGCTGGTTGGCCAGCTGTTCCTCGGTCATCTCCGGGATGACTTCGGTGACGTAGGCGCCGTAGCGGCCGTTCTTCGCCACCACGGTGTGCCCGGTGTGCGGGTCAGCACCGAGGACGCGTTCTTCCGGCGCAGCCGTCTCCATCAGTTCGATGGCCTTGGCCGCGGTGAGCTCGTCCGGTGCCAGGTCCTCCGGGACGTTGGCTCGGGAGTTTTCCACGATTTCGCCGGTCTTCGGATCAACCGTGGCGGCGGAGCTTTCCAGGTACGGACCGAACTTGCCCACCCGCAACGTGATCTCGTCCGTGATGGGAATGGAGTTGATTTCCCGGGCGTCAATATCGCCCAGGTTGTTCACGATGCTCAGCAGCCCCGGATCTGCGTCTTCACCAAAGTAGAAGTGCTTGAGCCACGCGGACCCCACAGCCTGGCCGTTGGCGATCTTGTCCAGGTCGCCTTCCATGTCCGCCGTGAATTCGTAGTCCACGTAGTCGGTGAAGTGCTGCTCCAGCAGGCGGATCACCGAGAACGCGATCCAGCTGGGCACCAGCGCGGAGCCCTGCTTCCGGACGTAGCCGCGGTCCTGGATGGTGGAGATGGTGGAGGCGTAGGTCGACGGGCGGCCGATGCCCTTCTTTTCCAGCTCGGCGGTCAGCGACGCTTCGGTGAAGCGCGGCGGCGGCGAGGTCTCGTGGCCCACAGCCAGAATGTCCGACGCCGTGAGGGCATCGTCCTTGGCCACGTTCGGCAACCGTCGGGCTTCGTCGGAGTCGTCGTCCCCGCGGCTTTCGTCCTTACCTTCTTCGTAGGCGGCCAGGAAGCCGGGGAAGGTGATGACGGTGCCGGAGGCGGAGAACTCAGCGTCCCGGCCGTCGGTTGCAACGGCTCCAAGGCGGATGGTCGCCGTCGAGCCCTTGGCGTCACCCATCTGGGAGGCGACGGTGCGCTTCCAGATCAGCTCGTACAGGCGGAACTCGTCGCCGGAGAGCTGCTTGGCAACCTGCGCCGGCGTGCGGAACGAGTCACCGGCGGGGCGGATGGCCTCGTGGGCTTCCTGCGCGTTCGCGGCCTTGCTGGTGTAGACGCGGGGCGACGCCGGGATGTACTCCGGGCCGTACAGTTCGGACGCCTGGCGGCGGGCGGCCGTGACGGCTTCGTCGCTCAGCGCCGAGGAGTCGGTACGCATATAGGTGATGTAGCCGTTTTCGTACAGCCGCTGGGCCACCTGCATTGTGCTCTTGGAGGTGAAGCGCAGCTTGCGGCCGGCCTCCTGCTGCAGCGTGGAGGTGGTGAACGGCGCTGCGGGACGGCGGGTGTACGGCTTGGTGTCCACGGACCGGACGCGGAAGTCCGCATCCTGGAGTCCTGCAGCCAGCGACGTGGCCAGTTCCTCGTTGAGGTGCGCCGCGTTGCGCGAAGTGAGGACGCCGTCGTCGTTAAAGTCCCGGCCCGAAGCCACCTTGGCGCCGTCAACGGAGGCGAGCTTCGCCTTGAACGAAGCGGAACCGGCACCAAACTGGCCCGTGAGGTCCCAGTAGGAAGCAGCCTTGAAAGCCATGCGTTCGCGTTCACGGTCCACCACCATGCGGGTGACCACGGACTGCACGCGGCCGGCGGACAGGCCGCGGGCCACCTTGCGCCACAGCACGGGGGAAATCTCGTACCCGTAGAGGCGGTCCAGGACACGGCGGGTTTCCTGCGCGTCCACCAGTGCCGTATCAACATCGCGCAGGTTGCCCATGGCGCGCTGGATGGCTTCCTTGGTGATTTCGCCGAACGTCATCCGGTAGACGGGCACCTTGGGCTTGAGCACTTCCAGCAGGTGCCACGCGATGGCCTCGCCCTCGCGGTCCCCATCGGTTGCGAGATAGAGGGCGTCGGCATCTTTCAGCGCGGCCTTCAGTTCGGTGACCTTTTTCCGCTTGTCCGCGGACACCACGTAATAGGGTTTGAAGTCGTTTTCGATATCGACGGCGAACTTGCCCACCGAGGTTTTCTTCAGTTCTGCGGGAAGCTCGGACGGCTGCGGCAGGTCGCGGATGTGACCAACGGAGGCCTCTACGATGAAGCCCTCGCCGAGGTACTTGGCGATGGTCTTGCTCTTGGCCGGAGACTCCACAATCACGAGTTTCTTGCCTGTTTTGGCCTTGCTTGGCACGGTGCTCCTACAGAAAAGGGTTGCGTGGGCAGATGAGCCCATATTGGCCTAGTTCACCATATTTTGGACAATCGTGCGCATTCATGTGGAAAACCCGGCGACTCATCCGGCACGTCAAGGACCCCGTTTTGGGGTGTTCCGGACGCCGCCAAACCGCTATGCGGCTGGCTCGGCGGGAACCAGGAAACCGTCGCTGACCAGGTTCGCGGCGTCGTCGAGCAGCCTGGTCCGGAACGCCTCGCCGTCGAACCCGTCCTCTCCGGCGAGGCTCACGCCGAGCAGCGCCGCTAGGGCCCCGATGATTTGGCCGACGGAGAGGTCGCCGTCGCAGGCGGAGACCAATCCGGCGAGTTCGGTGCTGAGCAGATTGGTCCGGCGCAGGCCGGCACCCTGGCGCAGCAGGATCACGCCCGGGTGCTCGGCGCCGGGACGCTGATGGCGTTCCTCCGTGACGTCGTCCGCCACGAGCAGATGCGCGTCCGCCAGGCTGTTGGCGGCCAGCCAGCCGGAACGCTCGACTGCGGCGCCCAAGTGGGGCCCGATGGGCTGCTCAATGGGGTACGTAATTTCCTCGAACCGGCTGATGGCGGGGGCGCCGGATTCCGCCGGCGGCCGGCGCAGCCAGATCATGCCGAAGCCGATCCCCGCCACGTTCCGGGACGCGAAGTCAGCCAGGTACGCGGCATAGGCGTCCCGGTAATGCTTGCGGTCGCGGGATTCTGATGCGTCCTGCAGCCACGTTTCGGCGTACTGTTCCGGGCCCACCTGCTCGCGCTGGATGAACCAGGCGTCCGCATCCGGACCGATCCAGCTCTTGGGCCGCTCGTGCCACTCGGCCCCGACGGGAATTTCCCAGTTGCCCAGCAGTTGCGCGGTGCCGCCGGGGGCCAGGGCGCCGGGCAATGCCGCCACGAGCGAGGCCACGATGTCGTCGCCCGGCAGCCCGCCGTCGCGGTAGGTGAACTGCCCTGACGCGTGTTCGCCTACCGTCCGCGGCGTGATGACGAACGGCGGGTTGGACACCACAAGCTCGAATTCCTCACCGGCGACGGGCTGCAGGAGCGACCCCAGCCGAAGGCTGACCCGGTCCGCCAGGTGTTGCGGGTCCACGTGCAGGGCCTCGGCGTTCAGGAGCAGGTTGAACCGGGTGAAGGCCAGAGCCCGCTCCGAGATGTCCGTCGCGGTGACGTGCTCGGCATGGTGCAGGAGGTGGAAGGACTGGATGCCGCAGCCCGTGCCGAGATCCAGGGCCTTGGCGACGTGGCGCCGGACGGTGGTCTGCACCAGCGTGGTGGATGCCTGCCCGATCCCGAGCACGTGATCGTGCCGCAGCACGCCGTCCTGCTGGTGCGCGGCGAGGTCACTGGCCACCCACAGCTCGGCGCCGCCGCTGCCGTCCTCATTGGAATCCCAGCCGTACGGCCGCAGATCCGCTTTTGCCTGCAGCAGATCCGGCGCCGACTGAACGGCGCCGGGCAGATCAGAGCCGGGCACGGGCTCAAGCAGCCCCAGCTCGATCAGGCCGTCGGACCGGATTCCCGGCAGGGCGGCGTCGAGCGTTTCCCGCGTTTGCGGTTCCGCCAGGAGCCAGAGACGTACAACGGCGGCGAGCGCCGACGTCGTATTCTCATCGTTCGCAGGCCCACCCTTCGCCGCATCATTCTGGAGGGCGCTTTCGGTGGCCAGCAGAGCCGGGATGATCTGGTCCCGGTTCAGCGCGCGGTAGGCGGACTCGCCCAGGAGCCCGGCCACGCCGTCGAGCGTGTAGTCCACCCGGCGCAGGTCCGCGGCGAGCGCCGTCAGCAGTTCGGGGAGGTCGCTGCGCGGGGCATCGGGGGTGTTGCCGGCCAGGAATAGCGTGGAATCAGTCACCGCCCAAGTCTATTGGCGGGCAGGCTTCCCCCTGACGGGCTACAGGTTCTCCGCCGCGTAGATCTTCAGGGCATCCCGGACGAAGCCGGCACCCTCCGCCCCGCCGTAGTTCTTCCACGCCGCCTTTTCGTCGGTGCTCATGCCGCGCCAGCCTGTCCTGTTCCTGCTTGAGCCATGCCAAATGCCCGGTGAGGGCGTTGGCCGCGTCCGTTTCGTCGTCGAGCACCTGGCTGATGACCGGCAGGCCCAGCCCCAGGCCGCGAAGGAGCAGGATGCGCTGGAGCTGCACCGGTGCCGCCTGGTTGTAGTAGCGGTAGCCGTTGTGGCCGGTGCGGCCGGGCTTGAGCAGCCCGATGCCGTCATAGTGGCGCAGCGTCCTGCTGGTAGTCCCTGCGATCCGGGCAATGTCCTGGATGGACCAGTCCATATGTTCCTCCTTCCCGGTCTGTTGGCGGGGTAGGTCCGGGGTTGTGCTCCGGCTGATGGTTCAACGATAAATGTTGACGTAGCGTCAAGATCAAGGGCCTGAATCACGGAGCGCAGGTGTGGCCGGGTAAGTTGGAAGCATGGTTCTGTTTCCTTCCTCCCTGCCGCGCGCCCTCTCCGCCGTGGCGGCAGCAGCTGTCCTCCTGGGCGTCTCCGGCTGCGCGCAGCAGCTTTCGGTGGAGAACGCCGATGTGCCTGCCTGGAAGGCCACGGCGATGCCATCGGCCAGCGGCATTGTTGCCCAGGACTCTGGCAGGATTCTCAACGCCCAGCCCATTGACCATACGGAGACTGTGCCGGCAGGCAAGTACACGCTGACACTTGTCTGCGAAGGCGGCGGCAAGGCCTTCCTCGCAGTGCGGTCCGGCGGCAAAGCGCTCGCCGACCTCGGAGCGGCCTGCTACGGCACGCCGGAGTCCCGCAAAATCACTCTGCCGGAATCCGGTCCATTGGAGCTCAGTGCCTCCAGTGTTGACGCGCCGGTGATCTACGCCTACCAACTGGTAACCGCGGGGTAGTAGCCGGCCGCTCCCGCACGACCGGCCTTCCTGTCACCTACTCGAGGCTCTGGATTGGCGTCCGTGCCGGGCATAGAGTCGGAGTATGCCCGCATCGCAGGGGGCGCCGCCGCCCCGCAGGGCGGTACTTCGTCCGGGCACTTGCCCGTCCCGGTCAGTCCCGGCGCGCACCCGGATAAGGACCGCCGTCGTATTCTGGACGGCGGGCGCCTTGGTGGCCGGATCTGCGCTCACCGGATGTGAATACACGTACGACGAAGGATGGCGGCCCGCCGAGAACGCCCCGGCCGCGACGGCAGTGACCGAGCCGGGGCCACGCACTGAACTGTGGCGGAACGATCCCGTCAGCGAGGCCGAAATGGAGGGCTGGCTGACTGAGTCCCAGGTGGGGACCGGGCTGCAGGTGGCGCACAGGGAATTCGGCCTGTTGCGGGCCGAAGAAATCCGGACCGGCGCCACAGCGCCCCTCCCGGCCGGAACCTACGTCCTGGTGCTGGTGTGCCGGAGCCAACGGCGCGTCGACTTCGAAGTCCGCCATGACGAATTCACCATGGTGGACCTCAGCCTGCGCTGCGGATCCCGGCACGATAGCGTGATCTACCTGTCCACGGAAACGGTGCTGCATTTCCAGGTCGAAGCGCAGTCCGCCGCCAATTTCGCCTACCGGCTGTCCCGGCTGTGAACTTTTCTGCCTGCCGGATCCAGGCCGGCCGGACCCTTCGGCCACGCGCGTTTCAGGCCGCGCAGCCTTCGGGGCAGCGAAGCGTCTCCGGGCTGGCGGCACACTCGGCGCAGTACAGCGTCAGAGTGCGGCAGCTCGGGTTGGAGCAGTTCTCGAACTTGTTGGTGGGCGAGGCGCAGCGGACACACGCACCGATCGTTTTGGCATCCTCGCTGAATTCCAGGTGCATGCGCTTGTCGAATACGTAGAGCGAGCCTTCCCAGAGGCCCTGGTCCTTGAACGTTTCGCCGTAGCGGACGATGCCGCCGTCTAGCTGGTACACCTGCTTGAAACCGCGGTTCACCATCAGGCTGGAGAGCACCTCGCAGCGGATGCCGCCGGTGCAGTAGGTGACAACGGGTTTGTCCTTGAGGGCGTCGTACTTGCCGGAGTCGAGCTCCTTGATGAAATCGTGCGTGGTGGCCACGTCGGGGACGACCGCGTCCTTGAACTTGCCGATCTGGGCTTCGAAGGCATTGCGGCCGTCGAAAAACACGACGTCCTCGCCGGCCTGTTTCGTGGCCTCCACCAGTTCGTGCAGTTCCTCGGGCTTGAGATGGGTGCCGCCGCCCACCACGCCGTGCTCATCCACCTTGAGTTCGCCGGGCGCGCCGAAGGAGACGATCTCGTCCCGGACCTTAACGCTCAGCCGCGGGAAGTCCTCCGCGCCGCCGTCGGACCATTTCACGTCGATGCCGTGGAAGCCCTTGTATTCGCGGGTGGTCTTGACGTACTGCTTGACCGCGCCGATCTCGCCGCCCACCGTGGCGTTGATGCCGTCCTTGGAAATGAGGATGCGTCCGGTCAGCCCGAGTTTTTCGCACAGGGCACGCTGCCAGAGCCGCACCGCGTCCGGATCTGCGATGGGGGTAAAGCCGTAAAAGAGCACAATTCGGTTCAAAGCCACGTATTTAAGGGTACTGGGTTACCGGGCACCGGGCCCGCCTGGCGGCCGGGGCTAAGGTTGGCCCGCTGCGATGGCGTCGTCGCGCCTGTTCAGGGCGCCGCCCACCGTGGCCACCAGTGCTGCACCACAGACCGGCAGGGGCACCGCCAAGGTGTTCCTGTATGGATCCTTCGCGGCGTTCATGCCGTCAGTCTTGTCCGGTCACGATTGCATAAGCAAGTCGCATCGGGGCACCCTACCCCTGTTGCTTGTGTCGGGGCTGGAATACTCTCATGACATGAGTCCGGACGCCTTGGTTGAAGACATCACACGCCTTCTTGAAGTCTGGGTAGCTGGCTGGGCCGGCTGCCGCGGTTACCAGACATCAGTTGAGGGCCGCTTCCCCGCTGCACTGCGGGCCGGCACCACCGGGGAGTGGGAGTACTTCGCCCATAACCCCTCCGCTGACGAGTTCACTGCCCTGGCTGCGAAGACCGTCGAGGCGCCGGCCAGGGTCCTGACCATCCTCACCAATGACGTTGCCCGCTTCACGGCGCTGGCCCAGCAGAACGGTCTGAACGTCACGTCCGCCTCGCAGGCCATGATGATCGTGGACATGTCCACCCAGGATACGGAAGATCCGTGGCTCTCCGACGATGATCTGAACCTGGTCACCTCCGAACTCGACGGCGTCCACCACGCGGTGGTCCGTTCGGGTGACTCGGTGGCGGCGAGCGGCAGGGTTTTTGTGGTGGACGAGACCGCTGTATTCGACAAGATTGTTGTCCAACCGACGTTCCAGCGCCGCGGCCTGGGCAGCTTCATCATGAAGGCCCTGGCCGCGCAGGCCATCGGACCGGATGTGGAAAACGGCCTGCTCCTGGCCTCCCTCGACGGACAGAAGCTGTACTCCCACCTGGGCTGGTCCACTGTTTGCCGCGTGCTGATGCTGTCCACGTCCGACGAAGGCGCAGACCTTTCCGTGGGGTGATTTTTTCCCGGGTGAAAGAATGTTGGGGTGAACCCCCATGACTCCCTGATTCCTTTGCTGGGCCGGGGCCTGGACCCGGAGCAGCTGCGTCACGTCCGCATCATCCCTGCCCGCCAGGCGGTCCACGAACCGTGGCCGGAGTGGGCGCACCCCGATCTCGTGGCCGCTTATGGTTCGCTCGGCATCCACGAGCCGTACCGGCACCAGATCCAGGCCGCCAACCTGGCCCACGGCGGCGAGCATGTGGTCATTGCTACCGGCACCGCCTCCGGCAAGTCCCTGGCCTACCAACTGCCGGCGATTGACGCCATCCACCGCTCCGAACTGCGCGTGCTGTCCGAACCGGGAAAGATCCACGACGACGGCGCCGTGACCCTTTATCTCTCGCCCACGAAGGCGCTGGCCGCTGACCAGCTGGCAGCCATCCGTTCGTTGAAACTGCCCACCGTGCGGGCCGAGACTTACGACGGCGATACGGACCCCACGGCCCGCCGGTGGATCCGGGACCACGCCAATTTCATCCTCGCCAATCCCGACATGCTCCACTTCGGCATCCTGCCCAATCACGCATGGTGGGCCAGCTTCTTCCGGCGGCTGCGATACGTGATTGTGGATGAGGCTCACAGCTACCGCGGCGTGTTCGGCTCGCATGTGGCCAACCTGATGCGCCGGCTGCGCCGCATCTGCGCGTACTACGGCGCAGGGACCGCCCATCCCGGTCCGGTGTTCATCGCCGCCTCTGCCACGGCGTCGGAGCCGGGCACATCGTTCGGACGCCTGATCGGGGCGCCGGTCCGGGCCGTTGCCGAGGACTGCTCACCGCACGGCTCCACCACGGTGGCTTTCTGGGAACCCGCATTGACCGAGCTCAAGGGCGAGAACGGCGCCAACGAACGACGCACCGCCGTTGCCGAAACGGCCGACCTGCTGGCGAACCTGGTCTCGTCCCGGATCCGGACCATTGCCTTCATTAAGTCCCGTCGCGGTGCGGAAACGATCGCTTCGATCACCAAGCGCCTTCTGGACGAAGTGGATCCCAGCCTGCCGCAACGCGTGGCCGCCTACCGCTCCGGGTACCTTCCAGAAGAACGCCGGGCCCTGGAAAAGGCCCTCCGCTCCGGTGAACTGCTGGGTGTCTCAAGCACGTCCGCCCTCGAACTGGGAATCGACATTTCCGGGCTGGATGCCGTCCTGGTGGCGGGCTGGCCAGGCACCCGGGCGTCACTCTTCCAGCAGATCGGCCGCGCAGGGCGCGCGGGCCAGGATGCCATCGCCGCCTTTGTGGCCAGTGATGATCCGCTCGATACCTACCTGGTGAACCATCCGGAGGCGATTTTCGACGTGTCGGTGGAGGCCACCGTCTTTGACCCGTCCAATCCGTACGTGCTGGGGCCCCATCTCTGCGCCGCCGCCGCGGAGCTTCCGCTGGGCGTAGCTGAACTGGGCCTGTTCGGCAGCACGGCAGAGAAGCTGCTGGGCCAGCTTGTGGCGCAGGGGTATCTGCGGCGCCGGCCGGCGGGCTGGTTCTGGACGCACTCCCAGAGCGCTGCGGCCTTGGTGAACCTCCGCGCCGACGGCGGCGGGCCGGTGAGCATCGTCGACGCCGACACCGGCTCCCTGCTCGGGACGATGGACTCGCCCCAGACCCACTACCAGGCGCACACGGGGGCCATCTACGTACACCAGGGCGACAGCTATGTGGTGGAGGACCTGAACGAAGACGACCATTGCGTGGTGGTCCGGCGCGCCAACCCCGACTACTACACAACGGCCCGGGACGTGACCCAGATCGAAGTGCTCGAGACACTCCGTACTGAGCACTGGGGCGATGTTGCCGTGCACTTCGGCGATGTGAAGGTGACAACGCAGGTGGTTTCCTTTCAGCGCAAGGCCCTGATTTCAAATGAAATCCTGGGTGAAGAGCCGCTGGAGCTGGGCGCCCGGGACCTGTTCACTAAGGCGGTCTGGTTTGTGGTGGAGAACCGTTCGCTGACGGGTGCCGGGCTCATCGAGGCGCAGTTCCCGGGGGCCCTGCACGCCGCCGAGCACGCAGCGATCGGCCTCCTGCCCCTGGTGGCTTCCAGCGACCGCTGGGACATCGGCGGGGTGTCCACCGCCATCCACGCCGACACAGGCGTGCCCACCATCTTTGTGTATGACGGACACCCTGGCGGTGCCGGCTTTGCCGAACGCGGCTTCGATAAGGCCAAGGTGTGGCTCTCGGCGACACGCGACGCCATTAAGGCGTGCGAGTGCGAGTCGGGCTGCCCCTCCTGCGTCCAGTCCCCCAAATGCGGGAACAAGAACAATCCGCTGGACAAGGCTGCCGCCGTCACCCTCATCGATGTCCTCCTCAAGGACGCCCGTGAAATGCCTCCCCGCGGCGCGGAAATCCCGGCCAGCACGGAGCCGTTCAGCACCACAGCCGCTCAGGGCGGCGGCCCGGCCCGCGCCTGACCGGTGGCGGCGCCAACCAGAGTCCCTGCATTCAGCTCCGTTCGTACCATGACGGTCTGACCGGCCCCTTCCGTGCAGCTGACCAGTGCTGCAGCATGGCGGGCCGCCACCTCTGCGGCCACCGTGCAGGGGTCGCCGGACGTGATCCCGCGCAGGGCATCGGCCGCTGCAAGGGCGGCGAGGTCCGCCGCCGCCGCTGCCCTGCTGGCCATCACCGCCGACTGCGCGAACAACAGCATCAGGGCCATCGCCATGATGACAACCAATGCCAGTCCCGCGGCCAGGACTGTTCCCGAGCCGCGCTCCGGGTTGTCCCCGGACTGCCTCTTCACGACGACTCCACATCGGGGGCCCGGATGTGTTCCGTCCGTTCGTCCGCAGACTGTGCCAGCCTGAAAAGGTACCCGTGCATCGTGGCCGGCATTGGCAGTACCAGCGGCTGAGGATCGCCGCTGGCCGCCGGCGTTTCGCTCCGCGTAGTGGCCGTGGCTGTAAGCGTCCAGGGCACTGTTGCCCCCAGGGGTCCGCCCACACCGTCAGCCACCGTGACGCTGATCCATTCGCCGTCAGCCGCAACGGACGCCGTTGCCGACGTCCCCGCCCATGTCCTGACGATCCCCTGCACTGCGGAAGGGTCCTCACCGCGGGCCAGCGCCCGGGCGCCGGCCCGCGCCGCTTCCTCGAGCCTGAGCTGGGTGACGCCTGCGGAGGCTCCGGCCAAAAGCAGGGCAAGGAGCAACAGTACCGCTGGCAGCGCTACCGCGAACTCCGCAGTCACGGCGCCGTGGGCATTCCCGCGGCGGCTGCTCCGGTCATCAGGACGTTGCAGCGCTGCCGGCGACAGAATCACGGCAAGGCCAGCGCCGTGCGGATGAGGTTCAACAGGAATCCGCGTACTTCGTCGCTACGGAGAATGAAGACGAGAAGTCCTGCGAAGCCCACAGCGGCCAGGGTGGCGATGGCGTATTCAGCCGTTGCCATTCCGGCTTCTGAAGCTGAAAGCCAGCCGTGGCGCTCCTTCCGCTCGCTGGCACCAGGGTAAAGCTCCACAACGTTGCCAGCGGGCTCTGTGGATTCCTGTCGTTGGCAGGTACACGCCCCCAATGCCGCATCGGAGCGTGTTCCCGGGTCCCATGGTGCTGTGCCCGTAGGAGCGGCGCTGGACTCCGGTGCAGGTGCTGCGGAAAGGCTGTTTTCGATGATGGTCATAGTGACATTTCCCTTCTGTGCTCCGGCCGAGTTGCCGGCTGATTCGACTCTTCCCTGCTGCGGAAGTCTCGGTAAGAGCCAACAACCCGTAAGTGGATAAGCGCGGCTTTAAGCGGATTGTGGAGGACAGGACGGGGTGTGGAGGAATGGACCGTAGCTGAAATCCCGCGCTCAGGACCCGGACGGGACCAATGCCAGCAGGACCGGAACAACGCCCAGGCAGATGAACGCCGGGAGCGAGCACAGGCCCAGCGGAATGACCAGCTTCACGCCGAGGGAGGCCGCCCGTTTCTCCGCAGCACGGAATCTTTCCCGTCGCAGCCTCGCGGCCTGCGCGTAAAGGATGGCCGACGACGGCGCTCCGGTCAGGGCGGCGAATCCCAGTGCGTCACGCAGTTCCAGGATTTCGGGAAGCCGGACTTCGGAACTGCGCCAGGCTGTCTCCCAGTCGGCCCCGATGGCGAGCGCAGACACCACGGGACGCAGCGCCTTGCCGTAGTCCGTCGAGGCCGAGGCAGCGACGAGTTCCAGCGACCGCCCGATGCCTGACCCCGCGTCCAGCATCGCCGCCACGAGCTCAAGCATCATGGCCGGGTCCCGCAATCCGTGCAGACGGCCACGATGTGTGAAGGCTTCATCGGCCCCCGGCGACCCTGCACCCACTTCACCTCGGAGCCGGACCAGCCGTTTTCGGACCCGGCTTGGCTGCGAAAGGGCCAGGCAAGCGGCCGCAGCCAGAACAACTGCCACAGCAAGCCCCGGCACAAGACCGTCCGTCATGGCACACCTGCCCCGGCAGCAGCACCGACCAGGCGGGCAGACCAGATTCTTCCGGCGATGGTGAGGCCCACTCCCGCTGCCAGCGCCGCCAGTCCCAGCGGGGTCCCGATCAGGATGGCCAACGGGTCCACGCCCAACGCTATTCCCAGGCCCAGCCCCATCAGCGGGAGCCACGTCAGGAGACCCACCGTGGCTTTCGGTCCGGCGAGGGCCGTCTGCCGTGCGGCCTCGGCATCGTCTTCCACTTCGAGTTGCGCGGCAAACCGCGCCAGCACATCAGCCAGCGGACAGCCACTGGCTTCGGCGATATCAAAGCAGGCGGCCAGCTCGCACCAGATTCGTAGCTCCCCGCCGTCGGCGCGCGAATACTCCGCCTGCGCGGCCTTCCTGATCGCTTCAGACACGGGTGCACCCCGGAACGCTGCTGCCCGGACGGCGCCAAGCATCACCAGGGAACCTGCGCTGAGGCTCGGACCGCTGCGACTGGACGCTGGCCCGCGTGATGGTTCCGCCCTTCCTACAGGGTCCTGCGATGCGCGTAAACCTGCGTCCGTAGTTGCTGAGACTGGGTCCGGACGGCCACCGTGGACCAGCCACAGTTCATCCCAGAGCCGTGCCGGAGTGCGGCCGCCCTTAAGCAGCGCAGCAAGCTGCTGGACCACAAGGGTCAAGGACAGGTCATTGCTTTTCGGTCGTGCGCGGAGGACGTTGCGCCACGTGCCGCCCGTTCTGCTGCCACCGGCCCCGGCGTGAACTCGAGAGGCAAGGCCTGGTCCTACACTCGCCAAGGCCCGCCGGCAACGGCCGGTGGCACCGCCGGGCGGGCTGAAGAGGAGCACGACCGCCAGCCCCAGGACCACGGCCAGCAGAAGTGTCATGCGGCGACACCCGCTGCGGGGGACAGTCCCAACCTCGAGCTCAGCGTCTCCCAGGCAGGACCGGTGCCGAGCTGGCCGCGTGTGGTCTCCAACGCCGGAACCACGGTAAGCCCGCCAGGACCGTCGTGCACCACACCCACGCAGGCAACATGCCGCCCGCGGCTGGACCGCTCCACGTGGACCACGACGTCCAAGGCACTGGCTGCCTGCAGCCGGACGGCGTCCTGGCCCATGCCGGCCAGTGCGCCCAAAGCTGTCAGGCGGGCCGGGACGGCGGTGGCAGTGTTGGCATGGATGGTTCCTCCCCCGCCGGTGTGGCCGGTGTTCATGGCGGTCAGGAGCTCCCGGACCTCGGCACCGCGGCATTCGCCCACCACTAGCCGGTCCGGCCGCATCCGCAGTGCCTGCCGGACGAGTTCGCCCAGGTCCACTTCGCCGCCGCCTTCGAGGTTTCCGTGCCGGGACTCGAGCGAAACAATGTGCGGATGGACGGGGTTCAGCTCGGACGCGTCCTCGATCAGAACCAGCCGTTCGGCCGGGGAGCACAGCCCCAGCAGGGTGGAGAGCAGAGTGGTCTTCCCGGAACCCGTGGCCCCGCTGATCAGGAAACTCAGCCGCTGTTCAACCACGCCTTCAAGGACCTCCCGGACCACGCCGCCGAACATGCCGCCGGCACGGAGTTCGTCCATCGAGAAGACCTGCTCCCGCCGGATGCGGACACTCAGCAGAGTGCCGGCCGTCGAAATCGGCGGCAGGACGGCGTGGACGCGGTAGCCGCCGTCGAGCCTGACATCGACACACGGGGACCCGTCGTCCAGCCGCCGTCCGCCGGCGGCCACCAGCCGTGATGCCAAGGCCCGCACCTGCGCCTCACCGGAAAACGAAACCCCGGCCGGTTCGAGGCCCCTACCCCGGTCGATCCAGACCGAGTCCGGGGCGTTGACGAAGATGTCGGTGACATGGACGTCCCGCGTCAGTTCCTGGAGTGGGCCAAGCCCGTTCAGCTCGGCGCTGATCCGTTCCACAGCCGCGAGGGATCCGGCAGTCCCGAGCAGCCGCCCGGTAGCCTGGACGGCGGCGGCGACCCGGGACGGCGTGACAGGTCCGGCGTCGGCCATGACTGATTCACGGACGGTCTCCAACAGTGACGAATCCAAAAATCGCGGATCCAGGACCCGGGCCTGCCGACGGCGTGCCCCCGTCCGGTGCTCCTGGGGCGACGGCAGCGGGACTGGCTGCCGCTCGCTCACGGCAGGTCTCCGACGGGGATGTCGCCGTCCAGCAGATCGAGCACTGAGGCGGCGAAATGCCTGACGCTCCGCCGTTTGCCCACGTCCAGGAGCCGTCCGTTTTCCCCGGCCGCCGTAACGCCACGCAGCTCCGGAACCCGGCCGTGAACCGGCAGTCCGACGGCGTCCGCAATCAGTCCGCCGTCCAGCGCGGCGCCCGCCTTTCCCCGAACCAGGAGGGCCGCCTCGACCGGCGGAAGTTCGTGCAGCAGCCGGGCCGTGGCCACCGCGGCCTTCAGCTGCGCCGGCACAACCACCAGCATGCGGTCACAGTCCCAGGCAAACATCCGCACGGTTTCGGCGCTGCGACCGATGTCCACCACCACCAGTTCATAGCCCCGCCGGGCCGCATCCAGGACGCCACCTGTGGTGGCGGCATCCACCGGCGTCTGGCGGTCGCGGCTGCCTGGCCAGGACAGGAAGGAAAACCCGCCGGCGACCGGCAGTGAATCGGCCAGCTGTTCGGGATCTATGCTTCCGCTCGCCTCGGACAGATCAGGCCAGCGCAGCCCCGGCGCCTCCTCAGCCGCCAGCGCCAGTTCCAGGCCACCGCCCCACGGATCTCCGTCAACGAGCAATACACGCACACCCAGCCCGGCCGCCGCCTGGGCGATCCAGATTGCCGCGGTGGTGGCCCCGGCACCGCCGCAGCCCCCTGTTAACCCGAGGACGAGTCCTCCCGCTTCGGGCGACCGAGACCGGCTCAGGTACTCGGCCAGCCAGGCCGAGGCATCCGGCAGTACCGCCACCCGCTCCGCTCCGAGGGCTGTAGCCAGGTGCCAGAGACTGTCCCCCTCCCCGTTCAGGCCCACCAACACGGCAGGGGCACGTCGCCGCGGCGGCAGCTCACGGACATCGCTCCCGACCAACACGGCGGCCGCGGCGTCCCAGTACTTGGCGGCGTCAGCCACGTCCGCCACCACCCGCAACTGGCCGCCGGCGGCAGCCACGATCCGTTCCACTTCGCCCTGCAGGAAGTCGTAGCTGGTGACCAGGAGAACCTCGGCACCAGCGGGGTCCGGCAGCCAGGCTGCCGCGGCCCGTCCCGAGGTAGGCGCACGGGACGTGGAAGCACCGGACCTGGAATCACGGGGCTGGGAACCAACGGAGTCAGATCCGGGGGAAGGGGGCCGGGTGCGGGACAGCTGGGTGGAAGACCGCTCGGAAGGGGGTGGAGATAGCTGGTGCCTGCTCATGCAGCCACTCTCCACCGCACTCAGGGGCGGGAAACAGGGGCATGCCACCGTATGTGGACAACTCCCCCGAACACCCCGGGCGGAACGGCCGGACGGAACGGCCGGACCGAACAACGCGGCCGAACTGCCGGGCCGGTTACTGCTTCCCGTATTTGCGGTGGACGGCCTGCTTGCTCACCCCAAGGCACAGGGCAATGGCTTCCCAAGACAGACCGGCCTGCCTCGCCTTGCGGACCAGTGCCGCTTCGGTGCGGCCAACTTCCTTCTGCAGCTCCGCCACTGCGTATAGAGCCTCAGCGGGGCCCTTCCCGTCCATTGATGCGACCAGCATTTTCATCCGCCCTACCTCCATTCGTCAACTTTAGTTGACGAATGGAGGGGCGTCAGCATAAGTTGACACCCCTGAGGTCGATGGCACGCACACCACAGCCCGCGTCCCGGCCCCCTACCCCGGCCCACACAGGCACACGACCCGGCCCGCTGGTGCGCCTGAACCTCCGCCACAGGGCAGAATTGGACCTATGTATCTGCTGCTCGCCGCCCACGCCCACGGCGCAGCCCTCCAGCAGGTCACCCAGGCGGGCGATCCGCACCCAGACCGTCCCGAACCGCGCCTGATCAGCGCAAGCGAGCTGGCCGGCGTCGTACGCCAACTGGAAAACCGTCCCCGCGAGGCGCCGCCCCGCTGGATCTGGAAGCGGACCCAGGACTGGTACCCTGCGCTGCTGGCGTCCGGCGTGGAGCTGGAGCGCTGCTATGACTTAGGTTTGTGCGGCAATATCCTGGCGTATTCGCAGTTCACGGCCCACACGGAGTACGCCCGGAACGCCGAAAAGGAACCGCTCGACGATCACGAGGCGCTGCCCCGCGCCCTCCAGCCGCCGCCCCCGCCGTCGGACCAAGGCGCCCTCTTTGACGACGTCCGCCACCGCGCCCCACGGCAAGGACTGGCGGAGCTCCGCGCGGAATACGCCGCGCAGCAGGCAGCCCTGGCCGATGCGGCTCCGGACGAAAACAAGCGGAAGCGGCTCCAGCTGCTGCTGGCCGCCGAATCCGCTGGCGCCATGATCGCCGCCGAGATGCAGCACACCGGTGTTCCCTGGCGGGAGGACCTGCACGAGCAGATCCTGGCCGATCACCTCGGGCCGCGCCCTCCGTCCGGTCACCGCCCCGCGAAGCTGGAGGCCCTGAACACCGAGCTGCGGGGACTGCTCAACTCGCCCGGACTGAACTTGGACTCGCCGCAGGAGCTGATGCGCGCCCTGCACCGCAACGGCATCGAGGTGAAAAGCACCCGGCAGTGGGAGCTGATGGAGTCCAGCCACCCCGCCATTGAACCGCTCCTCGCCTACAAGAAACTGTCCCGCCTGCATACTGCCAACGGCTGGGCCTGGCTGGACGCGTGGGTGGCCAACGGCCGTTTCCAGCCCGAGTATGTGGTGGGCGGCGTGGTGTCCGGCCGCTGGGCGTCCCGGGGCGGCGGGGCCTTGCAGATCCCGCGCCAGATCCGTGGCGCGGTCCATGCGAATCCCGGCCACAAACTCATCGTCGCGGACGCCTCCCAGCTGGAACCCCGGGTGCTGGTGGCGCTGGCGCAGGACGCCAAAATGGCTGAAGCGGCGCGCGACAAGGACCTGTACGCCGGCATCGCCGCCCAGGGTTTCGGCGGCGACCGCGCCAATGCGAAGATCGCCCTCCTGGGCGCCATCTATGGCGCCACCACCGGCGAGTCCGGGCGCCTGATGCCACAGCTGGCACGGACCTACCCGCGCGCCGTCGGCTTTGTGGAGCAGGCGGCGCGGGAGGGCGAGGCCGGCGGCACAGTGACCACCAGGCTTGGCCGGAGCAGCCCGCCGCCGTCGGAAGGGTGGTTGCGGAGCCAGCAGTCGGCCACTGCCGAGGAGCAGCGCCGCGCGGAATCGATTGCCCGTTCCCGCGGCCGCTTCACGCGCAACTTTGTGGTGCAGGGATCCGCCGCTGACTGGGCGGCGTGCTGGCTGGCGGAATTACGACGGCGGCTGCGGGCCCTGCGTGCCGACGGTTCCGTTCAGGCGGAGCTGGTGTTTTTCCTGCATGACGAGGTGATGGTCCACGCCCCCGAGGCTGGCGTCCAGGCCTGCATCCGGGCCATCGAGGAAGCTGCCGCCGCCGCGAAGGAACTGCTGTTCGGCCCCATCCCGGTGGAATTCCCCGTCAGCGTGGCCGTGGTGGACTCATACGACAACGCAAAGTAGCAATTGGCCCCACTGCGTAGCCCAACGAAACCTACCCGGGAGTAGCTGGTCGGAACTTCTGTGACCATGGTTACATCAGAGCAGCGACTGAAGCAGACGGTCCAGCTATTCATGCAAAAGTCGCATATCAGGGGAGGTCCGGCCTATGGCGGGCAGGTTTGAAATACATCGGGTAAGTGACGAGTGCTATCGGCTCAGGCTCACCGACTCAAACGGCAATATTGTGGCAGTTTCGCCCGACTTCAAGCATCTCGGTGCCTTGAAGGACGGCATCAAAGCCCTGCGTGAAAACGCGGCCACGGGCATTGTTGTTGATCTTCGGCAGCAACCAGTCACCACCGGCTAAGCCCCGGTGAGCTCCAGCTAAGCCGCCACCCGCGGTGCACGCCCGGCGGACTCAGTCCCGCCGGGCCACCCACGCTACGCACCACGCCGAGGCTAGAAGACCACCTCGTGCAGCATGGTCCGGTCCCACGGCACCGCCCAGCCCAGCTGCTCAAAGAGGCCATCCAGAATGATCCCGGTGAAGCCCCAGACCAGCACACCGCTGACCGCGAACGCGGGGCTGCTGAAGGTCCTTCCATCGCGGCTGACCGTGGCTGTCATCCGGTTGGCCGGGTCCAGAAGGTCCCGGACGGGGATCCGGAAAACCTGGGCGGATTCGGCGTAGTCCACCACCTGCACCGGCGACGGCGCCGCCCACCAGCCGAGCACCGGCGTCACCAGAAAGTTGCTGCGGGCCAGCCCAAGCTCCTGCAACGTTCCCAGAACCTCCACCCCTGCGGAGTCCAGCCCGGTCTCCTCTTCGGCTTCGCGCAGGGCTGCGGCTACGGGGGTTTCGTCGGCGTCAATGGTGCCACCGGGAAAGGCGACCTGGCCGGGATGGGAATCCAGGGTGTGCGCCCGTTCCAGCAGCAGGACATCAAGATCCGCCGCGGCCAGGGGTTTTCCGGAGACGGCCGGAACGTCGTCCAGTACACCGAAAAGCATCAGGACTGCCGCCTTGCGGGCTATGGTTTCATCCACGGTCAGGGCCGCCCAGGCAGTGTTCGGCGCTGTGACGTCGCCGCTGTCCGATCTGCGCACCAGGTCGATCAGGTCCTGGCGTGCGCTCATGGGAGCCGCCTCTGTGATTCCATCCGGATTTCAGCGGCGCGGTGCTTTTCGGCCAGCAACCGGTCCAGGAGAGTTTCGCTCCCGGGCGCCAGCTCGTATTTAAGGAGCTTGGCGGCCTTGGCGGGATCAGTCTCGCCCAACCCGTAGCTGGGGCACCAGTTCGCTACCGGACATGCGCCGCAGGCAGGCTTCCGTGAGTGGCACACCCGCCGCCCGTGGAACACCACACGGTGCGAGAGCATGGTCCAGTCCTTGGGCTCAAACAGCCCAGCAACGTCGAATTCGATTCGCACCGGGTCTTCGGAGGTGGTCCAGCCGAAGCGCCGTGCGAGCCGGCCGAAGTGCGTATCCACGGTGATCCCGGGGATCCCGAAGGCATTGCCCAGCACCACGTTGGCGGTTTTGCGCCCCACTCCCGGCAGCGTCACGAGGTCCTCCAGCCGGCCGGGGACCACGCCGTCGTACTCGTCCACCAGGCGCGTGCTCAGCGCCATCACGTTCTTCGTTTTGGCCCGGAAGAAGCCGGTGGGCTGCAGGATCGCTTCCAGCTCGTTGGGATCGGCCTCGGACATTGCCCGGGCGTCCGGGTACCGCGCAAACAGGATCCTGGTGACCTGGTTGACCAGCACATCGGTGGTCTGGGCCGACAGGACCGTGGCCACCACCAGCTCGAACGGGTTGCGGAAATCCAGCTCAGCATGGGCATACGGGTACTTCTCTGCCAAGGCCTTGTTGATCCGTCGCGCCCGGCGCTTCAACGCCAGCAAAGACTCCGGGGCTGCTGCGGCCGGGCCGGATCCGGGTCTACGGGAGGGGGCCACGGGCCTGGTTAGCCGCGCTCGATGTTGCTGAGGTCGCGCAGCACGCCCAGGCGTCCGTCGGTGTGCTGGACCAGGAATTCGTGGCCGCGGTCTTCCAGGGCCAGTACCCAGCCGCCCGGTTCAATCACAAAGGCGGGGGCGCCGGTCTGGGGGTCCACCGCTGTACGGTGCTGCGCCACGGCAAACCAGAATGCCTCCTGCGCAGGCTCTTCGTCCGATTCTTCCGGCCTGGAAGCCGGATCCACGGTGGCGCCGATGGGCTCCACGCTGCGCACCTGCTGATGGACGGCCGTCGCCGCAGGTTCCGCGGCAGACTGGCGAGCCGGTGCAGGGACACCCGCGCCGGCGTCGTGAACTGCCGCTTCAGGGGCAGCGGCGGCGGAAGCGGCCGTAGCAGTCGGCGCAGATTCAACTGGAGCCGCAGCCGCCGTCGGGGTGTCACCCGCAGTGGTCTCCTCAACGGCGGGCGTCACGGAGGCGTTCGTCGCTGTTGGGGAAGGCACGACGTCGGCGGCCTGGGTTGCGGGGCCCGGGTCGCCGACGGCGGTCCACTCGTTGACCTCCGGGGCGGGCGAGACGGCTGCTGCCGCAGCCGGGGAGGAGAAGGCCCCAGCTGAAGCGGCGGGGGTGGCGGAAGCCGCGGAAGCTGCGGAAGCTGCGGGGACGGGCGAGGCCTCAGGCTTGGGTTCCTTGGGCGTGTGCGGCTTGGGCAGCGGGACAGCCGACTCGCGGGCCATCACGTGGGCCGGTGATTCGTCGCGGCCCAGAAAGTCGCCGGCGAAGTAAGGGATATACCGGCTCAGCACGGTCCCCGCGAACAGCACCACCGAACCGACCAAGCCCACCAACAGGCTGGGAACATAGGCCGCGGCCGCAGAGACGAAGAAGAACGCCAGCGCAAAGGAAGCCACCACAGACGCGAACTGGTCAACGGACAGCGAGCCGATGCGGACTCTTGTCGCGGGAGCGAGCCGGCGTCCAACAAAGAGTGCCGAGACAATCAGCGGCAACACAATGCCGAGGCCCAGGAAGAACAGGCTGCCTGCATTCCAGAGATTAAACCGGCCGAAGAAGATAGGCAGCAGCGAGGCCACCAGCAGAATGAGGGTCGCGGCGAAAACGGCCAGGTCCCGCAGCGTGAAGGGACCCAGCACGGCCTGGTTGGTGGTGCCCGGCTTGGCGCTGGCCGGCTTCTGCGCGCCCTTCGTTGAGCCCTCCTCCGGGGTGGTCCCAGCCTGTGCCCCGGTTGCGCGGCCAAATTTCTGGCCGAAGCGTTGCTGGTTCATTCTGTACTCCTTAGCGTGGCGGCACCGGGACGGTTCTGTCCCAAAACTGTGCCGTCCGAAACGGCGGCAACGGCCAGGCCCGGCAGTGAAGCACCGGATCCGACAACTCCGTGGAAACTCACAATTCCATCTCAGCCTAGCCAACCGCATGGCCGATCACTAGCTGATCCGCAGCGGCGGGACGCCGATTCGCAGGGTCCATTAACCATTCACCGCTAAATAAATGCCGTTCATGGGCGCCTTTGTGACAGCGAACACATCGTGGCCCCGGCACGTATTAGGCTTGATTCCGGAACAGCTCTTTGCGGAATGTCCGTGATCGGCCGCTGCCCAATGCCGCGCAAAGCGGAGGAGCACGGCCGGGCGACGGCCAGCCGCTGAAAAGACCGATGAATGATGAGGTTCACCATGTCTCAGGACACTCCCGGCTCCACGGCCACCGCCCCCGCGGCTTCCGTGAAGGCCGACCAGCAGGGCGACGCCTTTGAAAACCTGCTGCACGAAAACCGCACTTTCGCCCCCAGCCCCGAATTCGCTGCCGACGCCGTTGTCACCGCGGCTGATTACGCAGAGGCCGACGCCGGCCGCCCGGCTTTCTGGGCGAAGCAGGCCCGCGAGCTGCTCACCTGGAGCAAAGATTTCGACCAGGCACTGGACTGGTCCAACCCGCCGTTCGCCAAATGGTTCGTCGGTGGCGAGGTCAACGCCGCGTACAACGCCCTTGACCGCCATGTGGAGAACGGCCTCGGCGACCGGGTGGCCATCTACTTCGAAGGCGAACCCGGGGATACCCGCACCTACACGTACGCCCAGCTCACCGAAGAGGTCAAGAAGGCCGCGAACGCCTTCGAGTCCCTCGGCGTTGGCAAGGGTGACCGGGTGGCTGTCTACCTGCCCATGATCCCGGAGGCCGTCATCACGCTGCTGGCCTGCGCCCGCATCGGCGCAGTGCACTCCGTGGTGTTCGGCGGGTTCTCCGCAGACGCCCTGCGCTCCCGGATCGAGGACGCCGAAGCCAAGCTGGTTGTCACCGCGGACGGCACCTACCGCCGCGGCAAGCCCAGCGCGCTCAAGACCGCCGTGGACGAGGCCCTCGCCGCCGACGGGCACACGGTCCAGAACGTTGTGGTGGTCAAGCGCAACGGCCAGAACGTGGACTGGCACGAAGGCCGGGACCACTGGTGGGCGGACACCGTGGAGCTGGCCTCCACGGAGCACAAGGCCGTAGGCCACGACTCCGAGCACCCGCTGTTCATCCTGTACACCTCCGGCACCACGGGCAAGCCCAAGGGCATCCTGCACACCACCGGCGGCTACCTCACCCAGGGCGCCTACACCCATAAGGCTGTCTTCGACCTGCACCCTGAAACGGATGTGTACTGGTGCACGGCCGACGTCGGCTGGGTCACCGGCCACTCGTACGTCGCCTACGCGCCGCTCATCAACGGCGCCACCCAGGTGATGTACGAAGGCACCCCGGATTCCCCGCACCAGGGCCGCTGGTGGGAGATCATCGAGAAGTACAAGGTCTCCATCCTGTACACCGCCCCCACGGCCATCCGTACGTTCATGAAGTGGGGCCGGGAGATCCCGGACAAGTACGACCTGTCCTCGATCCGGGTCCTCGGGTCCGTGGGCGAATCCATCAACCCCGAAGCCTGGATGTGGTACCGGGACGTCATCGGCGGCAACAAGGCACCGATCGTTGACACCTGGTGGCAGACCGAAACCGGCGCCCAGATGATCGCTCCGCTGCCCGGCGTGACCGCCACAAAGCCCGGCTCCGCCCAGGTCCCGCTGCCCGGCATCGCCGTGGACGTCGTCGATGAGCAGGGCGAATCCGTGCCGGACGGCCATGGCGGCTTCCTGGTGATCCGGGAACCCTGGCCCGCGATGCTCCGCGGCATCTGGGGCGACCCCGAACGTTTCAAGGAGACCTACTGGTCCCGCTTCGAAGGCATGTACTTCGCCGGCGACGGCGCCAAGAAGGACGAGGACGGCGACATCTGGCTCCTGGGCCGCGTGGATGACGTTATGAACATCTCCGGGCACCGGCTCTCCACCACCGAGATCGAATCCGCCCTGGTGTCCCACCCCTCCGTGGCCGAAGCCGCCGTTGTGGGCGCCGCGGACGAAACCACCGGCCAGGCCGTCGTCGCGTTTGTTATCCTGCGCGGCGACGCCGTGGACAAGGGCGACGCCACCATCGCCGAACTCCGCAACCACGTGGGCAAGGAAATCGGGCCCATCGCCAAACCCAAAACCATCCTCGTGGTCCCGGAACTGCCCAAAACCCGCTCCGGCAAGATCGTCCGCCGCCTCCTCAAGGACATCGCCGAGGGCCGCGAATCCGGTGACGCCACCACCCTGGCCGACGCCACAGTGATGCAGCAGATCGCGGCGTCCCTCCGAAAATAACGCTTCGCAGCCAAGAAAGCCCGACGACGGCGCTTCCCACCACGGTGGGTGGCGCCGTCGCCCTATGCTGGGAGCAGCCCTGTCGCCTGAATTAAGGATTGCTTTCACATGCTCCCCGCTGCACGACACCAGGCCATTGTGGACGCCGTCCAGCGCGAGCGTGTGGTGCGGGTTTCGGACCTCGCCCAACAACTCGGTGTTTCGCTGATGACTGTCCGCCGGGATATCGAGCTTCTGGAGACAGGAGGCAAGCTGGAGCGCATCCACGGCGGCGCAAAGCTTCCCGGCGATGTCAGCACCCACGAACCTGGTTTCGAGCTCAAGTCCACCCAGCTGACAGCGGAGAAGCGGGCCATCGCGCTGGAGGCTGCCGGCCTGGTGTATGAGGGCATGGCCGTCGGTCTGAGCGCCGGCACCACCACCTGGGCCCTCGCCAAGGAGCTGGTGAACGGTCCGCGGATCACGGTGGTCACCAATTCCGTGCGCATCGCTGACCTCTTCCACCTCGCTGCCTCCGGCGGCGCTGCCCGCTTCCCATCAACCGTAATCCTGATCGGCGGCGAGCGGACGCCGTCGGACGCTTTGGTGGGTCCCATCGCGACGGCCGCGTTGAAGCAGCTGCACCTGGACGTGCTGTTCATGGGTGTGCACGGTATGGACGCCGACGCCGGCTTCACCACGCCCAACCTGTTGGAGGCGGAGACTGACCGGGCCTTCGTCGCCGCCACCCGGAAAACCGTGGTCCTGGCCGATCACACCAAGTGGGGGCTGCTGGGCATCAGCACCATCGCCCCCTTGGACGCGGCAGATGAGGTCATCAGCGACGCCGGGCTGGGCCCAGAAGCCCAGCGCGTCCTCGGCCAGCGCGTGGGCAAGGTCCGGATCGCGGGGCTGCGAACCAAAAGCCCTTGATTCAGGGGCAGCCGCAGGACTGGCGGACGTGGAGCTTCGTGGGGAACATCTGCTGCTGCGGCGCGGCCTTGCGCCGCGCAGCCAGGATGCCTTCGACGGCGGCCGCGGCCATCTCCCGGACCGGCTGATCCACGGTGGTCAGCGCTGGCCACGTGTACTCCGCCTCGGCGGAGCCGTCGAAGGAGGTCACCGCGATGTCTCCGGGGACTGAGACACCTGCCTCATGGAGCGCGCGGAGGATGCCGACCGCCTGCATGTCCGAGCTCGCGAAAATCGCCGTGGGCCGATTCGAAGAGGCCAGGAGCCGCTTGCCCGCTTCGTAGCCACCGGACCGGGTGAAGGGGCTGCGCGCGATCGGCCCCTCAGGGAGGCCGGCCTCCGCAAGCGCCTTCAGCCAGCCAAGTTCGCGACCGTCGACGTCGTTCCCCACGTTGGTGCCCATGGCCAGGCCGACGTTGGTATGCCCGTGCCCCAGGAGGTGCTCCACGGCGATCTGTGCCCCGGCCAGGAGGTCCACACCGATGCTGTTGACGCCCGCCACCTCACGGTCCTGGTTGAGCAGGACCCACGGAATGTCGGCCTTCTCGAGGTCTTCCAGGTCCGGCTGGAACAGGACGCTGGCGAGCAGTACGCCGTCCACCTGCCGCGCTGCCAGGTTCCGGACGTTCCGGCGTTCCTTGGCTATGTTGCCGTCGGAGTTGGTCAGCAGCAGGGCGTAGCCCCGCTCGGCCGCCGCGTCCTCCACAGCATGCGCGAGGAGCGAGAAGAAAGGGTTCGAGTTGTCGGGCACGATCAGCCCAAGTGTCTCGCTGGATCCCAGCTTGAGGGCCCTGGCCGCCGCGTTAGGGCGGTAATCCAGGACACGGATCGCATCCTGGACCTTCGCCTCCGTGGCCGGAGCCACCTTCTTGGGCCCGCCATTCACTACGTAACTGACGACGGCGGTGCTGACGCCCGCGTACCGGGCAACGTCCTTGCGGGTCACCGGGCCACGCGGGGCCTGCACTATGGGAGTCGTCATGTTGTACATGCTAGCTATCGGATTCCCGGGGCGTCGCCAAAGTCGCGGATGGGCAACCGGGCCCCGCCACGGAGGGCGGACTGGTGCGCCACAATGCCGGGCAGCGTGAACCGGGCGGCAACCCAGGCGTTGACCGGCGGCAGCGTGCCGCTGTTGACCGCCGTGACGAAGTCGTCCACCAAGAAGTGGTGGCTTCCCTCGTGGCCGTTCGGCGCGCCACGGAACTCCTCCGGAAGCCGGTCAGCGTCATGGACCGGCGAGAGTCCGGAGACGAAGGCGTCTCTCAGTTCCGGCGCAACGTTGGCCAGCGACGGGTCATCCAGGGACATGCTGGGGCGTGATTCCAGCTGCTCGGAAATGTCGTGGACGTTTTCCTTGTCCTGCCAGACGGAGACTTTTGCGAGCTGTTCAAAGCTGGCCTCCGTTCCGAAGAACCGGAACCGGGATTCCCTGATATGTGAGGGATAGCCCACGCGGCGCATCTCGTTGGTGCGCATAACGCCGCCGTCATTGAGTTCAAAGAGGGCGGTGGCGTTGGAGAAGTCGTTGCCGAACATGCTGACTTCCTTGTCGAAGACACCATCATTGCGGTCATCCTTGACTCCGACGCAACTGACGCTGACCGCGTGGGCCGGGACGGCGCCGAGCACGCCGCCCACCGCGTGCGTCGGGTACAGCATCGGCGGGTAGCTGGCGGTCTCCTTCCAGCGGTCACCGCCGCTGTACTGGTAGGCGTCGTAGAAGCCCAGGTCCATGTCGTGGACGTAGTCGCCTTCGGTGTAGAAGATCCGGCCGAACCTGCCCGCCGCATGCTGCTTGCGCGCATAGACGGTGGCAGGGTTGTAGTAGCTGGTCTCACCCATCATGTAGACCAGGCCGGTTTCGCGGACGGCGTCGATGACCCGGGCAATTTCGTCCTCGGAGATGGCCATGGGGACGGCTGAGTAGACGTGCTTGCCGGCGCGGAGCGCCTGCTCCACCAGCGGTCCGTGCGTCCAGCGCTGGGTGAAGATGGCCACGGCGTCGACGTCGGAGGCAAGTAGGTCGTCGAAGCTCGCCTCCGACCCCGCCAAGTGGTATCGGTCCACTGCCTCGGCCGCACGCTCCGGCAGCTCGTCCACCACATAGACGTCACTGACGCCCGGGTGGAGATTGAAGAGGTGCGCGAACTGGCCGCCGAACTGGCCAACTCCTACTACGCCGATTGAGAACGTCATTGCCTGCCTTCCGTGGGTGCCGTGACGGAGCGCGGGGCAAGCGCTGTCCATCAGGATTCCCAGTGTTTCACCCGAATCTACTCGAGTCAATACCCTAGCGACTGGATAAATCCTTGCAGATACAACGGGAAAATTAACACTTGCCACCATTAATCTACTCGTGTAGATTGCTCATCAGTTGTTACCCACATCACAGTCAGGAAAGGGTCGAAGATGACCACCCTTACCAAGCAGCAGCGGGACCCGGCAGGCCGGGCGGCACGGTCCAAGGCAGGAAATACCGGGAGTACCCCGAAGAAGAGCCGCACGCACCGGATGGGCGATCTGAGGATCGCGATGGTGTTTATCTTCCCGGCGATGATCGGGTTCGTGGCGTTTTTCCTGATCCCCACGATCCGGGGTGTTTACCTCAGCTTTACCGAATACAGCATCCTGGGTGATCCCACCTGGATCGGAGTCAAGAACTACACCGCGATTTTCGCTGATGAACTGTTCTGGAACGCCATGAGCGTGACCCTGCAGTACGTGGCCCTGAACATCGGTTTCCAGACCGTCATTGCCCTGGGCCTGGCGCTGCTGATGCACCGGGTCGCGAAGTCCACGTTCATCCGGGGAGCGCTGCTGCTGCCGTTCCTGGTGGCCAACGTGATTGTCGCCCTCCTCTGGTTCTGGATGCTCGACTACCAGCTGGGCATCGTCAACGAAATCATCAGCTGGCTAGGCGGTCCTCGGATCGCGTTCTTCGGAAGCGAGCAGTGGGCCATTCCCACCATCGCATTCGTCAACGTCTGGCGCCATATGGGCTACACCGCTCTGCTGATCTTCGCCGGCCTCCAGTCCATCCCCCACCACGTCTACGAGGTCGCCTCACTCGACGGGGCTTCCCCAACCAGGACGTTCTGGTCCATCACGATGCCGCTCCTTCGTCCGGTCCTGGCACTGGTCCTGGTGGTCACCGTCATCGGATCTTTCCAGGTCTTCGACACCGTCGCAGTCACCACCGGCGGCGGTCCGGTCAACGCCACCCGCGTCATCCAGATGTACATCTACCAAAAAGCCTTCGGCGAATCGGACTTCGGCTACGCCTCCGCCCTGTCCGTCATTCTCTTCGTGATCCTTGCACTCGTGGCCTTCCTCCAGATGAAGTTCCTCAAAGGCAACGAATCGGATCTGGACTAAGGAACCCCAGCCATGACCACTCAAACACTCACCACACGAAAAGCCCTCGACTGGCACCGCATCGGTGCGTGGGCCGTCATCGCCCTCGCACTGGCCCTCACCATTTTCCCGTTCCTCTGGATGCTCCGAACGGCCCTCTCCAGCAACCACTCGCTGGCCTCCAACTCGGCTAATCTCCTGCCGGCCGACTTCTCCTGGGGCGCCTTCAAGCGTGTCTTTGGAATGCAGACCACAGAAGAGGCCATCGCCGAAGGAGGTTCCGGGGCAGCGATCGACTTCTGGCTGTACCTGCGCAACTCGATACTTTTTTCCACAGTGACTACCGCAGGCCAGGTCTTTTTCAGCGCACTTGCCGCCTACGCCTTCGCCCGGCTCCGCTGGCCCGGGCGTGACGTGGTCTTCTCCGTGTTCCTGGCCACCATGATGATTCCGGGGATCTTCACCGCGCTGCCCAACTTCCTCATGATCAAGAACCTGGGTCTGCTGAACACGTTCGCCGGCTTGACACTGCCCTTCCTGTTCATGTCCGCGTTCGCCATCTTCTTCCTGCGGCAGTTCTTCCTGAGCATGTCCCGCGAAGTGGAAGAGGCAGCCATGCTCGACGGGGCCAAGAGCCTGCGTATCTTCTTCCAGATCGTCTTGCCCAACGCCGCCGCGCCCATGGCAACGCTCGCGCTGCTGACGTTCATCGGCCAGTGGAACGAATACTTCTGGCCCCTGCTGGTCGGCAACGACGAGAGCATCCGCGTCCTCACCGTGGGCCTTAGCGTCTTCAAGTCCCAGTCCCCCCAGGGCGCCCCGGACTGGTCCGGACTCATGGCCGCCACCATCGTTGCGGCAGTGCCCATCCTCATCCTGTTCATCGCGTTCGGCAAGAAGGTGGTCAACTCCATCGGATTCTCCGGCATCAAATAAACCGCCAACCCCAACCACTCACCCTTACCAACTCCCCTCCGGGCAACCTCATGCCCTGTTCGAAAGGTCCAACATGAAAAAATCCCTCGGCGCAGTCGCTGCCGCCGCAGCCATCGCCATCTCCCTCTCCGCCTGCGGCGGCGGATCCACCACCGCCGGTGACGCCAAAGGCGAAATCGACTATTGGCTGTGGGATTCCAATCAGCTGCCCGCCTACGAGCAGTGCGCGGAAGACTTCACCAAGGCCAACCCGGACATCAAGGTCAAGATCACCCAGCGCGGCTGGGGTGACTACTGGACCACCCTGACCAACGGATTCGTCGCCGGAAACGCCCCTGATGTCTTCACGAACCACCTCTCCAAGTACCCCGAGCACGCCGACAAGAAGCAGCTCCTCGCCCTCGACGACGCCGTCAAGAACGACAAGATCGACGTGGACATCTATAACAAGGGCCTCGCCGATCTGTGGGTGGGCCAGGACGGTAAGCGCTACGGCCTGCCCAAGGACTGGGACACCGTGGGCCTGTTCTACAACAAGGCCATGACCGACGCCGCCGGCATCACGGCCGAACAGATGGCCACCCTGAACTGGAACCCCACGGATGGTGGCAGCTACGAAAAGGCCATCGCCCACCTGACCGTTGACAAGAACGGTAAACGCGGAGACGAAGCCGGCTTCGACAAAAACCAAGTGGCCGTCTACGGCCTGGGTTTGGAGTCCTCGGGCTCGGGCCAGGGCCAGACACAGTGGAGCTTCCTGACGGCCACCACCGGCTGGACCCACACGGACAAAAACCCCTGGGGCACAAAGTTCAACTACGACGACCCCAAGTTCCAGGAAACCATCGCCTGGTGGGCCGGGCTGGCGGACAAGGGCTACATGCCCAAACTTGAAACAACGGTAGGCGCCAGCATGCAGGACAACTTTGGCGCAGGAAAGGCCGCCATCAACACGTCGGGCGACTGGACGACCGGCCAGTACACCAGCTACAAGGGAGTGGACACAGGCATCGCCCCCACCCCGACGGGACCGGACGGCAAACGCGCGTCCATGTTCAACGGCCTGGCCGACTCCATCTACGCCGGCACCAAGAACCCGGCCGCATCCGTCAAATGGGTCGAGTACCTCGCCTCGACTGACTGCCAGGACGTCGTGGCCTCCAAGGCCGTCGTCTTCCCCGCCATCACTTCCTCGTCCGAAAAGGCCGCCGCGGCCTTCAAGGAAAAGGGCATCGACGTCAGCGCCTTCACAACGCATGTCAAGGACGGCACGACGTTCCTGTTCCCGATCGCGGACAATGCTGCCAAAGTTGACGGCATCATGAACCCCGCCATGGACGCAGTGATCTCCGGCAAGGCCCCGGCCAGTTCCCTCACCCAGGCCAACGAAAAGGTCAACGCCCTCTTCAAGTAGGCCACCCGCGTGACCGGCTGTGCGCCGCGGGCATCGTCTTGCCCGCGGCGCACAGCCTAGTTTTTATTACTCCCACCCTTTAGAAGGACTGTATTTATGGACCCCCTGCATCTCCGTTCCGCCGGCACCAGCCTGGTGATCAGCTTCGACAGCCGGGAGGCCGAGGTCATCCACTGGGGCGCGGATCTTGGCAGCACGCTGCCGGACCTCGCTATCCTCACGGCCGCTATCCCGCCGTCATCCATCGACGCCAATGTGCCTGCCGGCCTCCTGCCGCAGGCATCGTCCAGTTGGCGCGGCCGTCCCGCCCTCCGCGGCCACCGCATCACCGACGGCGTCTCCGGCCTCGATTTCTCAGCCCGCCTCCGCGTCGTGAGCGCCGGTGCCCAGGGGACTTCCGCCATCATCGTCCAGACCGATGCCGACGCCGGCCTCACCGTCTCGTCCGCACTGACACTGCACGACGGCGGCCTGCTGGAGCTGCGCCACACCCTCACCAACGACGGCGCCACACCCTATCAACTCGACGAACTGGCCACCGTCCTCCCGGTGGCGCCCGACGCCGTCGAACTCCTTGACCTGACCGGGCGCTGGTGCCGGGAACGCCACCCGCAGCGCCGCCCCATCCAGCAGGGCACCTGGGTCCGCACCGGCCGGCACGGCCGCACCGGACACGATTCCTCACTGCTCTTCGCCGCCGGCACCGCAGGGTTCGGCAACCGCCACGGGAAAGTCTGGGCCACGCACCTGGCCTGGAGCGGCAACCACGAACAGTTCGCGGACAGCATTGGCGATGGCCGCACCATGATCGGCGGCTCCGAACTCCTGGGCCCGGCCGAGGTCATCCTCGCACCCGGTGCCAGCTACACCACACCGGCGCTCTTTGCCGCGTACTCGGACCACGGCCTGGACGGCATCAGCGAGGCGTTCTACACCTGGTTCCGATCCCGCCCCCACCACGTGCTCCCCGCAGCCACCACCGGCCTGCCCGCCGGCAAGCCCCGCCCCGCAGTGCTCAATGTCTGGGAAGCGGTCTACTTCGACCACAACCTGTCCACCCTGATCGAACTGGCCGACTCCGCCGCCGAACTCGGCGTCGAGCGCTTTGTCCTCGACGACGGCTGGTTCCGCGGCCGCCGCGACGACCACGCCGGCCTCGGCGACTGGTACGTCGACGAAACCCTCTGGCCCGACGGCCTCACGCCCCTGATCGACGCCGTAACCTCGCGCGGAATGGAATTCGGGCTCTGGGTGGAACCCGAAATGGTCAACCTGGACTCCGATATTGCCCGCGCACACCCCGAATGGATCGTTGGTCCATCCGTCCACAGCTACAAGGACGGCGGCCGCCTGCCCCTTGAATGGCGGAACCAGCATGTGATCGACCTCGTGAACCCGGACGCATGGCAGTACATTTACGACCGTGTCGACGCCCTGCTGCGCGAGAACAACATCAGCTACCTCAAATGGGACCAGAACCGGGACCTCCTCGAACACGGCCACGGCGGCCGCTCCTCCGTCCACGAACAGACCCTTGCCGCCTACCGGCTCTTCGACGAACTCCGCAAGGCGCATCCCGGCGTCGAGATTGAAAGCTGCTCCTCCGGCGGCGCCCGGGTGGACCTCGGCATCCTGGAACGCACCGACCGCATCTGGGCCTCGGACTGCAACGACGCCCTGGAACGCCAGACCATCCAGCGCTGGACCGGCGTCGTGGTTCCGCCTGAGCTGGTGGGCGGACACATCGGCCCCACCACCTCGCACACCACGGCCCGTACCCACGACCTGTCCTTCCGCGCCATCACCGCCCTGTTCGGCCACTTCGGCATGGAATGGGACGTCCGCAGCGTCCAGGGCGCCGAGCGCGAGGAACTCAAACGCTTCATCGCCCTCTACAAGGAACACCGCGCCCTGATCCACTCCGGGCGCATGGTCCGCGCGGACATGTCCGACGATTCCCTGATGCTGCACGGTGTGGTGGCCCCCAGTGGTGCCACACAGGGAACGACGGCGGCCCTGTTCGCCCTGGTCAGCACCGGCACCGCCTTCGCAGAACAGCCGGGACGGATCGCCATCCCCGGCCTGGAACCTGACCGGGACTACCGGGTGGAAGCCATCTTCCCAGCCCCGGCAGATGCAGACTACGCCCACACCTTCACCCAGGTCCAGCCCCCGGCCTGGCTAGCGGACGGCGCAGTAGCCCGCGGCCGATTCCTGGCCGAAGTGGGCCTGCCCATGCCCGTACTCAACCCGGAACATGCCCTCGTCCTGAGGTTCACAGCCCTGTAACCGCCAGATGGCCTGCCGTGCAAGCACTGATCGTAAGAATGCGCGGCGGGCCGTCCCAGGCGCTAGATTTGCATCCATGACTGAAGCCACCACCGCTGCCGGACGCGGCACCATCCTTGTGATCAACGGCCCCAACCTCAATCTGTTGGGCACCCGTGAGCCGGAGAAGTACGGTACCTCCACCCTCGCGGACGTGGAGCAGCTGGCCGCCACCACGGCGCAGTCCCACGGTTTCACCGTGGAATGCGTCCAGTCCAACCATGAGGGTGTGCTCCTGGACGTCATCCACGCTGCCCGTGGCACCGCCGTCGGGATTGTGCTAAACGCCGGCGCCTTCACCCACACTTCCGTGGCCCTGCGCGACGCCCTGGCGGCAGTGCAGCTGCCCGCAGTCGAGGTCCACATCACCAACGTGCACCAGCGTGAGGAATTCAGGCACCACTCGTTCCTGTCCCCGGTCTGCGCCGCGGTGATCGTGGGCGCCGGGGTCTTCGGCTACAAGCTGGCCATCGACTACCTCGCCGAAACGCTGTAGCCCGGCGCCGGCTGGCGCAGGCCGCCATGGCTACTTCTGGATGCACTGCCCGGAGGAGACGGGAGCGCTGAGGCTTGCGGCCTGGGACGCGACCGGGAACAGGTCATCCATGGTGATGGCGAATCCCATTTCGGTGTCCGAGGTTGCCTTGGCGAAAATGACGCCGGCCACCAGTCCCTCCATGGTCAGCAGCGGCCCGCCCGAGTTACCGGGCTGGACGTCACCGGCCAGCCGGTAGATCTCCTCGGGGGCCGGGTTTTCGCCGTAGATATCGGGAACCAGAACTGACGTAATGTCCTGAACCGTGGCGGGTTTGGACTTGAACGGACCGCCGTGCGGATACCCCGCGAAGGCGGCCGGGCTGCCGTTCGGAAGGTCCGACGTCAATGTGAGCGGCTTCGAAGGCAACCCGTCCACGGCCAGGACGGCGAGGTCGTGCCGGGTGTCGAAGTACACCACCCGCCCGGGCATCGCACCGCCGTCGGGAATTTCAACCACCGGCTGCGACACGCCCGCCACAACATGGGCGTTGGTCACAACCCGGCCCGGGGAAACCACAAAACCGGTGCCGGTCTGGTTCTGGCCGCATTGGTAGGCGGTTCCGGCAATTTTCAGGACTGACCGCGCGGCCAGGTTCAGCGCCGGCGTATCGGTACTGGCATTGGGCGCCGCTACTGGCTGCCCCTGGTCCAGGCCTTCAAGCAGCGTGGGAATTCCGTTGCCGATTACCGTGGACCGCAGCTGCGCCATGGTGGTCTTCAACGGAACAGGCGTCAGCCCGTCGATGTACCGGATGACTTTGGACTCGGCCAGTTGCTGCGACACTAACGGAACGCCCAGGGCGCTGACGCTGAAGGCGAGCATGGACATCACCAGGGCCGAAACCACCACGTTGACGGCCCCGCCCACCAGCCGGTCCACCGCACGCAGCGGCTTGATCCGCACGGCGCCGCGGATTGTGCGCCCGATCATGGTCCCGAGGCCATGGCCCAGAGCCATGAGTACAACGGCGGCGGCCACGATGGCGGTCAGCCTCCAGCCGGAGTCATCCACGAAGCCGCTGACCAGTGGAACGGCAAAGAATGCGGCCACCGCGCCGGCGGCGAAGCCTGCGATACCGCCGAGCGTGACCAGGAAGCCGTTGCGCAGGCCATAGATCAGGTAAGACAGCAGGGCCAGGATCAGCGCCAGGTCCAGAACGGTCAAACCAAACACTGACGCTCCTCTAATACGGTTGAGCTCCAATTCTAGTGGCGCAAGCTGACATTGTTCTGTGGGCGCCAGTCCCCCGCCCCTGCGGGCCGGGTTCGCCCCACGTTCGGACGTAAAAATCACACCCGCGGCGGGGCCGGACACCGGATCGTGCCCGCATTAGTCACTGTCAGCGGCGTTTCCGCTGCCAAGTACGTCACAGAACCTTGAAAATTCTGAAACAATGGCAAAAGCGCCACAGCCGACACTTTTTATTCAGGAGATTTCATGGACATCGAGGTACTGCGCCGAGCACCCCTATTTGCCACGCTCGACGACGAAGCATTCCGCCTGCTGACGGACGAGCTGACCGAGGTGGACCTCTCCCGCGGTGCATCGGTATTCCGCGAGGGCGACCAGGGCGACCAGCTCTACTTCATCGTCTCCGGCAAGGTGAAGCTGGGCCGCACGTCCCCCGATGGCAGGGAGTCCCTGCTCGCCATCCTGGGCCCGGGCGAATTGTTCGGCGAAATGGCACTCTTTGACCCCAGCCCGCGCACGGCCACGGCAACGGCAGTCTCCGAAACCCGCCTGGCGGGCCTGAAGAACGAAAGCCTCAACGCCCTGCTGCGGACGCGCCCCGAGGTTTCGGCGCAGCTGCTGCAGGCTCTGGCCCGCCGCCTGCGCCGCACCAACGATTCGCTCTCGGATCTGGTGTTCTCCGACGTCCCCGGCCGCGTGGCCAAGGCCCTGCTGGATCTGGCCGATCGCTTCGGCCGCCCGGCAACGGACGGCGTCCTGGTAGCCCACGAGCTCACACAGGAAGAACTGGCCCAGCTGGTCGGCGCTTCCCGCGAGACTGTCAACAAGGCCCTGGCAGAGTTCGTCCAGCGTGGCTGGCTCCGCCTTGAAGCCCGCGCCGTAGTGATCCTGGACATGCAGCGCCTGCGCCAGCGCTCCCGCTAAGTCCCAGTTGCGTCCGGCCCGCTGCCAACGCTCTCTCACGTCCTGCACCTTTTCGCCCGACGCTCTCTCACTTTCCTAAGGAAAGTGAGAGAGCGTCGCCGAGAAACCGGTGATAAGTGAGAGAGCGTTCGAGCTGGGCGGCGGTCTCTACCTGCCGCACGCCGAGCTACCGCTCGCGCTGCGGGTCTCCGGCTACGGTTTTGGCGGCCTCGACTTCGAGCATCAGCGTGCCCTCTTCGTCGACGAGCCGCGCCTGATACACATGGGGTTTGCGCTTGTAGCTAAGGTAGGCGATGCAGCCGTTCGCGGCGGCCATCTTCTCGAGCATGATCTCCGAGCCCGGCACCAGGAGCTGGCCCAGCGTGAGGCCCACGGTGTTCTCCTGGCCCACTTCATCGCCCAAGGCGGTGGTGCTGCGCGGGGCGATGGCCTGGGTGGCGCACACCCAGCGGCCCCAGACGCCTTTGCTCTGCAGCAGGCTGGGCTGCTGGTTCATGGGGACTGTGGCGGCGAAATAGCGGGTGTCGAAGCGGCGGTGCGCGAAGTCGGGGCTGCGCCAGTTGACGAGCGGCTTCAGGAGGTCGGTCCGCAGCGAGAGTCCCCGCTTGGCGAGCAGCTCCGTGAAGGTCTTTTCCTGGTCGGCGACCGCCACGCGTGCACGCATCCAGTCGTGGGTTGACGTGCCTTCAACCGTGGTGGACATGTCCGGCCCGGCGAGGAGCACGCCGGTTTCCTCAAACAGTTCGCGGATGGCGCCCACCACGTGGCGGCGCGCCAGCCCGACGTCGTCCGTCCCCATCTGCTCGGCCCAATGCTGGGGCGAGGGGCCCAGCCAGCCGACGGCGTCGTCATCGGACGCTTCCAGGGAACCTCCGGGGAAGGCGAGGACGCCCAACGGCGAGGAGCCGGGCCGGTAACCCAGCCACGTCTCCAGGCCGGTGGGCGAGTCCCGCAGCAGCACCACGGACGATGCGTAGCGGGCGGCACGCGGGGTCCGCTCGCCGTGTTCGAGCCAGCTTTGGGCAGCCCCTTCAAGATCCGGAGGAAGGGCAAACAAGCGTCGGGCGAGCTGAGGCAATTGAGTGAACCGGGTCCTTAGCTGAATTCAGCGATCAGTTCGACCTCTACGGGAGAGTCGAGCGGAAGGACCGACACGCCGACGGCGGAGCGGGCGTGCTTGCCTGCGTCACCAAAGACCTGGCCGAGGAGCTCGGACGCACCGTTGATGACGCCAGGCTGTCCCGTGAAGGCCGGATCGGAGGACACGAAGCCCACCACCTTGACGATGCGGGTGATGCGGTCCAGATCGCCGATGACGCTCTTGATGGCCGCCAGCGCGTTGATGGCGCAGACAGCGGCGTAGGCCTTGGCGTCCTCAGGGGACACGGTGGGCTCGTCCGAGTAGCCTTCAGTGCCGGTGGAGACCTTGCCTGTTGCTTCGAGTTTGCCACTAATAAACGGCAGCTGGCCGGAGGTGTAAACATGGCTGCCGGTGATGACGGCCGGGACGTAGGCGGCTACGGGCGCGGCCACCTCGGGGAGGGTCAGTCCCAGCTCGGCGAGGCGCTGCTCGACGGCGGAAACCGGGGCTGATTCAGACGCGTTTTCCGGCGTGGATACAGGGCCGGACGTGGTCTCTGCGGGGGTGCTCATGGCTACTGCTTCTCCCTCTTGAGGTAGGCAACCAGGCCATTGCCGTCCGGGCCGGTGATTACCTGGACGAGCTCCCAGCCGTCCTCTCCCCACTGATCCAGGATCTGCTTGGTGGCGTGAATAATGAGCGGAATCGTGGCGTACTCCCATTTGGTCATGAGAGAAAGACTAGTCGTTGCCGGTAAAGTGGAAAACATGGTGACTCGTAAGAACCCCATTTTCGACACGGCCACTACCCTCGGAAAGATCTTTGGCTTCCTTGGTGTGAGCGCTATTTGTGGTGTCCTGGTGGCGGGCCTGCTTGTCCCGGCGGCCGCTGTTTCCGGCAGCGCGGCAAGCGGCTCCATCGAGTTCTTCGATACCCTCCCGGCAGAGCTGCAGGTGGACCCGCCCAGCCAGTCCACCCGGATCCTCGCCGCGGACGGCAGCCTGATCGCGAACCTGTATGAGGAAAACCGGACCAAGGTTGCCCTCGACCAGATCTCGCCTTTTATGAAAAATGCCATCATCGCTGTCGAGGACAGCCGCTTCTACGAGCATGGCGGCGTGGACACCACCGGCATTCTCCGCGCCGTGGTCAGCACAGCCCGTGGCAACAAGCAGGGTGCCTCCACCATCACCCAGCAGTATGTGAACAACGTGCTCAACGCCAACCTCGCCGCCGAGGGAAACACCGCGGACATCAAGCTCAACGGTGTTAACAAGGGCGTCGGAGACAAGCTTCGCGAAATGAAGCTCGCGATCGCCTTGGAGAAGGAATTCTCCAAGGAGCAGATCCTGGAGGGTTACCTCAACATTGTCTTCTTCAACCGTGACGCCTACGGCATCGAGGCCGCGTCCAAATTCTTCTTCAGCACCACGGCCAAGGATCTGACCCTCCCGCAGGCAGCACTCCTTGCAGGCCTTGTGAACAGCCCGTCGGCCTTCGACCCGATCACCAACCCGGAGAACGCCAAGGAGCGTCGCGACCTGGTGCTGGGCCTGATGCTCAACCAGGAAAAGATCACCCAGGCCGACCACGACGCCGCCGTGGCCACACCGGTTGAGCCGAAGGTCACGCCGTCGCGCCAGGGCTGCGCCTACGCCACCACGGCGCCCTATTTCTGCGACTATGTGCTTCACCTGCTGCTGAACAACCCGGCCTACGGTGCGGACGTCAAAGAGCGCGAACAAAAGATCTTCCGCGGCGGCCTGACCATCACCACCACGCTGGACGTCAACGCGCAAAACGTTGCCCAAGCTGAGTCAGACGCGGCCGCCGGCGCCAACCCGGACAACTGGGGCGCGTCCATAGTCTCTGTGCAGCCCAACACCGGCAAGATCCTGAACATGGCGCAGAACACCTCGTTCCTGCCAACTGAGGGCAAGTTCAACCAGACGCAGAACTTCAACGTGGACAAGCTGGACAAGGACGGCAACGACCTCAACGGCCTGGGCGGATTCCAGCCCGGTTCCACCATGAAGCCCTTCACGTTCGCTGAATGGCTGAACGAGGGCAAGTCCATGAACACCAACGTCAACGCCGCCACCCGCACGTACCCGCAGAACTTCCCCTGGAAGAACACCTGCCCGGAACCCACAGTGGGCTGGTACGACGCCAGGATTCCCGGCAGCTTTGACCTGCAGAACTCCGACGACGGCTACTACCGGAACATGACCGTCCTGTACGGCCTGCAGAACTCGATCAACACGGCCACCTTCGCCTCGGCGGCGCAGGTTGACCTCTGCGGCATCCAGAAGATCGTGGATGCGGTCGGAATCCACGGTGGCCTGCCGGTGGGTGACAACTTCAATCCGCCGGTCAAGATGACGACTTTGGCCAACCTGATCGGCTCAACGCAGACGGCCCCGCTGACGATGGCCTCCGCGTTTGCCACATTCGCCAACGACGGCAAGTACTGCGAGCCTATCGCCATCACCTCTGTCTCGGACCAGACTGGCGCGCAGCTCCCGGCCCAGGCCACGAGCTGCCGCGATGCCGTCAAACCGGAGGTCGCCCGGGGCGTGGCATATGCCATGCAGAAGGTCCTTGATGAGGGTTCAGGATCGCTCATCAAGCCGCGGCTCTCCACCAAAACCAACTTCCCGGTGGCTGCCAAGACCGGCACCAATGACACCAACGGCTCCACCTGGGTGGTCGGTTACACCACCGGTGTGGCCACCGCGGCGTGGTTCGGTGACCCGCTGGGTGACCAGCTCCGGCCCGGCCGGAACCTGACGGTCAACGGAGAGTTCTACAAGGCGATCGACGGTTACATGATCGCCGGGCCCATGTTCTCCAAGTACATGGCCCAGGTCGCTCCGGCGTACGGCACCAATGCGTTCACGGCGCCGCCCACCAACATGGTGAACGGAACGCCTGCCCGGACCACTCCGTCAACGCAGGCCACCGCGCCTGCTACGGCCCCGGCCACGGAGCCGTCTGCCCCGCCGACACCGAATCCCGCACCTAGCAATACCGAGAAGAAGAACTAGACTCCCATGGCAGTCAGCCCAGCATTGGCCAGCCGCGTCCGGAACATCGGACGCGGCTTTGCCGTCACCGCCGGCACGGGCGCTGCGGCGGGTCTCGCAGCCTTCGGATACGGGCTGTGGGAGAAGAACCAGTTCGTCCTGCGCGAGGAGACGCTGCCCATCCTGCCCGCAGGCCACGAGCCCTTCCGCGTCCTGCACCTGAGTGACATCCACTTCGTGCCGGGCCAGGACACCAAGGCACGCTGGCTTGAGTCGCTGGCGTCGCTGGAACCGGACCTGGTGGTCAACACCGGGGACAACCTCAGCCATGTCAAAGCCGTGGAGCCCCTGCTCAAGGCCCTGCGCCCGCTCCTGGAATTTCCCGGCGTTTTCGTCCCCGGGTCCAACGACTACTTCGGTCCGAGCTTCAAAAACCCCGCGTCCTACCTGCTGGGCCCATCCAAAGCCAAGCCCAAACCCATCGAACTGGATTGGCCGCGGCTGCGGTCCGGCTTCGGCATGGGCGGCTGGGTGGATCTCACCAACAGGCACCAATCGGTGGTGTTGAAGCGGATCCGGTTCGACTTTTCCGGTGTGGACGATCCGCACCTTGGCCGGGAACGCTACGCGGGCTGGCCCCGCGGCACCCGGGATCAGGACCAGAACGCGCACCTCCGGGTTGCGGTCATCCATGCCCCCTACCAGCGGGTCCTGGACCACTTCACGCAGGACGGCGCTGACCTGCTGCTGGCGGGCCACACCCATGGCGGGCAGCTCTGCATCCCCGGCTACGGCGCCCTGGTAGCCAACTGCGACCTCCCCACGTGGCGGGCAAAGGGACTCAACAACTGGGAAAGCAACGGACGCACGACGCCGGTCAACGTCTCCGGCGGCATCGGCACCTCCCGGTTCGCTCCCATCCGCATCGCCTGCAAACCCGAGGCTGTCCTGCTGACGCTGACCTCCCCCGAATAAGTACATGTGAACCAGCTCACGCCATGGCATAGGGTAGTTGCTAAGGGAAACTACATTCGATTTAGAGCTTGAGAAGCGGGCATGGCCAAGCAGACCTCATTTTTCAGATCCATCAGCCGCCTTTATCCTCACGTGAGGCCGATCATCCCCCGGCTGGTGTTGGGGCTCCTCTGCGCGCTCCTGGCCAGCCTTGTGGCGTTGACCATCCCGCAGGTGCTGCGGGTCCTCGTGAACGAGTCCCTTACCCCCGGCGGCGCGTCGGACGCCGTCTGGACTGCCGCCGTCGTCATCCTTGTCCTGGGCATCGCGGAAGCGGGACTCGTGGCCCTCCGCCGGCAGTTTGTGATTAACCCGGCCACCACCGTTGAAACCCGGATGCGGGTCTCGATGTACGGGCACCTGCAGGACCTGACCGTGTCCTTCCACGACCGCTGGGGCTCCGGCCAACTGCTGTCGCGCGCCATGACGGACCTGAACTTCCTGCGCCGCTGGATGGCGTTCGGTGCCATCATGCTGGTGGTCACCACGCTCACGGTGGTCATCGGCATTGTGGTCATGTTCTCCATGAGCTGGCAGCTGGCCCTGATCTTCCTGGCCGCGGCGGTGCCAATCATGGCCTACGGTTTCCGGTTCCGGACCCGCTTCAGCAAGGTGGCGCGCCGGAGCCAGGACCAGGCCGGCGACCTCGCCACCACGGTGGAGGAATCCGTCCACGGCATCCGTGTCCTGAAGGCCTTCGGCCGCAGCCGCGAGGCCCTGGAGAACTTCAACGAGCAGGCCCAGGAACTCCGCCAGACCGAGATCGTGAAGGCGAAGCACCAGGCGACGTTCACCCTGGTAGTCACCCTGCTGCCGGAACTCGCGCTCGGCTCCGGGCTGGTGGTGGGCGTGATGCTCTGCGCCAGTGGCCAGCTGAGCATCGGCGCGCTGGTGGCGTTCTTCGCCACCGCCGCCGTCATCGCGGCTCCCGTTGAATTCTCCGGCATGCTGCTGGCCATGGCACTCACCGCCAAATCCGCCGTCGACCGCCACTTCGAGGTCATGGATTCGGTCAACACCATCACCAGTCCCCCGGAGCCGCGCACCCCCTCGCTGCTGTTGGGCGCACTCAGCTTCAACAATGCCACGTTCGCGTTCGAGGACGCACCGGACAAACCGATCCTCACGAACATCAACCTGGACGTCCGGCCGGGCGAAACCATGGCACTGGTGGGCATCACGGGCAGCGGCAAGAGCGCTCTGATCCAGCTGGTCCCGCGCCTCTACGACGTTACCGACGGCTCCATCACCATTGACCGCGTGGACCTGCGCAAGTTCGACGTCGATGACCTCCGGCGCGTGGTGGGCGTCGCGTTCGAGGACACCACGCTGTTCTCCAATTCGGTCCGCGACAATGTGCTCCTCGGGGCACCGGACCGCAGCGAGGAAGCCCTGGACGAAGCCCTGGATGTGGCGCAGGCCCACTTCGCATACTCGCTGCCGGAGGGCGTGGACACACTCATCGGCGAGGAGGGCCTGAGCCTCTCCGGCGGGCAGCGGCAGCGGATTGCCCTGGCGCGGGCCATCGCGGCGCGGCCCCGGGTCCTGGTGCTGGACGACCCCCTGTCCGCCCTGGACGTGCACACCGAGGAGCTTGTGGAAACCCGGCTCCGCGCGGTCCTGAAGGACACCACCACGCTGATCGTCGCGCACCGCCCGTCCACCGTGGCGCTGGCGGACCGGGTGGCGCTGCTCGAGGACGGCCGGATTGCCGCCGTCGGAACCCACACGGAACTGCTGGCGCACAACCCCCATTACCGCTACGTCATCGCCAGCCTGGACCAGGAACCCCGGGACCTGGACTCGGAACTGTCCGAGCTTGAGGACGAGACAAAGGACAGCATCCTTTGAGCAACGCAACCTTCGGCACCGCCAATGAGGACAACACGCACCTCAGCAAGGCGGACAGCAAAACAGTACGACGGCGGTCGCTCGCCCTTTTGGCCACACTGATCCGTCCGGTGCGGCTCAGGTTCTGGCTGACCATCGCCACAGTGGTCCTGTCCCAGGCCGCGCGCGTGGCCGGGCCGGCCCTGATCGCTTTCGGCATCGACCACGCGCTCCCGGCACTGCAGGCAGGCAACAACCTCCCACTGGTGTTCACCGGCGTCGCCTATCTGCTCGCGGCTATCGCGACGGCGGGACTCACCGCCCTCTACGTCACCTCCACTGCGCGGCTCAGCCAGGCCATGCTGCTGGACCTGCGGGTCCGGGTCTTCCGGCACACCCAGCGCCTGAGCCTGGAGTTCCACGAAAAGTACACGTCCGGCCGGATCATCGCCCGTCAGACCTCGGACCTGGAGGCGCTGCGGGAACTCCTCGATTCCGGTGTCAGCTCCCTCGCCTCGGGCCTGCTGTTTATGGTCTTCACGGCGGTTACGGTATTTGCCCTGGACTGGCGCAGTGGGCTGATTGTGCTGGCGGCGGGCGTCCCCATGTACTTCCTGTCGCGCTGGTACCAGAAGCACTCCCAGATCGTGTTTCGCGAGTCCCGGGTGGTCTCCGCCCGGCTGATTGTGCACTTTGTGGAAACCATGACCGGGATCCGCGCGGTGAAGGCCTTCCGCAAGGAGACCGAGAACGCCCGGAAGTACGGCCAGCTGTCCGAGGACTACCGGCTGGTTACCGTGCGCTCCATCAACCTCAACGGCATATTCCAGCCCGGCCTGGTGCTGATCGGCAACGTCTGCGTGGCCGTGGTGCTGTTGTTCGGCGGGTTCCGTGTCCTTGGCGGGGACCTCGCCGTGGGCGTGCTGCTGGCGCTGATGCTTTCCACCAAGCGCTTTTTCCAGCCGGTGGACCAGATGGCCATGTTCTACAACTCGTTCCAGAGTGCCCAGGCGGCCTTGGAGAAGGTCTCCGGCCTGCTGGAAGAGGTTCCCACGGTCCGGCCGCCCAAGAACCCCGTGGCGCTCCGCGATGCCCGTGGCACCATCGACTTCATGGGTGTGGAGTTCGGCTACGGCGACGGCCCGGTCATCATTCCCACCATGGACCTGCACATCCCCGCCGGCCAGACGGTGGCCCTGGTGGGGCAGACCGGTGCTGGAAAATCCACGCTGGCCAAGCTGATCGCCCGATTCTACGACGTCTCCTCCGGTTCCCTGACCCTGGACGGCGTGGACCTGCGCAGCCTGACCACCACGGACCTGCGCCGGAACATCGTGATGGTCACCCAGGAGGCGTTCCTGTTCAGCGGCTCCGTGGCGGACAACATTGCCCTGGGCCGGCCGGAGGCAACCCGGGCGGAAATCGAGGACGCTGCCCGGGCCGTGGGCGCCCATGATTTCATTACCGAGCTCCCCGAAGGCTATGACACGGATGTCAACAAGCGCGGCGGCCGGGTGTCCTCCGGCCAACGGCAGCTGATCAGCTTCGCCCGGGCGTTCCTTGCCCGGCCGGCGGTGCTGATCCTGGACGAGGCCACCTCGTCCCTGGACATCCCCTCCGAGCGGCTCGTCCAGCGCGGCCTGGCTCGCCTCCTGCGGGCGACGTCCGACGCCGGCACTTCCGCAGGTGCGCCGGGCTCAGCTGCTGCGGGTGGCTCAGTGGGTGCCGGCTCAGCCGCAGCCGGGTCTGCTGCTGCCGGCGGCGGCCGGACAGCACTGATCATCGCGCACCGCCTCTCCACCGTTGAAACAGCCGACCGCGTCCTGGTGGTCCACGACGGCCGCGTGGTCGAGGACGGGACTCCTGCAGAACTCATTGGCGGCGGCGGACGCTTCGCAGACCTCCACGGCGCCTGGAAGGACTCCCTGGTCTGATCCGCGCTGTCGGGCTTTTCCAGCGTCGGGATCTCCCAGCGGCCGCCGATTTCGCATCCGGGCCTGGCGTCGGCTATCCTTGTAAAGTTGCTTTTGCAGCGGATCGGGATGTGGCGCAGCTTGGTAGCGCGCGTCGTTCGGGACGACGAGGTCGCAGGTTCAAATCCTGTCATCCCGACCAATTGAAAGAGGGTCTCCCCCAGGGGAGGCCCTCTTTTGCATCTCCCGGCTGTCACGTACCGGACAGCGAGCGGTCAAGTGCCAGGACAAAGAAATAGCCCCGAGGCATGATGACCATGCCCCGGGGCCGCGCCTCCTGAGAGGATTTCTTACATCGGATCGGGCCAGTTGCCAACGGCTACAGATACGCCAGTGGTATCGGCGATGGAACCTGCCGACAGGACAGCCGGGGCCGCCGCAGAAAATGCCAAGGCCGCAGCGAGTACGCCAGCGGCCGCAATCTTCTTCAACATATAAGTTCCTCAATACGAGTCGGATTCGTTACAAATTCAGCACAGTCCTTGTTGACATACATTGTAAAATGTTTTCCACAGGGACTGTCAAGCATTGCGTACAAAGTCTGTCCAGAATTAGGAGGAAAACCCGTGGGCAACGGATTCGGGGAGAAGCTCCGCGCGGAGCGTCTCGAACGTGGGCTGACACAGGCTGAACTGGGCAAGGACCTGTATTCCCCCAGTTATATCTCCCTCCTCGAAACCGGCCGCCGTGAGCCGACGGCCGAAGTGATCGAAGAACTCGCCCGCAGGCTGGAGCTTGCGCCCAAGGCGCTGGAAGCCTGGAGCCAGCCCATCACCGTCAGCGACGCCGAGTACGTCCTGGCCGGCCTCTACGCGCGCCAGGCCTGGGATCTCAGGGACTACCCGTTGGCTGCCACCCACGCAGCCAACGCAGCCCAGATAGCCCTGGAGGGCAGGAATACCAGCGCGTGGTGGAACATGACCTACATGCAGGCCGAATGCCTGATCAAACAGGGCAACTGGCAGGAATGCCAAAAGATCATGCAGCACCTCCTGGAGCACCCGATGGCCACCGAGTCTGCCGGCCTGGCCGTCCGTGCCCGCCAGATGCTCGCCGCTATCTGCCAGGGACAGGGCCAGCTGAGCACCGCCGTGGAGCATGCACTGGCGGCCGTCCAACTTTGTGGCCAACTGCCCAACGGTGCCACCCTGATCATCGGCGCCTACCGTGCGCTGATCGGTGCACTGGCGGAAAGCGGCCGCCTGGACGAGGCCTGGAAGTACTGCCAGGCCATGAATGACGAGATGGACGAGCACTCAATGTCCCAGCTCGCCGGCGAGGTTGCCTGGGTGATCGGCAACGTGGCCTTTATGCGGCACGATTATCCAGAGGGCATCAAGTACCACGAGCGCGCCGCCCGGATGCTGTCGCCCGCCAATGACATCGATCTCTGGGCCCGTTTCAACAAGGCTTCTGCCGCCGTCCGGCTGTCCTCCGGAATCGTTGAACCGGAAACACTTTCCAGCATCGAGCGCGCCGAGCTGGCCCTGTCCATTGTGGGCGGCAACAAGAGCGACCAGCTCGAAGTTGCGTTCATCCGCGCCCGCTGGCTGTATCTCACCGGTGACATCGTGGCTGCTATCAACAAACTCCGGGAAATACACGAGGAATCCGGTGCGCTGGCCAAGCACACGGCCGGGGAAGTTTCACTCCTGCTGGGCAAGTCGCTAAAGGCTGCCGGCGAGTCCGACGAAGCACTGGTCTACCTCGAAGAGGCACAGAAGGCCTTCAGTGCCGCGGGAGCCTCGGACCGAGTCCAGCAGTCACTGGACGCGGTCCTCGAAATCAGGCTCGCCCAGCAGAGAGCCGCAGCAGCGGCGAAAGCCGTCAAAGCAAGCTAGGACGGGCCCGGCGCGAGACCGGGCCCGGTAAAAGTGTTCTAGGAGAACGTCCTGCCCGTGATCTTTTCGTAGGCCTCGATGTAGCGGCTGCGCGTGCGGGCCACAACGTCTGCCGGCAGGGCGGGCGGTGCCGCGTCGGAGTTCTTGTCCCAGCCTGATTCGGCCGACGTCAGCCAGTCGCGCACATACTGCTTGTCGTACGAGGGCTGCGCCTTCCCCGGCTCATAAGTGGCTGCATCCCAGAAACGCGAGGAATCCGGTGTCAGGACCTCGTCACCCAGGGTGATGGTCCCGGACACGGCGTCGTAGCCGAACTCCACCTTGGTATCGGCCAGGATGATGCCGCGTTCGCGGGCGATCTTCTCGGCGCCGGTGTAGATCTTCAGGGTCAGCTCGCTGAGGCGTGCGGCGATGTCATCCCCCACCATGGCCACAACATCGTTGTAGGAGATGTTCTCGTCGTGCTCGCCCACCTCGGCCTTCGCGGACGGTGTGAAGATGGCCTGTTCCAGTCGGGATCCGTCCACCAGGCCCGGCGGCAGCGGAATCTCGCAGACCGTCCCCTTGGCCTTATACTCCAGCAGTCCGGTGCCGGTGAGGTAGCCGCGGGCGATGCATTCCACCGGGAACATGTCCAGCTTCCGGCAGATCATCGCGCGGCCTTCCACGGCCGCCGGGACGCCGTCTTCCACCGTGGATGCCAGCACATGGTGGACCACGTCAAGCTGGTCGAACCACCACAGGCTCAACTGCGTGAGGATGCGGCCCTTGTCCGGGATTTCGCTGGCCAGCACGTGGTCGTAGGCGCTGATGCGGTCGCTTGCCACCACCAGGACACAGTCCTGGCCCACCTGCTGGCGGATGGCTTCGTCCGCCGGTTCGTAGAGGTCGCGGACCTTGCCGGAGTAAACGTGCGTCCAGCCCGGCAGGTCCAAGGTTTCGGTGCTGAAGCCGCGCGGCTTCTGTGCTTCCTGGGCGGAGTTCTCAGTCATGTTTATACCTTCGACTTCGTGACGGGGAGCGCTCCGGTGGCGTTGGACGCAACCTTTATCTCGCCGCGTGCAGCCTTGCGGCCGATGTCCGTCCGGAACTGGGAGCCTTCCAGCTGAACCAGCTCCACGCCGTCGTACGCCCGTTCCCGGGCCTCCACCAGGTCGCTGCCGAGGGCAACAACGGCGAGCACCCGGCCGCCGGCCGAGATCACCTTGCCGTCGTCGTCGAGCGCGGTGCCCGCGTGGATCACGTGCACGCCGTCGAGCTCATCCACTTTCTTGAGTCCGCGGATACGGTCACCGGTGCGCGGGGAGTCCGGGTAGTTTTCGGACGCGACGACGACGGCGACGGCCGTCTCCTTGGACCAGCGCAGCTCCTCTGCCTTGTCCAGTCCGCCCTTGGCGGCTGCCAGCAGCAGCGCACCGAGGGGGGTTTTGAGCCGGGCCAGCACGGCCTGCGTCTCGGGGTCGCCGAAACGGACGTTGAATTCAATGACGCGGGTGCCGCGCGTGGTTAGCGCGAGGCCAACAAACAGCACACCCACGAACGGCGTGCCGCGGTTCGCCATCTCATTGACCGTGGGCTGGGCCACCCGGTCGATGACCTCCTGGACCAGTCCGGCGGGGGCCCATTCCAGCGGGGTGTATGCGCCCATGCCGCCGGTATTGGGGCCTTCATCGTTGTCGAAGATGCGCTTGAAGTCCTGGGCCGGGGACAGGGCGACTGTGTTGCGGCCGTCGCACAGGACAAAGACAGAGACCTCGGGGCCGTCGAGAAATTCCTCGATCACCACGGTGCCGGCGGCATCGAAGCACGTCTGCGCATGGGCCAAGGCTTCGTCGCGGTTGTTGGTTACCACGACGCCCTTGCCGGCTGCGAGGCCGTCGTCCTTGACCACGTAGGGTGCGCCGAAGGTGTCCAGGGCCGCGGCCGCTTCCCCGGAGTTGGTGGCCACCATCGCCATGGCTGTGGGCACTCCGGCTTCGGCCATGACCTCCTTGGCGAATGCCTTGGAGGCTTCCAGCTGGGCCGCGGCCTTGCTGGGTCCAAAGACCGGAATGCCGGCGTCGCGGACGGCGTCGGATACCCCAGCCGCCAGCGGTGCCTCGGGGCCAACCACCACGAGGTCCACGCCTAGCTTGGTGGCAAGCGCCGCTACGGCGTCGGGATCATTCCCGTCAATGTTGTGGGTGGGGACCAGCTTGCTGATGCCGGCGTTGCCGGGAGCTGCATGGACCTCGGAAACGTTGGGGTCAGCGAGCAGGGAGCGGACAATGGCGTGTTCGCGGCCTCCAGGGCCAATAACGAGTACCTTCACAGTCCCCAAGGGTACTTTGTGCACCCTGCCCTTTCCTAAGGGGGTGTTCCTAAGCTGTGTCCCCGCCCGGCCATCCGCGCGGCCCGGCGCAACGAATGCAAGGCATGAAGAAACTTCTGAAGTGGCTCAAGGGTCCCGCCGCACTGGCTGCGCTGGCAGGAGTAGCGGCTGCCGCCGTAGTACTTTCCGTTGCGGAGCTGATCGGAGCGTTCTTTACGGCCCGGGCAACCCCGGTGATCGCGCTGGGGTCCACTTTCATCGACTTCACACCGCCATGGATGAAGGACTTTGCCATTGCCACGTTCGGCACGAACGACAAGGCCGCGCTGTTCGTGGGGATGGGCCTGACCATATTCCTGTTGGCCTGCGTGCTGGGCGTTGTGGCCTACCGCAAGTGGGCGCTGGGTGTTGCCGGTGTGCTGCTGATGGGCGCGGTGATCGTGGTCAGCGTGGTGACGCGGGCCAGCGTGAAGCCGCTGGATGCCATCCCCACAGTGCTGGGCACGGTTGCCGGACTGATAGTGCTGCGGTTGCTGATCGCCCCCCTCTGGCGCCTGAAGTCCTGGCCTGAGGCACCTGCCGACACAGGCGCCGAGGAGCCTGACCGTCCTGCCACCAGCCGCCGCCGCTTCTTCGCCGCCGCCGGGATCACTGTGGTCGGCGCCGGCATCGCGGCCACAGGCGGACGCCTGCTCAGTGCCGCCCGCAGCAACATCTCCAAGGCCCGCGAGGCCCTGCAGCTGCCCACACCGGCAAAAGCCGCCGCGGCTGTGCCCGCCGGAGTCCAGTCCCCCGCTGCCGGCGTCACACCCTGGGTCACACCCAACGGGGACTTCTACCGGATCGATACCGCCCTCAGTGTCCCCGAAATCAACGCCGATGATTGGGAGCTCCGCGTGCATGGGCTGGTGGAGCAAGAGGTCCGCCTCACGTTCCAGGACCTGCTCGACGCCGACCTCATCGAATCGCATGTGACCCTCACGTGTGTGTCCAATCCCGTGGGCGGAAACCTCGCCGGGAACGCGCGCTGGCTAGGCCTTCCGATTCGCGAGGTCCTCAAACGGGCACGGCCCAAGGACGGCGCGGACATGGTGCTGTCGACGTCAATCGATGGCTTCAGCGCGTCCACGCCGCTGGAGGTCCTGCAGGATGACCGCGACGCCATGTTGGCGATCGGCATGAACGGCGAGCCGCTGCCGCTGGAGCACGGCTATCCGGTGCGTATGGTGGTGCCGGGGCTGTACGGCTTTGTCTCCGCCACGAAGTGGGTGGTGGACCTGGAAGTGACGCGTTTCGCGGACAGCAAGGCCTACTGGACCCAGCGCGGCTGGTCCGAGCGAGGCCCCATCAAGACCATGGCCCGGGTGGAAGTCCCGAAGTCCTTCGCCAAGGTGCCAGCCGGCCGCTTGGCGATCGGCGGCACGGCCTGGGCGCAGACCCGCGGCATCACCAAGGTGGAAGTCCAGATCGACAACAACCCCTGGGCCGAGGCCATCCTGTCCACCGAGGCGTCCCTCATCACGTGGCGCCAGTGGTCCTTCGACTGGGAAGCCACACCCGGACCGCACTACATCAAGGTCCGCGCCACCGACGGAACGGGCGAGGTCCAGACCGATCAGCGCGCCGATCCGGTACCAGACGGCGCCTCCGGCTGGCAGTCCGTCATGGTCACCGTGGAGTAGCCCGGCATTCGACGATTCCGCCCCTAGACTGGCAATATGCCGCACAACCCGCATGCCACGTTCACCGTGGACTCCGCCGTCGAACTCGCTGTTGTTGAACGAAGCGGTTTTGTGGAGTCCCGGCACATCGGCTCCGCCGTCGTGCTGTCCGCCGACGGGTCCGTCGTCACCGAACTCGGCGACATACTGACTCCCCTGTACGCACGGTCCGCGCTCAAACCACTGCAGGCCCTGGCATCCATGCAGTCCGGAGTCCCGTTGCGCGGCGCGCAGGTGGCGCTGGCCTGCGGCAGCCACGTGGGCTCCCTGGACCATATGGATGTGGTGGAGGGCATGCTCAAGGCCGCCGGCGTCCGGGAGGACCAACTCCAGTGCCCCGCCGCCTGGCCCCAGGACGAGACAGCCCGCAACTGGCTGGTGCGTTCCGAGCGGGGTAAGTCCAGGCTCGCCTTCAACTGCTCCGGAAAACACGCCGCCTTCCTGTGGGCCTGCACGGAAAACGGCTGGGACACCCACAGCTACCTCGAGCCGAACCATCCCCTGCAGCAACGCGTCCGCAGCGTGATCGAGGAATACAGCGGCGAGCGCATCGCCCACCTGGGCATTGACGGGTGCGGCGCCCCCGTTGCCGCTATTTCGCTGACCGGACTGGCCCGCGCATTCTCGATGCTGGCCAAGGCCCCGGGCGACAAGAACTCCAACGCCCGCGCCGCCACCATCGCCACGTCCATGCTCGACTACCCGTGGGCCGTCCAGGGCCGCGGCCAGGCCAACACCATCGTGATGGACGAACTCGGCATCATCGCCAAGATCGGCGCAGAGGGAGTCCTGGCCATGGCCACACCCCAGGGAGTGTCCGTGGCCATCAAGATGCTCGACGGGAACCTGCGCGCCACGTCGCTGGTGGGCCTGACCCTCCTCGCCGCGGTTGGCGCCGTGGATATCCCCGGAGTCTCCAGCGTTCTGGAGAAAGTGGTGGATCCGGTGATGGGCGGCGGCCACCCGGTGGGCAAGATCCGGCTGGGTCCGGCCGTCTCCGCGCTCTTGGACTGACATGGCCGTAGCACGCCGTCGGATCGGCATTGAAGAAGGCACTGCGGCACTGGCCGCGTGGCAGGAAGCCGCCGCGTCGCCGTCGGACGTTCCACTCCCCCGCAACGTCACGGCCACGGCCGTGCGGTACACGCTGGAGGAGGTGACCGCGCGGGCCCCAGGGAATTCGGTGGAGGTGCGGGTGCCGCCGTTCGGAGTCACCCAGTGCGTCGAGGGGCCTAGGCACACCCGCGGAACCCCGCCCAACGTGATCGAGTGCGACGCCGCTACCTGGCTGGGCATGGTGACCGGCCGGTTGAGCTGGACGGACGCTGTCGCGGCCAGCAGGGTGTCCGCCTCCGGTCTGCGCGCGGACCTCTCAGCGCTGCTGCCCCTTTAGCCCTCAAGTTTTTGTCCACTTATTTGCCGGTCCAGCCGATTTTGAGCGGGTTATCTGCCCAAAAACTCTCAACGCAGCCAGCCCTGTTTGCGGAGCGCCTGCTTCACTCGGGATACCACCCAACCCGCGCCGTGGGACATGTCAATTCTGTTGATCTTCACCTGCCGCCACCCGGAGTCGGCCACCCGCTGGTCGCGGTAGGCATCCAATGCCTGCTGTTCTGGCTTCAAATGGTGCATGCCCTCGTACTCGATGCACGTCCTGAACCGGGCGCAGCCTAGATCCGTCCACACTGGCCGGCCAAGGATGTCGTCAACGGGGAAGTTCGGCAGGAACTCCGGCAGCCCGGCGTCGTCCAGCATCAGGCGGAGCACAGTTTCCGGGGGCGAATCGACGCCGACGCGCAGGTATTCGAGCGCAATCCTGGCCTTGCGTACACCATGGACGCCGTTGGCATTGGCTACGAATACCCGGAGCTCGGGCAGGGGAAACATAGCCACCTTTGGCGCCCTAAACGTCCTGGTGTGCTCGCTGACGATCGCATCGCCGGCCACAATGAGGTCCTCCAGAGGCAGGACCGACCCCAGGTCCACCCAGGTCCTCGCGGGTGAGGTCAACAACAGTCCGTCGACGCTGATGAGGTCCCCGTCGCGGATCCGGAGCCGGTGCCCGGCAACGCCCCTCCGCCGAGGCAGCGTCCCAGCGTTACGGCGCGAAAGGTGAAGGAAGCGGCCGGGCTCCCGAAAATGAGGACCGCTTTTCTTACCCCAAGGAACAGGTTCGACGACGGCGGTCACCGGACCGCCGTCGTCGGGCCTGAACTGGGCCCAAAGCGGGAGGGGAACGCCGAGGACCTCCGCTGCCGTCAGCAGGCTTGCGAAGGTGTCCCCATCCAACTGGGTGTGGGACCTTGCCAGTGCATGGAGACTGTGCGCACCGGATTTAGGAACGCGGATCCCGCGGCTTGGCAGGTGCAGGTCGTCTCCGAGCAGGCGGTTCGCGGGAATGCCAGCCAAGACGGCCTCGGTCAGGGTAAACGGCCTCGCGCCGATCTCTCCCGGTAGGGGCCGCCGTCTGCTCATAGTCCCATTGAGACACCGATGGTGCAGCAGTATTGAGTTATCCACAGGGCAACCTCCCCACCTCGGAGTTTTTGTCCAGATAATCGGCCGCAAGGGTCAGATTTGGGGATTATCTGAACAAAAACTCGGGCGGCGGGTCAGTCAGTCCGACAGCGTCAGCAGCCTGCCAAGGGCGCTTGCCTGCAGGTTGTCCAGGATGTCCCGGGGCCCGGCATAGACCTCGGCCGCACCGGCCGCCCGCAACTCAGCGGCGCTGGTCCCCCCGCAGGTGACGCCGATGGCGGGGATACCCAACGCTGCGGCGGCCTGCATGTCCCAGACCGCGTCACCTACGTAGACGGCGTCTGCCGCAGCCACACCAACAGCTTCCAGTGCTGCCACCAGGATGTCCGGCGCCGGCTTGCTTGCCTTCGCATCGTCGGCGCTGGTGGCGGCATGGATGAACGAGTCCGCACCGAGGGTCCTGCGGTTGGCCGCCAGATCCTGCGTTCGGGCCGATGATGCCAGGGCGACGGCGAGTCCCCCGGCGTGGCACTGGGCCAGCAACTCCTTGGCGCCGTCCAATGGACGCAGCGACGGCCAGCTCTGTGCGAACACCGCCGCATGGCTGGCCAGGATGTCGTCATCTGCCTCCCGGTCCCGGCCAGCAGGAAGGAGGGTGTCTACCAGTCGCGCTCCGCCCATCCCTACACAGCGGTGAATGGCGGCCATGGGGACATCATGCTGGTGCTGGCGGAAGGCCTGCCACCACGCAAGCGTGTGGATATACGCAGAGTCCACCAAGGTCCCGTCCACGTCAAAAAGGACACCCCGCTCTCTGCCGCGGACCAGGGCATGGCTCTGGGTGATCATCACCCAGCCACAGCGCGAGCGGCCCCGGACAGCTTCCTGCCGCGGGCAGCGCTATCCTTCGACGCCGACGCGGCGCCAGTCCGGACCCGGATGACTGCTCCGGCACCGTTGCCGCTGCGGTCCCTGATCAGGCCGGTGCCGGCAATCTCGCGGGCCATCCCAATGCCGGCCACCGCGGCATTCTTGGTGGGAAAGGTCACGGAGATTGCCATCAGGTTCCCGGAACCGTCCAGCATCCGTACCCTGTAGCCGCCGTCGGGCGCATCCACCAGCTCAAAATGTCCGGCCATTACAACCACCCCTCGTTCAGTCACGGCGCTGTGCCTTTTGGGAGCGTTCCGCGATTCTAGTAAGTATACTTACCTTCCTTCCGGAGGTGAAGACCGGGCCGGGCGTCAACCCGTCATTGCCCCGGTTTTTCGGCCTCCGGTGGAATAGGTGCGTCACTGCGGCGAACTGTACCCTGATGAAGCTCAAGAGCGCTTGTCACAAGCGCGAAGTGACTGAAGGCCTGGGGCGTATTGCCCAACTGCCGGCCGGCCCGGACACCCCATTCCTCGCTGAGAAGACCCACATCGTTGCGCAGTTCCAGGAGGCGTTCGAAGAGTTCGGTGGACTCCTCGGTGCGTCCCGCGCCCAGCAGGGCCTCCACCAACCAGAACGAGCACGCCAGGAACACTCCCTCGCCTCCCGGGAGGCCGTCGTCGCTGTCGGCGGGACGGTAGCGCAACACAAAACCGTCTTCGGTCAGCTCCCGCTGGATGGCGTCAATGGTCCCCAGCACGCGGGGATCATCCGGCGGCAGGAAGCCCACCCGGGGGATCAGCAGGAGGCTGGCGTCAAGTTCAGGCCTCCCGTACGACTGCACGAAGGTGTTGCGGGCAGGGTCGAAGCCGTTGGCCATGACGTCCCGGTGGATGTTGCCGCGCAGTGCCTCCCAGCGTTCCACGGGGCCGGGCAGACCGAAATCACGGACGCCCTTGACCATCCGGTCCGCGGCCACCCAGGCCATCACCTTCGAATGCGTGAAATGGCGCCGCGGCCCGCGCATCTCCCAGAGTCCGTTGTCCGGCTGGTCCCAGATGGTCTCCAGATGCTGCATCAGGGCCACCTGAACGTCCCAGGATTCATCCGCGTGTTTGAGCAGGGAGGTCCTGGTCAGCGCAAGGCAATCGAGCACCTCCCCCCAGACGTCCAGCTGAAGCTGCTCCGCGGCGCCGTTCCCGGTCCGTACCGGTTTCGAATTCTCGTACCCGGCAAGCCATGGCAGTTCTATCTCCGGAAGCCTGCGTTCGCCGTGGATGCCGTACATGATCTGCAGGTCGGCCGGATCGCCTGCCACAGCGCGGAGCAGCCAATCGCGCCAAGCAGCGGCCTCGCCGGTGTAGCCGGCGGCGAGCAGGGCCTGCAAGGTCATAGCGGCGTCCCGCAGCCAACAATAGCGGTAGTCCCAGTTGCGGGGGCCGCCGAGCTGTTCCGGCAGGGACGTGGTGACGGCGGCCACGATGCCTCCGGTGGGGGCGTAAGTCAGCGCTTTCAGTGTCACCAGCGAACGGACCACGGCGTCCTGGTACTTTCCTTGCACTGTGCACTGGGACGCCCAGCCGCGCCAGTAGGCCAAAGTGGTGCGCAGCACTTTCTCGGCATCTACGTTGTGCGGGCGGGGAACATGGCTGGGCGCCCACGTCAGGACAAAGGGAACGCGCTGCCCCGCGTGGACGGTGAAGTCGCTGACGGAGTGCATATTCTCGCCGAGAAGGGGGGCCTCGGTGACAAAGTAGACGGAGTCGGGCCCGGCGACAGCATGCAGGCCGTGCTTGTCGCGGCGCACCCAGGGGATGATGTGCCCGTAATCGAACCTCAGCGCCAGTTCGCCATGCATTCTCACGCTTCCGCTTACGCCCTCCACGATCCGCACGATGTCCGCCACTTCATCGCGCGGCGGCATGAAGTCAATAACCCTGACAGTGCCGTCTGCGGTCTCCCATTCCGTTTCCAGGACCAGGGTCCCCTCCCGGTAACTTCGCCTGGTGCACGTGCCGCCGCCCGCCGGCGCCAGAAGCCAGCGTCCTGCCTCCGGCGTATCCAGGAGGGCGTTAAAACATGCCGGGGAGTCGAAGCGCGGCAGGCAAAGCCAGTCGATGGAGCCCTCGGTGCTGACGAGGGCGCCGGTGTGGAGATCGCCAACAACTGCATAGTCTTCGATGAGCGCCATTCCCATACCCTGCCACAAGGACGGTCCCCTCCCGGGAAAGCGGTCAATGAAAGCGCAAAGTACAGCGGTGTAGCCTGAAGCGACGGCCGGTCCACACACACCGGAGGCATCATGGATCATCCTTCATCCCTGCGGGTCAGCTGACGGTGGCTGTACATATCGGCACGTCCGGCTGGAGCTACGACCACTGGGAGAACGTGCTCTACCCGCCTGGCCCCCCGGCCCGCGACAGGCTGCAGCACTACGTTTCCCGGTTCGGCACCGTTGAGTTGAACGCCAGCTTTTACCGGTGGCCCCGGGAAACCTCCTTCGCCAGCTGGCGGCGCAGGCTCCCGGAAGGGTTCGCGATGTCCGTCAAAGCTCCGCGCGGCCTGACGCACGGCAAAAGACTTTACGGACCTGAAGTCTGGACGGAGCGTATTGCCCGCTGCTGGCACGAGCTGGGCGGCAAACGGGCTGTCCTGTTGGTTCAACTGCCTCCACAGCTGGAACGCGATGATGCCCGGCTGGATTACTTTCTCGCCGCCCTCCCGTGGTGGATCCGGGTGACCGTGGAATTCCGGCATCCCAGCTGGGACCATCCGGCGGTGTACGCCCTGCTGGAACGGCACCAGGCCGCTTACTGCATCATGAGCGGCGCCGATCTGCCGTGTATCCTCCGCGCCACAGCGCCCTTCGTCTACCTCCGTCTTCACGGCCCTGACCATCAGTACCTGTACGGCGGTTCCTACTCCGATACGGACCTGCAGTGGTGGGCGGACCGGATCCGCGAATGGTCCGCGGCCGGCAAGGACGTTTATGCCTATTTCAATAACGACGGCGGCGGGAACGCCGTGCGGAACGCCGGCACCCTCCGCCGACTCCTTGGTGAGGGCTGAGTGAGGCTGACGTCACGCACGACGGCGGGACCGCCCAACGTGCCCGGCGCGTGGCTGCGCTGTGGCAGAGTGGAGGCATGGACAGGGCTCCTCAGAATTCACCGCAGAACACTCCGCAGAACACTCCGCATTCCGCACCACTGTCCGGCACCCAGCTTTTCCGCCTGGCGCACCGGATCTCAGACGTCGTCAACGGCGTCCGCGTCCGGCTCGCCAAGCGCTGGAATTTCACGCCACAGACCATTGCGTACCAGGGCTACGGTTCTTCCGGATGGGTACGCGTGCTGGGCCGCGTCATGCTCACCAGCATTCCTGTACCAGGCAGCAAGGCCGAGCACGCAGCCCGAAACGGCACGCAAAACGTCCGCGGCTGGCGGGCCTTCACCAGCGTCCCGGTGCAGTTGGTCGAGGTGGAAATCACCATCGGCGGGGTCACCACCCGGGTCCGGGCAGACCGGGGCGGCCTCGTCGACACAGTGGTGGACGTGCAGCTCCCGCCCGGCTGGCACACCGCCATCCTGCGGGCCGACGGGACCGAACCCGTGGAGACGCTGATCCAAGTGATTGATGCCGAGGCCAAGTTCGGCATTGTGTCGGACATCGACGACACCGTCATGGTCACCGCCCTGCCCCGGCCGTTCCTGGCACTGTGGAACACGTTTGTCCTCAGCGAACGGGCCCGGATGGCCACGCCGGGGATGGCCGTCCTGCTGGACCGCCTCACACTTGAACACCCGGACGCGCCGGTCATCTATCTGTCCACGGGTCCGTGGAATGCCGCCCCCACCCTGGCCCGGTTCCTGAGCCGGAACATGTATCCCTCCGGCGCCCTCCTGCTCACCGACTGGGGCCTGACCCAGGACCGCTGGTTCCGCAGCGGGCAGGAGCACAAGCACCGCAACCTGGAGCGGCTCGCGAAGGAATTTCCGGATATGCGCTGGCTCCTGATCGGCGACAACGGCCAGCACGACGAGCAGATTTATTCAGGCTTTGCCCAGGAAAACGCCGACAAAGTAGCCGCCATCGCCATCCGGCAGCTCTCCGTCAGCGAGTCCGTCTTCGCCGGCGGGCACTCCGAGGACGGCGACCACACCACCTCGGTGGTGCCCTGGATCTATTCGCCGGACGGCGCCGGGATGGCCAAACAGCTCAAGGTCCTGGACCTTCTCTAGGCCCGCCACCCCGCCGGTCTGAGCGGCGCACCCGAGGTGGTCACACCGTCGTCGGAAATTACCGCTGTTCGGGAAGTACGGCGGTGTCCGTTTCCTCACTGGCCGCCTGCGCGACGGCGGTGCCGGCCGCCGCGGCAAGGTTCCGCTCCTCGATGAGCTCCTGAAGCCAGAAGTAGGACGCCTTCGGCGTGCGCTCAAGGGTCTCGAAATCAACATGCAGCAGGCCGAACGGCTGTTTGTAGCCTGCCGACCATTCAAAATTGTCCATGAGTGACCACACGTAGTAGCCGCGGAGGTCTATGCCCTCCGCTTCGCCGCCGGGAGCCGTGGCCTTCAGCGCCGACTCGATGTGGTCCGACAGGTATTTCAGCCGCCGCTCATCCGGAATGAAGGTGGTGTTGGTGGACTTGTCGCGGACGATGATGTCCTCAAAACTGGCCCCGCCCTCGGTGATGATCACCGGTGGCAGATGCGGGTAACGCTCCGCCATTTCCCTCAGAGCCACCCCCATGTACTCGGGCTTCACCGGCCAGCCGTAGGCGGTGACATCCGCTTCGGGCCAGGCCTCCACGTGGAACGGCGTGGAGCCGTTTCCGGCCGAACTCAGGTCGCTGCCCATGGCCTCCGCCATGGTGGCCGGCACCGCCCCGTCGCCGGGACCGACGGCTACCTTGGTGGGCATGTAGTAATTCAGTCCGTAGAAATCCAGCGGCTGCGAGATGATCTCCATGTCCTCGTCCGGATGCTCGAAGGAGCCGAAGAACTTCGCGGCGCGGATGATATCCGGATATTGGCCCGTGAGAACTGGGTCCGCGTACAGCCGGTTCTGTGCAATGTCCATCAGGCCGGCGCTGATCCGGTCCAGGGGGTTGATGGAGTTCGGGACCATGGGCGAGTACACGTTGGTCATCCCGATCTCGCCCGGGACCCCCGCCGCCCGCAATGCCTGCAGCGCGAGCCCATGGCCCAGAAGCTGGTGGTGCACGGTGGGCAACGCCTTGAGCATAAGGGCTTCGCCCGGCGAGTGCAGGCCCATGGTGTAGCCGTTGGTGCTGACTGTGGCGGGCTCGTTGATGGTGACCCAACGGGCAACACGGTCGCCGTACGCAGCAGCGGCAATCGCGGCGAACTCGCCGAGACGATGGGCGGTATCGCGATTCATCCAGCCGCCGGCGTCGTCCAATGCCAGCGGAGTGTCCCAGTGATAGAGGGTGACCATGGGCGAAATACCGTTGGCCAGGAGCTCGTCCAGGAGCCGGTCGTAGAAGTCCAGCCCGGCAGAGTTCACCGGGCCGCTGCCGTTGGGCTGGATCCGCGGCCAGGACAGCGAGAACCGGTACGAGTCGACGCCCAGCTGCTTCATGAGGGCAACATCGCCGGGCATGCGGTGATAGTGGTCGCAGGCCACAGCCGGGCTGTGGCCATCCACGATGGCGCCTTCCTTGGCCGAAAACACGTCCCAGCCCGCCGGGCCCCTGCCATCCTCGGTGAGCGCGCCCTCGATCTGGAAGGCCGCCGAGGCCACTCCCAACGTGAAGTCCGCCGGGATGATGGCGGCCAGGTCCCTAGCGGAAATGTGCATGGATTCAGTCCTTCGTGACCGAGAAAGCGTGGAACGGGTACGTCCCAGAATGACATACGGCCGGGCTGCTGACGAGCGTCACTGCTAGGGACTGTTCCCCAGTTTCCACTGACCCAGCCCGACGACACCAAACGTTGCCGTAGGACCTGATACGCAGCGCCAGGCGGTGGCCATGGGGCTCTGGCTCTTCAGCTTCGAAGGACACAGGCTGGCGGTCTTCCAGCGCGACGCGGACCCGCGGACCGGGCGTCAAACGGCCACCTTGGAAGTGCTGGCCACCGGTCCGGGAACAGCCAACGAGTTCCTGGCCGACTTCCGTGTCCGGATGGACAACCACAGCGTCCTCAAGGGCCAGGTCATCTCCCTGGTCATGTCCGAATATGGGCCGAACACGGCCGGAGTGACGTTCCTCCACCGCCCCAGCCTCCCGGCGTCGGACGTCATCAGGCCCGACGGCCTGCTGCCGAAGGTCGCGCCGGTGTCCGATTCACATCTGGCTGCAGCCGTGGAGGACCTGATGGCCGACGCCGAAACCCTCACCCGCAGCCTGCTGGGCAGCGGCACGGACGCGGCCGGCTCATTGTGAGCCGAAGAGGAACTCCTTGGCGTGCGCCACGGCCTTCCGGAAGGCATCGTTCCGGAGCGTGACGAGCTGCTCCGCGTCGCCTTCTGCCGGCTCCAGATAGCCGGTGTATCCGGGCCGCAGCACCCAGACGTCGCCGGCGGGCGGAAGATAGAACACCCCAAACGACCGCTGCTGCCCGTCCTCGGCGGTCCATACGGGAACCACTGCCAAGGCCGCGCCGGTGGCAGGGTTGATCCATTGGGCCCGGGGCACCGGTTCTTCGTGGGCTTCGGGGTCCAGGAACGGCGCAGTGCCCTTGCCCCAGCGCTGTTCGAAGCGTTCGTGGAAGGCAGGAATCAGGTGGGAGTCGTAGCGGCGCCAGTCGCTCATTGGTTTGTCCGCCTCCTCGCGGTGATGGCTGTCGTCTTAGGTTTTATGCCCACGGCCCGCTTTCCCAGCGCACCGGCGTGATCCTGATGGTGTTGCCGGCCGGGACGAACCGGTTGCTGACCTTCCGGACCGGGATGACGGTCGGGGTGCCACCCGGCGCACTTGTTCTGTTGCGGCTCCGGCCGAAGGCCGCGCGCCGCGCCGGGTCTCCGAGCACAGCGTAGGCCTGCATGATCCGCAGCAGCTCTCCATCATCGACGTCGCGGTCACCCGCTGGGCTGCCGTCGATGTCGGGGTGGTGGGTGCGCATCAGCGCCCGGTAGGCACGGGAAATCTCCTGCTGGCTGGCATCGGGTTTCACCCTCAGGGCGGCGTAGTAGTCCGGCTGGCTGGTCATTGCGGTACTTCCCGGGCGATCTTACGGCGACGGCGCCGGGGTACCGGCTGCAACCGGTGCCCCGGCGGTCCGGGCCTACTTACCGATCTCGTGCAGGGACCCCTGCTTGTTTTCGATCTCGATCCTGCGCGGCTTAGCCTGCTCCGACACCGGGATGCGCAGCGTTAGAACACCTTGGTCGTAGCTGGCCGTGATGTTGTCCGCATCAAGGGTGTCACCCAGGATCAGCTGGCGGCTGAACACTCCGCGCGGCCGCTCTGAGGCCACCAGTTCCACATTGGGCTGCGTGGGATCCTGGCGCTCCGCCCGGACAGTCAGTACGTTGCGTTCAACGTTGAGGTCCACAGAATCGATCTTGACGCCCGGGAGGTCGAACGCCACCACGAACTCGCCGTCTTCCTGCCAGGCGTCCATAGGCATGGCCGCCGGCCGGGCGGCGGTTCCGAGGACCTGCTGGGCGAGCCGGTCCAGCTCACGGAACGGGTCCGTACGCATCAACATCATTTCTCACTCCTTCAGTTTGAGATGTTGAATCCAGTTCATCTACCCACCCTCAGTTATCTGTGTTGGTGGATATAGATTTTTTATAGCACTCGTGCGAGACTGATGCAACATCACGGGAGGGAATTTTGGAGTGGACGCGGTCGGTGGAACACCAGGACGGAAACCGGGTCCTCGGGCCGGGCAGGCACTGTATGCCATCTCTGTGGCGGCAAAGCTGGCAGGGACCGGGCAGCAGAACATCAGACTCTACGAGACCAAAGGCCTGATCCTGCCGGAGCGAACGGCCGGGGGCACGCGTCAGTACAGTGATGCGGATGTCGCCCTGCTCCTGCACATCGGGGAACTCCTGCATCAGGGGCTCAATCTTGCCGGCATCGCCAAAGTATTGGAGCTCGAGGTAGCGAACGCCGAACTACGCCTCGCCCTCAGACGGGCCGGGTCGCGACCGGACGCGTAGCGGCTACGGTCCCGGCGTCGCTCAGGCCCTGCTCCCGCCAGCCGGTAGGACTCCGCCAGCAGTTCGCCGAGTTCCTCGGTGCCGATACGGGCCAGCCGGACCAGCACCAGCTGCGGCGACCGCTCGTGGTGCCGGGTCCAGAAGTACGTCTCGGGTTCCGTGCCGGCCAGCGCCTCCCGCTCGGTGGTCTTCACCGTCAGCACCCCGTCTTCCCACATGCGTGCCATCAGCGTCTTCGCGAACCAGGCGGGCTGGTCCCAGCTGCTGCGCTCGGTGACACCGGGCAGTGCCAGGCAGATGCTCCGCACATCATCCTCGGTTGCCATCGCGGCTAATCTCCCGGTGTGTCCGCTTTGGAGAGCTCGCCCGTGATCCGTTCGCCGGGGATTCGGGCGGTCCGCCACGTATCCAGGGCGATGACGGCACCGAGGATCAGGAGCGAGAGCGTAATCGAGGCAAGGGCGTCGCTGAACCAGTGGTAGCCGAGGTACAGGCGGCTCACAGCGGCGAGAACTATGCCGATGCCCGCACCAACGAAGCCGAGGGCTGCCGACGTCGGGTTTTCCCGCCGCGAGAAGACGAGGAACGTGGTCACCAGCAGGAAGTCGCAGGCACCCAGGACGTGGCCGGACGGGAACGAGAAGGTGTGGTCGGCGCCGAACAGCATCAGGTCCACGGGCGGCCGCGAGCGCTGGACGATCGCCAGGATGATCTGCGATATCACGACGCCGGTGAGCATGGCGGCGGCGAGCATAATGGGCCGCCAGGCGTGCTTCGCCGCGAACCCCCAGACCACCGTCACCACCAGCACGATGACGGGCAGGGCGACGGGACCGAAGACTACGGCGAGGAAAATCATCACGGCAGTGAGGGCCTCGGACCGGAGCGAGAGCAGCCAGTTGCGGATGGATTCGTCGGGACCCCACGGGCCGGTATTGCTCTGCAGGACGCCCATCAGCGTAACGACGAACAGCAGGGCCCCCACGGCCATAAGGACCACCGCAGTCCGGTACAGAGCCATGCGCGCGGCCGGTTCCATAAAGCGTTCCTCCACCACGAACTTGTCATGGAAGGTTCGCCAAAGACTGTTCTTGCGTGCCTGTTCTGCCACTGTGTTTCCGTCCGTGCGCCGTTGAGGAGTCCTGAGGTGAAGATTATCCCTTCTGCCCGGCGTTGGGCCCACTCAGCCCGGCCGTTTGCCGTGCCGCCGGGCATGTCAGCCTGCCGGGGTAGCCTGACTCAGTGGGTGTGATGAATGAGTTGATCAACAGGCAGTGCGTGGATACACTCGCCGGAATCCTGGCCGTGGCCGCTCCGGGAACGGATTGGCCGCACGTTGCTGCCGCCGCTGCGCACTTGGACGGGTTGAGCCTTCGCGGCCGTACGGATGCGGTCAGCAGGGCGCTGCTGGCGGACGTGCGGGAGCTTCCAGATCCGGGATATCCGACGGCGGCGCGCACCTTCCGGAGCGCCCTTTCCAAGGCCGGTTTCTCGGGGTGGATCCTCTGGCCAGTGTCCGAGGCCGCCGTCACGCTGGCGCTTGAAACACGTGACGGGTTGAAATCCCGCCACGACTTTGACGACTGCCTGGCCCTCTTGGCCGAACTGACCCCGAGGCTCACCGGCGAGTTCGCCATCCGCCGGCTGCTGGCCGCTGACCTGGAGCGTTCCATGCAGATTATCCAGGGCTGGACCGGGCATCCGGACGAGCATGTCCGGCGGCTGGCCAGCGAGGGGACGCGGCCGTACCTCCCCTGGGCGGTGCGGGTACCCGCCGTCGTGCTCCATCCGGAGGCGTCCCTCCCGATTCTGGACGCCCTGTACCGGGACCCTTCGGAGTACGTGCGGCGGTCGGTGGCGAACCACCTCAACGATGTGGCGCGGCACGCGCCAGCCCTGGTAGTGGCGACGGCGGCTCGCTGGCTATCCGCGCCGGACGCCAACACCGCATGGGTGGTCAGGCATGGCCTGCGGACTTTGATCAAGAAGGCCCACCCCGGTGCGCTCGCGCTGCAGGGGTTCGCGCCGGCGTCGGTGGCTGTCTCGGGTCCCCGGCTGGACCGGGACTCGGTGGCCATGCCGGGTGAACTGGCTTTCGACTTCGCAATCGCCAACACCGGTAACTGCGATGCCCGGCTAGCCATTGACTATGTGGTCCATTACGTCAAAGCCAACGGCACGCAATCGGCCAAGGTCTTCAAGCTTGCGGCGCTCACCCTCGCCGCCGGTGAGACCCGCACACTCTCGAAGCGTCACGCCTTCCGGCAGATGACCACCCGCGTGCACCACGCGGGGGTCCATGCCCTTGAGTTGCAAATCAACGGGATCCGGCACGGACATACGGAGTTCGAGCTGCACCTCTGAGGTGGGAGGCACTGCGGGTACCTGTATCAACAGCCACTCCCACGCATGCGGAATGTGCGGTTGGCTAGTAAGGGAACACCCGGGCTCCGGCCCCTGACGAAGTGCTGAGGAAACGAAAATGCGAGCAACCATCATGTATGGCGCCGGCGACGTGCGCGTGGAGAACGTGCCTGACCCCGTCATCCAGAATCCGACCGACGCCATCGTGCGGATCGTCAATTCCTGTATCTGCGGCTCCGACCTGCACCCTTACCACGGCATGCCCGCGTCCAGGCAGGGCAGCCCCATGGGCCACGAGTTCATCGGCGTTGTCGAGGAAACGGGCAAGGACGTCTCCACCCTGGAGAAGGGGGACTTCGTCATCGCCCCGTTCGCCTGGTCCGACGGGACCTGCGATTTCTGCCGTGAAGGCCTACAGACCTCCTGCCGCCACGGCGGGTTCTGGGCCGCCGGCGGGATCGGCGGCGCCCAGGCCGAGGCCGTCCGCGTGCCTTTCGCCGATGGCACCCTGGTCAAGGCCCCGGTGGGCGAGGACAGCGAGCTGCTTCCGTCCCTACTGACCCTTTCCGACGTCTACGGCACCGGCTACCACGCCGCCATCAAGGCGGGCGTCAACGCCCGGACCACTGTCACGGTCATCGGTGACGGCGCCGTCGGGCTGATGGCGGTGCTGTCCGCCAAGCAGCTCGGCGCCGAACAGATCATCCTGATGGGCCGGCATAAGGCCCGCACTGACCTGGGCCTCGAATACGGCGCCACTGACGTGGTCGCCGAACGTGGTGAGGCCGGCATCGAGAGGGTGCGCGAGCTCAGCGGCGGCGACGGAACCCACACCGTTCTTGAGTGCGTGGGGCACCGCCCGGCGTACGACCAGGCCCTCGGCGTCATCCGCCCGGGCGGCGTCATCAGCCGCGTGGGAGTGCCCCAGTACGAGGACGCCCCGATCGGTTTCGGCTCCATGTTCGGCCCGAACATCACGCTCACCGGCGGCCCCGCCCCGGTCCGCGCCTACATCGAGACGCTCCTGCCCGGCGTCCTTGACGGCACCGTCAACCCGGGCAAGGTGTTCGACCGGACCATCAATCTGAACGAGGTCCCCGACGGCTACCGCGCAATGGATTCCCGCGAGGCCCTGAAGGTCCTGGTCCGTCCGTAGCGCCACCCTCGAAAGCAAAACAACCATGGCTACCTGGACAGGCATCCGCAGTAAGGCCGCAGCGCGGCGTTACTGCGGGTGTTTGGCTGTTGCTCCTGGTTCGGCCACCACATCATCGTGCGTGGCAGCCCAGGAGGCCAAAAGCTGCAACGCATCAGCCGTCGGCGAACCCGCAGGTGCCGTGTAAACATTCAGCACCAGGCCCGGCTCACTGGGCAGCTCCATGGACTGGTAGTTCAGGTCAAGGTCACCCACTACCGGGTGATGCAACCGCTTGAGCCCGCTGCGGTGGAAGACAACATCCCGGGAAGCCCAACGATCTCTGAACAGCTCGCTCTGCGTCGACAGCTCGCCGACGAGACGGATCAGCTCGGGGTCGTGCGGATGGCGGCCTGCTTCTAGCCGGAGCATGGCCGCGGCATCGTTGACGATCTGATCGTAGTCACGCCAGAACTCCCGGGCCGCCGGGTCAAGGTAGGTAAAGCGGGTGGTGTTCACAGGCCGGTGCGCGCTTTGGAAAACGGGCGAGTAAAGGGCCCGCCCCATCCGGTTGGCAGCCAGGATGTCGTGGCGGCCGTTGCGAACCCACGCCGGCGCGTCAGCCATCGCGTCGAGCACCTGCTGGACCTCGGGCCGGACCGTACTGGAAGGTTTACTGCCGCTCCTGCGGACCGGACCGGCGGCGCGGGCGAGGTCAAAAAGATGCTCCCGCTCGGCTTCGTCCAGCTTCAGCGTGCGCGCGAGAGCATCCAGAACGCTTTCCGGCGCCCCGGCCAAGCCCCGGCTGCTACCGCTGGGTGGTTCCGCTGGCGGTGGCGCCCAGCATGGCGAGCTCGGCCCGGCTGGGCAGGCCCTCCCAGTCGCCGGCAGTGCTGACGGCGAAGGCTCCCATAACGGAGCCGCGTTGCAGGCGGCCGGCAACGTCCTCGCCATCGAGCAGGGCAGAGAGGTAGCCGGCGGTGAACGCGTCCCCCGCGCCCACGGTATCGATGCTGGTCACTGCTACGGCGGGAGCCTCGAACCGTCCGGAGGCGGTGTGGACGCCGGCGCCGGCGGCACCCCGCTTGACCACCACTTCCCCGACCCCCTGCTCCAGCAACGAGGCAGCGAGGACTGTTTCGGCGTCGTCGTTCGCCGAAGAATCGGAGCCGCTCAAGGCGGCGGAGGCAACCAGGTCCAGTTCGTCGTCGGACGCTATCAGGATGCTGGCGTGCCGTGCGATGGGTCCCAGCACGGCGCGGGCTTCGTTCCGGGTCCAGAGCCGGCCGCGGTAGTTGACGTCGAGAGAGACCACCACGCCGTCGGCTGCGGCGCGCTCGGCGGCGTATTCAAACGCCTTCCGGGCTTCCGGGCTGAGGGCGGCGGTGATGCCTGTCAGGTGCAGGACGCGCGGGCCGGCCGCGAGGGCACTGTCCACGTCGTCCCGGCTGACGGTGGAACCGGCCGAACCGGCGCGGTAGTAGAAGGCCCGGGTGACGTCGGCGGTCCGCTGTTCGAGGAACATCACGCCCGTGCTGCGGGACGGATCCACCCGGCACTCGGTCCCGATGCCCTCGGAGCGCAGTTGCCGCAGGATGTATTCGCCGTGCGGATCGGCGCCAACTGCACCGGCCCACGTGACGCTGTGGCCCAGCCGGGCGACCCCTACAGCGACGTTCGATTCGGCGCCGGCCACGTGCATGGCCAGGCTGCCGCCGGCGGACAGCGGCCCGGCGGACCGCAGCGACACCATGGATTCGCCGAACGTCAGAAGGTCGACGGCGGCACTCACCGCACGCCCGCTGCGGCGGTCGCTGCGGCAGCCCGGCGGGCAAAGGAGTCCGCCAGGTCCACAAACGCTCGGGCACGCCCGCGCATCGGGGCGAGGTCGCCGCCGGAGCCGGCGTCGCCAAACAGCGGCCCGCCGAGCCCGACAGCGATCGCGCCGGCTTCCCAGTACCCCGCGGCCTCGTCCAGGCCTACTCCGCCCACCGCGATGAACGGGATACCGGGGAAGGGATCGCGCAGCGCCTTGAGGTAACCCGGGCCACCGATGGAGGCGGGGAACAGCTTGATGGCCGTGGCACCGCGGTTCATCGCTTCGTAGGCCTCGCTGGGCGTCAGGGCCCCGGCCAGGACCGGGATTCCCTGCCGCGCCGATTCTGCGATCGAGTCGGCCAGCGACGGTGTGACCATAAACTGGCCGCCCGCCTCGGCGACGTTGTCCACGTCCTGCACGGTCAGGACGGTTCCGCCGCCGACGTAGCAGCCGGCCGGTGCGGCAGCGCGGACTTCGCGGATGGCCTCCAGCGCGCCCGGTGTGGTCAGGGCGATTTCGACGAAGCGGAACCCTTCCGCCATGGCGGCGAGGGCGGCCTGCGCCGCGGCCGGCCCGTCGGTGCCGCGCACGATTCCCACGAGCCTTGACTCCCGGATTCCGGCCAGCAGGCCTGTGGCAGTGCTGTCAGAAATGTCCGTGCTGTCAGTCATGTTGTTTACCATTCTGCGAATGCTCCGTCCGAGTGGCGCCAGACCGGCCCGCGCCACGCGTGGCCGCGCTTGTCCGCGGCGCGGACCACGGCCTCGTCGATTTCAATGCCGAGGCCGGGGCCGGTCAGACGTTCGATATGGCCGTCCACGAACTTCAGCGGGGACTTGTCCACCACGTAGTCCAGGACTTCGGCCCCCTTGTTGTAGTGGATTCCGATGCTTTGTTCCTGGATCAGGAAGTTGGGCGTCGCGAAGCCCACCTGCAGGCACGCTGCCAGGGCCAGCGGCCCCAGCGGGCAGTGCGGGGCCAGCTGCACGTCGTAGATTTCGGCGAGCGAGGCGATCTTGCGGACCTCGGTGATGCCGCCGGCGTGCGACAGGTCCGGCTGGGCCACGGCGATCCCGGCCTGCAGGGCCGGAAGGAACTCCTGCCGGCTGTAGAGCCGCTCACCGGTGGAAACCGGCGTCGTGGTCGAAGAGGTGAATTCGCGCAGCAGGTGCGTGTTTTCCGGGACCACGGGTTCCTCGAGGAAGAACGGCCGGTACGGTTCCAGCAGCGGCGCCACCCGGCGGGCGTTGGCCAGGCTGAAGCGGCCATGGAAGTCCACCGCGACGTCCCGGTGGTCCCCCAGCACTTCGCGGGCCGCGGCAACACGACGGACGACGCCGTCGATCTCGGCCACCGAGGCGACGGGGCTCATCCGGCCGCTGGCATTCATCTTGACGGCGGTCAGGCCCACTTCCAGCTGGGCGCTGATCTGGTCCGCCACCTCGTTGGGCTCGTCCCCGCCCACCCAGCCGTACATCCGGATCCTGTCGCGGACGTGGCCGCCCAGGAGCTGGTGCACCGGGGTGTTGAAGTGCTTGCCCGCGATATCCCACAGTGCCTGATCCAGCCCGGAGACTGCACTGGCCAGGATGGGTCCGCCGCGATAGAAGGAGCCCTTGGTCATGACCTGCCAGTGGTCTTCAATGCGGAGGGCGTCGTTGCCGATCAGCAGCTCCGAGAGCTGCTCGACGGCGGTGCGGACCGTTTCGCTGCGCCCCTCGCAGGTTGCCTCGCCCCAGCCGACAATCCCGCTCCCGGTCTCGATGCGGACAAACAGCCACCGTGGCGCGACGAGGAAGGTTTCAATTCTGCTGATGAGTGTCATGCCGGACCTAGCCCTTGGTAGCTCCGGCGGTCATGCCGGAGACGATGTACTTCTGCGTGAAGAGCGCAATGATCATGATGGGGATGGTCACCACTGTGGCGGCCGCCATCAGCCCGCCCCAGTCGATGCTGGCGTAGGAGACGAAGTCGAAGATGGCCACAGGAAGCGTCTTGGTCTTGGACCCGGAGAGCACCAGGGCGAACATGAAGTTGTTCCACGAGAAGATGAAGGACAGGATGCCGGCAGTGGCCATGCCTGCCACGGACAACGGCAGCGTAATGCGCTGGAACGCGCCGATGGGGGTCAGCCCGTCCACCTGGGCAGATTCTTCCAGTTCCAGTGGGAGCGAATCGAAGTAGCTCATCATGATGTAGACGATCAGCGGCAGGGCAACGAACATGTGGCTGAGGATCAGCACCTCGAACCCGCCAACCATTTTCAGGTTGGAGAACACGTAGTACCAGGGCACCAGCAGCGAAACACCCGGGATGACGCGGGCCATGAGCACCACCAGCGCCGAGCGGTGCATGGTGAACCGGCTCATGGCGTACGCGGCCGGGACGCCCAGCACCAGGGACAGTGCCGTGGAGACAAAGGCCACCCAGAAGCTGTTGAAGATGAAGACGAAGTAGTTGTTGCGCTGCAGCACGTTTGCGTAGTTCTCGAACGTAGGTCTGAAGATGAACGACTTGGCCGTGTCGTAGATGTCCACGTTCGTCTTCAGCGATGCCAACAGCATCCAGAACAGCGGCGCGACCAGGAACAGCACCACGGCGATGAGGGCGGCAACACGGAAAACCTTGTAGGCACGGGTTCCGAGGGGCTTCTTTGCGCGCCGGACCAGCAGGGGCTGCAGCTCGGATGTTTGGTTTTCGGTCAGGACGGTCATTTGCTTACCGCTTTCTTGCGCATGGTCAGCAGCCACATGGAGCCGATGATGATCATGAAGAACAGGATCAGCACCGCGGAGGACAGCCCGTACTGGTTGTAGTCGAAGCTCAGCCCGTAGGCGTAGACGTTAAGGGTCTCCACCTCGTGGAAGGACCCGCCGCCCTTGCCCTTGGTGGCGTACAGAATGTCGAAGGTCTTCAGGGCGTCGATGCCCCGGAGCAGGATGGCCACGATCACGGTGGGCATCATGAGCGGCAGAGTGATGAAGAAGAAGCGCTGGAACGCGTTGGCGCCGTCCATGCGGGCTGCTTCGTCGGGCTCCTCGGAGAGGGAGGTCAGGCCAGCGAGCAGGATCAGCACCACCATGGGGGTCCACTGCCACACGTCCATGAAGATGGTAGTGCCGAGCGCGGTGTCCTGGCCGGAGAGCCAGGGCTGTGCCGGGATGCCCACAGCGGCCAGCAACTGGTTCGCGAACCCGATGTTGGGGTCGAAGATCAGCCGCCACATCATACCGACGGCTACCGGGGTGGCCACGAGCGGCAGCAGGATGGCCACGCGGACCCACTTTTCACCGCGGAAGGGACGCCAGAGCAGCAGGGCGATGCCCATGCCGAGCGCAACTTCACAGACCAGGGCAACGCCGGTGAAGGTGAGTGTGCGGCCCACCGCAGGCCAGAAACGTTCGACGTCGGACAGGACCGTCATGTAGTTTTCCAGCCCGATGAACTCGGTGGCTGCGCGGACGGAGCCCTGCGAATCGGTGAGGCTCAGGTACAGCGTCCAGGCCAGCGGGAAGATGATCAGGACGCCTACGAAGGCCATCGCCGGGGCTGCGAAGAGCCATTTGCGGTGCCGGTTGGCCCAGTCAGAGAATTTGTCGCGGCCGCTGGGGGCACGCCCTGATTTCCGGGCTGCGCTGCGGGGAGAAGTCATTACAGACATGGTTCACCTAAGGAGTTGGGGGGTGAAGAGCGGCCTGGGCGGGACGGCAGCGTTACTGCCGTCCCACCGGGGCTTTTGGGTGCACCGGGCCTTATTGGCTGGGGCCCGGTGCACCGCGTGCGTTACTTCTTTTCGCTGTCCAGGAACTTCTGGAAGGCCTCATGGGCCGAGTCCGCCGCGGCAGAGGCGTCGGCGCCGGTGATGCTGGCGACGATCGGCTCGCCCACGATTTCGCGGGCCTTGCCGACCGTGACTACCTCGGGACGGTCGTGGCCAACACCGTTTTTGGCGCTAACGGCAATTGCTTCAGCAAGGTCCTTCGGGTACGTGGAAGTTCCCGCGGAGTCAGCCCAGACGGAGGCGCGGGGTCCCGGGACGCCGGCTTTCTGTGCGGCCAGGGTGCGTTCCTTGCTGGTGGCCCACTGGATGAATTTCCAGGCATTGTCCTGGTTGCCGGAAGCCTCGTTCACGGCCAGGCCCCACGACGGGATGTTGTACGGCTTGGAACCGGCGGGACCGGCGGGCAGTGCGGCGAACCCGACGGTGTCGGAAACTTTGGACTTGGCCGGATCGGTGGCGTTCTTGTAGAGCGAGTCTGCCTCGGTGTAGAAGGCGGCCTTGCCCTGCGTGAAGATTGCCATCGCCTCGGGCCAGCTCATGTCCGTGCTGACGTTGGCGGGGCCGTAGTTCCTGATCAGGCCGCCGTAGTAGGCGTAGGCCTCTTTGGCAGCGGCCGAGTTGACCGTGGACTTGCCGCTGGAATCGGTGAAGTCGCCGCCGAAGCTGTAGAGGAAGCTGGAGAACTGGGTGACGGCAGCGGACTTGCCGGTGCGGGCCACAAAGCCGGCGGTGTCCGGGTTGGCTTCCTTGATGGCCTTGGCGGCCGCTTCCAGCTCCTCCATGGTCTTGGGGACCTCAAGGCCAGCGGCCTTGAGCAGGTCCTTGCGGTAGTAAAGGACTTCGCGCTCGGTGATGATGGGGACGCCCACCACCTTGCCGTCAGCCGTGGTGGCCTTGACCGGGCCCTCCTGGTAGTCCTTCCAGTCCCAGCCGGAATCCGAGGAGACCTTGCTGGTCAGGTCCGCGAGGTAGCCGTTCTTCGCGAATGCTTTGCCTTCCTGGAGCGGGCGGTACATCATCACGTCGATCTCGTCGCTGCCTGCGTTGAGCTTGACGTTGTACTGGTCCGAGAGCTGGTCTTCGCCGAGCTGGGTCAGCTCCACCTTGAGCCCGGAGGACTTTTCAAATTCCGGGATGGCGGCCTTGATGCCTTCGGTCCACACGTGGTTTGCGAGGGTTACCCGGACGATGCCGGATTCCTTTGCGTCGCTGCTGCCGCTGCCGCCGCAGGCGGTCAGCCCCATTGAAAGTGCCGCGGCGACTGCCGCGTATTTCATTACTGAACGTCGCTTCATGACGACTCCCTTGGTTCGAGGCTGACGTCACTGTCCAGCCATCTACAAATGCATCTTTACATCTGCTCTGGAAGAGAGCATAGGCAAATAAGGCAGACTTAAACAACCCCTTTCAGCAACCAGTATGATTTATCTATGAAAACCCCAAAGGCGGAGTCCCCTACTGACCGGCATACTTCGTTGGTTCAGAGCCTGGGGCTCGCCATTGCAGAGGGGTTCCTTGCGCCGAATTCGGTAGTGCGGCTGGACGAGCTGGAGGCGCAGCACAAGGTGTCCCGCTCCGTGGTCCGGGAGGCCGCCCGGGTTCTGTCATCCAAAGGCATGCTGGCGTCCCGCAGGCGGTTTGGCACTGTTGTGCAGCCCGAAGAGGCCTGGAACCTTTACGATCCCCAGGTGATCCGCTGGCGGCTGGCCTCGTCCCGGCGGTTGGAACAGCTGCAGGCGCTGAACGAGCTTCGCGGCGCGATCGAACCGCAGGCCGCCCGGCTAGCGGCCGGACGGGCGTCCTGGGACGCCGGCAGCGATCTGGTCTCCCTGGCAGCTCGATTGTGGTCGGCCGGCCAGCGCGGCGACAGCGACGGTTTCCTCCGCCTGGACGTGGAATTCCATGCCGCCGTCCTCAAGGCATCCGGCAACGCCATGTTTGCCCAGTTCCAGACACTTGTGGCCGAGGTCCTCACCGGCCGGACGGAGCACGGGCTGATGCCCCACCTGCCGCATCACGAAGCGCTGCAGCTGCACGTTGACGTGGCCAGCGCCATCCAGCGGGGAGAAGCCGCCGCCGCGCATGCCGCCATGAGCAGGATCGTGGAACAGTTCGCCGAAGAAGTTGGCCATATCTGGTCCGAGCACCACCAGGGCGAGGCGCCCGACGCGCCCCGGCAGCAAACAACCCCTCAGCACACAACAGAGGCCGACGGCGCCCCCCAATTGCCGCCGTCGGCCTCCTCTTCCCTCGCGGACAGCTAGATCGAACCCGTGGTGAACTGCCATGTCCGGGTGGCCAGCTGGTTGCCTGCGAGGTCGCGGATGGACGCCCCGCCACCGGTGACTGTCACCGTGTATTTCGTCTTGGCCGTCAGGGCGTTCTGCGGGTCCAGAATCCATTGGTTGCTGGTTCCGTTGCGGTAGACGACGGCCGGGACCAGGGCCCCGGTGGCGGCGTTCTTCACCGTGAATGTGGCCGTGCTGACACCTTGGACCGGCTCGCTGAAGGTCACCGAAAGGTTGTTGTTCCGCCTGACCAGGATGGAGTTACTGCCCGGCGTGAAACCCGTGACCGTGGGCGCCGGGCCGGTGGTGAACGTCCAGCTCGTGGTGGCCAACGGCGTGCCCGCGGTGTCCCGGATAGCGGTGGTGCCGCCCACCAGCGTGGCCGTGTAGGTGACATCCGCGGCCAGGTTCGCGGACGGATCGAGGGTGGCCGTTGTGGTTGTGGCGTTATAGCTCACCGTTGCGGGGATGGCCGTGCCGGCGGCATTCCGGAGCACAAATGTTCCGGCACTGACCCCTTGGACCGCCTTGTTGAAGGTGGCCGTCACGTTGCTGCCCACGGGCACCGCCGTCGACTGTGCGCCGGGTGATTGTGCCGTGACAGTGGGGGCCGGCGCGGGCGCAGGTGCCGGCGCAGGTGCGGGTGCCGGTGCCGCAGCGGCCCCAACATACAGCAGGCGGTTCGGCGTGCCGGTTCCGGCGCCCGTGATGGTGCCGGCAGTGGCGTTCGACGTCAATGCAGACGCGACCTGGGCGGGCGTAAGCGCCGGGTTCTGGGACAGCAGCACCGCCGCCGCGCCGGCCGCATGGGGTGCCGCCATGGACGTGCCGGACATTGAGGCGGTTGCCGTAGTGGAAGTGTACGACGCTGAGACAATGCCGACGCCGGGTGCATACAGGTCCACGCAGGAACCGAAGTTGGAGAAGGAAGCCTGGCGGTCGGCGGAATCGCTGGCTGCCACCGTGACCGCAGCCGGGAGCCGCGCCGGCGAGCCCCCGCAGGCGTCCGCGGCGGAGTTTCCGGCGGCAACAACTGCAGTGACGCCGTCGGTAATGACACCCTGGAGCGCGGAATCCACGGCCGCGCTGGCCGCCCCGCCCAGGCTCATGTTCACCACGGCGGGCGTTCCTGCCGAGTGGTTGGCGGCGATCCAGTCCAGGCCGGCCACGACGTCGGAGTTGAAGCCGGATCCTGTGCAGTCCAGGACCCTGACGGGGACGATCGTCGCCGCCTTGGCCACGCCGTAGGTGGTTCCGGCCACCGTCCCGGCCACGTGGGTGCCGTGGCCGTTGCAGTCGCTGGTGCCGCGGCCATCGGCCACGGCCGTCCAGCCTGTTGCCACCCGGCCGGCAAACTCCGTGTGGGCGGCGAGCACGCCCGTGTCCACCACATATGCGCTGACTCCGGCGCCGGCTGCGGTCCAGGAGTAGGAACCCGAGAGCGGCAGTGCCCGCTGGTCCACACGGTCCAACCCCCATGGCGCGGGCTGCTGCGTCGCAGAAACGGTGATGGGCGCATCAACTTCAACTGAAGCGACGCGCGCCGAGCGGGCTAACGCCGCGGCTTGCGCAGGCGTCGCGGTGACCACGGCGCCTCGCAGGGCGTGCGAAAAGGAGCGCCCGACGCCGATGCCCTGCGTTTTCAGGCGTGCCACCTCCGCGGCGACGTCCGTTTCCGCGGCGTAGCGGACCAGGTAGCGGACGCTTGCGGCGGTGCCGGCGGGGGCAGGGGCCGGCTCAACGGCCCCTGCGGGAAGGCCCGTGGCAGACAGTGTCACGGCAGAAATCAGCAGGGCGGCAGCGGGCAGCACAAAACGGAGGGTGCGCATGGTGGGGTCCTAGCGTGGCGGTCTGGATTGATGTTGGCGGCAACAAATCCCCGCCTATCACCAGATTAGGAGCCCGGCACACACCGATGCGGCGAATTGAGCCGATCCTGCGCCAACCCTTCGGCACCTGCGGAATTCTTGAGGAACCCGTCTTCCTCAGGGGCGTGATTTTTCAGTCTTCCCCGCTTCAGTCCTCCGTGGGCGTGGTCCTGTTGGAGTGGTAGGTCCGCCACGTATGTTCAGGCTCGAAGCCCAGCAGGCGCCGGGCCTTGTCGATCGAGAGCATGGTCTCGTGTTCGCCCAACTCCCTGGTCACCGTGACGTCGGGGAACACCTCCGCGGCAAGGCTGGCGCTGGAACGCGTCATCACGGTGTCCGCGTTCGCGACGATGAAAGCCTCGAATCCAGGCTGCCCGTTTTCCAGCGCACGCGCCACAGCCTGCGCGCCGTCGCGCCCGTCAATATAGCCCCAGAGGTTCCACTTGCGCAGCGCGGCGTCGGCATCGAACGACGGGAACCGTTCATAGTCCTCAGGATCCATCACGTTCGAGAACCGCAGGCCCGTAATACTCAACTCCGGATCCCAGCGCGTCAGCTGGATCGCCATCTGCTCCTCAAGGTGCTTCACCAGGGAGTACGTGCTTTCGGGCCGGGCCGGATAATCCTCATCCACCGGAATGTAAGGCGGATCGACGTCAAACGGCAGTCCCAGCACCGTCTCGCTGGAGGCATAAACCACCTTCTTGATCCCGGCCCGCCGGCACGCCTGGAAGACGTTGTACGTGGAGAGCATGTTGTTCTCGAACGTGGCGGCATCCGGAATGATGCCGGGCGCCGGAACAGCACCGAGATGGACGACCGCGTCAAACCCCGAGTGCCGGTCGTCGAGACCCAGAAACACGTCAAGGACCTCGCCATAGTTGCGCAGATCCACGATCGCCAACCCGTGGTCCCGCTCCCCCGCACGATCAAGGTTCAACACCTGGTGGCCATCGCCGGTCAGCCTGCGGACCACATGCCGCCCCAATTTTCCGCTTCCGCCGGTCACTGCAATTCTCATGGGGTTACCCGGGCGGCCAGGAACTTTTCGAGGGCGGCAATGGCACGAGTGGTGATGTCGCCCGGGTCACCGCTGCCGTCCACCGAAACCACCATTCCCCGGCCGGCGTAGACCGCCACGACCTCGTGGGTTTCGCGATTGTAGAGGTCCAGCCGGTGCCGGAACACCTCGATGGTGTCGTCCTTCCGGCCCTGTTCCTTGGCCCGCTGAAGCATCCGTTGCTCAAGTTCGGAATCCGGTGCGCGGAGTTCCACCACGGCGTCGAGGCGGTGGCCCTGGGAAGCCAGTATGTTGTCCAGTTCCATGACCTGGGGAGCTGTCCGGGGGTAGCCGTCCAACAGGAAACCGGGTTGCAGATCGGCGTCGAGAAGCCGGTCCTTGACCAGGGCGTTGGTGAGCTGGTCCGGGACAAAAGCACCGTCGTCGAGATATTTGGCGGCCTCCACACCCAGCTGCGTCTCCTGGCTGACATTGGTTCGGAAAATCTCGCCCGTGGATACCGTCGGGATGCTGAAGTGCCTGGCGATGTGCTCCGCCTGCGTGCCTTTGCCCGAGCCGGGCGGCCCGATGATGAGCATTCTGGTCATGTTCTTGTCCCTCCGCGGCGTCCTTGCCGGCTGGTCCTGGGTCCATCGTCGGCAGCGCCAACGTGAGCTTCATTCTGCCCACAAGTCGCAGCACAACGCCAGCCTCCGGGAAGGGATCCGGAGGCTGGCGTTGTAGTGCAGAGAGGCTTAGAACCTCGAGGTGGACGTTGAAGCGGGCGAAACGCCTACGGCTTGGTTACCCGAGTTATCGGTCACGCCGGCCGGCGGCGCCACCGTGGGGGAAGACGTTGCCACCCCGGTACTGGCGGATCCGCTACGGGCGCCCAAAGTGATGGTCAGTGTTTGCGTGTCACTATTCCAGGCTACCTTTGACGCGTTGCCACCGCTTCCGCTCCCGGTGAAGGTCAGGGATCCAGAGCTCACATAATTGGCACTAAGTGTCACGGGGCCGATGTTTGGCGTACAAGCTGCTCCGGCAGTGGTGACCGTGAGAATGTTCGTGCTACTAATGGTCACCGTGACCACGTTATTGCCGGCTATGTCCGGGGGCTGCACGCCATTGACCCATGAGCTGCAGATGGACGCGCTGTTGATGTCAGCGGAGTACTTAATGCTGACAGTGTCCCCCTTTTCGGCGGTTCCTGCGGTGTTTCCGGTGGCATTGTTCAAGGAGACCACTGCGGTAGGTGCCACCGTGTCCTTGGCCGACGTGGCCGTTGTCGCAGCGCTGGCGCTGCCGGCCGCATTGGTGGCCACCGCCGTGTAGGTGATAGTGCCGTCCTTGAACGCTGAGAGATTGAAGTTCGTGCTTTGGACGGAGCCGTTTGCAGTCAGCGTTTGGGTGGCCGTCTGTTGCTGCGTCCCGGCAGGCGGGGTGTCGGTAACTGTAATTGTTACCGAAGATCCAGACTCGGCGGTAACGCTGACTGGGACACCGGCAGCGTTACCGATGTTGACGATGGCGGGAACACTTAGCGTTGGTGCCGCTGGCGGAGTGGCGGCCGCGATGGTTACTCCTATGCTGCGTGCGCTTTCCGGTCCCGCCCAGGATCCGAGGACCGGGGTGACGGTGTAATACCAGGTACCGCTCGGCAATGCAGCCTCGCTGCAGGTCCGCGCTGTGACAGTCCCCGAGCAGCCTCCCCCGGCGGCAACTTTGGTGCCCCCGGTCGCTGACGAGTACCGGGCAACGGTGTAGCTGGAGACCTGCCTGCCCGCCGCCGTCGCGCCTTGCGCCCAACTGACGGTGGCGGCACCTGCCGAAGCGGACGCCGTCGGAGCCACCACGGCGAGGATGGAATCAGCTTTGGCCCTGCCGTCATTGCTGCTGAGGGTCTGCCAGTAGGCGCTGGCAGCCGGGCCGCCCCACGAGATGACGAGGGCAGCCGCGACGATCCCGGCCACGCGGACCTGCCTGCGCGGCCGCGGGGTCTGGATGGGGCGGGTCATTTCCGTGCCTCCAAAGTGACGGGCAAACTGAACGTGGCGCCCTGGCAGCCTGACAGCGATGCAGTAGACATGGTGGCGGCGCCCGGCAGTGTGATCAGCACCGACGAGTTCGCGGGAATAGTGATTATTGGGGCCAACGGAGCGGCAGGTTCAGCGAACGTCACTCCGGTGCCGGGGGTGGTGCAGCCGGGGTGGTTGGTGTCCGCCGTCGCGGCCCCATTGCCGCGGATGGCATAGACACGCACCGCGTGGCCGTTGGGGTTGTACGCCCGGACAGCAACATCCGCGGTGCCGCCCGGGACGAGGGTGGTCTGCGGGGTGTCTCCCGCAACAAGGGCTTCTACGGTCACGGTTGCCATGGTGCCGTTGGTGGCGGCTCCCGATCCGGCACCCACTGTGACCCAGTAGGCATAGGCTCCGCCCACACCGGTGACTAGGCAGAGTGTGACGGTTGCTGCCGCAGTCCTGGCAACCAACCGCGCGGAGGTCTTTCCTGGCGTCCGTGTCATCTCAGTTCCCCTCTCCTGCTCCGGAGTAGGAGAGCTGGAGCGTTGCACCCTTGCAGCCGTCCTGGTTCGAGGTAGTGTCCAGCATGGCGATTTTGGGCCAGAGTGCCGGCGGTATACCCAGCGATTGGAGCGAGCTGGACCCCTCGGGGACCGCGAGCGGGAAGGGGCCGCTGTAGTTGGTCACCACGTAGTCGTCCTTGGTGCAGGGAAGCGCCGCCGCCACTGCAGACTGAATCCGGGTGACACCTGTGATGGAGACCGACAGGCTGTTCAACGCCAGGGACTTGTTGTTCGGATTGGCAAAGGCAAGATTGAGCGGAACTCTTGCTCCCGGAGTGAGCTGCGCGCCCAGGTTCCCGGAGATGCTGAAGGTCTTTTTGGACGATTGGACGTAGAGCTGGACCACAACGGCGGCAGCTTGGCTTGCCCCGGCCGCTGTGGCGATCGTCAGGTCTGCTTTGCCGTCCGGAGTGGAGGCCGAGGTCGCCACCGTCAGCGTGACCGTGGCCGTTTTGCCCGAGGTGAGCGAGACGGACGAGGGTGCGAAGGCCGCAGACGTGCTGGCTGGCAAACCCGAGACCGAGGGAGTGACGCTGCCGCTGAACCCGTTCGTGGACGTCAGGGACACTGAATAGTTGACCGGGTCGCCCCGGTCAATCGTCCGGCTGGAGGGGTTTACCTGGATGGTGACGCCCGTCTTATTTCCCTGGCTCCCGCCCTGGCTGGCCGCGAAGATGGTGCCCGCAGAAACAAGCATCACCACAAGACCCACCAGCAGCACCTTCGCTGCAGTGGTGGTTCTTCGCATGACTGTGCGGAAGTACCCAGAATCATTCTGCACGTTCAGCCCTTCTGGCCTGTTCTGCATTGAGTGGGAGGAGGTGGAATTCGCCAGCGGGGAGGTTCTGCTCCTCCCCGCCGGCGAAGACTGTTAGACGCTGCCGACAGTGATGGTGACGATGGCGCCCTTGCAGGCGCCCTGGTCGGCCGTTGCGCTGTCATTGAACGTCAGGGTTCCGCTGCCCACAGAGGTTCCGCTTGCGCCGGCGGCGACCGTGGTGCTGCTGGTCACGGCAGTGACTCCGAACCACGATGCCAGGCAGTTTGCCGGATCGCTCGTGGACACCGTGGCCGTCAAGGCACCCACCTTGGTGCTGCTGGTTGTTCCATTGTCAGCCGTGTATGCCACCGGGACGCTATTTCCCGGCGCAAGTCCGTCTGCGAATGTCGCGTGCAGGGTCACGGTGCCGCCGCCTGTCGAGTTGGTCGCGGTACCCGCACCTGAGCCGGTGGTGGTCCAGTAGGCGTAGGCAGCGCCGCCGCCGCCTGCCACCAGTGCCAGTGCACCGGCTGCTGCGAGGACCCGATTCTTCTTTGTCATTTTGCGCATGGTAGAGACTCCTTTGGCTGGGGGTAGAAACAGATGCTGAGACGCACAGCCATCGGGAACCACTAAGGCACCTTGCTTCCGGCTGATCGATGACGCCCATACTTCCCGGCCTCGGTGGTCCCAACAACACGTAGGAGTACTGAACTTTTGCGGACCTCCCCCGAAACGACCTCTTAGATCAGGGGCCTGGTACTCAGTTTTCGCCGCCAAGGCGGGACGTTTCAAGCCCGGATGCCACGCTGCCGGACCCGCGTGCGGTACCGCCCGCACGGCAACCGGTAGTACATGAATCCTCCACAGCCTGGCCCGCCATATGGCGCCCCCAAGGCTCTGACCTGTATATACTTCTGGTTATCGGTTTAGCAGCAGGCCGTTGGACAGTTCGTCGATCCAGCGACCGTCGCCACCGTTTGCCACGACGGCAGGTAGAGCGGGAGTTGCCGGCTCGTTTTGACCTGAGCGAATGGCATTAAGAACCGTGGCCAGCGAGTCAACAGCAAAATCAGCTACATCAATCACCGAGCACCTGCACGAAGAACTCCTCAACAGCTCCGACGTAGAGGAGTTCCTGGATGAGCTCGCCCGGGTGACGGCCCGCAACCTTTCCGAACCCGGCGACGAAGTGCTGTGCGGCATCACTCTTCTGCGCCCGCGCAAGTCGGCCACCATCGCCAGCAGCGGCACCGCTGCCCGCGCTATCAGCCAGATTGAATACCAGTCCGAGCAGAGCCCAGGCATGGCTGCCTCGCTGGAGCAGGTGACGGTGGGCGTTCCCGATGTCAAAGACGAATCACGCTGGCCCGAATACTGCGAGGCCGTCCTCGCCCAAGGCATCCGTTCAGTGCTCGCCATCCCGTTCCGGCTGGAGGGGGAAACCAAAGCCACGCTCCTCCTCTACTCCCACCGGACCTCCCGCTTCGAAGGCGGCGTGCTGAAGGCTGCGGAGGACTTCGTCCGCCAGACGTCGCTGGCCCTGCGGCTTGCGGTGCGTTTCGCGCATTACAGCGAGACGGCGGCGCACCTGCGTGCCACCCTCGAATCACGCACGGTGATCGACATGGCGGTGGGCATCATCATGGCCCAGAACCGGTGCAGCCAGCAGGAGGCTTTTGAACTGCTCAGAGCGGCGTCCAGCACCCGCAATTCCAAGCTGCATACCGTCGCGGCGGCCGTGGTGAATGCACTTGGCCAAGGGCCGGCCCAGACGCACTACGACGGCTGAGTTCCGCCCCGCAACCGGCTGCCAGCGACGTAACCGCCGAGATGACCCTAGGACGGTTGCGGAAAGCGTCGCTTTGACGGTTTTACAGCCCCACCAGCCCGTACACTGGTGGACAAGCTGGCTGAGGGGCTTCATGGAAACAAAACGCATCTGCCTTGTCATCGAGGACAACGATGACATCCGCGGTCTGATCACGGTGGTCATGACCCGCGCAGGCTTTTCCGTACGTTCGGTCGCCAACGGCGCCGAAGGAATTGCCGCGGCCGCTGAACCATCGGTCGCTCTGATCACCCTTGACCTTGGCCTGCCGGACATGGACGGGCACGTCGTAGCCCGGGCAATCCGGGCCTTAAGCACCGCTCCCATGCTGTTCCTCACCGCGCGGTCCGAGGAAGACGACATACTGGCCGGAATGGCCTCCGGCGCTGCCGCCTACCTAACCAAGCCGTTCCACCCCAAAGAACTGCAGGAGCTCGCGCTGCGGCTCTGCCCGGCAAACGTCCCCGCCCGCCCGGAAACCACGCCACAACGGCAGCTTTAGGCGGCCCTTTCTCGCCTGCCCACCCTTTTTCCACTGGCTTGGCCACCAACAGACGCAACCTACGCAGTCAGGGACACCACCCAGGCCATGGTGAGCGCCTGCGGAATGCCCAGCCGAAGTCCCAGCCCCTCTGCGCGAATTCGACGCCTGCCGCCGCACCTGATGTCCGCCGGGAGAATCATTGTCTGGATCTGGGCCGCGGCCACCACCCCGGGACGTTACGCCGGTAGTCAAGGTTTTATCCTGTGGTGCCCGTCTTCTCGGCGTAGAAGGTGGCCTGTTCGCGCACCTGGTCCACGTAGGAGTCGGACTGGTTGTAGGAGTAGATGGCCTCAGCCCATCCGTTCGCGGCGGCGAGGTCGCGGCCGCGGTCGCATAAGTAACCGGCCGCGCTGAGGGCGGCATCGTCGATGTTGAAAGGATCCGCTTCGCCGTCACCGTTCCCGTCCCGTCCCGCTAGCTCCCAGGTGGACGGAATGAACTGCATGGGTCCGACGGCGCGGTCCCATCGAGCGTCGCCATCCAGGACGCCGGCGTCGGTATCAGCAATGGCGGCAAATCCGTTGCCGTCCAGGCTCGGGCCGACCATTGGCCCGCTCGCCTGCCCCGCGGCATTCAGTTTTCCGCCGCCGTATTCTCCGTGGTGGGATTCGACGAAGCCGACTGCCGCCACCGTATTCCAGCCGATCCCACACCCCGGAGCGAAATGATTGGCCGCGCTGGCCGCACCCACGTAAGCCCGAAGCGCACGGGCTGGTATTCCCGTTTGCGCGGCAGCCTGGATGAGCCACTCTGCGTCAGCGTTCCGGGTGATATTGACGGCAGTGGTAAGGCCGGTGGAGGACGTTTCGAGTTTCGCCTCAGCCCGTGGCGGAGGGGGAAGTACCCCGCGGGAGTCCACACCCGACTGTCCGAGTGCCCAGAATGCCACCGCGGTAATGACGCAGATCGCGAACACGCAGAAAACCGCAAGGCGTTTAAGTCGGAGCACGGACTTGATCCTATCTACCGAAGTCCGCCAGCAGGAACGGCGGCTCTATTACTCACGGGAAACAGCAGCCGGGCGCCCAGCCGGCACTCATATACCGGCCTAGGTTCCGCTGCGGGAAGCGGCCCGGGACGTGGCCTCTTCGGCGTCCTGTCCATCATCCGGCTCCGTTCCACCGAGCTGGCCCAGAACGAGGTGGCCTGCTACTTCTCGGCTCTGGAGCTGGGCCTGATCCTGCTGGTGATGTTCGTTGGCGACCACCCCCGCGTCCTGCCCGCCCACCGGCACCAGACCGTTATCCTGAACCGGGCCCTGGCAGAGGACGGCGAACTGTACGCACGGCTCGAGGAAGCCCTGCATGGCCAGGTCCACTCCGCGACAGTCCAGGAACTTGACCTGGTCAACGACAAAACCATCGTCGACGTCCGCTACGCCTACACCCCCCGCATCCACCGGCCGGCAGCTCAGGCCACCATCTCAGCCATCACGACGGCGGCACGCCGCACGCTGAGCCGGCACCTTCCCTGCATCATGCCGTAGTTCCCTCCGCGCCAGTAGCCGCCCCCATAGCGACGCCCTACGCAGAACTGAACACGGAAGCCGCGCTCCAGACCAGGGTGGACCGCAAGTACGTTGTCCCCGAGGACCTATCGTGGGCACCGTGACGGCGGGTGAGTACACCGCGGCCCAGGGCCCGGGCGGCGGCGGCTTCGGCGCCCGCCCCTGACCCCTACCAAAAGGCCCGTTACCAACGAAAAGGTAACGGGCGTCTTGGGTCCTGTGAGCTTTCCGGATATCGGCGCATACTTGAACACACAAACAGCCACGGCCTTGGGAGGACACCATGAAGTTTCTCGGAGCACTGATTGTCATCTGGCTGATCATCGGAGGAATCGCTGCCTGGCAGCGCGGCTACTTCGGCGGGGCTCCGGGGTCCTGCGCCCAAGCGGGAACGGTGGCCGTGACCATCGTCGCCGGGCCGTTGAACTATATGGGCGTCAACCCGCAGATCGCGTGCGAACTGCCCCAACCCTCCCAGTAGCCACATCCTTGGTGCCGCGGCCGGCGGTCCCTAGTGTAGGGAATGCCGGGCGCCTGCTTTTGCTTGCGCCCGAAACTGATCCCGAAGCTTCGAAAGGACCGCCGAGATGGCATTCGTCACCGTTGGAACCGAGAACAGCACCGATACCGAGCTCTACTACGAAGACCACGGGAGCGGCCAGCCCGTTGTCCTGATCCATGGCTACCCGCTGGACGGATCCTCCTGGGAAAAGCAGACCACCGCCCTTTTGGCGGCAGGATACCGCGTGATCACGTACGACCGCCGCGGCTTCGGCAAGTCAACCAAAGCCACCAGCGGCTACGACTATGACACGTTCGCCGCCGACCTCAATACGCTCCTGAACCGTCTGGAACTCAACAACGCCGTGCTGGTGGGATTCTCCATGGGCACCGGTGAAGTTGCCCGCTACCTGAGCACGTACGGTTCGGCCCGGGTGGCCCGCGCAGCCTTCCTTGGATCGCTGGAGCCGTTCCTCCTTAAAACAGACGACAACCCGGACGGCGTTCCCCAGGAAGTCTTCGACGGTCTCACCGAAGCGGTCACATCGGACCGGTATGCGTTCTTCACGGAATTCTTCAAAAACTTCTACAACACCGACACGTTCCTGGGCACCCCGCGGCTCAGCCAGGAAGTCCTGGACGCCAGCTGGAGAATCGCCGCCGGTGCAGGCGCCACCGCATCAGTGGCCGCGCAGCCCCCATGGCTGACCGACTTCCGCGGGGACATCCCCAGGATTGATGTCCCCGCGCTGATTGTCCACGGGACGGCGGACAACATCCTGCCCATCGATGCCACCGGCCGCCGGTTTGCCAAGGCCCTGCCCAGCGCCCACTACGTGGAGATCGACGGCGCCCCGCACGGCCTGCTGTGGACGCACGCCGCGGAAGTCAACGAAGCCCTGCTCGCCTTCCTGAAAAAGCAGGCCGGATAACAAAAGAGTGGAGGGGCCAGGCGATGCGCCTGATCCCTCCACTCTTTAAAGCTTAGTCAGCTCAAGCCCTGGCAGCCTTGCCCGGCAGTGCCAGCTTGAAGACCTTCGCCCAGGACGATCCCACCTGCTTCAGCAGCGGACCCGTGGTGTACTTCAGGCCGTAGCGCTGGCAGATCTCGCGTACCCGCGGCGCGACCTCTGCGTACCGGTTGGACGGCAGGTCCGGGAACAGGTGGTGCTCGATCTGGTGCGACAGGTTGCCTGTCATCAGGTGCATGAACTTGGAACCGGAGATGTTGGCGGAACCGATCATCTGCCGGACGTACCAGTCACCGCGGGTTTCGCCTTCCACCATTTCCTCTGTAAAGGTGTCAGTGCCTTCCGGGAAGTGACCGCAGAAGATCACGGCGTGCGCCCACACGTTGCGGACGGCGTTGGCGGTCAGGGTGCCGTAGAGCGCCTGCTTGCCGGAGCCGGTGAGCATGGCGACGGCAGGAGTGGCGGCGTAGTCCTTGGTGAACTGGGTGACCACCTTGCGGCCCAGGGCCTTAAGGTCCTTGACGAGCGCTTCCTTGGACTTCTTGCCTGCCTGGTACTCAGCAAGCTCGAGGTCGTAGATGGCGATGCCCCATTCGAACAGCGGGGAAAGGATGGCGTTGTACAGCGGGTTGCCCAGGTTGTGGGGCTGCCACGGCTGGTCCTCGTCCATGCGCAGGAGGTTGTACCCGACGTCGTTGTCCTTGCCCACCACGTTGGTCCAGCGGTGGTGGAGGTCATTGTGTGTGTGCTGCCAGGCGCGTGAGGGGGTGACGAAGTCCCACTCCCACGTGGTGGAGTGGATGTCCGGGTCCCGCATCCAGTCCCACTGCCCGTGGAGGATGTTGTGGCCGAGTTCCATGTTTTCCAGGATCTTGGCGAAACTGAGCAGCGTGGTGCCGGTGACCCAGGCTGCCTTGTTCTTGCTGACCAGCAGTGCCGCGCGGCCGGAGATCTCCAGCCCGCGCTGGATCTTGATCATGCGCCGGATGTAGGCGGCGTCGGTGGCACCGCGCTTGGCCAGGATTTCGTCGCGGATCGCGTCGAGTTCACGGCCCAGCTCAGCTACCTGTTCGTCCGTAAGGTGCGCTGCGGCAGGAGGACGGACCAGCGGGCTGCCGGACTCGGCCAGCGCGCCGGGGCGCGTCTTTGCCGCTCCGGTGGGGGCGGTCTTGCCTTCGGAAACTTTCTTGCTTTCTGAAACTACTGACATGCGGTATTGCTCCTCAGAGTTCGAGGTTGACGGGTCCGGCGGCTGCCGAGACACACGTTTGGATCAGTTGGCCGGGTTCACCGTGGACCTCGTTGGTGCGAAGGTCACGGACCTGTCCGGCCAGGAGCGGGGTCAGGCAACTGTGGCAGATTCCCATCCGGCAGCCGCTGGGCATTAGCACCCCGGCGTCCTCGCCGACGTCGAGCAGCGGAGTATCGCCGTCGGCGTCAATCTCCCGGTCCGACGCCTCAAAGGTGACCAGGCCGCCGTCGTGCCCCACACCCCCGGCGAAGGTGGTGTTGAACCGTTCAATCATCAGGTTGCCGGGATCGCCGGCGAGGGCAACATCGGAACCGGGGGCGCCGGCTGTGAGGGACGCCTGCTTCCACAGGGCCTCGGCGTCGTCCAGGAAACTGTCCGGCCCGCACGCGTACGCGGCCCGTTCCTTCCAGTCCGGGCAGATCTCATCGAGCTCGGCCGTGTTGGTCAGGTCCATCCGGCCCTGTTCGCCGGTGTACCAGTGGGCCAGCCGGAAGTTGGGGAACTGGTCAGCCAGTTCGGCGAGTTCCTCGCGGAAGAGGCTGTCGCCGGGCGTGCGGGCCGAGTGCACCAGCACGACGTCGGCATCCGGGCGGCGCGGAACAAGGGTGCGGATCATAGACATCACCGGAGTGATGCCGCTGCCGGCGGTGATCATCAGCAGCGGCCGGGGGTGCTCGGGAAGGACGAAGTCGCCCTGCGGGGGTGCCAGGAAAAGGACATCACCAGGTTTGGTGGTCCGGACCAGGGTTCCGGAGACTGCGCCGACGTCGGTGACAGTGATGGCGGGGTCCTTGCCGGCGGGGGCGCTCAGCGAATAGGAGCGCCAGTGGCGGACGCCGTCGAGCTCAACGCCGATGCGCGCCCACTGGCCGGCCAGGTGCGAATGCCAGCCGCGGCCGGGACGAAAGAAAATGGTGGCCGACTGCGCCGTTTCCTGGACCACGCGGGTCACCACTCCGCGGAGTTGGCGCGCGGAGAAGACAGGGTTGAAGAGCGCCAGAATATCTTCCGGTGCCAATGGCGTGGTCAGTACGGAAGCCGCCTGTGCCAGCTGACGTAGCCGGATCATGCAGTAAAACCTAAAGCGGCGCGAGCCATATTTCTCTCTCCTGACCGTTCCGCAGTCACGCAGTAAAATGGGGCGCTTAGCCCCCTAAGCCCGCTACAAGCCTAACGGCTGTGGCTTATGGATGGTTCCTTGAGCAATATTAATAAGGATACTGACTAATTTCCACTGCAGGTCACGCGAATGGCCAGACCGACGGCGGGGACGGTTGTCAGCGGCTCTCCCGGTCCTCGAATTCCTCGTCGAGGTCATGGTGCCTGAACTCCGTCTCCGGATTCGGTTCGCCCTCGGCCACGTACTCATAGTCCAATTGACGCTGCACCTGGCTGTCCAGAACCTGCAGTTCCCGGTCCGGGATGCTGGAAAGATCATCCGGGAACTCGTCTTCCGGTGTCAGGTGTAGTTTTTCGGACATGGTGAGCCTCTCTGGGCCGTCAGGGATAACTGGGCCTCAATGGCCCGCACCTTCTTAGGATATTCCCTTCCGGGCGGATCACCCAGCGGAATCGGCGCCGGATCAGGAACGTGCCGGGCTCCAGCCGACGGCGGGCGCAATGTACCGGGCGATGTTTCCCAGCATTTTGGCATTGCAGTCAACACCCAACTGGTTGGGCACCGTCACCAGCAGCGTGTCCGCGGCCTGCACCGCGGCGTCGGCGGCCAGCTGTTCGGCCAGCACATCCGGGGCGCCGGCATAGGCAGGATGCTCCGGCTGACGGAGACACGCGGCCGGTGGCCGTGCCCAGCCATGGCCCCAGTGGCCGAACGAAAGGAATCCGATGCGTTGCATGTATGGCCCAACCTCCCCACGGCTGGCAGCATTCCCGGCTGGCCTTGACTGCCGGCGTTCAGCCCCCGAACGTCAGACCATCGGCAGCAGGAAGCCCGCGATAAGCGCCACGGCACCGATCCCGGTGAGCACCCGGCCAAGCAAGACGGCGGTCCGCCCCGCCGCTTCGGGCGCTGCGGTCTGCCACTGCGTGGGGCGCTTGGGGTGGTAGTAGATCGGCAGGGTGTCGCCCACGGCCAGTTCTTTGATGTCGTGGGGCGACATCGGGGCGTGGTGAACCTGGTACTTGCGGTCAAACCAGCGGAAGCCCGTTCCGGTAGCGTCCGCATAGACCACTGCTTCCGCAATGTTCCAAGGGTGCACAAACCGCCGGAGGATGCCCGAGTAGAACAGCAGGGCAAGCCCCGGCGGAAGGCACAGCCAGGTCATCATTTCCAGAATGGGACCTGCCATTTCAAGCGCAGTGGGCATAGCAATGATGCTACCGGGAGTTCCGACCCCCAGCGTGAGCCTGCCCGGCGGAATCAGCCGATGGGCTCGGCCATCTGCTCCACCATGTACTGGGCATCCACGGTGGATCCGGTCACAGGGTCTGTCATCTCCACTTTCCAGCTGCGGGCGAACTGGTTCACGCCGCTGGTCATGGCTACCGTGCCGGAAATAAGGACCGTCCCCGGCTCATTCAGGCCGCGCTCGGTCAGCACGTCCAGCCAGTAGTCCGGGGTCAGCAGGGCTTCCAGCGAACTGTCCTGGATCAGGGTGTCCGGGGTTTCGCCCTCCCCCACCCAGCCCTTCAGCGTGATCTGGTCCAGGTGACCGCGTACGTCGTCCAGCCGCCACGCCTTGCGGCCCAGGACGTCCGGGCTGGCATTCTTGCTCCAGGCCACCCCATGGACCTCGAGCTCGCGGTCCGTGTGGTCGCACGCGACGGTCAGCAGCACGCCGTCGTCCGTGATGGCAAGCGCCCATTCGGCTTCCCCGGAGGTCCGGGCATGCTGCACGCGGACTTCGGAAACCTGCTGCGCCAGGTACGGCGAGACCGGATACAGCGCCGGCGTGGTGGTGGGGCCCGGAACGCCGAGTTCGGCCAGTTCGGCAATGTGGGCCTGCACTTCCTCCTTTTCCCGCCCTGCGTAACCGGCGTTCAGGAGGTGCTTGACCTGGACTGTGCGGGTGCTGCCGTCGGGAAGTTCGAAGCTCAGAGTCGTCATGTTCTGTCCATCCTTTGCGTGTCCTGCTGGAGAAATTTACACACTGGAAACCGGAGATGGTGGCCAATGTACATCCAGTATGCGTAATGTATACATTTAACGCCAGCGTGACAGGCGTCACCCGTAAACATCTCCTGGAGGTCAACACCCATGGCTAACGTCCCAGTTCCGGCTTCCGGCGCAGCGCCGCGTCCGGACAAGCCGATTCACCCCAAGGGCCTGTATAAGGCCTTCGCCGCCAGCCTCACCGGCACCGCCCTTGAGTGGTACGACTTCGCCGTCTACTCGGCCGCGGCCGCCGTCGTATTTCCCCTGGTCTTCTTCCCGTCATCCGATCCCCTGACCGGCACCATCCTGGCCTTCTCCACATATGCGGTGGGCTACGTGTCCCGGCCTATCGGCGGCATCATCTTCGGCCGGCTCGGTGACCGGATCGGCCGCAAGAAGGTCCTGGTGACCACCCTGATGATCATCGGCGTGGCCACCGTCCTGATCGGCGTGCTGCCAGGCTACGCAACTATCGGCATCGCGGCCCCGATCATCCTGGTGCTGCTGCGCTTCGCCCAGGGCGTGGGCGTCGGCGGCGAATGGGGCGGCGCCGTGCTGCTCTCCAGTGAATACGGCGATCCCCACCGGCGCGGTTTCTGGGCCTCTGCAGCCCAGGTGGGCCCGCCCGCCGGCAACCTCATGGCCAACGGCGCCCTGGCTGTCCTGACCCTCACTCTCACCGAGGAGCAGTTCATCGGTTTCGGCTGGCGCATCGCGTTCCTGGTCTCGGCCCTGCTGGTCGGTTTCGGCCTCTGGATCCGCCTGAAGCTGGAAGACACCCCCATCTTCAAGGCCATCGAAGCCCACGGAGAACAGCCCAGCGCCCCTGTCCGCGAGGTCTTCAGCAAGGAACTCCGGCCCCTCATCGCCGCCACGCTGTGCCGGGTGGGCCCGGACGTGCTCTACGCCCTGTTCACCGTTTTCACCCTCACCTACGGCATCCAGGCCCTCGGCTATGAACGCAGCCAGGTGCTGACGGCAGTCCTGATCGGCTCCGCATTCCAGCTGTTTATGATCCCGCTGGCCGGCGCTGTGTCCGACCGGTTTAACCGCCGCCTGGTCTACGGCACCGCAGCGGTGGTGGGCGCTGTGTGGACCTTCGTCTTCTTCGGCGTCCTGGGCGCCGACAACGAGCCGATGCTCATCATCGGCATTGTGCTCGGCCTTATGGCGCACTCATTTATGTACGGCCCGCAGGCTGCCTTCATCGTGGAACAGTTCTCACCCCGGCTCCGCTCCACCGGCAGCTCACTGGCCTACACCTTCGCCGGTGTGATCGGCGGCGCCATCGCTCCCCTGATGTTCACTCTGCTCCTGGCCCAGTTCGGCACCTGGATTCCGGTGGCGATCTACGTGACCGTGGCCGCGGCCGTCACAGCCGTGGGCCTGGCCCTCGGCCGCGACTCCAACGTTGTGGAGGACGAAGACTTCCGCTTGCTGCTGGAAGGATCCGCGGCAGCGCGCCAGCAGTACGCCAACTAGCAAGCTCAACTGACGAAGCCAGCTATGCCGGCCGGAGTTTTTGTCCACATAATGCACACAAAACGCCTTTTACCTCGCGTTATGTGGACAAAAACTCTCCATCAGGCGCGGAGCAGGATATCCCGGGTGACGGCCAGGTGATGGTCAATGGCCTCCTGCGCCTTGGCGGCATCGCCGGACACCAGGGCATCGAGGATGTCCTGGTGTTCGGCGCACACCTGTCCGCGCCGGTCACCGGTGCGGAACAGGGCAGCGACGCCCACCAGGATCTGCCGGACATGCAGCTTGCTGTACGTTCGGGAGATGAGCTCATTGCCCGCGGCGTCGATCAGCAGCTGATGGAAGAGGGTGTCCAGTCGGATGAACTCCTGCGCAGCGTCCGCATTCAGCTCATGTGGAAGCTGGGCCTGCTGGTCGAGGGTGTCCTGCATGGTTTCCGCAGGAACGCGGCGCTGTTCGATCACCAGGCGGGCGGCATGGCTTTCCAGCACACCCCGGAGCTCCATAAGTTCCGACATTTCGCGGCCCGTTACCGGCGGAACATAGGCACCGCGCTGCGGAATCAGTTCCACCAGGCCGTCGGAGACGAGCAGCAGGAGCGCCTCCCGGACCGGAGTTCGCGAGACGCCGATCTCCGCGGCCAGCTCCTGCTCGTTCAGGAACTTCCCCTGGACCTCCGGGTCAATCAGGATGTTTTCCCGCAGGTACGCGTACGCCTTCTCGCGGCCGGACGCCGACGTCGCCGAACTTTTTCGCATACATTATGTATACAACAGACTGGAGTAATTTCATGCGTTTAGCAGTGGCCCAAATCATCTCCGGCGCCGATCTGGCCGCCAACCTGGAGCTAATCCGAGACTACGCCACGCGGGCCAAAGCCGCCGGAGCCGAGCTCGTGGTGTTCCCGGAAGCCGCCATGCGCGCCTTCGGCAACAGCCTGACGGACATTGCCGAGCCACTGGACGGGCCATGGGCCGCCGCCGTCCGCGGCATTGCCCACGAGCTGGACATCACTGTGGTGGCGGGCATGTTCACCCCGGGCGGGGGCGGCCGGGTGCGGAATACCTTGCTGGTCACCGGCCCGGGCGCCGAGACCTCCTACGACAAGATCCACCTCTTTGATGCGTTTGGTTTCGCCGAGTCCGATACCGTCGACGCCGGAACAGCCCCCGTGACCTTCGAGGTGGGCGGCACCACTTTCGGTTTGGCCACCTGCTACGACGTGCGATTCCCGGCACTGTTCACGGCCAACGCCAAAGCCGGCGCCCAGGTCAACATTGTCTGCGCCTCGTGGGGGGCCGGCGAGGGCAAAGCTGAACAGTGGGACCTCCTGGTCCGCGCCCGTGCCCTGGACAGCACCACCTTCGTAGTGGCCAGCGGTCAGGGAGATCCGGCGAGCGTCGGCATCGCCTCCGCCGGCAAGGCTCCCACCGGCGTGGGCCACAGCGCCGTCATCTCTCCCCTGGGTTCTGCCCTGGTGGCCCTCGGCGGCAAACCGGAACTCGCCGTCGTCGACATTGACCAGTCCGTCGTAGCAGAGGTCCGCGGCAAACTGCCTGTCCTGGCTAACGCCCGGACCTTCTGACCCCGCGGGCCGGCCCGGCGAATTCTCCCCGCGAGGGCCGGCCGCAAGAGCGGTGAGTCGCCGTTCATTTTCAGGAAACGTTGCCCTTTTCAGCGCCCGACGGCGACTTCTCACCACGTGCGCGCACCGCCGCCCGCCGTCGCTGGCACCAAGGGCGCAAGGCTTCCTGCCGGAGCGTCATTCAACAGGTTCTGTTTACACGCCGGAAACATCACGGTCATGCGATCTTCACGAAAGACGCCGGTCCGTAACCTGTCCGCAACTTAGCGAAGTGCAAACGGAAACACGCGGCGGCAAATATTGATCGGAGGGATACGCGGGACACCTATGAGAAGTCCCCGTATTCAGGATCAATGAAAGGGACCCACCGGTGGAGATCACTGCGCAACACGTCTGGATGATGATCGCGGCGGCAATGGTGCTGCTTATGACACCCGGACTCGGTCTTTTCTATGGCGGCATGACGCGTGCCAAGGCAGCACTGAACATGATCATGATGAGCTTCATCTCTGCCGGCATCGTGGGAGTTGTGTGGGTCCTGTGGGGTTATTCCATGACCACCGGCGACGGAATCCTCGGCATTTTTGGCGACCCTTTCGCCAACTTCGGGCTGCAGAACCTCATGGGCTCCCCTGACCTCATCAAAGCCGGTTTCAGCGCCACCTTCGCCATCATCACCGTGGCCCTCATCAGCGGCGCCATCGCGGACCGTGCCAAGTTCAGCGCGTGGGCAGTGTTTGTGCCACTGTGGGTCACGCTGGTCTATTGCCCCCTGGCCTACATGATCTGGGGCGGCGGGCTCATGAGCGCCGGCGGAGCCATCACCGAGGTCTTCGGCCAGGTCATCGACTTCGCCGGCGGTGCAGTGGTGGAGATCAGCTCGGGCACGGCGGCCCTGGTCCTTGCCCTGGTGGTTGGCCAGCGCCACGGCTTCGCCAAGGATCCCAGCCACCGCCCGCACAATGTCCCCTTCATCATGCTCGGCGCGGCCATCCTGTGGTTCGGCTGGTTCGGGTTCAATGGCGGCGCCGCCACCACCGCGGAGCAGGCCGGCCTGATCTGGATCAACACGCTGGTTACCCCGGCCGCGGCCATGCTCAGCTGGCTGCTGACGGAGAAGATCCGCCACGGCCACCCCACGTCCCTGGGCGCAGCCTCCGGTGTTGTGGCCGGCCTGGTGGCCATCACACCGTCCTGCGCCAACATCAGCCCAGTGGCCGCCATCGGTTTGGGCCTGGTGGCCGGTGCAGCCAGCTGCGTGTTTGTTGACCTGAAGTACCGGTTCGGCCTTGACGACTCCCTGGACGTGGTGGGAGTACACCTCGGCGCCGGGCTCATCGGCACACTCGCCCTGGGCTTCATCGCCCTCCCCGTGGACGGCCAGGGCGGCGGCCTCTTCTACGGCGGCGGACTCCAGCAGCTGACGGCTCAGGCCGTAGCGGTACTGGTCACCGTTGCCCTCTCCGGTGGTGTGACCCTGGTGATCGGCCGGGCCATCAACAAGACCATCGGGTTCCGGGTGAGCCACGAAGCCGAGATGGTAGGCGTGGATCTTTCCGAGCATGCCGAGAGCGCCTACGCCTTCGGTGGGCTTGGCAGCCACTTCAACCCGCTGGTCCGCCGGACCTCGGAACCTGCTGCGGCTCCCGCTCCCGCGCCCGCAAAGGAAGACACCTTCGCCTAAGGACTAGGGGCTACTAAACGCCTTCTGACGCCTCCGGCCGGGCCCGCTCAGTATGACCTGGGCGGGCTCAGTCGGCCAGGATCTGGTAGAGCGCGCGGCGGGTTTCGTCGAGCTTTTCCACCGCGGCATTGCGCTGTTCTTCCGTGGCGGCCGTGCGGAACTGATGAATGACCCCCATCAGCTTGCCCACACTCTGGTGGAAGGCCGGCCCGGATCCTTCCGCATCGCTGTTCCACGCATTCTCCAGCTCTTCCGCATGCTCGGCCACATAGGCCTTGCCCGCATCGGTGAGGGTGAAGTCGGTCCGCCGGCCCTCGCTGAGGGGCTCAATCAGGTCCTCGTCCACCAGCTGCTGCAGCGTCGGGTAGATCGACCCCGGGCTGGGCCGCCATGCCCCTGACGTTTTCTCCGCGATGGTCTTGATCAGGCCATATCCGTTGGAGGGGGCCTCGGCCAGGAGCGACAGGATGGCCCACCGGACATCACCCCTGCTTGCCCGCCGGGGACCCGGCCCGAAACCGTGACCAAACCCGCCCCGCGGCCCAAAGCCCGGGCCGAATCCTCCCCCGCGGTGCCCGTGTGGTCCGCGCCTGCCCCTGCCGCGCTCAAACCGTCCCCGCCCGAACGGCGGTTCCAAAAACTTGTCGTCGTGAATGCCTTTCATGGCGGCATCGTCCCTTCCTATTTCTTGTTGAATGGTTATCGGTCAATCACTCACCGACACTTAACGATATATCGGTATGTATCGCGAAACGAGGCCCGGAACGAAAGTACAGGGCGTAAAATACCGGCTTGGCATCAGTTGATCCCATATCTGGATGCAACAGGTCCCGGCGGCGTATCCTGTTCACACGTCGCGAGCTTGAGGGCTGAACAATGGCGCAGCAAAAGAAACGCAGGCACCGGTTGGCCGCCACCCTGGGAGGGGTCATCGGATTCTTCGCGGCGAGCGCCATGTGCGGCGTCCTGGCCGCAAGCCTGGTGGTCCCTGCGGTTGCGACGGTGGGCTTCGGCGTCAGCACCTCCATCAGCTACTTTGAAAATCTCCCCACGGAACTGATCGTTGCGCCGCCGTCGCAATCCACCAAAGTCCTCACCTCAGACGGCCAGCCAATCGCCACGTTTTATACCGAGAACCGGATCAAGATCCCCCTGGACCGGATATCCCCCTATGTCCGGGACGCCATCGTGGCCATCGAGGACAGCAGATTTTATGAGCACCCGGGCATAGACGCGCAAGGGATCCTCCGTGCCGCGATCTTCAACCTGACGCAGAAGGGCAAGCAGGGCGCCTCCACGATCACCCAGCAGTACGTCACCAACGTGATCAATGAGTCCTTTGTGTCCCAGGACAAGACCGACGAGGTGATCCTCAGCGGCCAGAAGAGCGTCGGGGACAAGCTCCGCGAGATGAAGCTGGCCATCGCACTGGAGAAGAAATTCAGCAAGGACCAGATCCTCGAGGGCTACCTGAACATCGTGTTCTTCAACCGCGAGGCCTACGGAATCGAGGCGGCGGCACGGTACTTCTTCAGCACCACGGCGGCCGATCTCACGCTGCCGCAGGCCGCCCTGCTGGCCGGGTTGGTCAACAGCCCCAGCTACTACAACCCCGCGGTCAATCCGGAGCAGGCCGCGAGCCGCCGGAACCAGGTACTTTCCGAAATGCTGGCCAAGAACAAAATCACCCTGGCGGACCACGACGCCGCCACGGCGACGCCCATCGAGCTGAAGCTCAGTCCGGGGAAGCAGGGCTGCGCTCACGCCCTGATGGCGCCGTACTTCTGCGACTACATTTCGCATCTGATCCTGAACAACCCGGCCTACGGCACCACCTTGATCGAGCGCGAGCGGAAGCTGTACCGCGGCGGGCTCACCATCGTCACCACGCTGGACAGCCGGCTTCAGGCGGCGGCCCAGGCGCAGGTGGACGCCACCGCCGGGGCGAATCCTGACCGCTGGGGCGCGTCCCTGGTGACGGTCCAGCCGGGCACCGGGAAAATCCTGGCAATGGCGCAGAACACGGTGTTCCTGCCTGCCGAGGGCAGGTTCGACACGCAACTGAACTTCAACGTGGACTCCCGCGATCCGCAAGGCAATGACCTCAACGGGGCGGGCGGTTTCCAGCCAGGCTCCACCATGAAGCCCTTCACGTTCGCAGAGTGGCTGAACGAGGGTAAGCCGCTGACAGGGATGGTGGACGCCTCCCGGCGGGTGTATCCGCTGGGCTTCCCGTGGCGCTCCAGCTGCGGAAAGGTGCTGGGCGCCTACAGCACAGCGCAGAACAACCCTGAGCTGGGCGCCGCCGATGACCTGCAGAATTCGGACGAGGGCTACTACCGCTCCATGCCCGTGAACTACGGGTTGTACAACTCGATCAACACGGCTACCTTCGCCTCGGCCACCCAGCTCGATTTCTGCGGCATCCAAAAGATGGTGGACGCCGTGGGGCTGCACAGCGGACTCGATGGCGCCCAGATCAACATGCATCAGCTGGGCAATCTGCTCGGCGCCATCGGCGTCGCCCCGGTCCACTTGGCCAATGGTTTCGCCACCTTCGCCAATGACGGCCGGTACTGCTCCCCCATTGCCGTGCTTGAGGTCACGGAAGTGTCGGGTGGGAAGCTCCCGGGCCAGACCAGCGAGTGCCGTGACGCCGTCAAACCGGAGGTTGCCCGAGGCGTCAATGCCGTGCTCCAGGACGTGCTGAAGGTTGGCTCCGGCGTGTGGATCAACCCCAAGATCCACACACTGATGCCCGTTGCCGCCAAGACCGGCACCTCGAACAACAACGGCTCCACCTGGGTGGTGGGCTACACCTCGGGCCTGGCTACAGCCTCCTTCTTCGGCGATGCACTGGAAGGCCAAAACCGCCCCGGCCAGAACGTCACCATCAACGGCCAGTTCTACCCCCGCCTTGACGGCTACATGATCGCCGGGCCGCAGTGGGTCAACTACATGCTCCAGGCCGCCCCGCTCTACCCGGCAAACCCGTTCCCCGCGCCACCGGCTTCCATGGTGGCCCCGCCGAAACCGACTCCCGCTCCGGCCGCGCCGAGGCCTGCTCCCGCACCAGCCCCAGCACCGGCCCCCGCGCCGGTTCCCGTGCCAGAGCCACCTCCTGCACCTGAACCCGCGCCGGTCCCGCCCGCGGCTGCCCTACCGCCGCTGCGCGAGATTCCGGGCCTTCCGCCTGCGAACGGTCTCCCGGGAGGCAGACCCTGAGAACCGACGACGGCGGGTGGCGCCGCCGTCGTGCGTTCTCCTAAGTGGTACCGCGCCGGAGCCGCTGCCACCACGGACGCTTCGGTTCCGGTTCGGGCGGTGCGTCTTGTGCGGGGGCGGAACGGCGTTCGCGCCAGCGCGCCACCTCCGTTTCGACGTCGCGTGTTTTGGTGATGACGGGCGGACCGCCCTGGAGCTGGCGCCGGGCGTCGACCACCCGGGCGTTGAAGTGGGCGAGGATGTCCCGGACCTGTTTTTCGGTGAACTGGGCATCCAACCGCCCATCCAGTTCGGCGTCTTCAGTGCGGAGCATGATGGCTTTAGGCCCCAGCCCGCTGATGTTCTCGCGCTGGATGAGGCCCTTGACCCACCAGTCGGGATCGTAGGCCTCCCCCAGCCCGGGGATCGGCTTGCCGGCGTATTTGAGGTTGTCGAATTTGCCCTGCGCCATGGCGTCCCGGATCAGGTACTCCGCCCGGCGGGCATCGTCCACCTTTTTGCGAATATCCCGGTCCTTGGCCTCGGCGGCCTCGAGTTCGGCCTCTTCCTCGGCGCTGATCCCGGCTCCGCGGTAGGACCGGAGCTCGGCAGCCCGTTCCATCCGGCGCCTGAAGGCACTCTCGCCGCCCATGATCAGTCACCGCCTCCTCGCTCGTCCCGTTCCTCTCAGACTTCCAGTATTCAGAAGGCCGGTGCAGGTTTCAACGAGGGCCACTCGCGGCGGGCACCAAGCTTATTGGAGCCCCAGGGCCGGCAGCTCCGTGCCCGAGACCACAACGGCGCCGCTCGCGGTCGAATCCGGGTTCAGCATCCAGCCCACCCGCTTGGCGGTGTTCAGGATCACGACGCTCTCCACGAGCTCGATCTGCGGGATGCGTTGCTGGAGGGCCAATTCAGCGTTCATCACATCGGCCAGCGAATGCAGCCACATGAGGATGACAAAATTTGTGCTCCCTGTGGTGGACGCGCTGAGCCGGACAGTGCGGAGGCTGCGGAGTTCGGCAGCAGCGGCCTCGTGCTGGCCCGCCGGCACTTTGACGAACCACTGGCAGCTCACTGGATAGCCGGAGAGCTTCTGGGCAATTTCACAACGGAAGGAAAGCAGCCCGCTTGCCAGCACCCTGTTGAGCTGCCGCTGAACTGTCGCCGGGCTCCTGCCCAGGCTCCGGGCGAGCTCCGCGGCGCCCGCGCGCCCGTCCCGGGCAAGGAACGGGATCAGATCCAGGTGGCTGGGCGGCAGCGGAGCTCCGGTCATCGGGGCCGCCGAAGCGGTGGCCGCCGGACCGGCCAAGGCCTTAAGCGCATTTTGCTTCGTCTTGTCCAAAATGTTGAGCCGCCACGCATAGCCACTGGAATGCAGTCGGGTGCACAGCGAGGTCCGGTACTTCAGCAGTCCGGGGATCTCCTTGAACCGAGGAAGCACCTCCTCCGTGAACCGGGCCAAGGTCGGCGCTATGACCGTCAGCATAAGATCCCGGTTGCTTCCAGCTTCCTCCACCGTGACCACTTCGGGGATTGCCGCAAGCGCCGCGGTCACCTCGTCCCGCTGCCGCATTTCGCAGTCCACGTCCACCAACGCCAGGCACATCTGTTTGGGATCGCCAATCAGGTGGGCCGTCGTCCAGGCCGCCCCGGCCAACTTCAGCCTGTCCCAGCGTGCGGCCAGCGTTGTGGCGTGCACTCCCAGCACCGTGGCAGCATCCGACCAGCTGATCCGCGGTGCAATCTGCAGCGCGTTGATCAGCGCCAGGTCTTCCTCGCTTAGCACCATTTCGCCAACCTCCACGCTTCAGTGAATGAATCCTGCCATTTCAATCATACTTTTGCTTTTTTCCAGCTATTTCGGCACTTGTGAACCTCATCACTTCACAATGGAAGCGGGTTACTGACCAAACGTTCAGAAATTAGGAGAGCATATGTCGATCACCACCGACGCCAGGGAACTCCAGGACGAGATCGCCCGGTTCCGCCACGAGCTGCATCAGGAACCGGAGATCGGACTGCACGTCCCCCGGACCCAGGAAAAGGTCCTGAAAGCCCTGGACGGCCTGCCGTTCGAGATCACCCTGGGCGAGAGCACGACGTCGGTCACCGCGGTTCTGCGCGGCACCGCAACGCACGCATCGGCAACAAAACCGACGGTCCTCCTGCGTGCCGACATGGACGGCCTCCCCGTCCAGGAACGGACCGGCGTCCAGTTCGCGTCCAAGATCGACGGCGCCATGCACGCGTGCGGCCACGACCTCCACACCGCCATGCTCGCCGGCGCAGCCACGCTCCTGGCCGAGCGCCGGGATCAGCTGGCCGGCGACGTCGTGCTGATGTTCCAGCCGGGCGAGGAAGGCTTTGACGGGGCGGGCCACATGATCCGCGAAGGCGTGCTGGACGCGGCCGGGCGCCGGGTTGACGCCGCCTATGGGATGCACGTGTTTTCCGCTTTGGAACCGCATGGCCGGTTCTGCACCAAACCCGGCGTGATGCTGAGCGCCTCGGACGCCCTCACCGTCACGGTTCTGGGCGCCGGCGGCCATGGTTCGGCCCCTCACACAGCCAAGGACCCCGTCACGGCGGCCGCCGAAATGGTGACCGCCCTGCAGGTCATGATCACCCGCCAGTTCAACATGTTCGATCCCGTGGTCCTGACGGTGGGTGTCCTCCACGCAGGCACGAAACGAAACATCATTCCGGAATCGGCGCGCATCGAAGCCACCATCCGAACCTTCTCGGATGCCTCCCGGGAGCGGATGATGTCCGCCGTTCCCACCCTGTTGAAAGGCATCGCCGCAGCCCACGGCCTCGAAGTGGACGTTGACTACCGCCACGAGTACCCGCTCACCGTCAACGACGACGACGAAACACGCACCGCGGAAAAGACCATTGAAGACCTCTTTGGACACTCGCGCCTCACCCGCTGGGCCACTCCACTCAGCGGATCCGAGGATTTTTCGAGGGTGCTGGCGGAGGTGCCCGGGACGTTTATCGGGCTCAGCGCCGTCGCCCCTGGCGCCGACCACAACGAAACCGCGTTCAATCACTCCCCCTACGCCGCCTTCGACGACGGCGTGCTGTCCGACGGAACCGCGCTCTACGCCGAGCTGGCCGTCGCCCGCATCGCGGCACTTGCCGTCGCCAACTGACCCTTCCCTCACCCTTTGGAGCATGAAATGACCACAACTGCAGGCGTCCCAGCAGACGTCCAGGTTCACAAGTCCCACCTTCGCACGCTCATCGGCACAGGCATCGGCAACGCCGTCGAATGGTACGACTGGGCCATCTACGCCACCTTCTCGCCGTTCATCGCGAGCGCACTGTTCAGCAAGGCGGATCCGACGTCGGCCTTCCTCGCCACCCTGGCGATCTTCGCCGTCGGCTTCGTCGCCCGTCCGTTCGGCGGCTTCGTTTTCGGCTGGATCGGTGACCGGATCGGCCGCAAGACGTCCATGACGTTCGCAGTGGGCCTCGCCGCCCTGGGCAGCCTGCTGATCGGTATCGCACCGACCTTCGAAGCCGTGGGGGCCTTTGCCTCGGTCCTGCTGCTGGTGGCCCGGCTCATCCAGGGCCTTGCCCACGGCGGCGAGCTGCCGTCGTCGCAGACGTACCTCTCGGAGATGGCGCCCAAGGAAAAGCGCGGCTTCTGGGCAACGCTCATTTACGTCTCCGGCACGGTGGGCATCCTGGCCGGAACCATGCTCGGCGCCACCCTGACCAATGTCCTGAGCATGACTGACATGAACGCCTGGGGCTGGCGGATTCCTTTCATCGTTGGCGGCATCATGGGCCTGTACGCCTTGATCATGAGGGCGCGCCTGAAGGAAACGGCAGCGTTCGAGGCGGAATCACCCAAGGAAAAGCACGAGCCGATGTGGCCGCAGATCTACCGGCACCGCAAGCAGGCCCTGCAGGTCATCGGCCTGACCGTTGGCCTGACCGTGTCCTACTACATCTGGGGTATCGTGACGCCCAGCTATGCAGCGTCAGTTCTGAAGATGGACCGCGGAGAGACCCTCTGGGCCAGCGTTATAGCCAATGTATTGTTCATCGTCGCCCTGCCTTTCTGGGGCAGGCTGTCGGATCGCATCGGCCGCAAGCCCGTCATGATCATGAGCGCCGCCGGCGCCGCGCTGTTCCATTTCCCGATGACATGGCTGCTGAAAGACTCCCCGTGGCAGCTCACGGTCACCATGTCCGTCATGCTGTTCTTCATCGCGGGCAGTGCCGCAATCGTCCCGGCCGTCTACGCCGAACTGTTTCCCACCAGCATCCGCACGGTGGGCGTGGGCGTCCCCTACTCGATCTGCGTCGCGGCCTTCGGGGGTACCGCACCGTACCTGCAGGCTTGGCTCGGCAGCATCGGACAAGGCAACCTATTCAACGTCTACGCCGTGGTCCTGCTGGCCATCAGCATCGCGTTTGTGTTCAGCATCCCTGAAACGAAGGGCAAGGACCTGACGCACGCCTAGGCGTCGGTACCCACAACAAAGGGGAGAGTACGACGGCGGGACGTCCCGCCGTCGTACTCTCCCCTTTTGCGTGAAGTGCGCCAGTCCGGTCAGGCGCGGGCGTGTTGGGCGAGCAGGGCGTCGATCTGCCCTGCCGCCTCCCGCATACCCTCATCCATGCCCATCTGGACCATCTGTTCCATCTGCTCTTCCGACTCGAAGGTGGACCGAACGGTCATCCGGGTGCGGCCGCCCAGGTCCTCGAGGTCAACGGCGGCATGGGTGATTCCCATGGCCTCGTTCGGGGCGCCGGCTTCATCGGCGAAGCCGTCGTCGAACTCCAGCTTGCGCGGCGCCTCGATGGCGGTGAAGCGCCACCAGCCGCCGGCTTTCTCCCCGTCGGGGCCGGTCATGTAGTAGCCGGCCTTGCCGCCGGGCTGGAAATCGAACTCCTCGAATGTGGCCGGCCAGGTGGGCGGACCCCACCAGCGCTCCAACTGGCGGGGGTCTTCCCAGATCTGCCAGACACGGTCGACGCCGGCGTCGAACTCGGCCACGAGGGTGAAGCTGAGTGCTTCGAGGTTCTTGGTGGAACTGATAACAGGCATTGCAAAACCTTCCTATCCTTCAGCCAGAATGTCTGCGATCCGCTGGGCGCGCTGCCGCCAGATCGCCTCATACTCGTCAAGCAGCCGGCGGGCCTTCTGCAGTCCTTCGTGGTCACCCCGCACAATCTGCTCCCTTCCGCGCTTCTCCTTCGTTACCAGGGAAGCCCGCTCCAGCACCGCCACATGCTTTTGGACGGCGGCGAAACTCATGGCGTAGAGGGCGGCGAGGCCGGAGACGGAATACTCCCCCGCCGTCACCCGCCGGACAATGTCCCGCCGGGTGGCGTCCGCGAGCGCCTGGAACAGGCGGTCAACGTCCGAATCTCTGAGCTGATCTACAACCATTTGGTTGTACGATATGCCCGCGGCGGCAGGGTGTCAAGACACCCCGGCCGCATCCCGGTTTGACGCGGGTGCCCGCCATTGCCCACAGTGGGTCAGTGCCTGCCACTATCCCCACCGAAGCGCAAGGTCCGGCAGCCCCGGACGTGCCGTCCCGACGGCGGCAGATCGCTGCCCTGATCGGCTTCCTCGCGCTCTCCTGGTCCGTGTCGTTCCTGGGATCCGTCCCGGTCCGCGCGGCTACAGGCGGCTGGTATGCCCTGGCCGACAAAGCCCCCTGGACGCCTCCCGGGCTGATGTTCACGTCCGTCTGGCTGGTCCTGTACGCGGCCATGGCCGTGGCGGCCTGGCTGGTGTGGCGGCAGCGGCGCCTCCCCCGCCGCCGCGCACTCACGCTGTACGGGCTCCAGCTGGCCCTGAACCTGCTCTGGCCCCTGACGTTCTTCGGCCTGTATCCCACACTGGGGACCGCGGCGCTCTGGCTGGCACTGGCCGTCCTCGCCGCCCTCATGCTCACGGCGGTCCTGACAGTTCTGCGCTTCGGACCCATCAGCCAGACTGCCGGCGTCCTGATGCTGCCGAACGTATCGTGGCTGGTGTTTTCGGCGTCCCTGAACCTTTACGCGGCCGTCAGTAACTAAGGCCGGTGCGGGCGTGTAATCGCTCACACTTTGGCCGTTTCTGTTGCAAATGCGGGCGGCGACCATGAAGCATGAGATTGGGACCTCGTTCCCGCATTACCAAGATCAGCAATCCTCACCGACGAGGATGCGGCACCCTCAAGGACGACGCGGAGCCGTTAACTGCATGAGCGAAAGTACTGACAATGACGTTTGAGAACACTGACTCCATCACGCTGAAAATCTGGGACCGGTTTGCCATTGAGCACACCCTTGAGAGCGTTGTGCACGATCTTTCGGTCAAGGCGAACACCACCAAATGCCGCATCGCGGTCCAGTGCAGCGGCCCCAACACTTTCACGGTCAGCGTCCGTGGCCAGGAACGCCAGCTCGCCACCGTCTGATCGGTTCACAGCCAAAAAACTGAAGCGGACGACGGCGGGAGGTTCCCGGCGTCGTCCGCTTCCGTTTTGCGTCCGGGCGAACAGCCTTACGCCCGGGCCTGGCGGCTCACCATCTCGTTGATCCAGCTCGGCGCGAACGGCGAGGTGCAGTTCGGCGGCGTCGGATAGTCCTTGAGTACCTCGAGCCGTTCGCCGATATCGAGCGCGCGGGACCGGAGCTCCGCGTGCTCGATGCCAATGAAGGCCAGCGTGTGGTTCATCGCCCACTGCAGCCGGTCCGGGGCGTCCTTCATCTCCGCCTCGATGGTGTCCAGCAGCCCCGGGAGGTCGAGCCCCGCAGGCTTCTTCGCCACGCGTTCGCTGGTCAGGGCCCAACCGGCGCTTGCCACGACCGGATCCGGATCCGCCTTCCAAGCCACGCGCAGGCCCTCCGCGTGCGGGCTTTTCTTCACCACGTAGTTCACCAGCCAGTCGTGCACCTTGGGGGCACGCGCCTCGCGCAGCATGGTCTCCAGCTCGTCGCGTTCGAAGGCCTTCGGCCGGCAGATCAGCAGCGCCACAAGCCGCGCCGGAGTGTCGTTCGTGGCCCAGAGTGCGCGCGCGAGTTCATGCTGCGTCTTCAGCCGCTTGGCGACAGCGCGCAGCTTGGACAGGTTCACGCCATGGTCATCGCCGCGCTTCTCGTTCGCCTCGCGCACCTTCGGGTCCTCAAGCACGGCCAGTTCGGCCATCACGTCGCCCAGCAGCCCCGCCGCTATCGTCTCCGACATTGTCACCCTTTCGGTCACCGTCTTGTCGGTTCCAGCCTACGGCTGACAGGGCGGAAGCGGACGACGGCGGGAGGCTTGGTGGCTGCCAGCTAGCCGGGACCGCTCATCGACCGCCGGTGGCCACCCAGGAACCGAGCGGCTCGGCCGCCACTTCTGTGTCCTCTTCCTCGGTCCCGCACGGCACAAAGCCGCGCGCCTGGTAATTCGCCAAGGCCGCGGGACCATCGAGGGTGCAGGTGTGGACCCAGATGCGGGACACCTGTGGCAGGTCGACGCGTTGTGTCAGCGACCAGGCCGCCGTGATGCCGTGCTCCAGCAGCAGGCCGCCGAGGCCCCGGCCGATCGCCTGCTCGGAAAGGCCGAAGTACCTGACCTCCACGTGCGTGCCATCTTCGGCGACGACGGGTTGCAGGTGGACATACCCCCACGGCACGCCCTCACCATAGAGGACCCGGAATTCCGTCCCGGGCACCGCGAGTTCCTCGGCCCACTGCTGCCGCGTCCACTCGAGCCGGTCCGTCCAGTGCCACGGTCCGCCGACCAGGCCATAGAGGAAGCGGGCGAACTCCGGAGTGACCCCATCAGCCCGGTCCAGCCGTGCCACATCCGGTATAGGGCGTGCCGTCCAGGCGGGCGGCTGGAGCATCTGGAGCGTTGTGGTGGTGACCTTCATAGACAGCTCAAACTTTCGATCTCGATCATCCGTTAATCCTATTTGCGACCGAGAGTAGGGCGTTTACTCTTCGCCGGTGTCCCGCGCTTCCAGGTGCTTCGCCATGGCCTCGCAGGCCTGGTTCCAGCGCGCCGTGAGGGCCTGCCGGTTCAACGGTTCGAACATGCTGTTGAGGACTTTCTCCACTGCGTCGTATGCGGCGTCCCGAACCCGTTCCTGCGCTGCTTGGCTGTAGTAGTTCATGACAGGAATTCGTTACGGCAACGCCGAAAGATGCCTTTGGTGCCAGCCTTTTTTGGTGCTAGCCGCCGAAGGCGACCTTTTCCCAGGAGAGAATGTCAGCACCCTTGGCGCCGTTTCCGGCCACCGTGAACCTGACGTAGTTGGTGGCGTTGTGGGAGCCGTCGACGGTGATTCGCTGCAGGTCATCAGCGGAATCCTGGCCGTAGACCGCCAGCCACGGTGAACCCTCGGCCAGCGGCTGATTTTCGGCGTAGACGTGGCTGTCGCCGTTGATCAGGTAGACCGGGCCGTCGAAGCGGTTCGATTCCTCGATGATGGTCCGGACGATTTCACGGAAGCCGGAGACCGTGTCCGGGTTCGCCTGGGCGGTGTCGAGCAGGGCCGGATCGAACATGTCAGCCTGGGTCATCAGCACCACGGCCCGGTCGCTGCGGCGGCTGGCGTCACTGAAGGTCTCCCGCAGCTGCGCCAGGACGGCCTGGGTCCGGTGCGCCACTTCAGCCAGCTGCTCGGACGTGGCGGCCGTTTCGCCAAGGCCGGTCCACGGCTGGAGCGAGTTGTTGCTGCCCTGGACGTTGACCACGGAAAAGGCCACACGGTTCTGTGTGAAGCGGACGTCTTCGGGCAGGCCCAACTTCTCCTGCGTCTTGACGGGCATGGTGGCACCGAGGGTCTTGCCGGGTTCGTTGAAGAAGACCTCGCGCAGCTTGTCCAGCCTCTCCAACGGGTTGTACGCACCGTTGTTGGCGCGGTGGCAGTCAACCCATTCGTTGTCGCCGGGCGTGAAGATCAACGGATGCTCGAACGTATCGAACTCGGCGCGGATGTGCTGGAAGTATTCATCCGAACAGACGGACGAGCCGTTTTTGATGTCCCCCACGTGGGTGACAAACTTCAGCGCGCTGTCGGCATTGATGTCCTGGATCCGCGCAGGGAACTTCGCGATTTCGGCGGCGCCGTAGGGGATGTCGCCAATGACGCCGAAGCTGAACCCCTGCTGGTTGTCGGCCGCATTGTCGGCGGCCACGGCGGGCTGGATCAGGGTGCCGGCACTGGCTGCGATGAGGGCCACAACGGCTGCGGTCTTGACTTTGTTCAGGCGCATGGGGAAGTCCTTACTCGGGCTCTGCGGTGATCCCGCCCGCGAGGGGCGTGAGCGGGTGCGTCAAAAGCATCCCCGCTGCGGAATAACAGCCAGGGACCCCTCGGTTTCGGGGCAATGAACAGCGAGCAACCCCGAAGGCAAACGGACGACGGCGGGAACCTCCCGCCGTCGCCCGTTTTCCCGGCGCGGTGGTTTCCTACGAGGTACGGAGCCGGCCGAGGCAGTAGTTTTTGACGCAGTGCCGGACCGGCCGCGGCAGCCGCGGATACACCAGGGCTGACCACCGGGTGGTGCGGTGGAACAGGCGGCTGTGGCGGTCGCTCCACGGCAGCCCGAAACCGGCGCGCAAGTGGTCCGGCAGCAGGCCGGCGGTGATGAACCGGATCAGCGGCATGCTCATCCGAAGCCAGAGCGGACCGGCCAGTGGGTACAGGAGGTCGCGTCCGACGCCGGCGGTCACGGCGTCCAGTTCCAGACTCCGAAGGGACGCTTCCCAGTATGTCCTGAAGGCCGCGCGGTCGGCGGGCCACAGGTCCGCCGGCAATTGCAGGACTGTGCCGATTCTTGCGTAGTCGCTGTACATGAGGTCGGCTGCGTCGTCGTCCAGCGGGCCGTAGATTTTCTCGTAGACGGTGATGGCAGTGTCGTACAAGGTGGCCACCACCCATAATTGCGCCTGGGCATCGAACGCGCTGTACCCGTGGGAGCCGGCCTCGGGCTTGCGGCGGACCGCAGAGTGGGCGCGATTGACTTTGCGCCGCACGGCCGCGACCTGGTCCTCGGTGCCGTAAACCACGGCGTAGACGTAAGTGACAGTGGCCCGGAAGCGGTCCAGCGGCCGGGCAATAAAGTCACTGTGCTCGGCGACCCCATGGCCAACCGCGGGGTTGGCGATCTGCAGCAGGATGGCGCGGCCCGCCCCGGCGAGCAATACGCCTTCAGCACCGATATCGGCCAGGTTCCGCACCATGGACCCACGATACCGGAGAAGGCCACCGCGCCCGGAGGAAGCACCCAAGCTGGCGGGGAAGGTTGCCGGGACCGGCGGCAGCGCCTACGCCCATATTCCCGGCGAGCCCTATGTGTACGTCGCCGGCCAGATGACCCTCGATGCACCGGGCCTTGCGGACACACTGGCCTGGCCGGAGGGGCCGGCCCACATCCGTGCGATCATCATGCACGAGCTGGGGCCCGTCCTGGGGCTGGACCGCGTGGATGATCCCACGCAGCTCATGTATGCGGAAAACAGCGGGCAGTTCGGCTTTGGCGATGGCGACCGTGCGGGGCTGGCGTTGCTGGGAAACTGGGGAATGCGTGCCGCGGCTGTAACCGCGCGGTAACCACGGCGGGGCGGCTGACCGTTTGCCCGTCAGCGGACGACGGCGGGGACCTCCCGCCGTCGTCCGCTTTCCGTTTTGGCACTTCCCGGCATCGTCCCGGAAGTTGACACCCGCAGGTGCGTGCGGTTGACTTTTGCATATGCTGAAATAACAGTTCCATGATGCGGAATAAAATATCCGCATAGCCTTACACCGTGGATGCCAGCATCGAAACACGAGGACTTGCCTCATGCATCTTGAACAGTTCAACGCGGCCGGCCGCGCCGAGGCTGCCGATTTCCTGCGCCCCTGCCTGGACATCCAACGCTGGATCGACGAGCTCGCCGATGCGCGGCCCTATTCCAGTCACGACGCACTCTTGGCGGCCGGCCGGGGCGCAGCCAGTCCCTTCACCCCGGCAGAGATCGACGCAGCCCTCGCCCACCATCCGCGGATCGGCGAGCGGGCGCAGGGCGACAGTGCGGAAGCCAGGCTGTCCCAGTCGGAACAGGCCGGACTGGGCGTGGCCGACGCGGCCATCGCCGAGGCCCTGGCTGAAGGCAACCGGGCCTACGAGGAGAAGTTCGGGCAGGTGTTCCTGATCCGCGCCGCCGGCCGCAGCCGGGAGGAGATCCTGGCCGCCCTCAACATCAGGCTCACCCACACCCCCGAAGCAGAGCAATCAATCATTGGCCAGCAGTTGCGGGAAATCGCGGTGCTCCGACTCGAAGGACTGATGGGCAAATGAGCATTTCCCACGTCACCACCCATGTACTCGATACCGGTTCCGGAAAACCGGCGGCCGAGGTCCCGGTTACCCTCCACGTGCTCGACGGCGAGCGTTGGGTCCGGATCGCAGACGGCGCCACCGACGCGGACGGACGCATCAAGGAGCTGGGACCAGAGCGGCTGCCCTCGGGAACCTACCGCCTGGCGTTCGACACAGGCAAGTACTTCGCCGCCAGCGGCACCGAGACGTTCTTCCCGGAGGTGACCCTCACGTTTGGCGTGGTGGAGTCGGAGCCGCACTACCACGTGCCGCTCCTGCTGAGCCCGTTCGCGTATTCCACCTACCGGGGCAGCTGAGCCTTCAGGCAGCACCCCCTTGGCGGCCGCGCGTCGGAGCCCTTCGCCGCCGATTGTGACCGTCCGCTCGCCTTGACGCGCGGATCGTCGCCTAGATAATCTCGAGATGCAATAAAGTTTTCTCACAGAACGAAAACTTGAGCCAACTATTCAACGATGAAAAGAGGCTGGACGTGGCTGCAGGAGAAGAGACCTCCCATATCCTCAGCGGGTTGACCAACCAGCTGCCTGATCGTGATCCGGAAGAGACCGCCGAATGGGTTGAGTCCCTGGATGCGCTGATCAGGGAACAGGGCACGGAACGTGCCCAATACATCATGCGCAGCCTGCTGCAGCGCGCCGGCGCCCAGAGCGTGGGCGTGCCGATGGTGACCACCACGGACTACGTGAACACCATCCCGGCGGACCAGGAAACGGCGTTCCCGGGGGACGAAGAGATCGAGCGGAAGTACCGCTCCTGGCTGCGCTGGAATGCCGCCATCATGGTGCACCGGGCGCAACGGGCCGATATCGGCGTGGGCGGACACATCTCCACCTACGCCGGCGCCGCCACCCTGTACGAAGTAGGGTTCAACCACTTCTTCCGTGGCAAGGACCACCCCGGCGGCGGCGACCAGGTCTTCTTCCAGGGCCATGCCTCCCCCGGCATGTACGCCCGCGCCTTTATGGAAGGCCGGCTCTCCGAAGAGGACATGGACGGATTCCGGCAGGAAAAGTCCAAGGAAGGCCACGCGCTCTCCTCCTACCCGCACCCGCGCCTCATGCCGGACTTCTGGGAATTCCCCACCGTGTCCATGGGCATCGGCCCGATGAACGCGATCTACCAGGCCCAGTCCAACCGGTACCTGCACAACCGCGGCCTCAAAGACACCTCGGACCAGCAGGTCTGGGCGTTCCTGGGCGACGGCGAAATGGACGAGCCCGAGTCCCGCGGCCTGCTCCAGCTCGCCGCGAACGACAAGCTCGACAACCTGAACTTTGTGATCAACTGCAACCTCCAGCGCCTCGACGGACCCGTCCGCGGCAACGGCAAGATCATGCAGGAACTCGAAGCGTTCTTCCGCGGCGCGGGCTGGAACGTCATCAAGGTCGTCTGGGGCCGGGAGTGGGATGACCTGCTCACCAAGGACTCCGACGGCTCCCTGGTGAAGATCATGAACGAAACCCCGGACGGTGACTACCAGACCTACAAGGCAGAATCCGGCGGATTCGTCCGCGAGCACTTCTTCGGCAAGACCCCGCAGACCAAGGACATGGTCGCGGACCTCTCCGATGACGAGATCTGGAACCTCAAGCGCGGCGGCCACGACTACCACAAGGTCTACGCCGCGTATAAGGCAGCCACCGAATTCAAGGGCAAGCCCACCGTCATCCTGGCCAAAACGGTCAAGGGCTACGGACTCGGACCCCACTTCGAGGGCCGCAACGCGACCCACCAGATGAAAAAGCTCACCCTCGATGACCTGAAGAAGTTCCGCGACTACCTCCGCATCCCCATCACGGACGAACAGCTCGACGCGGACCTCTACCGCCCCCCGTACTACCACCCCGGCATGGACTCCCCCGAAATCCAGTACCTCATGGAACGCCGCCGCACCCTGGGCGGTTTCGTCCCCGAGCGCCGGCCGGACCACGCTCCGGTGGAGCTGCCGGACGCCAAAACCTATGAGGTTGCAAAGCGCGGTTCCGGCAAGCAGCAGGCTGCCACCACCATGACCTTCGTGCGCCTGCTTAAGGACCTGCTCAGGGATAAGAAGTTCGGGCACCGTATTGTCCCGATCGTTCCGGATGAGTCCCGGACCTTCGGCATGGACGCGTTCTTCCCCACGGCGAAGATCTACAATCCGGACGGCCAGGCGTATCTGTCCGTGGACCGGGACCTGGTCCTGGCCTACAAGGAATCCGCCCAGGGCCAGCTGATCCACCCCGGCATCAACGAAGCCGGCGCGGTCGCAGCCTTCACGGCCGCCGGCACCGCCTACGCCACCCACGGCGTACCGCTGATCCCGGTCTACGTGTTCTACTCCATGTTCGGCTTCCAGCGCACCGGTGACGCCTTCTGGGCCGCCGCGGACCAGATGACCCGCGGCTTCATCATCGGCGCCACCGCCGGCCGGACCACCCTGACCGGTGAAGGCCTTCAGCACGCCGACGGCCACTCCCCGATCCTTGCCTCCACCAACCCAGCGGTCCTCACCTACGACCCGGCCTACGGGTACGAGATGGGCCACATCATCCGTGACGGCATCGAGCGCATGTACGGACCAGCCGCAAGCGGCGATGGAACCGGACCTGCAGCCGATAAGAACCTCATGTACTACATCACGGTCTACAACGAGCCCATCTCCCAGCCGGCCGAACCTGAGAACCTCGACGTCAACGGAGTGCTGAAAGGCATCTACCGGGTGTCGGCGTCGGGTCTTGAAGGGCCCAAGAGCCAGATCCTGGCCTCCGGGGTCTCCGTCCCCTGGGCTCTCGACGCCCAGCGGCTGCTCGCCGAGGACTGGGGCGTATCCGCCGACGTCTGGTCCGTGACGTCCTGGAACGAACTGCGCCGCGACGGGCTCGCCGCCGAGGAAGAGGCGTTCCTGAACCCGGGCAAGCCCGCCCGCATCCCGTTCGTCGCGCAGCAGCTCGCCGATTCCCAGGGGCCAGTGGTGGCGGTGACCGACTACATGAAGGCTGTCCCGGACCAGATCCGACAGTTCCTCCCGCACCAGTTCGCGTCGCTCGGAGCTGACGGCTTCGGCTTCTCCGATACCCGTGCAGCTGCCCGCCGCTTCTTCAAGAACGACACCCACTCGATTGTGGTGAAGACCCTGCAGCTGCTGGCTTCCCGCGGCGAGGTGGACGGCGGCGTGCCCGCCTACGCGATGGACCGCTACAAGCTCCTGGACGTCAACGCCGGGACCACCGGCGGCACCGGCGGCGACTCCTGACTCACTCGTCGAGACAACCGTTGACGGCAGTGTTCCCCAGGAACACTGCCGTCATTTGTCATGTGGCTGGATAGGCTGGGGCGATGGCTGACCTGGACAAACCACGAACGACGGCGGTGCTGCTTGCCGCCGGCGCCGGGACGCGGCTGGGGCTCGGGCCCAAGGCGCTGCTCCGGTTCCGCGGCAGCACTCTCGTTGAAGTCCTGGCAGACGTGCTGCTCGCGGGCGGCTGCCGGGAAGTGGTGACGGTGCTCGGCGCGGACGCGGTAACGGTCCGTGCCGCCACCGATCTGAGCCGGCACCGTGTCATCGACAACCCGGATTGGGCCGGCGGAATGGGAAGTTCGTTCCGGGCGGGAGTCGCCGCGGCAGCCCCGGAGGACCATGTGCTTATTGCGCTGGTGGACCAGCCCGGCCTGACCGCAGAAACCGTCGCCAGATTGCTGGCATCCCATCAGCCCGGCCGGGTCACGGCGGCCGCCTACCGTGGCCCGGATGGAAATCTCCGGCGGGGACATCCGCTGCTCCTGGATTCCAGCCTCCGCACTGAGGCCGCCGACACTGCAACGGGCGACGCCGGGGCACGCCATTTCCTCCAGGCCCACCCGGAACTGATAGACCTCGTGGACTGCAGCGACCTCTGCGGCGGCGAAGACCTCGATACCCCCGGGCAGCTGCACCTGCTCGAAACAACAACGCGGGGTCAGATACGGCCCAAAAAACCTCGCAACATGGGCCGTATCTGACCCCGCGTTGGTTTCATCGCGCTTAGCCCCGGCCGACGAACGGCATGCCGGCGGCGGTAATGACCACCGAGCCCACACTGGCCGACGGCGGCATGCCAGCCATCAGGAGCACGGCACGCGCGGCGTCCTGCACCGGGAAGGTGGGCTCCACCCTGCGGCTGCCGTCAGCCTGCAGGGCTCCGGAGTCCACGCCGATGGTGGCCATGATGTCAGTGGCTGTGTTGCCGATGTCTATCTGGCCGCAGGTGATGCCGAAGCCCCTGCCGTCCAGCTCGATGCTCTTGGTCAGGCCCGTCATGGCGTGCTTGGTGACCGTATAGGCCACTGTGCGCGGCCGCGGCGAATGCGCTGAAATGGACCCGTTGTTGATGATCCGGCCGCCTGGCGGGTTCTGGGATTTCATGGCCCGGACGGCAGCGGCGGCGCACAGCATCGAGCCGGTCAGGTTCACCGCCACCACCGCGTCCCAGTCGGCAACGCTGATTTCATCCACCGACGCGGCCGGACCGAACACGCCGGCGTTGTTAAACAGGAGGTCAACCCTCCCCCACTTCACGACGGCAGCAGCGAAAAGGCGCTCGACGTCGTCGGGCACTGTTACGTCGCAGGGCACCGTGAGCGCCTGACGGTGGCCGGCCGCGGACTCCAGCAGCGGAGCCTCACGGCGGCCGGCCAACACCACGCGGTACCCGTCGGCCAGCAGGAGCCGCGCCACCGCCCTGCCAATCCCGGAACCGGCACCGGTCACGACGGCGACCGGTGCCGGCCGGTGGGGTTGTACGGGCCGGTGGGTTGCAGTCATGGGGTCGCTCCTTGTGTTGATGGCCGGGCTGTTGATCGCCGGCCTAAGGTGCGGCGGGTACTTCCGCCGCCGTTATGGGCCAGCCTATGACTGTCTTGGGCCGCGGGGTGGCGTACGTCCGGACCTTTGAGGTGCTCAGCCGCAGCCGGACCAGCGATTCCGCAATCGTGACAGCAGCCGCCACGCCGTCCACCACGGGGACGCCCGCCCGCTTGCGGATCTCCTCGTCCAGGCCGGCCATACCGCCGCAACCAAGCACAATGACTTCCGCTTTGTCCTCGCGGACGGCCAGCAGCGCCTGTTCGATGATGGCTTCCACAGCGCGCTCCGGCTCCTCCTCCAGTTCCAGGACGGCCATGCCGCTGGCCCGGACCGAGGCGCACCGGGCGTCGAGGCCGGCCAGCTTCAGCCGGTCCTCGATCAGCGGAACGGCACGGTCCAGGGTGGTGATCACGGAGTACTTGTGGCCCAGGAACATCGCCGTGCTCGCGGCCGCTTCGGTGATGTCCACGACCGGAACGTCGAGTAGCTCCTGGAGCCCTTCGCGGCCGTGTTCGCCGTAGCCGGCCTGAATGACAGCGTCGAAGGGTTCCGGGTAGCTGACCACGGCGTCCATCACCGCGATCGCGGCGAGGTAACTCTCAAAGTTTCCCTCGCAGGAATCGGCACCAAAGCGGGGCGTGATTCCAATGATTTCCGTTCCGAGTGCCGCCACGCTGCGGGCCGAGGCGGCGATGGAGTCGGTCATGGACTGTGTGGTGTTGACATTGGCCACAAGGATGCGCATGGTGCTTTCCCCTTTCGGGACGGGTTGGTTAGTGGGTGCTGACGATGGCGATGGGCTCGCCGTCGACGTCGTCGAACTGCTGCTTGCGATCCGCAATCAGGTAGTACACCACTGCCGCGATGCCGGCTGCGAAGAACCAGGAGAACGGGGCGGCTCCTTCGAAGGCCGGGACAAAAGCGATCACGAGGGCGACGGTGGCAGACGGTATCAGTGCCATGATCGCCTTAGGGTTGTAACCCTTTTTGTAGAAGTAGGCTCCCGTGGGCGACTCGATGTAGAGCTCCGGCACGTTGACCTTGCCGCGGCGCAGCAGCCAGTAGTCTGCCATGACCACGCCGAACAGGGGCCCCAGCAGCGCGCCCAGTCCGCCGAGGAAGTACACAATGACCAAGGGGTTGTTGTAGAGGTTCCAGGGAAGGATGATGAGGCCGATCGTACCGCTGACCCAGGCCGCCTTGCGGAAGTTCAGGTGCTTCGGGAACAGGTTCGTCAGTGCATAGACGGGGGCCACAAAATTGGCCATCAGGTTCACGGCGATGGTCAGGATCAGCAGGGCCAGGCAGGCCAGGACAAGAAAGAGCGTGTTCGGGATGGTCTGGACGATGTCCGAGGGGCTCTCGATGATCTTGCCGCTGATTTTGAACTGGCCGCCTGCCATGACGACCACGATGGCACCGAAGACGAGCATGTTGATGGGGATGCCCCAGAAGTTTCCGCGGACCACGGCCTTCTTGGAGACCGCCGAGCGTGTGAAGTCGCAGAAGTTCAGGACGAAGGTTCCGTAAATTGCCACCCACAGGGCACCGCCGGCAAAGATGGTGCGCCACATTTCGGCGCCTTCGAGCGCGTTGTCTCCGGCCCAGGCGATGGAGCCGCCGGCTTCCGCGAAGATCCAGATGGCGATGGCAGCCATGGTCACCAGGATGATGGGCCCGGCGAAGGCCTCATACTTGCGGATCATTTCCATGCCGAAACTGACGATGACCAGCTGGACGATCCACAGTGCAACGAAGGCAATCCAGCCGAGTGTGGACAGGCCCATGATGGAGTTGCCATCCAGCTCCTTGAGGGAGGGCACCATGGCCACGAGCATTACGCGGAGGACCACCGAGGCCAGGTACGTCTGGATCCCAAACCAGGCGATGGCGACGGCGCCGCGGAGCAGGCTGGAGATCTGGGCACCGCGGATACCGAAGCTGATCCGGCTCATGACCGGGAACGGTACACCGGTCTTGACCCCCATGAAGCCGGAGAAGTTGAGCAGGGCAAAGAGCAACACGGCTCCGATGCCCAAGGCAAGGAGGATCTGCCAGCCGCCCAGCCCAAGGGCGAAGAGGCCGATGGCGAAGGCATAGTTGCCGAGGCTGTGGACGTCGTTGGCCCAGAGCGTGAAGATGCTGTAGCCGGTCCATCGGCGGCCTTCACGCTTGGTGGGGGCAAGGTCTACGTTGTACAAGGTGGGGCTGATGGCCTGGCCTGAGGCGGCGCTGGCTGCATCGCAAAGCGCGTCGACACCCACGGAGGGTTGGGCTGCTTTGCCCAAGTCAACTGCTGTCTCGGGTGGCGGTTCAACGCCGGTCAACGGGGTTGTCTGCATCGTGATCTCACTTCTTGAAGATGTCTTCCATGTGTTCCGCAGTGGGATTAATGCCGGAAACGACCGGCAGGAGCGTCATCGCAATTTCCACAATGCGGAAAATGGGTATCGAGTAGTGAAATAAAGATATGACCTGGATCACGCATCAGTCAAGGATCGCCGGAACAGGGCCGGTCACAAACGGTTGCTTCGACAGCAACGCGGGGTCAGATCTGGCCCACTAAACCCCGCGCCATGGGCCGTATCTGACCCCGCGTTGGTCTTAGTGGGAGGGGACTGACCTTTCTTCCTTCAAACCCAGGTAGATCTTGTCCCGTCCGATCGGCAGCTCCGCAAACCGGACCCCAGTAGCGTTCCGGATGGCGTTGGCCAGCGCCGGCGCCACCGGATTGAACGGGCTCTCGCTCATGGACTTTGCGCCGAGCGGGCCCATTTGGTCGTTGGTGGACGCGAAGTAGACCTCGCTGCGCGGCACGTCCGCGAAAGACGGGATGTGGTACTGCCGCAGGATATCCGTGGTGACCCGGCCGGCGTCGTCCACCCGGACCTCCTCATACAGTGCAGCGCCCAGCGCCTGCGCGATGCCGCCTTCGATCTGGCCACGGCACTGCCGCGGATTGACCACCACCCCGGCGTCGGCGGCCTGCACGCTCTGCAGGATCCGCAGCTCGCCCGTGCCGGTATTGACGGCGACGCGGAAGCCGTGGACGTTGAACGCCACTGATCGTGGGGTCCCGTCCCAGTTCCCCTCGACGGCAAGCTGCACGCCCTGGTGCTGCGCCGCGTCATGGATGTCCGCGAGCGGAACCTGCCGCCCGGCACAGTCCACGCCGCCGTCGTCGATCGCACATTCGGCCTCCGGAACCCCGGTCAGCGCCGCCGCAACGGTGATGATCCGGGATGCGAGCCCGGTGGCCGCCAGGAGTGTGGCCTTGCCGGCCACCACGGTCCCGGCCGAGCCGAATGCGCCGGTGTCGTGCTCCACGAGATCGGTATCAGACTGCCGCACGGCCACCTTGGCTGCCGTGGTGGAGAGCGCCGTCGCGGCCAGCTGCGCGTGCACGGTGGTGGTGCCGTTGCCGAATTCGGCGGTCCCGACGTCGGCCGCGAACGTGCCGTCGGGGAGCAGGCTCACGCGGGTGTGGGCGAAGTGGCCGCGGGGCGGGACCGTGTCGATCATGGAAAGCGCGGATCCTTCCCCGATGACCCATTCCGGGCCGAGGTCATCGAGGCCGGCGTCACGGTAGCGCTGCTTGCCGCGGTCCAGGGCGTCCCGCACCAGGGAGATGCACTGCTCCAGTCCGTAGCTGCCGTAGTGGACGTCCTCCTCCGGCTCAGGGTTGGTGGAGAGCATGTCATCGCCCTCGCGCACCATGTTCCGGCGCCGGAATTCCAGCGGATCCATGCCGACGCCAACAGCCAGCTCATCGATGGCCGACTCGATCGCGAAGATCATCTGGCTCAGCCCGTAGCCGCGGAAGGCCCCCGCCGACACGGTGTTGGTGTAGACGGCATGCGCGTCCACTTTCTTGTTGGCGCACTTGTACACGGCCAGCGATTCGCCGCAGCCGTGGAACATCACGCCGGGCGCGTGGTTGCCGTACGCGCCGGTGTTGGTGACCACGTCCAGCTGCAGCGCGGTGAGGAGCCCGTCCTTGCCGGCGCCTGCCTTGAGCTTGATGCTGAAGGGGTGCCGCGTGGTGGTGGCGGTGAACTGCTCCGTGCGGGTGAACTCCACCTGCACGGGCCGGCGAAGGGTGAGCGCGGCGAGGGCAACGAGGTCCTCGGTGAGCACTTCCTGCTTGCCGCCGAAGCCGCCGCCCACGCGCCCGGCCACCACGCGGATGCGGTCCTCCGGCAGGTCGAAGACCCGGCCCAGCGTGCGCCGGACCAGGAACGGGACCTGGCTGGAGGTCCGGACCACGAGGCGGTCTTCGGCGTCGAGCCAGGCGATGGAGGAATGCGTTTCCAGGGCGACGTGCTGCACGCGCTGGGTCCGGTATGTGTGCTCGTGGATGAAGTCGGCCGCGGCGAACCCGTCCGCCACGCTGCCCAGCTCCGAATGCAGCTCGGCCACCACGTTCTGCCGCGGACGCGAGATCCTGGCCTTCACGGCGTCCTTGTCCCCGTGCAGGGCCGGAGCGCCGGGAAGCATGGCGTCCTGCGCGCTAAAGACGGTGTCCAGCAGCTCGTATTCCACGTGAAGGGCCCGGGCCCCGGCCTCGGCGGCACCCACGGATTCGGCCACAACGGCGGCCACCCGCTGGCCGATGAACCGCACCACGTCATCGAGGACGCGGGTGTCGTCGGGGTCGTCGGTGTAGAGCTCGTGCTGGGCGGTGGAAAAGTGCTGCGCCGGGGCGTCCTCATGGGTGAAGACCGCCACGACGCCGGGCACCTGGAGTGCGGCCGTCCTGTCGATGGAGACGATCCGCGCGTGCGCGTGGGGTGAGCGCAGCAGCTTCAGGTGCAGCAGGCCTTCGAGCTCCTCCGCCGGGACGTCGAGGGTGTAGCGGGCCGTACCGGTGACGACGGCGGCGCCTGCCGGGGCGGGCACATTGTCGCCGATCTGCCCGGTCCGGGATGTTGTGGTTGCGGCCGCGGCGGTGCCATCCGTGGAAGCCGGACGGGCCGCAGGATCCGCCGCGCCGCCGTCGTGATTGTGCGTGTTGTGGGTCCCGCAGACGGCGTCCGCGATGGAGCGGTAGCCCGTGCAGCGGCAGAGGTTGCCCTTGAGGCTGCGGGGCAGGTTGGCCTTCTGTTCGGCATCGAAGGTAGCGGCGGTCATCATCATGCCGGCGGTGCAGAAGCCGCATTGGAAGCCCTGTTCGGCCAGGAACTGTTCCTGCACGGGGTGCAGCGCTCCGCCCTGGGCGAGGCCTTCGATGGTGGTGACGGCCTTGCCCTCGGCGCGGACGGCCGGGTAGATGCAGCTGTGCACGGGGGTGCCGTCCACGTGGACGGTGCAGGCACCGCAGTCGCCGCCGTCGCAGCCCTTCTTCACGCCGAAGTTGCCCTGTTCGCGCAGGAAGGTGCGCAGGCACTGGCCGGGGCGGGGTGTGGCCGGGGTCGCGGTTCCGTTGATTTCGATTGCCATGCTCAGGCCTCCTTCTGCTGTTTCGGGGTTGATGCGGGTGCGGGTTTTGCGCTTGGTTGCGCACTCGGTTGCGGCGATGTGGCGTGCGGCCGGCCGGACGGTCCGGTCCAGAAATCGCCCGACACGGTGAGCCGTTCTTCCAGCAGTTCCGCACGGATTTCCTCCGCGAGCCGGAGGGTCATGTCCCGGCGCCATTCGGGCAGGCCGTGGATGTCGTTGTGGTACAGCTCCGCCGGGATGGCCTTCCCGGCGGCGGCCGCCAGGGCCGCGGGGCCCGCCATCTTGGCTGCGGCGAACCGCAGCTGCACGGGGCGCTTCGTGGCGGCCGTGACGGTGATGGCGAGGCCGCCGTCGGCGTCGCGCCGTCCGATCAGCAGCACCCCTGAACGGCCGAGGTTGCTGAGCGAGAGCCGCCGGAAAGCCACCGTCGCGGACAGGGCCGACGCCGGGATGTGGATGCTGCGCAGGAGTTCCCCGGGTGCCAGGCTGTTTTGCCCGTCCCCGGTGATGAATGTGGCCACCGGGACCGTGCGGCTGGTGCCGCCGGGGCCGAGGATGGTGGCGGTGGCGTCCAGCCCGGCGCAGAGCGAGATCATGGGTCCCGCCGGCAGCGAGGTGCACAGGTTGCCGCCCACGGTGGACATGTTCCAGATCTTGAAGGATGCCACGAAGGAGTCGCAGCACGGCCGGAACAAGTCCAGGCCAGGCCAATTCCTGCCGGCAACGGACTCCGAAGCCGGCAGGGCGTAGAGCTCCGCGACGGTACACGTCGCGGCCAGTTCAATCCCGGCGTCGCTCACGGTCACCGCCGGCCAGCCCGCTTCACCCAGATCCAGGAGCCGTTTCAGGACAGTACTGCCGTACGAGAAGAGCACCGTGCCGCCGGCGAGCCAGGCATCGCCGTCGCGCCAGTCGGTGGGGTCCGTCGTTGGGACGACTTCCTCGATGGTGTTCATGTCCATGGGTCCTCCTGGCGGGGTTCGTGCGTGCGGGGTTCGTGCGTGCGGGGCTCGTCGGTAAAGCTGGGTTCTGAGTGGTGAAGGGGGCCGCTGCCATCCTTGAGCGAAGCTGCCGTGGGCGTTTCCTTTGATGCCGCCACACGGGACGCGAGGATCTCGGCGGTGATGGAAACAGCCACCTCGGCCGGGGTGACTGCGCCCAGATCCAGGCCGATGGGTGAATGGAGCCGCTCCAGCGCTTCAGCTGGCGTCCCGTCCGCCAGCAGCGCGTCGATGCGCTGGCGGTGGCTGCGCCGCGACCCCATGGCGCCCACATAGGCGAGGCCCAGGCCGAGCGCGGTTTCCAGCAGCGGGATGTCGAACTTGGGGTCGTGGGTCAGCACGCACACCACGCTCCGGCCGTCCAGGCGTCCTGCGGCTGCTTCGGCGGCAAGGTAGCGGTGCGGCCAGTCCGTGACCACCTGGTCGGCGGCGAGGAAACGGCCCTGGCTGGAAAAAGCCGGACGGGCGTCGCACAAGGTGACGTCATAGCCCAGCAGTTTCCCGGCCGGCACCAGTGCGGCGCCGAAGTCGTTGGCGCCGAAGATCAGCATCCTGGCTGGCGGCAGCCGGCTTTCCACAAACAGGGTGATGGGCTCCGGCACAGGCACCGTGGTCCCGCAGCCTTCGGCCGGGGCCAGCCGGACCAGGCCGGCCCGGCCGCCGCGCAGCAGGGGTTCGAGCTGCACGGCTGCCGCCCGGATCACGGAGGCATCGCCGCCCAGCAGGGCTGCCAGTGCGGCCGATCCCGATGCCGTGAAGCGAACGGGATCGGCCACCAGCACGGGTCCTCCCCCGGCCCCGCCGCCGGCGTCCAGCCGGCGGATGATGGCGAGGGAGGACGGCGCGTCTGCGTGGGCAAAGCCGCGCAGGGCGGCCAGGTCCAGGCCGGCGGTTCCGGTCGGCTGGATGTGGACTTCCAGCTGCCCACCGCAGGTCAGCCCGACGGCGAATGCGTCCTCGGCGCTGTAGCCGAACGACTCCAGGCGGCTGCCGCCGTCGCGCATTGCCGCAAGCGCAGCCTCCACCACGGCGCCCTCCACGCATCCGCCGGACAGGCTGCCAAGGACGTCCCCGTGTTCGGAGACCACCATTGAGGTGCCGAGCGGCCGGGGCACGGAACCGCCGGCGGCCACGATGGTGGCGACGGCGCAACGCTGGCCGGAGACCGCGGGCTGCCACCTTCCCAGTGAGGGGATCAGATCCAGCATGGCAACACGTCCTTTACCACTGGGGTTCCGGACGGAAAGTGTGTCCGGAACAGAGCGCGGTCTTGCCTCATAGTCTCATTCCTTGCCGGTGTAGAGGGAGGGTCACGGTGGTTGGTTTGAGAGGACGGGGCGGGGCCGGTTTACGCGCCCAGCAGGACGTTGATGGGCCCGCGGGCGAAGTAGATCAGGAAGCCCACGCTCACCACCCACATGAGCGGATGGACTTTCCTTGCCCTCCCGGATGCCGCGCTGATGACCGCGAAGGAGATGAAGCCGACGCCGATGCCGTTGGCGATCGAGTAGGTCAGCGGCATGGTGACGATGGTCAGGAAGGCCGGCAGTGCGATCGCGAACTTGCTGAACTTGATCTCGCGGATCTGCGCCATCATCATGGCGCCCACCACCACAAGGGCGGCGGCTGCCACCTCGAGCGGAACCACAGAGGTGAGCGGTGTGAAGAACATCGATCCGAGGAACAACAGGCCCGTGACCACTGAGGCCAGGCCGGTGCGGGCGCCTTCGCCAATCCCGGCCGCGGAATCGATGTAGACGGTGTTGGAGGAACCGGACGTTCCGCCGCCCACCACTGCGCCCATGCCTTCGACGATGAAGGCGGACTTGAGCCGGGGAAACGTGCCGTCCTTGTGCGCCACGCCGGCGCTCTTGGCAAGCCCGGTCATGGTGCCCATGGCGTCGAAGAAGTTGGTGAACACCAGGGTGAAGACCAGCATGGTGGCCGCCAGGCCGCCGATCCTTGAGAACGAGCCGAAGAGATCGAACTGGCCCACCAGGCTGAAGTCCGGGGCGGACACGAGGTGGCCGGACAGCACCGGTGTGTTGAGGTGCCAGCCACCGGGGTTGTCTGCGCTGCCGGGACCGATATGCATGGTGGCCTCGACGACGGCGGCGAGAGCAGTTGTGGCGACGATTCCGATCAGGAGGCCGCCTTGGATCTTGCGGGCAACGAGGATGCCCATGACCAGCAGCCCGACGATGAACACGAGGGTGGGGATGGAGGTGATGGAGCCGTCGTTGCCGAGCTGGACCGGCGGGCCGCCCTTGGTGGGGCGGACGAACCCGGAATCCACAAAGCCGATGAAGGCGATGAACAGGCCGATGCCCACGGTGATGGCGGCCTTGAGTTCCTTGGGGACTGCCTTGAAGATCGCCGTCCGGGCACCCGTGGCGCCGAAGAGGACAATGAGGACGCCGTTGATGACCACCAGGCCCATGGCTTCTGGCCAGGTGACTTCCTGAATGACCGCGACGGCGAGGAAGGAGTTGATGCCCAGGCCGGCCGCGAGCCCGAAGGGCAGGTTTGCGACGAGGCCGAACACGATGGTCATCACGCCGGCGGTGAGGCCGGTAACGGCTCCCACCTGCGCTGCTGAGAGCCAGCCGCCGGCGACGTCGGTGGGGGCGTTCTCGGCCGAGAAGCCGCCCAGGATCAGGGGGTTGAGGATCACGATGTAGGCCATCGTGAAGAACGTGACGATGCCGCCGCGGAATTCGCGGGCCAGCGTGGAGCCACGCTTGGTGATCTGGAAGAAGCTGTCCAGGAAGGATTTTGACGCCGGGGGGCGGGGTGCCGCTGTGTGCCCTGCGCCTGCGGGCGCAGCCTGCTCTTCAGCTGCCGATCGCATTTCTGCGGGGTCCAGGATTGTCATGTCAGCCACCGGCCCTAGTAGTCAATCCTGGAATCGAGCGTGTTCCAGGTGTTGAACGGTTCCAGGATGGCCGGGGCCTGGGGGTGACCCAGTTCCAGCTTGGCGACCGGCATCAGTGCGTCCCGGTCCTCGTTCTCGAAGTACTCGTAGAAGACGGCGTCGTCAAAGCCCACTGAGGCGGCGTCGTGCCGGTCTGCGGCGAAGACCACGTTGCCGATCCGGGCCCACAGGGCTGAAGCCAGGCACATGGGGCAGGGTTCGCAGCTGGTGTAGAGGGTGGCTCCGCTGAGATCGAACGTGCCGAGTTCGCGGCAGGCATTGCGGATGGCGGTGACCTCGGCGTGGGCTGTGGGGTCGTTCGTGGCGGTGACCCGGTTGACGCCTTCGAAGGCGCGGCCATCCGCGGTGACAATGACGGCGCCGAACGGGCCGCCGCTGTTCAGGACGTTGGCTGTTGCCAGTTTTATGGAGATGGCCAGGAAATGTTCGGCCGTGACGGTGGTACTCATTTTGCGACTTCCTTAGTGGCAAGGAAGCCCAGTAACCCTGAGACGGGGGACGCGCCAGTGAGATGGCTACCAGGCTTCAGCATGTGCTTTTGAAGGTTCGCCTGGTAGATAGCTTCCCGGGGTCCGGGTGCCCGCCTTTGGCAAGATCGAGACTAGCACCGGATGTGTGAGTGACGCCATAGTTCTGGAAACTTAATTTCGTGATGTGAAATTGCGTAGCAACGCAGGGTCACATATGGCCCATCCGGAGGCGCGGAATGGGCCGTATGTGACCCCGCGTTGCATTGACTTCCGTCGCGGCAGCACCCTAGGCTGGCGCCACCTGGATCAGCAGACAGGGCCTAACTGAGCTGGAACGCACTCACGCCGACCAGACAAGGAGCCATCCATGGCCCACCCGCACTCCCCGTCCCCGCCCAGGCTCTGGATCAGGAACCCGCTCGCCGTTTTCACCGCCAACGGGCTCGACGCCGGCGGCGGCATTGTGGTCAGCGGCGGTGTCATCACCGAGCTTGTTCCGGCCGGCGGGCAGCCGTCCGCACCCTGCGATGAGACCTTCGACGCCGGCAGCCACGTGCTGCTGCCCGGCCTGATCAACACGCACCACCACTTCTACCAGACACTCACCCGCGCCTGGGGTCCGGTGGCCAACGCCCCGCTGTTCCCCTGGCTGCAGAACCTCTATCCGGTCTGGGCGCGGCTGACTCCTCGAAGCCTGGAACTCGCGGGGAAAGTGGCCCTGGCCGAGCTGCTGCTCTCCGGCTGCACCACGTCCGCCGACCACCACTACCTGTTCCCCGCGGGACTGGAGAACGCGATCGACGTGGAGGTCGGCGTCGTACGCGAACTGGGCATGCGGGCCACCCTCACGCGCGGCTCCATGTCGTTGGGAACGGACGACGGCGGCCTGCCGCCGCAGTCAACGGTGCAGCGGCCGGAGATCATCCTGGCGGACAGCGAACGCCTCATCTCGCAGTACCACGAGCGCGGCGACGGCGCCGTCATCCAGATTGCCCTGGCCCCGTGCTCGCCGTTCTCGGTGACCAAGGAGATCATGGCGGAGAGTGCAGCCATGGCCGAACGGCTGGACGTCCGGCTGCACACGCACCTCGCCGAAACCATTGACGAGGAAGACTTCTGCCACTCGATGTTTGGCTTGCGGACTGTGGACTACCTGGAAAGCGTCGGCTGGCTGGGCAACCGCACGTGGCTGGGCCATGGCATCCACTTCAACGACGACGAGATCGCCCGGCTGGGAGCCGCCGGCACCGCCGTCGCGCACTGCCCGACGTCGAACATGCGGCTCGCGTCGGGCACCGCCCGCGTGCTGGAACTTGAGGCGGCCGGGGTTCCGGTGGGGCTGGGTGTGGACGGATCGGCGTCGAACGATACCTCCAACATGATGCTCGAGGCCCGGCAGGCGCTGTACTTGCAACGGCTGCGCTACGGGGCATCCGTTCCCGTGGAGCGGGCCCTTGGCTGGGCGACGCGGGGCTCGGCTGCGGTCCTGGGGCGCTCCGATATCGGTCAACTGGCACCGGGGATGCAGGCCGACCTGGCGCTCTTCCGCCTCGACGACCTGCGGTTCTCCGGCAGCCACGATCCTGTTGCGGCGCTGTTGCTGTGCGGCGCGGACCGCGCGGACCGCGTCATGGTAGGCGGGAAATGGCGCGTGGTGGACGGACAGATTCCGGGGCTGGACGTCGCGGGGCTCATTGCGGAGCACTCGGCCGCAGCGAGGAAGCTTGTGGCGGGGTAACTCATTGCTGACCGCCGCACCAACTCTGGCCGCAACATCCGATCGTTGCTAGCGTGGCGGCATGAGCCCGTCGAAGACCCCGGCCGAGATCCTCACCATCGGCGGCACCGAGGTGCGCATCTCGAGTCCGGACAAGGTGGTGTTCCCCGAACCCGGACTGACAAAGCTCGATCTGGTGCGCTACTACCTCGCCGTGGCGGATGGTGCGTTGCGCGGTGCGGGCGGCCGGCCCATGGTGCTCAAGCGCTTCCCGAAAGGCATCGACGCTGAGCCGTTTTTCCAGAAGCGCGTGCCCGAAAACCACCCCGACTTCATCGATACAACCACGCTGCACTACGCATCGGGGACGTCGGCCGAGGAGGCCGTCATCCGGGATGCTGCGGGCCTGGCGTGGGTGGTGAATCTTGGCTGCCTGGACCTCAACCCGCATCCCGTGCGCGCCGAGGACCTTGATCACCCCGACGAACTCCGCGTCGACCTCGATCCGATGCCGGGAGTCAGCTGGTCCCAGATCGTCGACGTTGCGTATGTCGCGCGGGAGGTGCTCGACGACGTCGGACTGGTGGGGTGGCCGAAGACGAGCGGGTCGCGCGGACTCCACATTCTGGTGCGGATCGCGCCGCAGTGGTCCTACCGCGACGTGCGGCTCGCCGCCGAGACCCTCGCCCGCGAGATCGAAAACCGCGCTCCGGGTCTTGCCACCGCGCGCTGGTGGAAGGAGGAGCGCGGCGAGAGCGTCTTTGTCGATTTCAACCAGAACGCCAAAGACCGCACCGTGGCATCCGCGTACTCGATCCGGCCCCTACCGGACGCCCGGGTGTCGACGCCGCTCACCTGGGACGAGGTGCGCTTCATCCGTCCGGAACAATTCACGGTGCGCACGGTGCCCGAGCGCTTCGCCGACGCGGGCGACCCGCACGCCGGGATCGACGGCGCGGTGGGTGCACTCGACGGGCTCCTGGCGCTGGCGGCCAAGCTTGGCCCCGCGGAGAAAGCGCCCCGCAGCGGAGACGGCTCCGGCCGCCGGCAGTCGGTAATGCCGCTCATCGAGGTGGCCCGGACCAAGTCCAAAGCCAAGGCGGTCGTGGCGCTCGACGAGTGGAAGACCCGGCATGCGGACATCGTCCCGGCCCTGCGTCCGGCCGACGTGCTCGTCGATGGAATGCGCGGGTCCAGCTCGCTCTGGTACCGGGTGCGGGTGAACCTGCAGCACGTCCCCGAAGCGGAGCGCCCGCTGCAGGAGGAGCTCATCTCCGACTACGACCCCTGGGCCGGCAAGCAGTGGCCGGGGCGCCCGGGTCAATAGACCTAGCGGCGCCGGCTGCCGAAGCCCGGCAGGCCCTGGACCCAGCGGGAGAAGCGGCCCGGAATATGCTCCCGGTCTGCGGGCAGATAGAAGTCCGGATCCGTCCCGCCTCCGAGGGGAAGGTAGAACTCCTGGACGGCGGGTGCCGCCGTGTTTTCCGGTGCGACCGGCGTTGTGTCCTGCTGGTACATCTGATCCTCCTCCGAGGCGGTTGGTACTACTGCGAACATTCCACAAAGCGGAAAATAACTTTTGCTATATGAAATATAGTAATCTGCCAGGTCTCGGTACGTCAACGGTCCGCGAGCCCCTCAGTCACAAAGTGATTTTTCAGATTGTGATGTACACCACCGCAAAGCTGGGCTATTCTGGTGTTCAACTCGTGGCGCAAGTCACGTAACCTGGGAGCAGCAGGCAGGGTCGTAATGAGCTGACATCAATTGATGTCGGCTCATTTTTTGTTGGGCCGACGGCACTGGAAACGCGCGGTAAATGCGCGCTTAATTTCTATGTGGAACCTTGGTCCCACGTACCTGAAGTTGGGAATCTGACCATGAGCAGCAACATCATCCTCGGCCACAACCAGTACGGAAAGGCTGAAGTCCGGGTTGTCAAAATCACCCGCGACACAGACCGCCACGAGATAGAGGACTTGAACGTCACCTCGCAACTGCGCGGAGACTTCGAGGCCGCCCACCGCGAGGGCGACAACGCCCACGTGGTGGCAACGGACACCCAGAAGAACACCATCTACGCCTTCGCCCGCGAAGGCGTCGGCTCCCCCGAAGCGTTCCTCCTGCGCCTCGGCGAGCACTTCACGTCCAGCTTCGACTGGGTCACTGGTGGCCGCTGGGAAGCCGAGTCCTACAGCTGGGACCGCATCCAGGCTCACGGCAGCGAACACGACCACTCCTTCGTGCGCAACGGCCAGGAAGTCCGCACCGCCGTCCTGGTCCGCGACGGCGCCGCAACGCACCTGATCTCCGGGCTCATGGACCTGACCGTCCTGAAGACCACACAGTCCGGCTTTGTGGGCTACCCCAAGGACAAATACACCACCCTCCCGGAAACCACAGACCGCATCCTGGCCACCGACGTTTCCGCCCGCTGGCGGTTCAAGTCCGGAACGGACCTGAACACCCTGGACTTCAACAAGAGCTACGAGGACGTCAAGGGCCTCCTGCTCGAGGGGTTCACGGAGAGGTACTCCCACGCCCTGCAGCAGACGCTGTTCGACATGGGCACCAAAGTCCTGGAAGCCCACAGCGAAATCGACGAGATCAAGTTCTCCATGCCCAACAAGCACCACTTCCTGGTGGACCTCTCGCCGTTCGGACTCGACAACCCCAACGAGGTCTTCTTCGCAGCCGACCGGCCATACGGCCTGATCGAGGCCACGGTCCTGCGCGACGACGCCACACCGGCGGACCTCGCCTGGTCCGGCATCGCCGGGTTCTGCTGACCCATCCGCTGAGATCGAGCCTGTCGAAATCCACCGGGCTTCGACCGGCTCGACCACAGAGAAATCCACCGGGCCAGTGCCCACATTTTTAGCCAGACCACGTTAGCCAGACGAAGACGTCTGCCATGAACCCGAAAGTCTGCCATGAACCTCAAGAAAAAGTCCGTCGGCCCCATCAAGACCGGCCGCCAGCGTACTGACCGACCCGAAGACCAGCGCCTGTCCCTCGGGAGCAGCTTCGCCTACGGCTTCCAGCACGTGCTGACTATGTACGGCGGCATCGTTGCCGTTCCGCTCATCGTCGGCCAGGCCGCAGGGTTGCCCCCTGCCGACATCGGCATCCTGATCGCCGCCGCACTTTTCATGGGCGGGCTTGCCACCATCCTCCAGACCATTGGTATTCCGTTCTTCGGCTCCCAGCTGCCGCTGGTCCAGGGCGTCTCCTTCGCCGGCGTGGCAACGATGGTCGCCATCGTCACCACCGGCGGAGGGATCCAGTCCGTCTTCGGCGCAGTTATCGTGTCGGCAGCCATCGGCTTGCTGATCGCCCCTGTCTTCTCGAAAATCGTTCGTTTCTTCCCACCGGTGGTCACCGGAACTGTCATCACGACCATCGGCCTGACCCTGATGCCGGTTGCAGCCAACTGGGCCATGGGCGGTAACAAGAAAGCCGAAAACTACGGCAGCATCGAAAACATCGGCCTCGCCGCTGTCACCCTGGCCCTCGTTCTCCTCCTGAGCAAGCTCGGCAACGCAACCATCTCCCGGCTCTCGATCCTGCTGGCCATGGTCATCGGAACCCTGATCGCCGTCGCCACCGGCATGGCCAACTTCGCCAAGGTCGGGGACGGCCCGATCGTCGCCTTCCCGGCACCGTTCCACCTCGGAGCCCCCACCTTTGAGATCGCCGCGATCATCTCCATGCTGATCGTCGTCCTGGTCATCCTGACCGAAACCATGGCGGACATCCTGGCCGTCGGTGAAATCATCGGTACCAAGGTCGACTCCAAACGCATCGCAGCAGGCCTCCGCGCAGACATGGGCTCCAGCCTCATCGCCCCGGTCTTCGGATCATTCACCCAGAGCGCCTTCGCCCAGAACGTCGGCCTGGTCGCCGTCACCAAGATCAAGAGCCGCTACGTGGTGGCAGCCGGCGGCGTGATCCTGGTCCTGCTGGGACTGCTGCCTATCCTCGGCCGCGTGGTGGCCGCCGTTCCCACAGCGGTTCTGGGCGGGGCAGGCATCGTCCTGTTCGGCACCGTCGCCGCCAGCGGCATCCGCACCCTGGCCAAGGTCGAATACCGCAACAATATGAACCTCATCATCGTGGCCACCTCCATCGGCTTCGGCATGATCCCGATCGCCGCCCCGGCCTTCTACGACAAATTCCCCAACTGGTTCGCCACGATCTTCCACTCCGGCATCAGCTCCGCGGCCGTGATGGCCATCCTGCTGAACCTGCTCTTTAACCATCTCAAGGCCGGCAACTCCGAAAACCAGTCCGTATTCGTGGCGGGCACCGGCCGGGTAGTCCGGGAAGAAGACCTCAAATGCCTTACCGACGGCGACCGCTACGAAGGCGGCAAGCTGATCGACGCTGAGGGCAAGGAAGTTCCGGTGGAGTCGTCAAAGTCTGAGCACTAGCGTCACAGCCACCACGCCAAGCGCGAACTGGCAGGAAATGCCCTCAAATGTGGAATCTGAGGGCATTACCTGCCAGTTCGCGCTGTTGTGATTGGACGCTGTTGTGATCGGACGCTGTTGTAGTTGGGCGGGTCAGTTCTGGTTGAGCTCCGCCGAGATGGCCATCGCGGCCTGGCGCAGCAGCGGCACGGCGCGGTCGGCGAAGCTCTGGTCCACGCGGCTGATCGGCCCGGAGACCGAGATGGCGGCAGGGGTGGGCGCGTTGGGCACGGCCATCGCGAAGCAGCGCACGCCGAGCTCCTGCTCTTCCTCGTCGATGGAGTAGCCGCGTTCACGGATCAGCTTGAGATCGGCGAGGAGGGCATCAATGTCGCCGATGCTTTTGGCCGTGGGGGTGGGCATGCCGGTGCGGGCCACGATGCCACGCACCACCTCGTCGTCGAGCTGGGCCAGGATCGCCTTGCCCACGCCGGTGTCGTGCGTGTGGGCACGGCGGCCCACCTCGGTGAACATGCGCATGGAGTGCATGGACGGCACCTGGGCCACATAGATGACCATGTCCGAGTCCAGGACGGCCATGTTGGAGGTTTCGCCGAGGCGGTCCACGAGGTTCTTCAGCTGCGGGCGGGCCACGGCTCCAAGCTGCTTGCTGGCGCCTTCGCCAAGCCGGATCAGCCGGGGGCCCAGTGCGTAACGGCGGTTGGGCAGCTGGCGGATATAGCCAAGCGAGACCAACGTGCGCAGCAGACGGTGGATGGTGGGCAGGGGCAGATCCGTGGAGGAGGAGAGCTCGCTGAGCGTCACGTCACCGCCCGCGTCTGTGATGAGTTCCAGCAGTTCGAAGACGCGCTCGACGGACTGCACGCCTCCGGAGGCTTTTTCAGCCATTCCGTTGTCTCCTATGGCTCAGATTCTGACATCTCTTATCCACATCGTGAAAAGAGTTGCTTAGAACACTCAACATACAGCACAAGCAGGCCCCAGGCGATGTCCCCAAACATGACCATCAGGGGGTTGCATTTCCACTTTGTAGATAATAATATCCATAATACGAAAACATTTGGTTGCACGAGTGGTCCGGCAACGGACCCAACGAGGAGGAAATTCAATGGCGAACCCGAGCCCCGGAAATTCGATCACCCTGCGCGTCGCGGCGCCGTCGAGCTTCACCGCCACGAGTGAGCTCGCTGCCGCCGTTGGCGCAGCCGGCGCAGCCATCACGGCGCTTGACGTCACGGAATCCCACCACGACACCCTCGTTGTGGACGTCACCTGCAACACCACCGACGACGACCACGCCGCCCGCGTCAAGGATGCCCTGAACGCGCTCGACGGCGTCACGGTCCAGCACGTCTCGGACCGCACCTTCCTGATGCACCTCGGTGGCAAGCTCGAGGTGGTCCCCAAGGTGGCCCTGCGCAACCGTGACGACCTGTCCCGTGCCTACACGCCCGGCGTCGCCCGCGTCTGCCTCGCCATCGCGGAGGACCCGTCGGCGGCCCGCAACCTGACCGTCAAGCGCAACACCATCGCCGTCCTCACCGACGGTTCGGCCGTCCTGGGCCTGGGAAACATCGGCCCCGCCGCGGCCCTGCCCGTCATGGAAGGCAAGGCCGCACTGTTCAAGCAGTTCGCCAATGTCGACGCCTGGCCGGTCTGCCTGGACACCCAGGACACCGAAGAAATCATCATGATCGCCAAGGCCATGGCCCCCGTCTACGGCGGCATCAACCTTGAGGACATCGCGGCGCCGCGCTGCTTTGAAATTGAGAAGCGCCTGCGCGACGAACTCGACATCCCCGTCTTCCACGACGACCAGCACGGCACCGCCATCGTCACCCTGGCAGCCCTCCACAACGCCCTGCGCGTGGTGGACAAGAAGCTCTCCGAGGTCCGCATTGTTGTCTCCGGCGTCGGCGCCGCAGGCTCGGCCATCATCCAGCTCCTCAAGGCCCAGGGCGCGCAGCACATCGTTGCCGCCGGCCGCTCCGGAGCCATCCACTCGGGCAAGGAGTACGACGACGAGCACCGCGCCTGGATTGCCGCGAACACCAACGAGGAAGGCTTCTCCGGAACCCTGCACGAGGCCATGACCGGCGCCGACGTCTTCATCGGTGTCAGTGCCCCGCACGTGATCGGCGAAGAGCAGGTTGCCGCCATGGCCGAGAACGCGATCGTCTTCGCCATGGCCAACCCGACGCCGGAGATCGACCCCGTCATCGCGTCCAGGCACGCCGCCGTGGTGGCCACGGGCCGCAGCGATTTCCCCAACCAGATCAACAACGTGCTGGCCTTCCCGGGCTTCTTCCGGGGACTGCTCGACGCCGGTGCCAGCGATATCACGCCGGAGATGCTGGTAGCCGCCGCAGACGCGATTGCCAACCGGGTAGCTGACGACGAGCTCAATGCCAGCTACATTATCCCCAGCGTCTTCGATCCTCATGTCGCCGCCGATGTGGCTGCTGCGGTTGCGGCAGCTGCGCACGCAAACGCAGCCCGCGCTCTCTAGATAAGGACTTACGAATATGGCTATCACTGTCACCGACCGCCAGCCGGTCGACCGCGCGGAACAGATCCTCACCCCGAAGGCCCTGGCCTTCCTGGAGGAGCTGCACCGGCGCTTCGCCGGCACGCGCAACGGGCTGCTCGAGGCCCGCCAGGTCAAGCGCGACGGCGTCGCCCGCACCAGCCGCCTGGACTTCCTCCCGGAGACGCAGGAAATCCGCGACGGCGACTGGAAGGTCGCCGAGGCACCCGCCGCGCTGCGGGACCGCCGCGTCGAGATGACCGGCCCGGCCACTCCGGCCAAAATGGCCATCAACGCCCTGAACTCCGGCGCCAAGGTATGGCTGGCGGACCTTGAGGACGCCAGCACGCCCACATGGGCCAACGTCATCGACGCCATCCTGAACCTGCGTGACGCCGCAACGGGTACCCTGGCCTTCACGTCGCCCGACGGCAAGGAGTACAAGCTCCGCACTGACGCCCCGCTCGCCGTTGTGGTGGCACGTCCGCGCGGCTGGCACATGCCGGAAAAGCACCTGCTGATCGACGGCGAACCCGCCGTGGGTGCGCTGGTGGACTTCGGCCTGCACTTCTTCCATACGGCCAAGCAGCTGCTGCTCAATGGCCACGGCCCGTACTACTACCTGCCCAAGATGGAATCGCACCTCGAGGCCCGCCTCTGGAACGAAGTGTTCGTCTTCGCCCAGGACTTCCTCGGCATCCCGCAGGGCAGCGTCCGCGCCACCATGCTGATCGAAACCATCCCGGCCGCCTTCGAAATGGACGAGTTCCTCTACGAACTCCGGGACCACGCCTCGGGCCTGAACGCCGGTCGCTGGGACTACCTGTTCAGCATCATCAAGTACTTCCGCGACGCCGGCGAGGAGTTTGTGCTCCCGGACCGCGCCTCGGTGGTTATGACCGCACCGTTTATGCGCGCCTACACCGAGCTCTTGGTGAAGACCTGCCACAAACGCGGTGCCTTCGCCATGGGCGGCATGGCCGCCGTCATCCCCAACCGCCGCCACCCGGAGGTCACCGAGGCCGCCTTCGCCAAGGTCCGCGCGGACAAGACCCGTGAGGCTAACGACGGGTTCGACGGTTCCTGGGTGGCCCACCCGGACCTGGTCCCCACCTGCCGCGAGGTGTTCGACGGCGTGCTCGGCGAGCGCGCCAACCAGCTGGACAAGCAGCGCCCCGAAGTTTCGGTCACGGCGGACCAGCTGCTGGACATCGCCTCGGCCGACGGCCAGGTCACCGAAGGCGGGCTGCGCCTGAACCTGTATGTCGCCGTGGCCTACACCGCGGTCTGGCTCTCCGGAAACGGTGCCGTAGCCATCCACAACCTGATGGAGGACGCCGCCACCGCCGAGATCTCCCGCTCGCAGGTATGGCAGCAGATCCGCAACAAGTCCGTTCTGGCGGACACCGGAAACACCGTCACCCGGGAACTGGTGGAAAAGATCCTGGGCGAGGAAACGGAGCGGCTCCGGACCGAATTCGGGGACGAGGCGTTCCGCCGGTACTACCAGCCCGCCAGCAAGCTGATCGCCGAGATCTGCCTGTCCGAGGACTACACGGATTTCCTCACCACCCCGGCCTACGAACTGGTGGGCTGAGGCATGGCGGTCTCCCCCACACCGTCGCTCTCCGCGGCGGACCTCGCCGCCATCGACGCGCAGCTGGCCGCCACCGACCAGCTGCTGGAACGCAATTACCCGGGCGACGACGGCACCCGCCAGCCCGTGCACACCGTGTACGTGCCGGCGGACCGTTTCACGCCGTCGTTCGCTGCCGACTGGGGTGCCCAGGCGCTCACGACGGCGGAGGCGCACGGCGGGCTCGAGAAGCTCGGCGCGCTGCTGGGCCAGGACGCCGAACTCGCCGGGGCCGTAGCGTCGCGGGTCCGGGCGAAGCTCGAAAGCGAACCGATCGAGGACCTGCGCCTCGACTTCGAGGATGGCTACGGCGACCGCGGCGACGAAGCGGAGGACGCGGCAGCGGTCGCGGCGGCCCGGGCTGTCAGCGAAGCAGTTGCCGCCGGCACCGCGCCCCCGTTCATCGGCATCCGGTTCAAGTGCTTCGAGGCGCCCACCAGGGCCCGCGGCCTGAAGACCCTTGACCTGTTCGTCTCCACACTCGCGCAGGCCGGCGAACTGCCTGCCGGGCTCATCCTGACCCTGCCCAAGGTCACCACCGTGGCCCAGGTCCAGGCGATGGACTTTGCGGTGTCCCGGCTGGAGGAAGTCCATGGACTTCCCGCCGGCCGGCTCCGCTTCGAGGTACAGGTGGAAACGCCGCAGCTGATCCTCGGGCCGGACGGCACCTCCCCCGTGGCGCAGTTGCCGCACGTGGTTCCGGGACGCATCAGCGCCCTGCACTACGGCACCTACGACTACTCCGCGTCGCTGCAGATCTCAGCCGAGTACCAGTCCATGGAGCACCCGGTGGCGGATTTCGCCAAGGAAGTCATGCAGCTGGCCGTCGCCGGAACGGGCATCAGGCTCTCCGACGGTTCCACCAACATCATCCCGGTGGGCGACGCCGTCGAGGATGCCTGGAAGCTGCACGGACGGCTCGTCCGCCGTTCGCTGGAGCGGGGCTACTACCAGGGCTGGGACCTGCACGCCGCCCAGCTGCCCAGCCGGTTCGCAGCCACGTATGCGTTCTACCGCGAGGGCCTCCCGGCCGCCGCGGCACGCCTCCGCAACTATGTCGACCACACGGAAGGCGGGGTCATGGACGAACCCGCCACCGCCCGGGCCCTGGCCGCCTTTGTCCTGCGCGGCGTCCAGTGCGGCGCGGTGGGGACCGAAGAGGTCCAGGCGCTCGCCGGCGTCGAACTTTCCCAGCTGACCGCACTGGCGCACCCGCGGCTGGCACACTCCACTTCGAAGTAAGGATCCCTTGATGGGCAAGTACTACACCCCGCAGGGCGGACTGCCGCCGCAGACGCACCTGACCACGGAACGGGCAATCGTCACGGAGGCCTACACGGTCATCCCCAAGGGCGTCATGACGGACATCGTGACCAGCACCCTGCCTGGTTTCAGCAACACCCGGTCCTGGATCATCGCCCGCCCGATTTCCGGCTTCTCCACCACCTTCTCGCAGCTGATCGTTGAGATCGGCCCCGGCGGCGGCGCCCCCAAGGCCGAGTTCGAGGCAGGCGTCGAAGGTGTCGTCTTTGTCACCAAAGGCAAGGTCAACCTGACGCTCGACGGCGAACTGCACCAGCTTGAGGAAGGCGGCTACGCCTACCTGGCCGCCGGTGCCACCTGGGGCCTGGAAAACGTCTCAGACGACGTCGTTTCCTTCCAATGGATCCGCAAGGCCTATGAGCGGCTCGAGGGTTACGAGGCAAAGTCCTTCGTCACCAGTGATGCCGAGGTGGAACCCACCGCGATGCCGGATACCGACGGCGCCTGGAAGACCACCCGCTTCACGGATTCCAGCGACCTGGCCCACGACATGCAGGTGAACATCGTGACGTTCCAGCCGGGCGGCGTCATCCCGTTCCCGGAGACCCACGTCATGGAACACGGCCTGTACGTGCTGGAGGGCAAGGCCATGTACCTGCTCAACAACGACTGGGTCGAGGTGGAGGCCGGCGACTTTATGTGGCTGCGCGCCTTCTGCCCGCAGGCCTGCTACGCCGGTGGCCCCGGCCAGTTCCGCTACCTGCTGTACAAGGACATGAACCGCCAGATCAAGCTCACCTAGGCCGTCCCTTACGGGCCCGCCTCCTTACCGGCTGGCCGCCGAAATCGCCGGAACCATGCCGGGTCGCTGCAAATTTGCGGCGACCCGGACACGGTTCCGGCGATTTCGCGTTTAAGGGCCAATTCCCACCCGGCGGAAAATAGATTCCCACTCTATGGGAACTTTTTAAGGCCGTCTGTGATGCCAGCCACTAACGTCGCTTTTATGCACACAGATCCAAGCCATTCCGTGATATTGGAAGGCAACGCCTCACGGTTCGTCGACATCCTGCTCGAATTCGCGCGGCACCGGACCCTGACTGCAGCCCAGATCACCAAAACGACGGGCATCCCCACCAGCGCCGTATACCGGCACCTGGCACTCCTGATGCAGTCCGGGCTGGTAGCGCAGACCCGGCGCCGCGGCCAGTACAGCGCCGGCCCGGAAACGCTCCGCCTCGCCGCCAACTTCCACCAGGAAGCCATGGTCAAGGGCCGCATCTCGGAGCATCTACAGCTGCTCTCCGATGAGACCCAGGAACTGGCCGCCTACCTGGTGGTCCGCGGTGCTGAAGCACTCTGCGTGGATGCCATCGAGGGCCCGCAGATGCTGCGCTGCAGCTACTCTCCGGGCCGCTCACTTCCCCTGCTCAGGGGCGCCAGCGCGCTGGCCCTGCTCGCACATCTGGACCCCCAGGAACAGGGCAGGATCGTGGCTGGCCTTGGACTGAGCCAGGAGGACGCAGAGAACCTGAACCACGAGCTCCAGATCGTCCAGGACCGCGGCTTCGGCCTCAGCTACGGGGCGGTGGATGCCGGCGTCTGGGGCGTCAGTTTCCCCGTGCTCGACGACGGCGGCCGGCTTTTGGGTGCCGTCAGCACCATGGCTCCCGCGGACCGGGCGATCCGGCGCGAAAAGCAACTCATAGCAAGCACCCGTGACGCCGCATTGGCGCTCGGACATGGAGAAGGATCCTGATGACCAACCCCACCATCCAGCACACGTGGACGGGCCGCGACGACGGCCCCGGCCCGGAACACCGGCGCTGGCACCACGCAGTGAACACGGTCCAGGCCGGCGCTGCCCAGGCCGGCGCTGCCGGGATTGCACTCCTGGGATTCCGCAGCGATGAAGGCGTCCGCCGGAACAAAGGCCGGGTCGGCGCCGTCGACGGTCCTGCAAGCATCCGCTCCGCCCTCGCCCCCATGGCGGCACCGGCGGACCTCCTGGTCCATGACCTTGGCGACACCAGCGTTGTGGACGGAAACCTCGAGGACGGCCAGAAGCGCCTCGGCGCGGCCGTCTGCCAGGCCCTGGAGGCAGGCCACCTGCCTGTCATCCTGGGCGGCGGCCACGAAACCGCCTTCGGCACCTACACGGGCCTGCGCGCAAGCCAGGTCACCGATGGACGCCGCGTCGGCATCATCAACCTGGACGCGCACTTCGACCTGCGCGCCGAGGAAGTCCCGTCGTCGGGCACCCCGTTCCGGCAAGTGGCCGCGGCCGAGCAAGCCCGAGGCCACGGGTTCAACTACACGGTGCTGGGCATCAGCCAGCCCGGCAACACCGAGGCACTGTTCCAGACAGCCCGGGACCTCGGCGTCAAGTACCTCCTGGATGAGGAATGCACCGAGTCCAGGGCTGAGCAGGTCCGGCAGTTCACGCAGGACTTCATCGACTCCGTGGACGTCCTCTACCTGACGATCGACCTCGATGTCCTTCCCGCGTACGTCGCCCCCGGTGTCAGCGCACCGGCGTCGTACGGGGTTCCCCTCTCCGTCGTCCTGGACGTATGCCGTCACCTGGCCCGCTCCCCCAAGCTCACCGTCGTCGACGTCGTCGAACTGAACCCCAGGTTCGACGTCGACTCCCGCACCGCCCGCACGGCCGCACGCCTCATCCACACCATCGCCACCGAGCGATCCGGACACCGGCATGCGTAGCCGGACGTCCGCTTCCCCCCAGAAACGAGCACACATGAAGAACCGATTCCCGCGATCCGGATGGGCTGCCACGACGGCCGCCCTTCTGGCCGCGCTCCTCGGGCTGGCCGCACCGGCAGCCCAGGCCGAGACCACCCCGGCAACCCCGTCCGCCGGCAAGATGGCAGACCTGCGCTCGGGCAAGACCACCCTTAAGGTCGGCACCGACGCCTCCTTCCCGCCGTTCGAATTCACCGATGCCAACGGCACCAAGATCGGCTTCGACATCGATGTTGTGCGGGACCTCGCCGCCAAGTCCGGCATCAGGAACGTCGAGTTTGTGCAGATGCCGTTCGGCAACATCGTCCCGGCGCTGCAGGCAAACCAGATCGATGTCGGCGCTTCCGCCATCTACATCAGCCCCGAACGCGCCAAGGTGGTGGACTTCTCCGAGATCTACTACCCCGGCGGCCTGGGCATGTTCGTGTCCACGTCCAACGACACCGTCAAGACGCTCGCGGACCTCGCCGGCAAGAAGGTTGCCGTGCAGGTAGGCACCAAGTCCGTGGAGTGGCTGCGCCAGAACCAGCCGCAGGCCGAACTGGTCCAGGTCCAGACCAACGACCAGATGTTTTCCTCGGTCAAACTCGGCCAGGCCGACGCCGTGGTCACCGGGCAACCCGGCGGCCGATACTTCATCCACGAGCAGGGCGGCCTTAAGCAGGTCGGTGACCGCCTGACGAATGAAAACTACGGTTTCGCGTTCCAGAAAAGCGACTCGGACATCCGCGAGGCCTTTAACACGGCGCTGAAGGGCATGCAGGACTCGGGCGACTTCACCAAGGCCTCTTCCAAGTGGTTCGGCGACGAATCCAGCACCGCCACCGGGCCCACCAAGGAACGCGGCATCTTTAACGTCTCCTCGATCACCAATTCCTGGGGCCCGCTGATGCAGGGCCTGGGAACCACACTGCAGATCATCGCCCTCTCACTGGCCCTGAGCCTGCTGTTCGGCATGCTGGGCGGCTTCGCCAAGCTCTCGCATATACGGCCTATCAGCTGGATCGGCAAGGTCTACGTCTCAGTGGTCCGCGGCACCCCGTTCATCGTCCAGCTGTTCTTCATCTACTTCGGCCTGCCGCAGCTGGGCATCCAGCTCTCGCCGATGGTGGCCGGCATCCTGGCCCTGGGCCTCTACAGCGGCTCCTACGTCACGGAAATCGTCCGCGGCGCTATCCAGTCCGTGGACAAGGGCCAGATGGAAGCAGCCCGGTCCTGCGGCATGAGTTCAGCCTCCGCCCTGCGCCACGTGATCATCCCGCAGGCCTTCCTGAGAATGCTCCCGCCGCTCGGGAACGAGTTCGTCTCCCTGACCAAGAACTCCGCGCTGGTGTCCTTCGTGACCATCAGCGAACTGTTCCTGGTGGGTCAGACCATTATTTCCCGCACCTTCGATGCACTGACCGTGTACGTCTTCATCGGCTTGGTGTACTACGTCCTCACAAACATCATCGGCCTGGCCGCAAACGCAATCGAAAAGAAGATGGCGGTTTACATCTAATGGCACTCCTGGAAACGAAAGACATCACCAAGTCCTACGGTGACCACCACGTCCTCAAAGGCATCGACTTCACCATCGAGCCCGGCGAAGTTGTCGCCGTCATCGGCCCCAGCGGCGGCGGCAAGTCCACCTTCCTGCGCTGCCTGAACCTACTCGAGACGCCCACGTCCGGACACGTTGTATTCGACGGCGAGGACCTCCTGGCGCCCAAGGTGGATCTGGACCGCCTGCGCTCCCGCATGGGCATGGTGTTCCAGCAGTTCAACCTGTTCCCCAACATGACAGCCCTGAAGAACGTCATGCTTCCGCAGATGGATGTCCTGAAGATCAGCAAAAAGGACGCGGAAGCACGCTCCATGGAACTCCTCGAAAAGGTCAACATGACCCACCGGGCGCACGTCTACCCGAACCGGCTCTCCGGCGGCCAGAAGCAACGCATCGCCATCGCCCGCGCCGTCGCCATGAATCCCAAGGTGATGCTCTTCGACGAGCCCACCAGCGCCCTGGACCCCGAAGTGGTCCATGACGTCCTGGATGTCATGGCCGGCCTCGCCGCCGACGGCATGACCATGGTGGTGGTCACCCACGAAATGGGCTTTGCCCGCAAAGTGGCGGACCGTGTGGTGTTCATCGATGGCGGCAAGATCGCCGCCGACCTCCCGCCGGAAGAGTTCTTCTCCGAAAGCAACACCAACCCGCGTATCCGGTCATTCCTGGAGAAGGTTCTGTAACCCGGACCGCTTCGGGAACCTGCACCCCGGCAACGCCGTCGGTCACATCCTGCGGTGAGGCACTGTGACAAGACCTGCCACCGGCCCCCGTGATAGTCGTCGTAGGTCCGGCCGGGCTCACCGGTACGGACCTACACGACCCGAAGGATGGAAATGCGCAGCGCCACAATAATGACCAGGAAGTCTTTGCTAGTTGGATCCGGCCTGGGGCTGCTGGCACTGATCACCGGCTGCGGCAAGTCCGCCGCCGTGGCCCCTGTTCCCTCGCCGTCCACCCCCGCAGCGCCCCACGCCTGGTCCTACGACGGCGCCGAAGGCCCCGGGCAGTGGGGCGCGTTGGGCTCCGATTTCGGCTCCTGCTCTTCCGGCACCGCCCAGTCCCCCATCGACGTCGGCGGTGCTTCCGGCCTTACCCCGGCGCCGCTCACGCTGGCCTATTCGGCTTCCGAAGGCGAGCTGACCGACAATGGCCACACCACCGAGCTGCGCGCCCTCACGGCCCAGGGCATCACGGTGGGCGGCAAGCAGTATGCCTTCAAGCAGATGCACTTCCACGCGCCGTCCGAGCACACGCTGGAGGGCGTCCAGTACGAGACCGAGTTCCATTTCGTCCACCAGGCCGACGACGGCGGGCTTGCCGTTGTCGGGATCCTCGCCACTGTTGGGGCTACCAATGCGGCGTGGGCGCCGTTCACGGACGGTGTGCCCGCCGCAGCCGATGGGCAGAAGGTGGCGGCCGGCGTCGTGGACTTCCCGGCACTGTTCCCGGCGTCACTGGACCATTTCGCGTATGACGGCAGCCTGACCACTCCGCCCTGCTCGGAAGGCGTGCGCTGGCTGCTCCTCGAGACCCCCGTCGAACTGGGAGCCGGGCAGCTTGCCGCACTGCGCGCCGCGCACGCGGGCAACAATCGGCCGGTCCAGCAGCTCAACGGCAGGGACGTGGTTGTGGTCGATCAGTAGGGCCTCAGGGCACGCGCCGGCCTCAGACCGTGGCGGGATCCGTGTTGGCCCCGCAGAGGATCACGGCAACACGTTCCCCGTCCGCCGGGACGTAGGCGCCGGAGTGCAGGGCGGCGAAGGCCGTGGCCGCGCCGTGCTCCACGATGATGCGGTTCTGCTCCCACAGCAGCGAGCGGGCGGCAACGATTTCCGCGTCGGAGACCAGCACGGCGCGGACGCCGGTACGGACGGCCACTTCGAAGCCGATCCGGCCGATCTGCCGGGCACCCAGGGAGTCAGCGGCGATCCCGGAGACGGCGACGTCCACGGGTGCCCCGGCCGCGAGCGCGGCATGGAGGGTGGGCGTGGATTCGGACTCGACGCCCACCACTTTGGCCAGGCCCTCCACGGCGGCCGCGACACCCGCCATGAGCCCGCCACCGCCCACGGCCACCACCACTGTGTCCACGTGGCCCAGCTGCTCCAGCAGCTCGGTTCCGATAGTGCCGGCGCCGGCAGCGATCTCGGGCTGGTCGTAGGCATGGCAGTAGACCGCGCCGGTCTCGGCTGCGTAGGCCATCGCGGCGTTGTACGCCTCGGAGTATTCGGCCCCGCCCTGGACCACGTTGGCGCCGATGGCCCAGAGCTTCTTGACCTTCACAGCCGGGGCGTTCTCGGGCAGGAATACGGTGGCCGGGACCCCGGCTTCCGCGGCGGCGTAGGCGTTGGCGAGGCCGGCGTTGCCGCCGGAGGCCACCACAATGCCTACGTCGTCCTTCAGCTCGCCGCGCTCCCGGCAGGCAAGAACACGGTTGAGCGCGCCCCGGGCCTTGAACGTGCCGGTGTGCTGCATAAACTCGCACTTGAACCACACCTCGCCGGGGAACTGGCCGCGGTCTGCCGCCAGCACGGGCGTGACGCGGACCCTCCCGGCAATCCGGGCAGCGGCCTCGTCGATGTCGGTGCGTGTGATCATAGGGTAATCCTCGTTCCGGGTGGGGCTGGGCTCAGCGTTTCAGGCTATCGGCCGCCTGGACATCCGCTGGCATTCCCGCGGATGATTTGGGTTGCCCACCGGTCCACGGGGGCCATTTCTTTCTACAATATAAGTGGCGGCAAGTGCGGCAACCAGCTGGACGGGCCGCACCACAAGGAGGACCGCAATGGGTTTGGGTGACAAGATCCACAACGCCGCGGAGAGGCTGCACGGCAAGGGAACAAAGGCCACCGGTGAGGTCAGCGGCAACGACCGCATGAGGGCCGAAGGCAAGGCACGCGCAGTTCGGGCCGACCTCAAACAAGCCGGCGAAAAAATCAGGCACGCGTTCAAGCGGCACTGAAAACGATTGATCGAACGGGCGGCTCCACCAGGAGCCGCCCGTTTTTCCGTTCCCGGGGGCGGTGGTTTGGTATCCCAAACCACCGCCCTCCGCGACCCCCTTGACTACACTCCCCTCATTCTCTAAACTTTTCATAAAGCAGAATCTAAATTCCACAAAGCGGAAACCAGCATAGGGCCAAGCAAGCGGACGATAGATCAAAGCCCCTCCTCGGAAGGACCTACGATGACGTACACAGTGAACTGCTCCATCCTCTTGACGGAGCTTCCCCTGCTCGAACGCCCCGCAGCCGCAAAGGCTGCCGGCTTTGACGCCGTCGAGTTCTGGTGGCCCTTCGAGGCCTCCGTCCCCACGGACGCCCAGGTCACCGGGTTTGAAAACGCCATCAAGGATGCAGGCGTCCAGCTCACGGGCCTGAACTTCAACGCCGGCAACATGCCCGGCGGCGACCGCGGCCTGGTTTCCTGGCCCGTCCGCTCCACCGAATTCCTGGACAACATCGACGTCGTCGCCGGCATCGGCGAGCGCCTCGGCTGCAAGGCCTTCAACGCCCTCTATGGCAACCGCATCGACGGCGAATCGGCCGAGAAGCAGGACGCCATCGGCGCCGAGAACCTCGCCGCCGCAGCTGCCGGCGTCGCGGGCATCGGCGGCACCGTCCTCCTCGAACCCGTCAGCGGCGCCCCCAAGTACCCGCTCCTCACGGCCGAAGACGCGCTCAAGGTCATCGCCCGCGTCAAAGCGGAATCCGGCGCCGAGAACATCAAGCTCCTCGCGGATTTCTACCACCTGGCAGTCAATGGCGACGACGTCGCAGCCGTCATCGAAAAGCACGCAAAGGACTTCGGCCACATCCAGATTGCCGACAACCCCGGCCGCGGGGCTCCCGGAACCGGTGAGCTTCCCCTCGGCGAATGGATCGCCCGCAGCCGCGAACTCGGCTACGACGGCTACATCGGCCTCGAATACAAGGAACCGGCGGAAACCGCGTTCGCCTGGGCCATCCGCCAGCGCGTCGCCCGCTAATCCTCCATCAGACTTTCAGTAAAGGAACCACAATGAGCAACGTTGCAGTCATCGGACTCGGAATCATGGGCCTGCCCATGGCCATCAACCTGGTCAAGGCCGGCCACACCGTCACCGGCTTCAACCGCAGCCAGGACAAGATCGACAAGCTCGTCTCCGAAGGCGGCCAGGGTGCCACGAGCATCGCGGACGCCGTCAAGGACGCCGACGTCGTCATCACCATGGTGCCGGACTCCCCCGACGTTGAGGGCGTAGTCAGCGGCAAGGACGGCGTCTTCGCCAACGCGAAAAAGGGCACCCTCTGGATCGACGCCAGCAGCATCCGCCCGGACGTTGCCAAGCGCCTCTCCGACGACGCCCAGGAAGCCGGCATCCGCCCCCTCGACGCCCCGGTATCCGGCGGCGAACAGGGCGCCATCAACGCCGCACTCTCCATCATGGTGGGCGGCGAGGCAGCTGACTTCGAGGCAGCGCAGGACGTCCTCAACGCCGTCGGCAAGACCATTGTCCATGTCGGCCCGTCCGGCTCCGGCCAGACCGTCAAGGCAGCCAACCAGCTGATCGTCGCCGTCAACATACAGGTCCTGGGCGAAGCGATCGCCTTCCTCGAGGCCTACGGCGTGGACACGGACGCGGCCCTCAAGGTCCTCGGCGGCGGCCTGGCCGGCTCCAAGGTCCTCGACCAGAAGGGCCAGAAGATGCTCGACCGCAACTTCGACCCCGGCTTCCGCCTCGCCCTCCACCACAAGGACCTCGGCATCGTCACCTCGGCAGCCCGCGAAGCCAATGTCGCCGTCCCCCTCGGCGCCGTCGTCGCACAGCTCGTCGCCGCAACCGTGAACCAAGGCGATGGCGGGCTCGACCACTCCGGCCTCTTCAAGCAGGTCCTGCAGCTCAGCGGCCGCAAGTAGGTTTCGCGCCCCACCGATAGTTTTTGTCCAGATAACGCCCTCAATTCCCCTTCCACGCGGCGTTATCTGGACAAAAACTTCCTTCAGCACACCCAAAATCGGGCTTCACCAAGCTCAGCCACCGAAAAACACAGACTTTCAAGGAGTACACAATGACGAAGATGCGCACCGTTGACGCTGCCGTCGCGATCCTGGTAAAGGAAGGCGCCATCGAGGCCTTCGGCCTGCCAGGCGCGGCAATCAACCCGTTCTACTCGGCCATGCGTAAGAACGGCGGTGTCCGCCACACGCTGGCCCGCCACGTTGAGGGCGCCAGCCACATGGCCGACGGGTACTCCCGGGCCCAGGACGGCAACATCGGCATCTGTATCGGCACCTCCGGCCCTGCCGGCACGGACATGATCACCGGCCTGTACGCGGCCTGGGCGGATTCCATCCCCATGCTCTGCATCACCGGCCAGGCCCCCGTGGCCAAGCTGCACAAGGAAGACTTCCAGGCCGTGGATATCCAGACCATCGCCGCCCCCGTCACCAAGATGTCCATGACCATCATGGAACCGGGCCAGGTTCCGGGCGCCTTCCAGAAGGCCTTCCAGCTGATGCGCTCCGGCCGGCCGGGCCCGGTCCTGCTGGACCTGCCGTTCGACGTGCAGATGGCCGAGATCGAATTCGACATTGACGCCTACGAGCCCATCGTGGTCCAGAAGCCCACGGCCTCCCGCAAGCAGCTGGAGAAGGCCCTGGACATGCTGACCGCAGCCGAGCGCCCGCTGATCGTGGCCGGTGGCGGCATCATCAACGCCGGCGCCTCCGCGCAGCTGGTGGAACTGGCCGAACTGCTGAATGTTCCGGTCATCCCCACCCTGATGGGCTGGGGCACCATCCCGGACGACCACGTCCTGATGGCCGGCATGGTGGGCCTGCAGACCAGCCACCGCTACGGCAACGAGACCATGCTGGCCTCCGACTTCGTGATCGGCATCGGCAACCGCTGGGCCAACCGCCACACTGGCGGCCTGGACACCTACACGGCTGGCCGCAAGTTTGTGCACATCGACATCGAGCCCACCCAGATCGGCCGTGTGTTTTCGCCGGACCTGGGCATCGCGTCCGACGCCGGTGCGGCGCTGGACGGGCTGATTGAGCTGGCACGCGAGCGCCAGGCAGCGCAGTCCCTGCCGGACTACTCCGGCTGGGTTGCCGAGTGCACTGCACGCAAGGGTTCCCTGCAGCGCAAGACGCACTTCGAGAACGTGCCGATCAAGCCGCAGCGCGTGTACGAGGAAATGAACAAGGCGTTCGGCAAGGACACCACCTATGTGTCCACCATCGGCCTCTCGCAGATCGCCGGCGCACAGATGCTGCACGTCTTCGGCCCGCGCAAGTGGATCAACGCCGGCCAGGCAGGCCCCCTGGGCTGGACCGCCCCGGCCGCCCTGGGCGTGGTCCGCGGCAAGCCGGACGAGACCGTGGTTGCCCTGTCCGGTGACTACGACTTCCAGTTCATGATCGAAGAGCTGGCCGTGGGCGCGCAGTTCAACCTGCCGTACATCCACGTGGTGGTGAACAACTCGTACCTGGGCCTGATCCGCCAGTCGCAGCGCGGCTTCGAGATGGAACAGAACGTGTCCCTGGCGTTCGAGAACATCAACTCCACTGATCTCTCCGCAACCGCAGCGGGGTACGGCGTGGACCACATCAAGGTGGCCGAAGGCCTGGGCTGCAAGGCCATCCGCGTGGAAAACCCGGCGGACCTGCCGGCCGCGTTCGACAAGGCCAAGGCCCTGATGGGCGAGTTCAAGGTTCCCGTGGTGGTTGAAGTGATCCTGGAAAAGATCACCAACATCTCCATGGGTGTGGAAATCAACGCTGTGAACGAGTTCGAGGACCTGGCCGAACGCGGCGAGGACGCCCCCACCGCGATCATCGCCCTGCTGGACTAGTAAGAAACCGATAGGAGGTACCGGAATGCGTGTGGTCATCGCCCCGGACAAGTTCAAGGGCTCGCTGTCCGCCCCCGACGTCGCCAGCCGCCTGAGCGCGGGACTGCAGTCAGTTGTGGCGGACCTTGAGACCACACTCATTCCGGTGGCCGACGGCGGCGAGGGCACCCTCGACGCCGCCGTCGGCTCCGGCTTCACCCGCCGGAGCGCCACCGTCACCGGCCCCACGGGCCAGCCGGTCCGGGCCGACTTCGCGGTCCGCGGCCGGGAGGCCGTGATCGAAATGGCCGCAGCTTCCGGGCTCGCGCTGCTGCCCTCCGTCATCCAGGGCGGCGGCCCGGACTCCGCAACGGCTACTATCGCAACGAGCCTGGGCACCGGCGAACTGATCCGGGCCGCCCTGGACCTGGGCTGCCGCAAGTTCATCCTGGGTGTGGGCGGCAGCGCCAACACCGACGGCGGCGCCGGCGTACTTCAGGGCCTCGGGGCAGTGCTCCTGGACGCCGAGGACAACGAGCTCCCCGGCGGCGGGGCCGCGCTGGCCCGCCTGGACCGGATCGATTTCTCCGGCCTGGACGTCCGGCTGGAGGATTCCCGCTTCACCCTGGCATCCGACGTCGACAATCCCCTTCTGGGGCCCAGCGGCGCCGCCGCGATCTTCGCACCGCAGAAGGGCGCGGCACCGAGTGACGTCGTCGCGCTGGACGCGGCGCTGACGAACTTTGTCTCGGTCCTTGCCGGCGAGATCGGCGTCCGCGCCGAGCATGCCGCCGTCGCACCCGGCGCAGGTGCAGCCGGCGGTGTCGGCTACATTGCCATCGCGGCGCTGGCCGCGGCACGCAGGCCGGGCATCGACGTCGTACTCGAATTCACTGAACTGGAGCAGCGGCTGGCCGGCGCGGACCTGGTGATCACCGGCGAAGGCAGCCTGGACGAGCAGAGCCTGCTCGGCAAGACCCCCATGGGGGTGGCCCGCGCCGCGGCGCGCGCCGGAATCCCCGTGATTGCCGTCTGCGGCCGCAGTACGCTGAGCCCGGAACAGCTTGCGGAAGCCGGGTTCAGGGCAGTTCACGCCCTGACCGATTTTGAGTCCAATGTAGAGAAATGTATGGCCGAAGCAGGCCCGCTGCTTGAAGAATTAGGTAAGCACATCGGAGTGCACCTGCCCGCGAGTGCAGCGCGTACCGACACCAAGGAGAACGTCCATGTCTGAAGAAACCACCCCGGCGGCCGGCTCGTTTGACCTCGTCATCCGCGGCCAGCGCATCCTCACCACCGCAGGCATCACCGCCCGCGAAGTAGGCATCCGCGACGGCGTGATCGTCGCCATCGAACCGTTCGGCAACGGCCTCACCGGCGCGCAGGTCATCGACCTGGCCGACGACGAAACCCTCATCCCCGGCCTCGTGGACACACACGTCCACGTCAACGAGCCCGGCCGCACCGAGTGGGAGGGCTTCGCCTCCGCCACCCGCGCAGCCGCCGCCGGCGGTGTCACCACCATCATCGACATGCCGCTGAACTCCATCCCGCCCACCACCACCGTGGAAGGCCTCAAGCTCAAGCGCGAAGTGGCCGAGGACCAGGCGTTTGTGGACGTCGGCTTCTGGGGCGGTGCCGTACCGGGCAACAAGAAGGACCTCCGCGGCCTGCATGACGAGGGCGTCTTCGGCTTCAAGTGCTTCCTGCTGCACTCCGGCGTGGACGAATTCCCGCACCTCGAAGCGGACGAGATGGAGGAGGACATGGCCGAGCTCAAGTCCTTCGACTCCCTGATGATCGTCCACGCCGAGGACTCCCACGCGATCGACCGCGCCCCGCACCCCGGCGGCGACCACTACGAAACGTTCCTGGCCTCCCGCCCGCGCGGCGCCGAGAACAAGGCCATCGCCGAGGTCATCGAGCGCGCCCGCTGGACCGGCGCCCGCGCCCACATCCTGCACCTCTCGTCCTCCGACGCGCTGCCCATGATCGCGAGTGCAAAGCGCGACGGCGTCCACCTCACCGTGGAGACGTGCCCGCACTACCTCACCCTGATGGCCGAGGAAATCCCCGACGGCGCCACCGCCTACAAGTGCTGCCCGCCAATCCGTGAGGCCTCCAACCGCGAGCTGCTCTGGAAGGGCCTGCAGGACGGCACCATCGACTGCATCGTCTCGGACCACTCCCCCTCCACCCTGGACCTGAAAGACCTGGAAAACGGCGACTTCGCCGTGGCCTGGGGCGGCGTCTCATCACTGCAGCTGGGGCTGTCCCTGATCTGGACCGAGGCCCGGCACCGCGGCATCACCCTGGAACAGGTGGTGTCCTGGATGGCGGAGAAGCCGGCCGCACTGGCCCGCCTGCACAACAAGGGCCAGCTTGCCCTCGGTTACGACGCGGACTTCTCCATCTTCGCGCCGGACGACGCTTTCGTCGTCGACGTCACCAAGCTCAAGCACAAGAACCCCATCACGCCCTACGACGGCAAGGCGCTCTCCGGCGTCGTCCGCAAAACGTTCCTTCGCGGCAACGAGATCGACGGCCGCACGCCCAGCGGCAAGCTGATCCGCCGCGGCGGCGTCTGAGGCGCAGCGCGATGGCCGTAAACGTCCACGCCCCCTACCCGCGGCCGCGCGCCGGCGTTGGCTTCAGCCCGGGAGCTCGTCCCGGCCCTCAGCCAGGGCTTCAGCCGCGCGGCCTGGCGGTGTGGCTCCAGCCGTGTGAAGGCCAGGAGATCGACCCAGCGGTCTGGGCCCAGGCTGCCCAAGCGGTCCTGGCACGTGCCCGGCAGCTCGCTCCGGAAGCCGGAATCCACCTGTGGACCGCGGCCGGAACCGGAACTCCCGGCGTCGAAGGTTCGGACGCTGCAGCCGCTGCCGACCGTTCAGCCGTTTTCGACGGCGCTGACGTTTCGGGAACGGCGTCCGGCGCCGGAAACGGTCCTGCCGCCGTCGCCGCACCGCTGGTCTCCCCGCCGGTCTCCCTGGCCGGGAGGCGCAGCGTCGTATCTGTGGATCTGGCTGCGGACACCGTCCTGCTGGACGGTGTTCCGGTCAGCCTGACCTTCATGGAATTCAGCCTCCTGCGGTACCTCGTGGAGAACCAGTCGCGTCCGATTAAACGTGAAGAACTGCAACGCGTTCTCGAGTCGCTGGACTGCCCCGGCGCCGCATTCCGCTCCATCGACGTGTATGTTGGCCGCGTCCGGCGCAAGCTGGGCTCCGCCCGCCACGCCATCGCCACGGTGCGCGGTGGCGGCTACCAGTTTGTGCCCGGACCGGGCAGCACTGTCCGCGGACCCGCGGAATACTGCATCTAGGCAGTGCGTTGCACCCATAGATTTGATCGTCGGCCACGGCGGTTGCCCCACAAGTCAAGGATCCTCACATGACCCAGAAACTCCTCGCCGGAACCCAGGCCCCCGATTTCGCACTGCTCAACGCAGACGGCCACAAGGTCTCCCTCTCCGATTACCGCGGACGCAACGTCATTGTGTACTTCTACCCGGAAGCCGCCACCCCCGGCTGCACCACGGAGGCCTGCGACTTCCGCGACAACCTCGCCAGCCTGCAGTCCTCCGGCTACGAGGTCCTGGGCATCTCCCCGGACGCGCCTGAGAAGCTGGCGGCCTTCACCGGCGACTTCGCCCTGACGTTCCCGCTGCTCTCCGACCAGGACCACGCCGTGGCGCTCGCCTACGGCGCCTGGGGCGAGAAGCTCGTGAACGGCGAAGTGGTTGACGGGCTGGTCCGTTCCACAGTGGTGCTTGACGCCGAAGGCAAGGTCACGCTCACCCAGTACCAGATCCAGGCGCAGGGCCACGTCGCAGCGCTCAAGGCAGAGCTCGGCCTCTAAGCTTCGCCGGCCTGACACGCGCAAGGCCCCAGCCGAGCGGACGCACGACGGCGGGACCTCCCGCCGTCGTAGCTGCTTGTTGCGGGTTATTTATTTCGTCCGCGTGCGGCCACGTGCCAGCGGTCCACGATTTTGCCGCCGCTGACCACGGTGACGTCGTCGACGAGGTTCATGGCGATGCAGACGTGATTGGGGACCACACGCAGCCGGTCTCCGAGAGCCGGCAGCGTTGCCTCTTCCGGCCATACAACGGTGGCGTGGTGTTCTGACAGTGCGGTGATCCGGGCTTCCGGATGGTCCAGGAGCCGCCCGAATCCGGTGGTCCAGCCGGGCCGGTCCCCGCCGAGGATCTTGCTGCCGGAGTCCAGGATGACCCTCCGCGGCATGAGGTCAGTGCCTTCATGGCGGCTGACGACTGTTGCCGCGATGGTCAGTGCGATGTCTTCGGCCGCACAGCGTTCCAGTTCCAGTTGTTGGGCGTCTCCGAAAACGTATACGCCGGGCCGGACTTCCGTGGCTCCGGAGTCGCCGGCGGTGAGTGTGGCGGTGGGTGTGGATCCGCCGCTGCGTTGGGCGATGGGGAAACCTGCCGCGGTAAGCAGGCCTGCGGCTTCGCCGAGGGCCAGCCGTTCCTCGTCCATAGCCTTCAACGGCATGCCCGGAGCATAGCTGTGCCCTGGAAACGTGAAAATCCCCGTGACGCGCAGCCCACCCCGCGCTGCGGCCTGGGCGACGCCGACGACGGCGTCGGGTGCTATCCCGCTGCGGTGATGGCCGCTGTCGATCTCCAGCACCACTTCAATCTCCCCGACGGCACCGCCCAGTGACGCGGCCATGGTTTCGGCTGCTTCCCGTGAGTCCAGTCCAACTGCGATCCTGGCTTTTGCTGCAAGACGCCGGAGCCGTTCAGCCTGCCGGGGACCGACCCAGAGAGGATACGCAATGAAGATATCTTTGGCCCCGTGCTCTGCAAAGACTTCGGCCTCTCCGAGGGTGGCCACTGTCAGCCCGACGGCTCCGGCTGCCAGCTGCATTTCAGCGATTTCGGGGACTTTGTGCGTCTTGACATGCGGCCGAAGGTGCAGGCCCTTTGCACGGACGGCGGCTGCCATGCGGTCGATATTTCGCTGGAGCACGTCCCGGTCAATGATGATCTCAGGTGTGTCGATTTCGGCTGGGATGGTCATCTTGACACTCTACGTGGAAAGAGTCATCGCATACTCTCTGTATACACACTGACCGTCGATCCGGACTGCAGAAGTTGTAATGCGCAAACCAGAGCTGGAGTTCCTCCCGCCGCCGTCAGCTGACGTTTAGCTGGGCCCCGGATTTTTCGGCGTACCTATTGCCTCGGGGCAGGGGCTTCAGGCACACTGACTACAGATCCGCAGGAACAAATGCTTCCGCAGATCCAGCCCGCCGGACAATTCGGCCGGCCACCGCCCCATCAGAGATGCCGGGCAACCCCTCCTGGAACCACCGCTTTCCGCTACCCCGGGTGCACCCGGCCCCGGAAGCCTGTGCGAACCCCAGAGTCCCGGGATCCCGCCGAGAAAGAGACCACCATGATCAAGCGCCACTCTGACCTTGTCCTGGCAATCACAGCCCACGATCCTGACACCGTCGAAAACGACCTCAACACCGCCGTGGAAATGGCCCGCGAACACGCCATGACGGAAAGCCGCCACGGCATCCTGGTCACACAGCACAGTTTCACCAGCTACACCGTCGCCGTCAGCCGCGATGTCCCGTACGGGCAGACACACGAAAGGCGCGAACAGGCCCGGCAATAAGGCGAGCGGACGACGGCGGAACCTCCCGCCGTCGTCCGTTTGCGTTTAGGGCCGTTCCTCCGGTGCCGACCGGCCGGCCTCGGAGGGCGGTAGTTTGGTGGCATGACGGAAAGCTACCGCTACGACGTGGAGGTCCTGCATCTGCTGGTTTCTCCGGCGCATGCGTACTTCGGCCGGGCCCGCGAGGGTGCCGCGGAGGTCCCCACCACGGATGCCGCGCGAGCCGAACTAGTGGCGGGCAAGGGCATCGTGGGTGACCGGTTCTTCGGCAAGGCCGCGCACATGGACGCGGCAGTCACGCTGTTTGCCATTGAGTCCCTTGAGGCCATCGCCGCAGAGCTGGGAACGGGGCCGTTTGACCCGCTCCTGACGCGGCGCAACGTTGTGCTCCGAGGGGCCCATCTGGCCCCGTTGCTGGGACACGATTTCACCCTGGAATCCCAGGGTGACCTGGTGCGCCTGACGGCCGGGCGGCCCGCACACCCTTGCGTCTGGATGGATGAGATGCTCGCCGCGGGCGCGCACAAAGCAATGCGCGGGCGCGGCGGCGTGCGGTGCCGGGTAATTTCCGACGGCGTCCTGCACCGCGGGCCGGCGGTGCTGGTCAGCCCCGTGCCGCTCGAGCCCAGGCGCGCCGGCGAGGCCACGGTTTTGCGGGCGTCGCGGCTGCCCTAGCTTAACGGCACCCTGGTGAGAGAGTGGGCCGCCTGCAGGTCAGACGTGCTGATCCACGAGCACCGGATTACCGTCGGGATCCACAACGATGAAACTGCCCGGCCCGGTTGTAGCTTCATCGGCCTCAGAAACGAACTCCGCGCCCTGTGCCTTGAGTTCCCGCTGGAGGTCGCGCACATCAGTGAAGGAATCCAGTGCTTCCGCGTTCTGGCTCCAGCCCGGGTTGAACGTCAGCATATTCTTCTCAAACATCCCCTGGAAGAGGCCAATGACGGTCTCGCCGTTCTTGAGGATCAGCCAGTTCTGCGTGATGTCGCCGCCAAAACTCGTGAAGCCGAGTTTCTCGTAGAACGCAGCCGACGCCGCGATGTCCTTAACGGTGAGGCTGATCGAAGAGGCGCCGAGCTGCATGGGTAACTCCACTCATAGTGGGACGGATGCTCCGATGATACCGACAGGCGCACGCGGACGACGGCGGGCGGTCCCGCCGTCGTCCGCGTACGTTAAGCAGCGCTCCCCCGCATTATTTCTCCTCTGTGGGTCCTTCGCCCTCGGTGGTCAGTGGACCCGCCTCCTCGGACTCAGGCACCGCATCGTGGTGCGGATCTTCTCTGTGGCGGGCTTGCTCGAGGTGCTGCTCTAATTTTTCCTCCGACTGCCGGCGGCGTTGACCTACGGTCCGCATTTGTTGCGTTGTCGGCGCGGCGTGGGCGTGCTGGTGCGGGCCGTGCTCCTGCGGGCCGTCAGCGATTTTTTCACTCATACTGAAATCGTCCCACCGCGAGTCAGTGTCGGGAAGACGCCACTTCATGTCCAACCCAACGACATGTCCAACCGAATGACGGCGGGAGGTCCCGCCTGCGTCCGCTTGTCACTGGCGCACCGCGGATTGCCGGGCTCCGGGGTTGCGATCACCGGCGGCAGAACCCGGAGGCAGACTGAGGCCAGCACTGCGCAGGGTGCAGGCGAACGCTGGTCATGGGCACCCCGTCAGGCGGTGGAGTGGAGGAGCCGTTCCACCCCGTCCTCTCCCAGAGACAGCCCGGTGTGAACAAAATCCGGATCGCCGCTACCTTCACGCCGCGCTGGGAGCTGGCGCCCGTTCCCGCACGCTCCCGGGTTTGGTTCCGTAGGCCAATGTGGCGGTTCCCAGTCCTGGTGTTCACTCTTGTAGTGCCGGCCAGTGGGTGATATCCAGCCAGGCGGTTCGTTCTTGGTGCCTGGCGTGGGTTTCCAGGCGCTCGTGTGTCTCAAGCGGTGATGTTTGGGGCAGGGCTGACCCAAATTCGACACGCCGGTGGTTCCGCCCTTGGCCCAGGCAAGGAGGTGATCTGCTTCGTTGTCCAGTGAATGGTTGGAACATCCAGGGAAGGGGCACTTGCCGTCACGTAGCCGGAGCCAGTTCCGCATGGCCTTGGTGGGACGGTAGTTGGCGCGGCCGATCTCGAGTGGCGCCCCGTCGCGCGGGTCAACAAGGACCCGGTAGAACGAATCGGCCCCGTTCGCCACGAGGGCCCTGGCCATCGACGCCGGGATAGGACCGTAGCCGTCAAGCATCGCCGGTTCCTCGGTGGCGCCGAGCAGGGAAAACACAGGGACCGTCACGAGGACGTGAGCCCGCGGTGGCGGAACCTGCCCGGGTTCATGTCCTGCCGGGTTCCCGCTGCCGAGGATGGCCGCGGCGAAGACGTCGGCCCGGAGTTGCGTGAGGGTGCGGGGCTCGTCCGGCCCCTGCAAACCCCGGGCGATCGCAGTGCTCCGGTTCCAGATCCCGGCCGCCTGGTCCGCGGGGAGGTAGGCCGAGAGCCAGGCCATCCCGTCCTGATCCGGGGCGTACTCGACCCGACGGTCCAGGACACCCTTTGCGTGCCGCTTCTCGATACTCTCCGTATGGTGGCGTTCGCGCCAGGTACGGGCCCTGTGACGGAACCGGGACGCTGGCATTTCCCCTGCGGGACAACCAGCGGCCGCGTTCGGCGCATCCGGGTCCAGAAAGTGGGCTTCCAAGGCCGCGGCACCGGCCGGGTCAAGGGTTGCGGCTTCATCCACCATGGCCCGCGCGTGCTGCCACGAAATATTGCCCGCCTGCAGCGCGGACAGGGTCAGCGGCAAAGCAGTAGTGAGCATTTGTGACTGGTACAGCAACGCACCCGCAGCCCGGTCGCCGATGGTCAGCGCGCACGCGACCTCCGCGGTCACCGCCATCTCCTGCGCCTGCACCGGCGCACCCGGCGAAGCGACAGCTTGGACGGTGTCCGCATATTTCACAGCGGCCCGGGCCTTCAGGGCAGCCATCCGCGCCTCCACTCCCGCGGCGCCGGAGAGGACGTCCAGGCACCTATCGCCCAATCCACCCAAAAGTTCAGCCTCCGATGACACTTCAGAACCAGACCCGCCAGCCCCGTTCAGGACGGAATTCAGCACAGCAATGGCGGCAATGATGTCCGCATATGCCTTCACCACCGCCGCGTTTCCCATGTCTCCATCATCTAGTGAGGGTCTGACATTTAAGCGAGAACGGATTTGGGGCGTGTGGCCAAAATGGGAGCCGGTCCTTGGCGATCGATGCAACCGCCCGGACCATTTCTCTGTTGTGAAACCATCGTCCCCGCCGGCCCTGGCCTCCCCGGACTGAGATACGAGTCGTGTCGGGATGGCGCCACGAACGACGGCGCGAGGCCCCGCCGTCGCACGACACGTGGAAGTATTCAGGTATGACTACCGATAATGATGCTGCCAACACTCCGGCGCCAATGGACTCACACGGCACCGACGCCTCGACCGAAGCCAGCCGCGGTTGGGACCACGTCGGCGCCATCATTGTCGATTCCACGCTCCAGCGCCGGCAGAACTACAACGAAACCGTCAAGCCTCGCGTCGAAGCCCTGGTCGCGGAATGGCCGGATGCCGCCACGACGAGCGGGTTCCGGCAGCACCTGAATACGGGGAAGCTCTCGGAAGTCATCGACTGGCCGTCGCCTGGCCGCCTGGCCCAAGTAGAGGACATCACGCGCGTGTTCGAGCGTCTCGGCATCGAAACGGTAGCGGAACTCCGCGGCGCGCTCAGTGATCAGACCAAGGGTGCCGTCCTTCGGGAAGCCTTAGCGGAGGTGCGGCACGTCAGTCCCAAAACGCTGGATTACATTGGCACGCTGAGCGGGATCTCAACGGCTGCGCCCGAGTAGAAGCCCCCTGCACCTCCCGGCGAACTGAAGCCTGTGAACGCGAGGAACAGCCTGGTTGGCAAGCGGTGGACCCGAATCCATTGAGTTCTGAGATTGGTGCGTTACGGTGAGCAGCACCATCAGTTTTTCAAGGGGGAAAAATGGAGTTTCCAGAAAAGCTCTCGGCTTTGGCAGCAAAGGTGCGCCAGCAGCGAGAAGTAATCCAGAGCGAAGAGGCAACAAAGAACGCGTTTGTGATGCCCTTCATTTCAACGATTCTTGGCTATGACGTCTTCAATCCAATGGAAGTGGTGCCGGAGTTCACCGCCGATGTCGGCCTGAAAAAGGGCGAGAAGATCGATTACGCGATCGTCAAAGACGGCGAAGTCCAGATCCTCATCGAGTGCAAGAAGTCCACCGAGCCGGTGAAAATCGAGCACGCGTCACAGCTCTTCCGCTACTTCGCCGTGACGAACGCGCGCATTGCGATCCTTACCAATGGCGAGGTGTACCAATTCTTCACGGATCTCGATGCTCCGAACCGGATGGACGCGAAGCCCTTCCTGGTCCTGGACCTCACTGATATCGATGAGTCCCTGATCCCGGAGCTGCAGAAGCTGTCCAAGGACGTCTTTGACCTCGACTCGATCATCAATGCCGCCGGTGAACTGAAGTACATCGGCGAGTTGAAACGGACATTGGCGGCGCAGTTCAAGGAACCGGAGGACGAATGGATCAAGTTCCTCACCGGCCGCGTCTACCCCGGCGCGTACACGCAGAAAGTGCGTGAGCAGTTCACGGCGCTAGTGACCAAAGCGTCCAAGCAGTTCCTCAACGACCAGGTGAACGAGCGTCTGAAGAAAGCCCTCGGCGCCCCGGGCTTCCCGCAGGCTGAGGACGCGGCCGCAAGTGTCACGAGCGCGCCGGTGGCGGAAGCCGACCTGGCAAACGCTGACTCCCTGGAGACCACCCTTGAGGAGATCGAAGGCTACCAGATCGTCCGCGCCATCGTCTGCAGCGAGGTCAAGCCCGCCCGCGTGGTCCAGCGCGATGCCAAGTCCTACTTCGCCGTGCTGCTGGACGATAACAACCGCAAACCGATCGCACGCCTGCACTTCAACCGGACGCAGAAATACATCGGGATCTTCGACGACAACAAGGAAGAAACGCGCGTCCCTATTTCCTCCCTCGAGGAGATCTACGAACACACCGAAGCCCTCCGCGCCAGCGTAAAGAGTTACCTCAGCGCGTCTCCCTCAATCAACTGAGCGGCCACGCGAGGCTTCGTGAAACTGGACAGGCGGACGACGGCGGGAAGTGCCGCCGTCGTCCGCTTGCGTTTGGTGCCGTTCCCTATGTAATGCCGCGCCGTTCGAGGTCAGGCCGCCAGTGGCACGTCGAAAAGCTGCTCGGCAAGCCGGATGAGGTGCCGGGGAGCGTCTGATTCATCCCCGCGGCGTCCGTTCCCGAGGAACACCGCCGTGCCGTTGAGGGTGTCGTCGAGAAAGACGCCCGCTTCGCGGATGAGCACTTCGGCCCGCGCGTTCTGGGGGAGGCGGGGCCCCGCGTCGTTCAAGTAGACATGCCAGTCTCTGCTGGTGATGGATTCGACGTTTCCTGCAACCAGTTTTTGCAGTGCCGCCATGACCGTGTCCACGGTTTCGATGCGCACCGGTTGAGTGAGGTGCGCCGGGACGATCAGGGCGTTGTATGTGGTGTTCATGGTCTTGTCCTTGCGACTGAAACGATGTTCTCAGCTGCGGCCTCAGGCCGGCAAAAAGTGGTGGCGGGCAGCCGAACGGGGCTAGGAGTCTCGCATCCGGCTGCCCGAGTTTATTAGCGCTGGTTTTTGCGCGGCTTTGCGAACAGAGTTTCACTGGTTTCGTTTTTAGCTTTTTTGTCGGCTCTTTTTTCGAGAATAGACTTTCCCGGCTTTTTGGCACTGACGCTCTTGGGCGATTTTCCTGACATTGGAATTACACCTTTCTTTGTTTGTATCTACCAGATACCATACACACTTATATTTTTTATGCTAGTTTCCCGAAAAAAGCACCACAAGGCGGTGAGAGAGGACTCCCTCGGGGCATACGCGCCGGCAGCGGGGCCCCGCAGGCGCGCTTTGCTGCCCCCACTGGCTGCCGTCGCGGCTTTTCGGATTTCCGGATTAAAAACTCCGTTAGGAAATGTAGATTTGCCCATCTGGCCGGGCGTCGACCTCTTGAGTTGACCGTCCAGAGTTTCGCTCCATAAATGCGTAGAGCACTCGCATGCTGATCAGGATATTTCGTGCTGCTATTCAGAACATTAATTCCCGGATGCGAAATTTCACCCCGCACAAGTGCGCATCCGTCGGCCGGCAGGGTTTTGTTACGAGGCCTACGCGGCACCCGCCAACCGCACCCTGCGGAGGGGTGAGTGGATTCGGATGCGGCCACCGTCTTGCGTGAGTTTTATTTCAGGGTCCGCGAGCACACCGGAATGCCCATGTCGACAGTGCAGCGTCTGGTCACGAACCTGACCTCCCAGGGATTCCTTGACCGCGAGGACGACTCCTACCGCATCGGACTGAGGATGGCCTTCTGGGCGGCCCCGGCGACCCGTGGAATGGAAGTTGTGGACGTCCTGAGCCCCTTGCTCAAGACCTTGCGGGACACCCCGGGTGAGACCTCGCGTTTCTTCAAATCGGAACAGCATAGCCGCGGGTGTGTGGCCATGCCGGTAACTAACCGTGTGCTTCGCCGCGAGATGCAGCTGGGCAAGATTGCCCCGCTTTATGCAGGTTCGGCCGGGCTGGACAATACGAGTGGCGTGGCGCAGCCGGAACGGTCGCCAGTTGGCGCCGATACTGCCAAACTGAGCCAATGAATGACGCCCTCTCACCCTCCCGCAGGCCAGGCATCCGGGCTGCGATGTTTGTTGATTTCGACAATGTCTTCACCGGCCTGCAGGCGCTGGATCCACTGGCGGCGAAGCGCTTTGCCGAAGACCCGAAGCACTGGGCAGACGCGTTGTCAGCAGGCGGTTCCGGGGAGGACGCCCGCAGGTTCCTGATCCGCAACTGCTACCTGAATCCGGTGGTGTACTCGAAATACAGAACATACTGGACCCGCGCCGGCTTCCGCGTGATCGACTGTCCGTCGCTGACGCAGCGGGGCAAGAGCAGCACGGACATCAATCTGGTGCTTGACGCAATGGATGCACTGTCCGGCAACGTTGGCATCGAAGAGTTCTTCATCGCCTCCGCTGACGCCGATTTCACGTCCCTGATCCAGCGGTTCCGGGCCGCTGACCGGATGACCACAGTCATCGCGGCCGGCGCCGTGGCTTTCGCCTACCGGGAGATGGCGGATAACGTAGTGGAATCGCACGACTTCGTCGCCATCCTCAACGGCTCAACCGTGGAACCGGTCCATACAGTGGCGTCCGGGAAACAGCCGGCTGTCCCGCCGGCGGGGAAGGCGAAAGCCAAGTCCGCCTCGCCCGCCATCCGTGAGGTCCTCGGGTTTGTCCGCGCCGCCCCGGGTCCGGTGAACGGCGCGATGGTGGCCCACCGGGCCCTCACGGCGGAGCCCTCCCTGAAGACAGACTGGGGCGGCTGGGGAAAGTTCGGGACCTGGGTGTCCCAGATCGGCCAGGGCGTCGAATACTCCCCGGCACAGGGTGGCTGGGTCTGGGACGCGAAGCGGTTTGCGAGCGAGGATCTCCCTGCGCCCGCTGACCTCCAGCCCGGCATCGAGGAGCAGGTCACCAGGGTCACGGATGTGCCCGCACTTTCAGCAGCCCAGTTCCGGCAGATGTTCCAGGCCATGGCAGCCAGGCTTCGCGAGCATCCCCTCAACCGCACCGAACTGTCCCGGCTGGTGCGGGATGACTGCGTCACCGCGGACCAGCCGGTCTCCCGCAACGCCGTGAGCTTTGTCCTTCAAGGCCTGGCCTACGTCAATTTCCCGCTCACCGACGAAGCGACGGCCGAAGGCCTGGCCGCAGCCTGGACCGCGAACGTGGAGGAACTCTGCCGGGTGGCGCTGCTGGAGTTCGACGCCGCCGAGAAACTCGCCGTCCGGCGCTGGGCCAGCGGCGGACTACTGGACGCTTAACAGCAGCTAAGGCGGGCGAAGTTTCTTGGTTGGCCCGGACAGCTTTTCGTGCAGCCTGAGAGAATGGCCCAATGGAGATCGCACTGGGACTTCTGGTACTTGTCGCAGTGGTCTGTGCCGGGAGTGCACTGGGCCGTAAGCTCAACATTTCCGTTCCGCTGCTGCTGGTCCTGGCCGGCGTCGCCGGTTCCTTCCTCCCCTTCGTTCCGCACATTGAGCTGAATCCGGAACTGGTCCTCGTGGGCCTGTTACCGCCGCTGCTTTACGCCGCGGCGCTGCGGACTTCCCTCTTCGATTTCGGCTCCAACCGCCGCGCCATCGGGCTGCTCTCGGTGGGCTATGTCATCTTCGGCACCATCGCCGTGGGCTTTGTGGTCTGGTGGCTGTTCCCGGAGATCCCGCTGGCCGCCGCGATCGCCCTCGGTGCAGTCCTGGCGCCGCCGGATGCGGTGGCCGCCACCGCCATCGCGAGGAAGGTGGGGATGCCGCGCAGGATCGTCACCATCCTTGAGGGTGAATCCCTGGTCAACGACGCCACCGCACTGATCTGCCTCCGTGCCGCAATCGCCGCCATCTCGGGGTCCGTGTCCGCAGCGGGGATCGCCGGGAACTTCCTGCTCGCGGCCGGCGGCGGGCTGGTGGTGGGCATGGCCGTCGCCTACGTGCTGACCGCGCTTCGCAAACGGATCCGGAACGTCGCGATCAACACCTCGACGTCGTTGATGGCCCCGTTCGTCGCGTACCTCCCTGCGGAAGCGATTCACGCCTCCGGTGTCCTCGCCGTCGTCGTTACCGGGCTGGTGATGGGCACCAAGGCGCCATCCATGCCCAACGGTGCCGCCCGGCTGAGCCAGCGCAGCAACTGGAACACGGTGCAGTTCCTTCTGGAAAACGCGGTGTTCCTGCTGATCGGGCTGCAGGTGCGGACCATCATCGAGGGCGTCCAGGACGACTCCCTTGGCGCTGGCCGGATCTGGGCCGGCTGCGCTCTGATCCTACTGGCGGTGCTGCTGCTCCGGCCGGTGTGGGTATTCCCGGCGACGTACCTGCCGCGGCTGATTCCGGCCGTGCAGTGGGACGACCCGGCACCGCCATGGCAGTTCGCGGCGATTGTCTCCTGGGCCGGGATGCGCGGGGTGGTCACCCTGGCCGCGGTCCTGGTGCTGCCTGCGGATCTGGAACACCGTCCGGTGCTGATCCTGGCTGCCCTGGTGGTGGTCGGCGGCACGCTGACGCTGCAGGGCTTCACTCTTCCGGCGTTGGTCCGGCTCCTGCGGGTCCAGGGCCCGGACCAGCGCGAGGACGCACTGAACCAGGCTTCACTGATGCAGCTGGCCACCGCTGCCGGCGTGGCCCGTCTGCAGGAACTGCGTACGGACGACGATCCGCCGGAGGTCGTAGCCATGCTGAAACGGCGCACCCAGGAGCGCGGGTTGGCTGCCTGGGAACGGCTCCGCCGGCCGTCGGCGGAAACGGCGACCCCCAGCGAGCGCTACGCCCGGCTGCGGCTTGCCATGCTGGAAGCAGAACGGGCCACGGTGCTGGAGCTGCGGCGCGGCGGCGCGGCGGCGCCTACGCCCGGGAGGTCCTGAGTGACGTCCTCGAGCGGCTGGACGTTGAGGAATCCATGCTGGACGTGGCGCTGGACGAGGTGGACACCTCCGGCGAGGGCGGCGGCGAAGGGGTCGCGAGGCCGGGCGGGGTGTGCGGCCACCTGGAGTCGGCCCGGTCCCTGGAGGTGCCCCTCGGCGCCTACTGCGCGGACTGCCTGCGGGAAAGCACGACGACGGTTCATTTGCGGATGTGCCTGGCCTGCGGCAACGTGGGGTGCTGTGATTCCTCGCCCGGAACCCACGCTTCCAAGCACTTCGACGGGACCCGGCACCCGGTCATGCGGAGCATCGAGCCGGGAGAAGACTGGCGCTGGTGCTACCAGGACGACCTGCTGGGGTGACGGCGGGAGGTCCGTTGCGGGGGGAGCTAACCTTCGGGCATCTGGATCACACCGAGCTGCTGCATCAGCCCGAGGTCGTCGCGGTCCGACCAGTGCTCGACGATCTTTCCGTTGTGGACCCGATGGATCGCCACCGCGGTCTCTCGTAGTTCGGCGCCTGTGGGAGGCAGCGGTCCGGGGAGGTCGCCCTCATGTCGACCGGTCGCCGTCAGCCTGGTGACCACTTTGTCCCCTTCGGCGACCTGGTCGTGAATCTCGTGTGTGCCCGGCGTCGCCGTCCAGAATATGCGGAAGGCCTGTTTCAGGCCTTCGCGTCCTGCCGGCAGCCCGGGGAAGGGCGGATTATGGTCAAGGTAGTCTTCAGCGACCAAATCATCCATCGCATCGATATTCCCGGCGTCGATCTCGGCGTAGAAGCGCCGCACGAGCGTTTTGTTGTCCTCAGATTCCACGGCCGTCCTTCCGTTTGTACACGGGGTTCGTACTCGGACCGGCTCATCTGTGCAGGCAGTCAAGTGTCCCGTGGCAGGCCAGTCTAAACCCGCGGGGCTGGCCATGGTAGGTGAAGCCGGCCGAGCTTCAACAGAGATCTCCCTGCAGCCGGGAAGCAGCCGAGCTGAAGCCCAAAGCGGTCGAGCTCTGGACAGGCGGACGACGGCGGGACCTCCCGCCGTCGTTCGTTTGCCTACGTGGCGGCTTCCGCGTCCGCCAGCCTGATCATGCGGAGCTCGCCAGCCACCCCGCGTGACGGCCAATAGTCATTTGCCATTTCCCTCACATGGCTTTGATCCGCCGCCGGGAAGATCTTCCCGAGCATCTCCGCCGAGTGGAGCAGCGCGATCAGTGCGGCGGTACGCGGATCGGAGGATCCGCCGCCGAGTGCGGCTTCGATCCTTTTCAGCAGCGCCGCCTCCGGAGCGTGGTCCTTCTCCGGGTAGCGTGTGGTCCTGAACAGGCCAAGGTGCCGTTCGCCCACACGTTCCACGATGCCCAGCGACGCCATGCCCTCATAGATGCGGTGCAGCTCAGCGCGGCTCTCCAGCATCGAGACCCACCGCTTGGGAGTGTGCGGGCGCGACTTGTCCCGGATGAGCTCCAGCTGGTGCTGGAAGTCCGTGTGCGGGGTGGCGCCGGTAGCCCTGACATGCTTCCCCTGTAGCTCGATTGCACCGAGCAGGTCCAGCTCGGCCAGGACCGCACCGGCCAATGCGGCCCTCAGGACGACCGCCGGCACGTCGGTCTGGCCGTCCTTGTCATTGGTGGCCAGGAGGAGCAGGGCCTGGGGAAGGCTTAGCTCCCCGCCGTTCTGAATGTTGGCATCCATATGATCATGGTCGCGCAGCGGGGCGCCCACCACAACGATGATTTACAAGCCGGAAACCAAAAACCCTATCCGCAATCGAAATTGCAGAGTACATTTAATGCAATCAGCCTTGCAGAGTGATGCACGTTACAGAGGAGGTCCGGTTTGGACACCAATGCGGTCGGTCTTGAAGACGGTACGGCAGGCGACAGCACGCCCGGAAACCTTACACATGCCTGGCTCGGCGACGTATTCCCCGACGTTCCGCTGTCCAAGGCCCAGAGCCGGGTGGTGGATGTCATCGGCCGCAATCCGCAGCTTTCCTCCTACGCCGACATCGCCGAAATTGCCCAGCGCGCCGATGTCAACAATTCCACGGTGGTCCGCGCCGCCCAGCATCTGGGCTACCGCGGCTGGCCCGACCTCCAGCGGGAACTGCGCTCCCGGTACCTCGTGATGATCTCCACCGAGGACACCCTGACCGAGCACGGCGAACACCGCAGCCCCCTGCACGACGCGATCAACCACGACATCGAGAACCTGCGCCTGACGCTGGACTCCAACACGGCCGACGACGCCGAGGCCGCCATTGCTGCCATGGCAGCCGCGAAGTCCATCACCGTCGTCGGGCTTGGCTCGTTTGCTGGGCCCGCCAGCGTCATGGCACACCTGGGTTCCACTATGGGCTACCCCATCACCTTGGAGAACCGCGGCGGCGTCCACCTCGCCTCCAGCACCAACACCCTTGGCCCCGGGGATGTACTGGTGGTCATCAACATGTGGCGCTCCATCCGGCAGATCATTGTCACCGCCGAGGCCGCGAAGCAGGCGGGCGCCACGGTCATTGCCATCAGCGACATGCGCCGCGGCCGCCTCGCAGCAGCGGCCGACCACCTCCTGGTGGTGGCCTCGGAAGGGATCTCCTTCTTCCAGTCCGTCACCGGCGCAAACTCCCTGGTCTATGGCCTGCTCGCGGGCATGGAGGCGGCGCACCCCGAACGCAGCCGCACCGCCATCCGCCGCACCCAGCAGCTCTGGAAAGACCTGGACATCTATCTCGACTGACCCCGGCACCACTGACAGGCCCCACACCGCATACCTTTCCCAGGAGTTTTTATGAACACCAGCACCCACCGCCGCGTCGCCGTCATAGGCCTCGGCGCCATGGGCGGAGCGATGGCCGCCACCCTCCACCGCGCCGGGTGGGACGTCACCGGTTTCGACCCGTCAGACTCCGCCCGGGCTGCCGCTTCCGAAGCAGGAATCGCCACCACCGCCGACCTCGCGGACGTCGCCGGAACCGCCTACGCGGTCCTCTCCCTCCCCGCGGCCAGCATGGTGGAAACCACTGTGCCCCAACTCCTGGCAGCACCCGGAACCGTCGCAATCATCGACACCACCACCTCCGAACCGGGCACCAGCAAGCACATGGCAGAGCTGGCGGAAGCACAGGGGGCAGCCTTCGTGGACGCGCCGGTGTCCGGCGGCCGCGACGGCGCCGCAACCGGATCCCTGAGCGCCTTCGTCGGCGCAACCGACGGCGCCCTCAAAGCGGCCGAACCTGTCCTGCTCGCCCTCACCGGCGGCAAGTACAGCCACATCGGCGGCCCCGGCAGCGGCAACGTGGTCAAACTCCTCAACAACGTCCTGGCCGCGGCCAACCTGGTCTCCGTGGGCGAGGCCCTCGGCGTCGCCAAGGCCTACGGCATCGATCCCGCCACGGCCGCCGCCAGCATCAGCGAAGCCTCCGGCGGCAGCAAAGTCTCCGCGAACATGTATCCGAACTGGGTCCTCAGCGGCACCCACAATTCGGGCTTCTCGCTGGGCCTGATGGCACGCGATGCCGCCCTCGCCGTGGAGGTCGCCGCGCAGATCGGCGAAAAGCCGGCACTGCTCGCCGCCGTCGCAGGCCAGTGGCAGGAGGCCTTGGCCGCCCTCGGGCCGCGGGCCGACTTCACCGAAATCGCCAGGACCGTCGCCCCGGCCATCACGCCCGCCGGCGCCCCCAGCACCAGCCCGGACAACTAAGCACCGCTCCCGTCGCTTAAGCAGCCACTCCCCCCAGCCCCGAAGGACCACCACCTTGAGCATCACCACAGCACCCGCCTCCTCCTCGGCAGCCACCGCCCGGGCCGTCCTGGACGCAGCCTTCCCAACCGGCCTCGGCTCCTTCGTTGACGGCAAAGTAGTCTCGGGCAGCGGCGAAAGCATCACGCTCACCGCGGCCGCCACCGGCGAACCCTTCGCCACCTACTCGGACCCCGGCGCCGAGGGTGCCAACGCCATCCTGGAAAGCTCGACGGCGGGCGCGGCGGCCTGGGCCGCGCTGAACGGCTTCGAACGGGCAGCCATCCTCCGCAACGTCAGCCGCGTCGTCGAGGCGCACGGCGAGGAACTCGCCATCCTCGAGTCGGCCACCACCGGAAAGCCCATCCGTGACGCCCGCGTCGAAGCCGCCAAGGTGGCCGAAATGTTCGGCTACTACGCCGGCTGGGCAGACAAGCTGACCGGCCAGACCATCCCCGTCCCCGGCAACTGGCACACCTACACCGAGCGTGTGCCGTGGGGCGTCGTCGTCGCCATCACCCCGTGGAACGCCCCCCTGTTCACCGCCGGCTGGAATTCCGCCGCCCCGCTGGCGGCCGGCAACGCCGTGATCGTCAAGCCCAGCGAATTCACCCCGGCCTCCTCGGTCCGTCTCGCCCAGCTGGCCCACGAAGCAGGGCTCCCCGCCGGCGTCTTCAACGTCGCCGCAGGGCTGGGCCAGACCGTGGGCGCCACCCTCACCACTGACCGCCGCGTCGGCAAGATCAGCTTCATCGGCTCCGTCCCCACCGGCCGCAGGGTGGCCGTCGCGGCAGCGCAGGCCGGCATCCCCGCCTTGTTGGAACTCGGCGGCAAGAGCGCCAACATCGTGTTTGCCGACGCCGACCTGGACCGGGCCGCGGACGGCGCCGTCTCGGCGATCTTCTCCGGTGCCGGTCAGTCCTGCGTCGCCGGATCACGGCTCCTCGTGGAGCGCAGCGTCCACGCCCAGTTCGTTGAAATGGTCGCCGAGAAGGCTGCCCGGCTGCGGCTCGGCGACCCGCTGAGCGCGGACACCGAGGTGGGCCCCATCATCACGGCCCAGCAGTTCGCCACCGTCAACTCCCTCATCGCGGCAGGAATCAACGACGGCGGCCGCCGGGTCACGGGGGCCGCGCTTCCGGACGCGCTGGCCGGGTCAGCGCTGGCCGGCGGGCACTGGGTCATGCCGACGCTGCTGGACGGCGTCACGCCGTCGAACCGGCTCGAAACCACAGAGGTCTTCGGCCCCGTGGTGGGTGCGGATGCGTTCGACACCGAGGCTGAGGCCATCGCGCGCGCTAACAACACCAATTTCGGCCTGGCCGGTGCGGTGTGGACCTCCGACGTTTCCCGGGCGCACCACGTTGCCCGCGCGGTGAAGGCCGGTACGTTCTGGATCAACTCCTACAAAACCATCCACGTGGCGGTCCCGTTCGGCGGCTTCGGCGATTCCGGCCACGGCCGTTCCTCCGGCCCCGGGGTCCTGGACGAGTACACCCAGACGAAGGCCATCTGGGTTCCCACGTGCGCGGCAGGTTCCCCCTTCCCCTCGCTGTCCTACTAAAGCGTCCTCCTCATGCGTCCAACTGAAGCAGGCAGGTACTTATGGAACTGACAGACACCACCCCCGCGATGGCTACTCTCCGCGGGGCCCTCGCGGACGGCGTCGAACGCTGGAAGCCCCGGGTCCAGGCCCTGGCGCGGGAAATCCACGCCCACAAGGAGATCTCGTTCGAGGAGGTCCGCTCGGCCGAGGCCATTGCGGCCCTGCTGGCAGAGGGCGGTTTCGCGGTGGAGCGCGGCACAGGGGGCCTGCCCACCGCGTTCACGGCGAGCGCCGGCAGCGGTGAACTGACCGTCGCGCTGTGCGTGGAATACGACGCACTCCCGGACATCGGCCACGCCTGCGGGCACAACCTGATCGCGGGCGCCTCCGTCGCAGCGGCCCTTGCGCTGCAACCCTACGTCGACGTACTGGGCATCACACTGAAGGCCATCGGAACGCCCGCCGAGGAACACGGCGGCGGCAAGGTGCTCATGCTGGAACAGGGGGGGTTCGACGGCGTCGGGCTGGCTTTGATGGTCCACCCCGTTCAGGACGGCCTGACGTACAACCCGGCCGGTACCAGCGCCCAGGCCGTGGGCCGGTACAAGGCGACGTTCACCGGGAAGGCCGCGCACGCTGCGGCAGCGCCGCACCAGGCCGTCAACGCCGCCGATGCAACCGTCCTGAGCCAGGTGGCCATTGGTCTGCTCCGCCAGCAGATCCCCGGCGACCACCGCATCGCGCTGTACGTTGCCGAGGCCGGCCACGTCACCAACATCATTCCGGACCGGGCGGTGATCCAGTTTGAGTGCCGCGCCTTCACCCTGCCGGAATACGAGGCGCTGCTTGAGCGGGTCCGCCGCTGCTTCGAAGGGGCCGCGCTGGCCACCGGAACCACACTGGACATCGAGGCAACGGAGCCCCTCTACGAACCGCTGCTCCAGGACAACGCCCTGGCTGCGCACTGGACGGCGGCGATGGACGCGTTCGGCAAGGACACCTCGCCCTCGGCCGGCCTCAGCGGCGGGTCAACCGACATGGGCAACATCTCCCAGGTCATCCCGTCCCTGCATCCCTGGCTCAGCATTCCCGGGGCCAACGTACCCATTCACTCGCACGCGTTCGCCGCGCTGGCCGACACCGCCGGGGCGTACGGCGTGATGTTCGAGGCAGCCACCGCGCTGGCCTGGACCGTCGCCGCCGCGGCCTCAACCCCCACCGAACGGGAACGCTTCACCAAAGCGGCATACCGCCGTCGTACTCTCACTCAGGAAGGCACATCATGAGTACCAGCACCAAAACCACACGGATCGACAAAGCTGGTGCCCGGCTGACGCTTCCGGTCGCCGCCCTGGCCTTTGTCATCGCGCTGGCCGTCCAGTTCATCGGCCAGGCCAAGATCGATATCGGAATCGGCGCAATCGTCATCTTCCCCATGGTCTGGGGCCTCATCCTGGGGCTCCTGGTCTCCATCCAGAAGTTCAAGCCCCTGGGCCTGGACCTGCAGCGGATCGCCGCCGCCCTGGTGGGCGTGGCCGTGCTGCTGCTGGTGGCCAGGCTGGCGTTCAACATCGGGCCCAGCCTCCCCAGCCTGATCAAAGCAGGGCCGGCCCTGCTGCTGCAGGAAGTGGGGCACCTGCTGGGCACCATCATGCTGGCGCTCCCCCTGGCCGTCCTGCTCCGGATGGGCAAGGCAACGGTGGGCGCTACGTTCTCCCTTGACCGGGAGCCGTCCTTCGCCATGGTCTCCGAAAAGTACGGCCCCGACTCGGACCAGTACCGCGGAGTGCTGGCCATGTATGTCTTCGGAACGCTGTTCGGCGCCGTGTACATTACGCTGCTCACTTCACTGGTGGCCAACTGGAAGATCTTCGATCCGCTGGCCCTGGCGATGGGCGCCGGCGTGGGATCCGGCTCCATGATGGCGGCGTCCTCGGCGAGTATCATCGCGGCCTACCCGGCGGACCAGGAAGCCATCCTGGGCATGGCGGCGGTGTCCAACCTGATCACCACCATCCTGGGCGTCTACGTAGGCATCTACATCGCGCTGCCGCTTGCGGACCGTTTCTACAAGCTCCTCACCCGCAGGCAGACCCGTGAAGCTGCGGCGGTCACAGCAGGGGCCCCCGCCGAGCGCGGCCTGGCCGACATTGAGCGGGAAGAGGTCCAGGCCGAAGAAAACCGCCGGTTCCGCGAGCGGGTTGCCGAATCCTCCGCAGCCATCAAGCTCCCGCTGTGGCTGTCCCTGTCCGTCCTGACGGTCCTGGGCATCGGCACGGCGTCGGTGGCGGCCAAGGGCTTCAGCCTGACGATCGTCGCCGGGTACGGAATCATGCTGGCACTGGTCCTGGTGAGCGTTGCCCTGGCGAAGGTTACCAAGAAGATTTCGGCGATCGTCTACATCACCACGATCGGCGCCTACATCTCCAGCCCGTGGTTCTTCGGGGCGGAGTCGCTCACAACGGTCATCAAGACGGTCGACTTCCTGTCCATCGCCACGGTGATGCTGACGCTCGCGGGCCTGTCTTTGGGCAAGGACATCCCCTTGCTGAAGAACATCGGCTGGAAGATCATCCCGGTGGGCCTGGTGGCCATCACCGCGTCCTTCCTGCTCTCCACCGTGATAGCGGAGTTCGCCCTCGGGCTCTGGCACTAACATGCAACGCGGGGTCACTTACGGCCCAATAATAGGCACTTATTGGGCCAAAAGTGACCCCGCATTGGGCCACCCCTCCCCACTGCTTTCGCGGCGAAGGTGAACGGTCGACGGCGGGACCTCCCGCCGTCGTCAGCTTTCGGGGAGGCGCCCGGCCAGTCCTTGGAGCGACGGTTCACGGCCCAGCTCCACGTGTGCGAAGGCCAGCGCCGCCGCCAGGTCCGGCTTGCCGTCATAAATGGCCTGGCACAGGCTCAGGTGCTCCGCACACTGAACCTGGGGGTCACGGTGCCCGGTCAAAGTGAAGAGCCACTGCATCCTGCCCAGCAGGGGCTTCATGGAGGACTCCAGCAGCGAGTTGCCCCCCATCGCCACGATCTCTGCGTGCAGGGCCGTATTGCTGAGCGGTATCTGCGCATGGTCGTGGCGCAGGGTTGCTTCTTCTGCCTGGTCCATCATTTGCTGCAGCCGCGACGACGGCTGGCCTCTTGCCGCGGCCTGGGCCGCGAGGCGTGCGGCGAGGACTTCCAGGCTGAGCCGCACCTCAAAGAGCTCGTTGACGTCGCGCAGGGTGATCTGCTTGACGGTGGCACCACGCCGGGGGGAGGCGTCAATGAAGCCTTCGGCTTCGAGCTGCTGGAGGGCTTCCCGGACGGGCACCCGGGAAACAGCCAGAGTCTGGGACAGCTCACGTTCCCTGAGCCGGGACCCCGGCGCGAAGTCACCGGAGATGATCAACTCCCGGATCCGGGCCCGGGCAGTATCAGCCGAGGACGCCGGGGCTTCCGCTTGGACGGCCATTCATTCCTCCCGTTATTGCTGCGAAACCATACTTCCGCGCTTACTCAGTTATTCAGCTCCACGCGGGTGCCAACCCCCTGATGGAGCGCAGCGTCGTACAGGAGCCGCCCGATGGCAAGATCCTGCAGACCTATACCAACCGAGTTGAACAAGGTTACGTCCTCATCACCCAGGCGACCTGCTTTTGTCCCCGCCGCCACGTCACCGAGCTCGGCTTCCACATCCTCAAAGCTCATCACACCTTCGGCCACCGGGATGATCAGCCCGCCTGATTTGGCCCTGGCCGTGGCCAGACTGTCCACGAAGACCCTGGCCCTCACCATGCCCGCCGAATCAATCTCCCGGTGGTCCGCCCGCGGACGGGATCCGACGGCGTTCACGTGCAGCCCGGGCTGGAACCACTCGCCCCTAACCACCGGCTCAACGGCCGGCGTGAGGGTGCACAGCACATCGGCAGCCGCCACCACTTCCCGGACGCTGGCCGCCCGCGTGACGTTCAGGCCGTAGTGGGAAATCTCGTCACAGAAGGCGGCGACCGTGTCCGCGGAACGGGACCACACCACGACGTTTTCAATCGGGAGGACGGCCAGCATGGCTTCCACGTGGGCAACGGCCAGGGCGCCTGCACCGACCAGTCCCAGGGTGGTGCTGCCGGGCCTCGCGAGGAGCTTCGTCGCCACCGCACTGGCAGCGGCAGTGCGGACCCGTGTGGGGACTTTGCCGTCCAGGATGGCCAGGGTTTCGCCGGTTAGCTGGGAGACAAGCATGATCGTGGACCGCTGCGTGGGCAGGCCGGACTCCCGGTTTGCCGGGATGTCCGCCAGTAGTTTGACGGACGCGAGCTCCTCGGCGCTGGACAGCGCTGCCATCGGCAGGAACCTCGCGTCCGAGGACGGCAGGAGGAGCGAGTCCGGCGCCGGCTGAAAGGCGGTGCCCCGGCTGAGGCCGGCAAAGACGCGTTCGACGGCGGCAATGGTCCCCGGCATATCGGCCAGGGTCTGGAGCTCGGAGGCTTTAAGAATCAAGGTCATGGGTGGCTTTCTGGGTTGGGAGGGCGCGTTTGCCGGGTAGCTCAGACGGCTCGGGCAGGAGGAAGGTGGTCGGGGACAGCGTCGCGTTTGTCCTTACCGACCGATCAGAGGTCATTCCGTACAAGGACTCCCTGCGCCACCACTGCCCTTATTTCTTCCAGGGCCGAGGCACTGTTCAAGGGATCAGAATCCACGATGATCGCGTCTGCAAAGGAACCGCGTACCAGGCGTCCTGCACTCTCACTCCAGCCGAGCAGGGCGGCGGCGTTGACTGTCGCGGCCCGTAGCGCGTCCAGTGGTGAAAGCCCGGCCTCAGCAAGCAGACGCGCTTCTGTGCCTATGGGGGTCACATCGGATCCGAAGGAATCCGTCCCTGCCACCACCGTCACACCGGCTTCATGGGCAGCCCTCACGGCTGCTTTGATGATGGGCGTGTACTCCGTGCCGCGAGCGGCAAGAATCGGGTTGGAAGAACCAGCCATGCTCGTGATGGCGTCCAATGTGGGTGTGAAGTAAGTGCCACGGCGGGCCATCAGCGAGATGGTCTCCTCGCTGACGAAGACGCCGTGCTCGATGCTGCGCACACCGGCCCGGACGGCACCGCCTATCCCCTCTGCGCTGTAGGCGTGGCAAAGCACGCCTGCTTTGCCTGCGGCCTTAACCACTGCAGAGAGCTGTTCGTAGGTGTAGACCAGTTCGCGGGGGTCCTGTTCCGCCAGGCCTGCCCGGGGATTGGCCCGGGTCTTGATCACCTGTGCACCGCGTTTCAGGTTGACGCGGGTGAGGTAGGCAAGGTCCGTCGGTGCGGTGACTCCCCCGGCCAGGGATGCAAGCGGTGCAAGGTCCGGGTCAGCGAGGAGCGAGGCCCCAAGATCGGGTGAGATGAACAGCCCGGCGGGGCTCATCCGGGGTGAGGCGCCGGCGGCCCAGGCAGGCAGGGCAGCGAGGGCCACGTCCTGGTAGAAGCTGCTTGAACCACTTCTGACGCTGGTCGCTCCGCCCTGCAGGATGGCCCGCGCATCCGAAAGAGCGTTCGCATGGACATGCACGTCGATAAGGCCGGGAAGCACCCACCGCCCGGAGGCATCCACGATGCGGGCACGGCCTGCAAGGGCGGCTACCGCACGCCGTGTTTCGTCCCGGGTGCCGGCCGCGGTGACCTTGCCTCCTTCCAGCACAAGGACCCCGTCCTGCACTGCGTTGCCCGTTTTGGGGTCCACTATGGTGCCGCCCTCGATGATCATCGGCGGGGGCGAAGCGGGGCGGTCAGGATAGACGGGGCCTGATGTGTTGCCCGCTGCCCTCGCCGCCGGGGCACTTCCGAGCTGGGCAGCCAGGCTTGCCACCGAGATTCCCGCCAGGGCGGCCGCTCCGGCCAGGATGCCGCGGCGGGGAACAGCAGTTGGTGGCAGGACAGCGGAGGTGTGATCGTGCAGGCACATTGTTCTCTCCAATGAGAAAGGCCCTGACGCAGGCGCGCGGGTCCGGTGTCGGTAGGTCAAAGTGGTGGTTCCACCGAGGGCGGATCGGCTTGCACCGCAGTGTGCTGGAATCCCTCGAGTAACTTCATTCTATCGCTCTTGGTATACCAAGCCAAGAGCGAGCGAATGAAGAGCCGAAGGTTGCGGCCGTTACGGGGCAGCGATCGGCTGAGCGATTTCCGCGCGTGGATAGGTGGGCGGAAACAGCTCGTCAGGCTCCCGGAGCCGGGCGTCCCGTACCGAGTAGGCCGCCCGCATCGCGTCGAACAGCCGCTGCCCCTCAACCCGCAGCGCGTCAAGGTCTATGCCGGGAAGGGCGCCGCCAACCACGACCGGGCGCCCTGCAACGAAGGTGTCGGTCACCTGGCGCGCCGTCCCGTTGAGCACCAGCGTCCGTAGCGGGTCTTCGACGACGCCGTCGCCGAAGTCGGCCAGGGAGACCACCGTGATGTCGGCCTGCATGCCGGGGGCAAGCCTCCCCAGGTCAGCGCGCCCAAGGGCCCGGGCGCCGCCGAGGGTGGCGGCGTCGAAATAGTCGGCCAGGGTCCCGGCGTCAGGCCTTCCCTCGACCAGCCGGGTCAGGTGCATGCCGGCGTCCATGCCGCGCACAAGATCCGGCGGGAAGGAGTCAGTGCCCAGGCAAATGTTGATGCCTGCTTCGCGGAAACGGTCGAATGAAACAAGCTGCTTCTGGTAGCGGAACGATGTCAGCGGGCAATGGACAATGCTGACGCCGTGGCGGGCCAGCGTGTCAAGCGGGCCGCCCGGCGCTGACGCGGCAGGGTCCTTGCCGTCGATCACCACACCATGCGGGATCAGAAGCCTCGTGCCGAACAGGCCGGTGGATTCGAGCAGTTCCAGGACGCCGCGTCCGGCGGATTGCTGCAGGAGCCCGTCCTCGAGCGGGGACTGAAGGCAGTGCAGCCGGACCAGCGAGTCCCGCTCCCTGGCGATTTGCGCCGTCTGCCGCATCAGGTCTTCGGACAGCGTCTCAATGCGGCACGGCAGCAGGGCCCCGGTGACGAGCGGGTCCGCGAGACCCGCGGCGTAGTCCATGAAGCGCTCTGCGTCGCGCAGGCCTGCAAGCCCCCGGGCCTCGTCGAAGTGGACCTCGCGGTCGCCTGCTGCGGTGATGACATGGACCCCGGAACGGTAGGCCGGCCCCAGGTAGCCGCGCAGTCCGATCCGGCGGCTTGTCTCCGCCATGTCCACAAGCTCATCGAGGCCTTCGGCCCAGGAACTGTGGATTTCCGAGGCGATCGGCATGTAGGTCGTAATGCCGTGCAGGGCGAGCTGCGCCAAGGCGAACTCGCGGATCGTGGCGCGCTCCGAGGGCGTGAACACGTCCCGGCGACGGTTGGCGAAGTAGTCCTCCGACCACAGGTGGCCGGCGGCGGCATCGGGCGAAGGCCACGAGTCCAGGATGAGGTGATCGATGTCGGCGAGGGCGTCGAGGTCTATCAAGCCAGGCATGACCAAACTCTGGCCATAGTGGTGCTCCTCATCGACTGGGCCCACATAGTCGCGCCCCACGAAAACGATGGCATCCCCCTCGTAGACAACTTCGCCGTCCTCGATGAGCGTGTGCCCTGTTCCGTCGAACCCCAGAACGTACCGGGCCGAGATTTTCTTGTACAACGTGCCTCCTTGGCGAACAGCGGATAAATGTGACTTGCCTCTCAATGAGTACGAGTATACAGTCACTTGGTATACCAAGAACCAGGTTCCGCAATGCGGGATGTTTTAGTTCTGATTCCTGATCCCCCCTCGAAAGGCCTGCGTCATGCGCAATGAAGCGAAGACCACAGGCGGCTCCGTGTCCGCCCTTGTGGACGCGCCGCCGTCCCGTTCTTTCCGCGCCCGCCCCGCCCTGTGGCTGGTGATGATCGCACTCTCCACCGCCATCTGTGCCGCAGCCATCTTGATCGGCACTCACAAGTTCCAGCTCGGACCGGCCGCAATCGTCCTGATGCCCATCCTGTGGACCGTGCTCATCGGCGGATTCCTCGGTGTCCAGAAATGGAAACCCATCGGCGGGCGTGCCCGTGCGGTGTCCACCCACCTGATGGACGTATCCATAGTTTTCTTCCTGGCAGGTCTGGGCACTCAGATAGGTCCGTCGCTGACGAAGTTCACCGGCCTCGGCCCTGCAATACTCCTGCAAGAGGTGGGGCACGTGCTCGGCACGGTGATCCTGGCCCTGCCGGTCGCGGTGGCCCTTGGCCTGGGCCGCACTGCGATCGGCGCCACCTGGTCGATCGACCGTGAGTCCTACCTTGCCTTCGCCATCCAGCGCTTTGGTGTCCGCTCCCCCGAGTACCGCGGCGTGTTCGCAGTGTGGGTGCTGGGCAGCGTCTTTGGCGCCGTGTTTATCTCCCTCCTGGCCGGCCTGCTCGGCGGAATGGACTTCTTTGATCCCCGGGCCCTCGCGTTGGGCCTGGGACTGGGGTCCGCCTCCATGATGCTCGGGGGCGTGGGCGCCCTGTCCATCCTGTATCCGGAGATGGCCGGGGAGATCATGGCCCTCGCTGCACTGTCCAACCTCGTCACCAACATCGTCGGGTTCTACGCAGGTGTCTTTATTGCGCTGCCGATGTGCCAGAAGCTTTACAAGATGTGGTCCCGCATTTTCGGGCGGGACGACCTTGGCCGCCGTGTCCCCCGCGGCGCCCTCATAGGCGCTGCGGCTGGAACCCAATCGGGCAGCTCAGGTCAGGCACACCTGGGCGCCGCAGCGCTCGAGTCCCGTGGGGCCTCGGGCATCGACACCGTGGACGTCAACAGCATCGAAGAGGATCCCGTTGTTGTCCGGACACCCAGGACGTGGCTGATCGCGTTCGCCGCGACCGGGGTGGCCGGCTTCCTGCTCAACGCCCTCGGTACAGGTTCACTGCTGCCACTGGATGCCGTCGGCATCCTCATCCTGCTGGCCCTCACCGCCATCGCCCTTGTGCTCGCCAAGCTCGTCCCGGTGGTTCCGTCCAGCATCTGGGTCCTGGCTCTGGCAACCATCGCCTCCGCGACGTTCCTGCCCATGGGCCCCTTCGTTGCCTCCGCTACGCAGCACATCAGCGTCCTCTTCGCCGGCCTGCCCATGATTGCCCTGATCGGCATGTCGCTTGGCCGTGACGTCAAGGCCCTGCGCTCACTGAGCTGGAAGATCGTCATCGTCGCCCTCATGACGTTCACCGCGAGCTTCGTCGCCGCAGCAGCCATCGCGCAGGCTGCCTTCCACTTCTAGCTAGTACATGCTTCTTCCAGTACATGCTGCGGTAGGGGAGGCACCGGTCCCGCGGGATCGGTGCCTCCCCAGCCGTCATTCATAGCCCAGCCGAAAGGAATGAACAATGCTCATTACCAACGTCCGCCCCTGGGGCGGGGACGCCGTAGACCTTGAAGTTCGCCAAGGGCGGATCGCGGCCCTTCACCCCGCGGGGACCGCCGTCGTAGCAGCAGACGCCGACGGCGGGGCGGTCGACGGACGGGGCCGGATCGCCGTGCCCGCGTTCACCGACGTGCACGTCCATCTCGACTCGACCAGGATCGGGCTGCCGTTCCGGGAGCACACCGCCTCGCCCGGCGTGTGGAACATGATGTGCAACGACCGGGAAAACTGGCGCGACACCCCCGTCCCCTACGGCGATGTAGTGCGGGGAACGCTGGAACGGATGATTGCGCGGGGCACCACTCGCGTCCGTTCCTACGCCCAGATCGACGTGGACTGCAAGCTTGAGCGCTTCGAGGCAGTCATGGCCGCGAAACAGCACTTCGCCTACGCCGCCGATGTGGAAGTCATGGCCTTCCCGCAGGCAGGCCTGCTGCTCGAGGACGGCACTGTCCCGCTCCTTGAGGAGGCCCTCCGCGCAGGTGCGACAACCATCGGCGGCATTGATCCCTGCCAGCTGGAGCGTGACCCGGTCCGCCATCTGGACATTGTCTTCGGTCTGGCGGAGAAGTACGGCGTCGACGTCGACATTCATCTGCACGAGCCTGGCCACCTGGGGGTCTTCAGCGCGGAACTTATCTTCGAACGCACCCGCGTGCTGGGGATGGAGGGTCGCGTCTCGCTGTCCCACGCTTACGATCTCGCCAATGTCCACCCCGATGTGACCGCTCGGCTGGTGGAGCAGATGGCCGATCTCGACATTGCCTGGGCGACGGTCGCCCCGGCAAGCGGCGGGTCGCAATTCGACCTCGCCCGGATGACCGAGGCGGGGATCCGTGTCGGTTTGGGCGAGGACGGGCAGAGGGACTACTGGAGTCCCTACGGCAATTGCGACATGCTCGACCGCACGTGGCAGTTGGCCTTCACACACCGGCTGCGCAAGGACCGGCTGATCGAGCACTGCGCGGCGATCGCCACCATCGGAGGCGCATCAATCATGGACCGAAGCGTCCAGCGCCTCACCAGCCCCGACGACCGGCCGGGCCTGGCTCTCGGAGATCGGGCGGACATCGTCCTGGTTGATGGCGAGACCATCACGAGCACCGTCATGGACCGCGGCACCGACCGCACCGTCATCCACGATGGCCGGCTCGTCGCCGACGGCATGGTGGTTCTTCCGAACCCGGCCGCATAAGGAAGCCCGGCGGCTCCCGTGCCTAGCGGTCTGCGGGCAGCTTCACAGGTTTGCCGCTTCTTGCTCCGCCAGCCTGATCATCCGAAGTTCGTCCTCCACCGCACGGGACGGCCAATAGTCCTTCGACAGCTCATTTGCCCGGGTCAGATCCGCTGCCGGGAAGAGCTTGCCGAGCAGTCCGGCCGCCTGCAGCAGGGCGATCAGCACGATGGTCCTGGCCTCGGGTGCCTTGGAATCAGGCTTGGCAGCGGGCTCCGGGGAATCGGTCGCCACGGCGTCAGCCGTCCCGGCATCAGTGGTCCCTGAATCAGGCGCCGTAGTTTCGGGCGCCTCAAGATCGGACGGCGCACCGCTGAGTGCGGCCTGGATCTTTTCGAGGAGGGCCGCCTCCGGAGCGTGGTCCTTCTCCGGGTACCGCACAGCCCGGAACCGCCCCAGGTGCTTTTCGCCGACATGTTCCACGATGCCCAGTGACGCCATCGCTTCGTAGACACGCTGCACTACGGCGCGGCCCTCCAGCATGCCCACCCACCCCTTGGGGGTGTAGGGCCGGGATTTGCCACGGATGACTTCGAGCTCGCGCTGGAATTCTGTTTCCGGGGCCTCGCCGGTGGCCCTGACGCGCTTCCCCTGCAGCTCGATCGCACCGATCAGATCCAGCTCGGCCAATATTGCCCCTGCCACAGTGGTCCTGAGTGCGAACACCGGCACTTCGGGCTTTCCGTTCACGTCGTTCGTTGCCAGAAGGAGGAAGGCCTGGGGAAGGTTCAGCTCCGTCGCCTTCGGGGTTTCAACGTCCATACGAACATGGTGGCCCTGTTGGGCGCCCACCACAATGACGAATTAGCGGAGGCGAGGATGGCGCCGTTGATGTTGGTGCCGTCGTCGCTGAGCAGGAACGTGATGGACGCGGCGAGCTGCGCGGCGATGGCGGGCGTGGGGACGGTGGCCTGCATCAGCGGGCCGAGGCGTTCGGCCGCGAGCTGGGATCCCCAGTTGGCCACGATGCCGGTGATGGTGGGGCCTGGTGCCACGGCGTTGAAGCGCAGTCCCTTGGGCCCGTACATCACGGCGGAGTTTTTGGTCAGGCCGACGACGGCGTGCTTGGACGCGGTGTAGGCGGCGCCGGCGGCGGACCCGCGCAGGCCGGCCTCGGAGGCGACGTTGACCACGGCCCCGGTGCCGGCGTCGAGCATCAGGGGCACCACGGCGCGGGTGAGGCGCATGAGGGCGGTGACGTTGATCCGGAAGACGCGGTCCCAGAGCTCGTCGTCCACTTCGTGGATGGGTGCGAAGTTGTCCATGATGCCTGCGACGTTCGCCAGGGCATCGACGCGTCCGCCGGCGGCAGCGACGAGGGCGGCCACGGTCTCTTCGGTGGAGATCTCGCCCGCGACGGGGACCAGGTCCAGTCCGGCGTTCTCAAGAATCAGGTCGTCGAGCCGTTCCTTGCTGATGTCGGCGGCGATGACGCGGCCGCCTTCCTTCCGCGTGTTCGCCGAGCGCGGCTACGAGCAGACGTCCGTGACCTATCGTCCCACGGACCACGCTGGCGGGGATCGAACGACCAGCCGCCATCGGACGCAAGGATGGCGCGCCAATTCCAAGGCGCCCGTGCGGATCAGCAGGCATAAGCTGATATCAGCACGTCTCTTCCAGCGCCGGGGAGGTCATCATGGACACTGAATCCGCCGAAGTGATCGGCCATGATGTCACCACCATCGTCTGCGTGTGCGGGAACACTGTCAGCAAGGACGGGTTGATTCAGGCCAACTCAGACGGCGTCCCCGTCTACATCGGGGAGAACATCCCGGTCCCCGCGGAGCTGGCGGAATGGCCTGCGGATGAGGATCTCTATACCCTGTGTCCCTCCTGCGGCCGCGTGTACAGTGACTCGGTCATCGAAGAGACGGGGACCGCGCCTGTTGCTTTCCGGGTGGACGTCACGGCCGGCCCCATGGCCGAGGCCATCCGGGTGCACTGGGACCTCAGCTCCTGACGACGGTGGTGTCCCCGTCAGACCCGTGGCCGCTGGTGTAGACCGCGCTTCGGCGTTTTGTGACTCTCTGCCGTCAGCGCTTCACCGCGGCGCTACTGTGGATCGCTGAATCCGTTGCCCGCCCGTCGCGCAGGCTGGCCTGGCACTCTGCCGCGCGTGCGGCGACGTCGCCATGAACGGCAAAAGTAATTGCCTCGACAACAGCGATTTGGCCGGTTGTGTCAGGAACACCCGGAAATTGCACCTGCGACGCCTCAACTGGGGCCACCGGCGACTCTTGCGTGGACCGCATGCGAAGAATCGCGATGGCGGAAATAAGGCACCAGGCAACGTTCGTGACCACTGAGGGCCACGCTTCGTGGACCGCACCATTGATGATGAAGGCACATGCGCCGATGAGGTTGGCTACTTGGAAGTGCTTGCCGGCCTTCAACCAACCCATGGAGACAGACAGGTATGCCGACAGGATCAGAACTGCCCCTGACCAACCTGCAATTTCCCACAGCAGTTCCATGATGTCCTTCAGAGGTGTTGCCCGGCTGCCGTAGCTGGGCGGATCGTAAATGGCCGGCTATGCGTGTGTTTGCAAGGCCCGGATGCTCCCCCAGACCTGTGCTTTAACAGCAATTATGAGGACGACGCACCTTTAGGGCAATTGCATTCCACTGAAGACATGGTTTAGAACTACTTAACATGGACATCGATCCGCGCAGGCTGCGCGTGCTTCTCGCGATTGCCCGCACGGGCGGGGTGCTGGCTGCCGCCGACGAGCTGGGAATCAGCCCCTCGGCCGTCTCACAGCAGCTCACCAAATTGGAAGACGAAACCGGGCATGCCTTGGTGGTGCGCACGCCCAAAGGCTCAGTTTTGACACCCGCCGGCCTGGCAGTAGCGGAAGCCGGCGAGGAGATTGAACGTGCTCTCAGCGTTGCCCGCGCCCGGATCGAAGGCGGGGCCACGGTGGCTGGCGTTGTGCGCGTGGGCGGATTCACCAGCTTTGTCCGGACGGTGGTGATCCCGCGCCTGCCCGAGTGGCGCACACAGTACCCGCAATTGCAGATCCGGATCGTCGAGGATGACTTTCCGGACCTGATGCGGCTGCTCCGCCAGCGCCAGCTCGACGCCGTGGTGGTGGAGCTCGATTCGACCACCGCCGAGCAGCGTTCGCTCTCCGCCGGGATCATCGAGGAGCCCTTGCTGGACGAGCCGTGGAAGCTGGTGGTCCCCTCGGGCGCCCTGCTCACCACCGAGAACATCGACCTGGCCCGGCTGCCCCTTCCGTGGCTCGGCGTCGACCCAACAGCCGCGAACGCTGCGGTGCTCGGCCGGCTCCGTCAGTCAACGGGCGCTCAGATGGAGAGTGCGCACCAGTACCAGGAAACGCTGACCGCACTCGCACTCGTGGCCGCCGGCGAAGGAATTGCGATTGTGCCCACCCTGGCATTAAGTGGCGTCGCCCACGACGGAGTGGACGTCCTGGACGTCCCCGGACTCGGAACCCGTCGCATCGTTCTGCGACGGTTCGACCGGCGGCGATCAGCCAGCACGCCGGTGGACACCGTCGCACGCCTGCTGCGGGAATCGGCTGCGGCGTTCGACACACGGTCGTCATCTTGAACCACCGCGTGGCGGTGAGCGGACGACGGCGGGACCTCCCGCCGTCGGCGGCTTCCTCCAGGCCGCGGTTCGCGAAGAACAGTGCCACGCGGCCCGTTTCCTCGTTCCATTTTGCGCTGACGTCCACCAGGTCGGTGCCGCCGAAGCGGGTATCCTCGTACTTGTCCGAGTCAACGGACAGGCGCAGAATCTGGCCCTTGGCTAGCTCCGCCATGCGGGCGAACGGGTGGAAGATGGTCTGCTTCCACGCAGGACCGTTTTCCTCGCTGAGGATCGGTGCAATGACGTTGACCAGCTGCGCCTGGTTGGCGATCTTGACGCGGTCGCCGTGGCGGAGCAGCGAGTTCAGCAGGGTGCCCACCACCACCGCGTCCGTCACGTTGCACTTGTCCTCGATGACCCGGGGGGTGCTCGCGCCAGCCCGCCTTGGCGACGTTGTGCGGCTGGTCCTCGGTGTCCAGGCCGCGCTGGTACCAGACGTTCCACACGTCGAAGGACAGGTTGATGTGCTTTTTGTGTTTGCCCTTGGCACGCACGGCGTCAGCGGTGGCGATCACGGACTCGATGGTGCCGGACCCGGGCCAGGCGCCCGGCCGGGAAGATTGGGTCCAAGTGGACCGGTTCATGGTGGCATGAACAGCGATTGGGTCGTGTGGTGGAAAGAGCCGCCTCACGACCCAAACGCCTAGTCACAAATAGTCACGGCACGGACCCGTGTGTCATTGGTTTAGCCCTTGATCGCTCCGCCTGTCAGCCCAGTGACCAGGAACTTTTGGGCTAGGAAGGCCAGAGCAATGATCGGGAGAGCCAGCAGAATACTGGCGGCGGCGATCAGCTGGTAGAGGGCGGTGTCTTCAGCAATTCCGAACGATGCGATGAACACCGACAGTGTGGTCGCATGCTGTTGTGTCAACACGACCGGAATCAGGTATTCCTGGATGGCCAGCAGGAACGTGAAGATGCCTGCGGTGACCAGCCCGGGGCCGGCGAGGGGCATGATGACCCGACGGAATGCCCCGAAGCGGCTGCAGCCGTCGATCTGGGCCGCTTCTTCCAGTTCCCGTGGCAGCTCTGCGAAGAAGTTCCGCAACAGCCAGATCGTGAACGGCTGGTTCACCGCGACCAGGGCGATGATCAGCATCAGCTGGGTGTCGTAGATGTTGAGGGCCTGTGCGATGGAGTAGAAGGGCAGGACAACGACGAAGCGCGGCAGTGAGCGGAAGACGAGGGCGAGAACGAGGAGCCATAGTGAGATCCGGGAGTCAAAACGGGACAGCGCATAAGCCGCAGGAGCCCCCACAATCAGGGAAATGATGACCGTGACCACGCCGACCACGATGGTGTTCATACCGAATGAGGCGAATTCGGTGGCGTACCAGAGCTGTTCGTAGGCCGCGATCTGGGGGGTGAAGCTCCAGACGGGGGGCGAGATGAACGCGTCCGTGTAGGGCTTGATGGAAGTCAGGAAAGCCCAAACGAACGGGAATACTGCCACAAACGCCGCCACCGACAGCCCTGTGTACGCCATGGCGGTCCGCCACCGGGGGCGGCGTCCTATGGTGGTGTTGCTCAGGGCCCCGCGGGTCCGACGTGGCGGACGGTCGTTGACCGACCTGTCCGGGACAGGTACCGGCGGCGAAGCCGGGGTGAGCATGCTGACGTTATTGGGTGCACTCACGCTGTTTTCATCTCCCGCCAGGTTTGGCGTATGAAGGGTACGAGGAAGGTCAGAATGATGATGATCGTGATGACGTTAATCGCGCTGGCGAGTCCAAGTTGTTGGGTTTCGCCTAGGGCGACGTTGTAAACATAGGTCATGAGGGACTCGGTGCCGACCGTTGAGGCGGCCGGGGTAATCATCCGGATGCTGTCGAAGACCCGGAAACCGTCCATGATTGAGATCAGGGCGATGAAGCCGATAAATCCCCGGATGGAGGGCATCACGATGCGCCATTGGGTCTGCCACCAACTGGCCCCGTCGAGGGCGGCCGCCTCGATCCGTTCGCGGGGGACGGACTGCAGGGCCGCCACCAGGACGAGGATGCCGAACGCCGACTCGTGCCAGATGCTGTGGGAAATGAGTAGGAACTTTGCCGCCGTCGGATCGGTGAACCAGTCCGGTGCGATACCCAGGGGTGCCAGCAGGACATTGACGAGGCCGCCGAATGTGCTGTTGAACAACCAGGAGAAAACGAGTGCACCGATTACTGTCGGCACGACATAGGGCACCAGAAGCAGCCCAAGGAAGAAGGCCCGGGCCTTGGCGCGGACGGCGTTGAGCATGAGGCCAACAACGTACCCGCCAACGATCTTTCCTGCCGTCATCGCGGCGGTGTAAGCGGTTGTGAACCCGGCGGCGGCCCAGAAACGCTGGTCACCCAACGTGGCCGCATAGTTGGCGAACCCGACGAACAGACCAGGGTCGCCATAGCTGACCTTCCTGAAGCTGTCGAAGGCCGTGATGAATAAGGGCCCGGCCATAAGCAAAGTCATGACCAAAATACTGGGGCCGACGAAGATGAAGAATTCGCGTCGTCTCAGTGGACCCACCTCCTAAATCTGTTGTGGCGGATACGCCGCGGAAAAGCTACTTGAGGTACCCGGCGGACTTCAGCGCGGAGTTCGCCGCTGCGTCTGCCTTTCCGAGTGCTTCCATCGGGTCCCCGGCGCCGTTGACTGCCTCGACAATGAAGGACCGGGTGCTCTGCTGGATGGTGGGCATGAACGGCTTCAGCGGCAGCGTGTCCGCGCCCGCTTCAAGGGTATCCAGTGCTGCCTGCCAGTAGGGTGCTTTGGCCTGCAGCGTGGGGTCGTTGAGCTTGCTGGTCCGGGAAATGACGGCGAAGGGGGCGCCGTTGGTCATGGCTGAGTCTCCGACCGAGGTGGCCAGGACTCCGGCGAGTGTGTCGAATCCGACCTTGGAGTTCTTTGCGATGGCGAAACCGTCCTGGGTCCACTGGGCGGCCGGCTTCCCGCCTGCCTTTGCCGCCGGCGCAGGCGCGAAGGCGAAATCGTTGGAGAACTTGGACAGGGCCGGGTCGATCAGGGTGGCACCGCGGCCAGCATAAATGATACCCATAGCTGCCTGCCCGTTCTGCAGGGCGGCGACGGCCTTGGCGTTGTTCAGGGTCAGGGCGTCGCTGGACATGTAGGACTTGAGCTTGCGCAGGTCGTTGATCGCGGCTGCACCTTCAGGGGAGGCAAGTGTGGGCCGTCCCTCGTTGTTGACCCAGGAGCCACCTTGGCTGGTCAGTGCGTTGTTGAACGCAGTGGAGATATCGCTGTCCGCGTTGAAGGAAGCGACGAACGGTGTCTCAGACTTTTCCGCTGCCCTGATCTTGTCGGCCGCTGCAAACAGTTCGTCATAGGTCGTGGGGGCCTGGATACCCAGGCCGTCGAGGATATCTTTGCGGTACATCAGAATGTGGACATTCTGCTGGTTAGGCAGGGCGTAGAGGTGGCCGTCGTATTTCATCTTCTCCAGCAGTGCCGGATCAATATCGTTGACACCGGAGGCTTCACCATTCTTGGCCACCCACTCGTCCAGAGGCGCCAGCCATCCTTTAGAGGCGTACTCGACCAGGGTGGTGTTATAGACCTCCACAATGTCATAGGACGCGCCGTCGGCCGGCTGGGAAAGCGAAAGTGGCGCCTTTTCGAGTTGGGCCGAGAAATCCACCGGTGAGTGGTTTACCTTGAGATTCTTGACTCCGTTACAGGCGCTCGTCATGGCCCTGGTAAACGGGTCCATGCCAGGGGCACCGTAAGCCAACACATTGACGGTGGCAGAGGCCGCGGGTTCCGGAGCAAGACAGGTCCCCTGGGCGCCGGATGCACCGGGAATCTGACTGCCGGCGCCACAGGCAGCCAGGGACGCCACCGTAAGGGCGGCTACAGCCAGCAACAGGGGAGATCGACCGATTCTTTTGGGAAAGTTCAAAACGTCACCTTATTGATAGGTGCCCCTATGGGCATGAATACGTATGTAATAGACTGTGGCATAGCTAACATGCTTGTCAATAGGCTTGCCGTGAGATGTTTACATCGAAGCATCCGCCCGAACCCGGAAAGTGAGGCAACAATGGTTGCCACCAGTCGTGACGTCGCCCGCTTGGCGGGAGTATCCCAGCCGACGGTTTCGCGTGCCCTGCGCGGGGATCCCCGGGTCACCTTGGAGACGCGCCGCCGCATTGCGGACGCGGCGGCGGCCCTAAGCTACGTTCCCAGCCAGATGGGCCGCTCACTCTCAACGCAAGCCACACAGCGGGTGGCCATGGTCGCCGATCTGGCCAACCCCCTCTACCCCCTGATACTTCCGGCGATCCACGACGCCCTGGCCTCCCGCGGCTACCGGATGGTTCTGATGGCCGAACGCGAGGATGACGATGCTGCCTACTCGCCACTTCTGGACCGCTCCGTGGACGGGGTGCTGCTCACGACCACGCGGCGGGAGTCCACGATGCCGTTTGAACTCCAGCAGCGAGGCATCCCAATGGTCATGCTGAACCGCATTGGCGGCATCGTGGCAGCCGACAGCGTGGTAGCGGACAACCTGGCAGCGGGTCGGGTAGCAGCCCAGATGCTTGTGTCTGCAGGCCACACCGAGATCGGGCTGATAGCGGGACCGGCCGCAGCCTCCACCAGTACCGACCGCGAGACCGGAATCCGGGAGGCACTCGCTGACTCCGATATCCCCTTGCGTTCCTCGCGGATCGCACGCGGTTGGTTCGGACATGATTCCGGGGTTTCGGGGATGCGCAAGCTTATGGCACTCGAGCGCCCACCCCGCGCCGTCATCTGCATCAGCGACTCGGTCGCCATCGGCGCGCTGAACGCGGCCCGGGAACTTGGCCTCCGGGTACCCGAGGACATTGCCCTGGTCGGGATCGATGATATCCCCACCTCCGGCTGGCCGATCTGCAACCTCAGCACCGTCGCCATCCCCTTGGCCGACATGGCCCGGGATGCCGCGAATCTTCTGGTGGACAGGCTGACGGGGGCTCTGGCCGAGGACCCGGTTCGCCGCGTCCACCCGGTGACCGCCGTGCCCCGCGGCACTCACACCGTCTCCTAGTCGACGCACGTCCCAATCCGCGAGCGAAACCTTGACATGCATGCGATACATACGTATACATGACCCATGGACGTTAACGTGAAGCAGAAAACAGCAACCCAGGTCGTCGATGAAAATGAGCTGAGGCGCCGGACCATCCGCCGCAGTGACTATGTCAGCTGCAACCAGGCCTTCATCGACTGCCGCACCCCCGGGAGCGACACCAAGGAGAACTACTCGATCATTGGGCCGGGGGTGACCCAGAGCGCACAACAGGTCGTGAACCTTCGGGAACCGCACGGCTTCAATATCGGGGCCGCCGCCATGCCGGATGGCGTGGTGAACAACCTCCATCTCCACTTCACTGCCGAAGTGTTCCTGAACTGGAGCGGAACCTGGCAGATGCGCTGGGGCGCGGACGGCAGCGACGGCGAATTCATCTGCGAAGAGGGCGATATCGTCAGCGTTCCCACCTGGATCTTCCGTGGATTCACCAATGTGGGAGGTTCGCACGGTTGGCTGTTCACTGCCTTGGGCTTCGACAACACCGGAGGCATCATCTGGGGACCCTCGGTGCTGAAGGAGGCCGAAAAGCATGGCCTCTTCCTGACCCTGGACAACGACCTTATCGATACGGTGGCCGGCGACACGATCCCGGAAAACGTGGAGGTCGTCCCGCCCCTGCCCCAGGCCGAGATCGACAGGCTGCGCACCTGGACCGCCGAGCAGATGCAGCAACGTGTGGTCCGCCAGCGCGATCTGAAGTGGAGCAGCCAACCGTTCCTGTGTAATGAACTGCCCGGCGGCGGGGCTGAGCTGGCCACGGTCATCGGTTACGGAATGACAGAGGACCGGGACCAGGTACCGCCGATACACTACCCGCACAACTTCAACCTCGCGTGGCTGCGTGCGGTCAAGGACGAGGGCATGCTCCAGCACCGCCACGACCACAGCCAGGTGTTGATGGGCTACCGCGGCACATGGCTGGTGACCCTGAACGACGGCGACCATAAGGTGGCGACCGTCCTCCGTCCCTACGACACGATATCCGTGCCGGCGGGAGCCTGGCGGACCTTCACCGCAATGGATGACGAGGCCCAGATGCTGGTCGTGAACAGCGGCGACGGGCGCGTCCGTCTCGAATGGCCGTCCGAAACCATCCGGCACGCCGAAGACAAAGGCCACGCCGCCGACGCCGCCGGCTACGTCGCCGCGTGGAACGTCGTCCGATACTCCACAATCGACGACTGAGCGGGCAGATCATGGGGCCTCGCCCAGCGACACAACGGATCCGTACCTGGATCAGGGTGCCGGGCATGCTGTGTACCGCCGAAATCTTTACCGCTATGGATCCCTACCTCCGCCTCGGCGGCGCGACAGTGGACACACGGATCGAGGGCACCACCTTGGACGAAGGGGCGGACTATCTCCTCGAGCTTGCCCGGAGGCAGGAGGGGCCGGTGGGAATCATCGGACTCTCACTCGGTGCAATCGTCGCGATGGCCGCGGCAGTGAAAGACCCGTCAATCTTCCACGCCGCAGTGCTGATCTCGACCAACCCCCGGGGACCCAGGCCCGAACAGATGCAGGCCTGGGAAGAATTGGTCCGACGCAACACGGCTGGTGCCTTCCCCGAAATCGCCAGTGACCTCGCGCCTGGCCTGTTCGCGCCGGCACGCATCACCGCCGCCCTACTCAGGACTGGAACAGCCATGGCCGAACACCTCGGACCGCGAGTCTTCGCCGACCAGCTGGGCATCCAGCGAAGCCGCCGGGACCTTCGTCCCGACTTGCAGCGGGTCACTGCACGGACTCTGGTCCTCGCCGGATCCGAAGATCAGCTCTGCACCCCGGAGATGCACCACGACATTGCCACTGCCATGCCACACGCCGAACTCCACACCATGTCCGGCGCCGGCCATCTCATGCCACTTGAGGGTCCGGAAGCAACGGCCAACACCATCAACCACTGGAACCGAAGGAAAACTTCATGACAACCACCCCCCCGGGGCTGCGGGCCTACGGGTTCGACGGCCCCGTCGACTACATCGAACGCATCACCTACGACATCTGGAACCTGCCCCACCGCGATCTCGAACTCATCCGCAAGTACTACGCGCCCAGCACGGCAATCCACCTCGACGCCGGCGACCTGGTGGGCGACGAGATCGTCATCGCCAACACCCACGCGCGGCTGCGCACCTACCCGGACTTCCACGGCGTCATCGATGACACGATCTGGACCGGTTCCGAAGAGGAAGGTTACCGGACCTCCATGCGCTGGACCTGGACCGGGACCGACACCGGCGGCACCGTCTACGGCCCCGCCACCGGCCGGCCGGTGACATTCACGGCGATAGCCAACTGTATTGTGCACGGCGAAGTCATCGTCGAGGAATGGCTGGGCGCCAACCCGCTCGCTCAGGCACGCCAGCTGGGATACTCCCATGAGGACGCCGTGCAGGCTACTGAGTATCCCTCTGCAACCCGGGTGGCCCGTCCGTCCTTTGACTTCACCCGGACGGCGGAGGGAGACCTGGTCCGGAAGGCATTCACCAATGCTTTGGAAGGCCGGTTTGAATCCGGGCTCTATGCCGCCGATTGCGCCACCGCGTTCGCCCCGGACGTCCAGCGTGACGGAGCCGGCGCAGTGGTGGAGTGGGCTACCGGTCTGCGGGCCGTCCTCGGACTTCTGACCGTGACGGTGGATGACCAGTACTCGCTGCCCGCGTCGGACAAGCTGCCGGTGCGTGTTGCCACCCAGTGGCGGATCGCCGGTACTGGGCCCAAGGGCCCTGTCGAGTTCAGCCTCATCAGCCACCACCATCTCGTTGAAGGCCGCGTTACGGCGCAGTGGCTGGCCTACGACGAACTCGCCTTCGCCCACCAAGGCATCGCCTTGCCCCAGCCAGCCACCGCCGCCTGACCACCAACCTTCCCGGAGAACACTATGTCGCAGATACTTAAATCAGCCCTCCCGACCGGCCATACCGGCAGCAGCAAGCCGGAAGTCCGGGCCACCGTCGAGGCAATCATTGACGATATCCGTACCCGCGGGGACGTCGCCGTCCGCGAATACTCAGAGAAATTCGATGGTTGGAGCCCCGAATCTTTCCGGCTCACCCTCGAGCAGATCGAGGAGATCATTGCCACCCTGCCCCGGCAGGTGATCGATGACATCACGTTCGTCCAGGACCAGGTCCGCCGCTTCGCCCAGGCCCAGCGTGATTCCATGACGGACATTGAAATCGAGACGCTGCCCGGTGTCCGGCTGGGTCACCGGCACCTGCCCGTCGCTTCCGCCGGGGCCTACATCCCCGGCGGCCGCTACCCCCTGACCGCTTCCGCGCACATGACCATCATCACGGCCAAAGTCGCGGGCGTGCCCCGGGTGGCCGCCTGCACCCCGCCCATCCGCGGTAAGATCCCCGCAGCGACCATTGCGGCCGCACACATGGCGGGCGCGGATGAGATCTATCTGCTCGGCGGCGTTCAGGCCGTGACGGCCCTCGCTGTTGGTACCGAGGAAATTCCCAAAGTGAATCTCATTGCCGGCCCGGGCAATGCCTTTGTGGCCGAGGCCAAGCGCCAGTTGTTCGGCGAGGTCGGCATCGACCTTTTCGCCGGTCCGACCGAGATCCTGGTCATCGCTGATGAGTACGCGGACCCGTTCATTGTCGCCGTGGACCTGCTCAGCCAGGCGGAGCACGGGCCCGATTCCCCGGCTGTGCTCATCACCACCAGCGCCGCACTGGGCGCCCGGGTGCTGGAACATATTGAGCAGATCCTGCCAGGCATGCCCACCAACGACTACGCCGGGCCGGCCTGGCGGGACCACGGCCAGATCCATGTCGTCGATACCCTTGACCAGGCCTATGCCTTGGCGGATACTTTCGCCTCCGAGCATGTCGAGGTCCTGACCCAGGAGCCCCGCGAGGCCCTGGATAAGATGCATGAGTACGGCGCGCTGTTCCTCGGCGAGGGCACCTGCGTCTCCTACGGCGACAAAGTTATCGGCACCAACCATGTCCTTCCCACCAAGGGCTCAGCCCGCTACACCGGCGGCCTTTGGGTGGGCAAATACCTGAAGACCGTCACCCACCAGGAAGTTACCGACACCGCGTCCTCGGCGCTCCTGGGCGAGATCTGCGGCCGCGCCAGCAGGGTCGAATCCTTCGAAGGCCACGCCCGGTCCGGTGACGTCCGGGCCACTAAGTATGCCGGCGCCGACCTGCCTTGGGCCACCATGCCAGTGACCGTGGACCAGCCGTGACAGGGCCATTGACAGGCCGCACCGCCCTGGTCACCGGCGCCGGCAACGGGTTGGGCCAAGCCATGACCCAGCATCTGGTGGATGCTGGCGCCCGTGTGATCATGGTCGGCCGGAACCTGGATAAACTCGTCCAGGCCCGCCAAGAACTTGGACTGACCGGGGACCAGTGCAAGCTGGCAAGCTGCGACGTCTCGGATTCGGCCTCGGTCGATCAGCTGGCGCTGACCCTCAAGGACGAATCCGTTTCCATTCTGGTAAACAACGCCGGGATTCCCGGG